>CP012068.1:600000-1200000 GCA_001189495.1 Eubacterium sulci ATCC 35585 | reverse complement strand
CCATTTCATATAACTGCAGAGCTGTCCAAAATCTCAAGTTTCCAACCTTTATAAGCTTTATTGCGTTTTTCATGAACGCAAGTCTTAACTATATTTTGATATTTGGCAAACTTGGTCTTCCGGCTCTAGGAGTTGAAGGTGCAGCTATTGCAACACTTATAGCAAGGGTCTCTGAATTTACTGTGCTTTTGGCATACTTGATTTTTGACAAGGCACATCCTTTACATGCGAGCATAGGAAATTTATTTTCTTTTGATAGGGCTCTTTTCTTTAGGGTTATGAGAACAGCTCTTCCCGTTGTTGCAACTGAGGGAAGCTGGGCTATGTCATTTGCACTAATTTTGGCTGCCTACGGAAAACTAGGAACTTCAGCACTTGCAGTAGCTCAGGTTGCAAATGTAATTGCAAGTGTTTTGCAATCGCTATATTTTGGACTTGGAAACTCAACTGCTGTGATAATTGGAGAGGGTCTTGGACAGAGAAATAAGGAAAAGGCTCAGTATTTTGGAAGGCTTTCACTTATTACAACAATAGTATTTAATATTGTAATAACTGCTTTTCTGATTTTGATAAGTAGTCGTATAGCAAGTATATATGCCTTCAATGCTGAAACCATGGATCTTTTGATTAAGACGATTATAGTTGAAGCGATTTTGATTACGCCAAAGATGACTGCATATATGTTTATTGTTGGCATTCTGAGAGCGGGTGGAGATACGGTATTTTGTATGAAGATAGAGATATTCTGTAATCTCCTAATAAGCCTTCCACTAGCTTATATAAGCGTAATGGCCTTTCATGTTAGTCTTCCTGTGGCTTTAATTTTCGTAGACTTAGGTGATGTAATTCGAATACTAGTTTGTTATCCAAGGTATAAGAGCCGTAAATGGATTAATATTTTGACATAGGCTGTAATATGGTTTATGTATATAAATAGAGTTAACGGAGGTAAGTGGTTGAGATATATACTTTTACTTCGCGGTGTAAATGTTGGTGGGAAGAATAAGGTTTCCATGAGTGAATTGAAAAACATGTTGCTTACATCAGGTTTTGAAGATATTGATTCATATATCAACAGTGGAAATCTTTTTTTTACGAGTTTTCAGAAGCGTGAAAGCTGCATATCAAAGATAAGACAAGTGTTAGATACTAATTATAACTTTTCTATTCCTTTTGCTTTAATGACTAAAGATGAGTATTTAGAAGAGAGGGCGAGTTTGCCTAATTGGTGGTATGAAAATCTAGCTAGAAGGGACGTTTTGTTCTTTTCGTGTGGCCTAGATACATCAAACATTATTGACTTTCTAAATAAAGAAAATTTCTATAATGAAATAATATATGTGGGTAAGAACGCGATATTTTGGGGAAAATACGATGAGTCAGAATATCTAAAAACTACCTACCATAAAAAACTAATCAAACAGGATTTTTACAAGGAAATCACGATTCGAAATGGGAAAACATTTGAAAAGATAGCAGAATTTATCTAAAATCTATGCATAGTTATATATTAGGTTTGTAATAAAACAAGGAGATTTAAATGAATTTAAAGAGCAATAATTATCCAGATATTGAGTACGAGAAAGGTGAAGAAATTTTTCTAGCACCAGAGGAATTTGGAGGTTCATTTTACTTTGATGTAGAGGAAGATTTGACTTTAGATGAAGAGGCTATGAATAATGTAGCCGAGGCCCTAGATGAAGTTGATACATTTGTAATATCAGCAAAAGACTTTTTAAAAAAGATTCTCGCGGGCGAGGAAAACGAGGATTACGGCACGGTATCATATTTCATGGAATATCATAGAGATGAGATGGATGAGGATACTCTATCAGAGATATTTCCGTCAAGTGATATAGACACAATGACATTTGCAGAGATGGTAGAATATTTAGAAGCTGTTCGTTTTGGAAGTATTATTGATAATAAAACAGAGGAACAGGCTTTTATTATGGATTTAAGTTTTGATACTGAATTAACAGATGAACTTATGGTTATTCGTTTTAATTTAGATAAACAGCCATACTATGTAGCCCATGAAAGTTAATTCACTTATAATTAATCATACAGCATTTAAAAGACAGTAGATCTAGTAGATTTTCTGTCTTTTCTTTATAAAAATAAAATGAAGGGATCATTCAATTTATAATTATCTTTTATACTATTTTCAAGTTCAAAGTATGCTTTCATGTCACTTGGCTGCGCCGGGATCCCTTTTTCCCAATACATGTTTCCGTAATAAAGCTTCATTGCCCAATAGTAAGGATATTCATGGCTTAGTAATACGGCTTCTATTGCATTTGAAACAGGTTTTGCAAGATGAGATTGAGATACAGTTTCAGATGCAATTTCGTATGAGATACCTACATAATGAGACAATAGGTGTTTAATCAATTCACAGAAGCTATACTGATTAACGACTATTCTATCACCACCATCTTTAAAGACAATGCCATCTTTTAGCATAAGTTAATACCTCCAAAATTGATGAGATGTTTGACGAGCTTTTGAGTTGGAAGACCGACGATATTTTCGTAGCTTCCGCTTATTGATTCTATATACTGCCCAAAAGCGCCCTGAATAGCGTATGAACCTGCTTTATCGTATGGTTCGTCACTTTGTATATATTTTTCAATCTGCGCCGCAGAAAGGCGTTTTACGGTCACATCCGACCTGTCGTAAAATACATCAAAGCGCTCTGAAATCGCATCGTAGATGGCAACTCCAGTGTAGACGCTGTGGATTCTTCCGGAGATTGATTCTATCATCTTGCGTGCGTCATCCTTGCTCTCAGGTTTTCCTAGAACCTTATCACAATATACGACAGTATCTGCACTGATAATAAGGCTGTTTTTGTCTATATCATTATGCTCAAGGCAGTACTGGCATTTCTTTAGGGCAAGAAACATTACAAGATCCTTTGCAGAGGAGATTCCGCTCGTATTTTCATCTGCATTAGTAGGAAGTATATCAAAGCTTGGAACTAGCTTTGATAGAAGCTCGACTCTTCGAGGAGAAGCCGATGCAAGTATGATTCTTTTATTAGCTTGCTCTTGATTTTTCATTTGTTCTCCATATAAAAGGAATTTATCTGTGTATCATATTATTATATATCATATCTGGCGTTTGGGGAATGATTTACATCATTTTGCATTTGTGATATAATGACTTATCGCTTTGGAGGAGTTAAATATGAGCAGAATGGACAAGAAAAGGCGACAGAAAGAAGCCGCTGCAGTTACAGATATTGCAGGCAAGGTTAAGAAAAAAGGTCGTCTCAAGCTTTACCATAAGATAATAATAGTAATTTTGATAATCGCTATGATCGTAGTCGGAGTAGGTTACGGTTATATATATAGCAAGCTGAACAAGATTAAGAGAGATAAGGTCGAGAACTATACAGATAAGGAACTATCGTGCGTTGATGTTGATGGATATGTAAACATCCTTCTCATTGGTATAGATTCAAGAGACATATCTGATTATAAGGATGCGAGAGCTGATGCTATAATCATAGCAAGTATAGAGGAAAAAACAGGTAAGGTTTACCTGACATCTATCTACAGAGACACTTATTTGAAGCTAGGTGATGAAAACTATTATGATAAGATAAATCACGCTTTTGCAAATGGTGGTCCTAAGGAGATGATGAAGACCGTTAATCAGGCGCTAGATTTGAATATCAAGAAGTATGTATTGTTCAATTTTAAGGCAGTTTCAGATGTTGTCGAGGAAGTCGATGGTATAAATATCGATGTTAAGGACTATGAGATAGATGAGCTGAATAAGTATACGTATGAGACTGCACTAATTATCGGAACTGAGAATTACAACATGGTTAGCGAGGCAGGACCTCAGAAGCTGACAGGACCTCAGGCTGTTGCCTACGGAAGAATCCGTAAGGGTGTAGGCGACGACTTTAAGAGAACTGAGCGAATGAGAACTGTTATCAAGAAGCTTTTGACCAAGGTTAAGAAGCAGAGCTTCCTCAAGATAGATAACCTCATCGATGCAACCATGCCACAGATTAGAACAAACCTCAGCAACTCAGATATTCTAACCTTTGGATATAAGCTAAAGGACTTCAACATTAAGGGTAGCAAGGGATTCCCATATACAATAACCACGGGATATCTAAATGGCGCTGCATATGTATTCCCGGCAGACCTTGAGAATGATGTAATAGAGCTGCATAAGAAGGTGTTTAAGAATAAGAAGTATAAGCCAAGCAAGAGCGTTCTTGAGATAAGCGCGCAGATTGCAAATGATGCTGGATTATCATCAGGACAGTCTGTTGTTGATCCGAATGCTGTTATTAACAATCCGACAAATAATACGGATATTCTTGAACCAGAATCCAATAATTCACAGCAGACACAGAACAATTATTCGCAAAATAGTGGAGAAAACCAAAGCGGAAATCAGAGTGGGAACGAGCAGAACACGCAGCCACAGCAGCCACAGCAGCCAGATCAAAATCAAGGACAGACTCAGCCAGTGCAACCAGTGCAACCAGTTCAGCCGGTACAGCCAACTAATCCATAAAGGCATGATAAAAGAGATTAGGAGAATACCTAATCTCTTTTTTATAAGCTTATATAGTTTACTGTCTTGCTCTATATTCTTGTATGATTTTGACACCACTGCTAGTGCCTAGTCTATCTGCACCAGCATCTATTAGAGCAAGGGCAAAGTCTAGGTCTCTAATTCCGCCAGAGGCTTTAATCTTTAGGTTCTTGCCTAAACGCAAGATGGTTTCCTTGATTATTTCTATGTCGTGTATATTTGCGCCTCTTGTTGAAAAACCAGTTGATGTCTTTATAAAGTCTGCGTTATTTTCGCAACAGATTTCGCTGACTTTGATGATTTCATCTTCTGTAAGTAGGGCAGTTTCAATGATAACCTTGAGTATGGCAGATTTTTCGTGGCATGCTTTTGCAAGTATGTAAATTTCTTTACTTACATAATCGTAGTTACTAGCCTTTAATTCACCGATATTTATGACCATATCGATTTCGGATGCGCCATTTTCTATGGCTTCTATACATTCTGCAAGCTTATTGTTACTAGTGGTCATTCCTAGAGGAAAGCCTACTACTGTAGCAATCTTTACATTACTGCCTTCAAGTGACTGTTTTGCTAGGCTTATATAGCAAGGATTTACACATACGCAGTAGAAATCATATTTTTTGGCTTGATCGCACAGTTCGCTGACTTTGATGCTTGTTGCATCAGCGGAAAGGATGGTGTGATCGATATATTCGTTTAAATTCATATTTGACTCCTAAACAATTACTCGTTTTGATTTATTATAACATGTTTAGGGTATCCACTGATATAAGTAATTTGGCACATGATGTATGTGCTAGATGTAGATTTGGAGTGATTACTATGGAAATAGAATTGAAATATAGACTTAACGATGCGTCAGAGGCTGAAGCCATATTTAGCGACGCAAGGATATTTGCTATGACAGATCCTGGATCAGAGAAGACTATCAAGATGCATGCTGCTTACTTTGATACCGAAGATGCTAGCCTTAGTTCAAAAGGAATAGTATTTAGGGTCAGGGAAGAGGGTGATAAGCTAATGGCTACGCTCAAGTGGGACGGAGTGAGTATAGATGGACTTCACGCACGTGAGGAGATAAATGTGCCACTTAGTGATAGAGGACATTTTGACAATCCAAATATCTGCGTATTTTCGGAAAGCGATATTTATGAGAAGCTTGAGTCTGCGGTCCTAGGTAAGGAACTTGTTTTGATGATGGAAATGAGCTTTGTGAGAAGGGCTGTGAGACTGGATACGGGTACAGGAATTTTTGAGCTTTCTGTAGATAATGGAAATATAAGCTGCAGGGGCAAAACTAAGCAAATTAATGAATTAGAAATAGAACTTTTTTCGGGTTCAAACGATGAACTTAAGGAATTAGGGGAATATATATCAAATAAATTCAAAATTTCACCAGAAAATCATAGTAAATTCAAGCAAGGCTTGGATTTAGTCGACAAAAATAGGGTATAATTGAGTGAAATGGCTTATAAACCTTTACTTTATGGCGCATAAATGATAAAATAAAATGCTAAATTAGTTAAATATTATAAGATAATAATGATGGTAATATTGGAGGACGCACTTAAATGAAAGCAACATTAATTTCAAAGGAAAACAACAGAGCAAAATTCACTATGGACTTCACAGCAGAGGAATTTGAAGCAGCTGTTGTAAAAGCATATCAGGATAGCAAGGATAAGTTCAATATCGATGGATTTAGAAAGGGTAAGGCTCCACGTAGCATTATCGAAAAGCACTTTGGAGAGGGAGTGTTCTTTGAGGATGCAATCAACAACCTATTCCAGACAGCTTATCCAGAAGCACTTAATGAGCTTGACCTAGAGGTAATCGATTCACCACAGGCTGATTTCAGCGAGATTGGTAAGGGTAAGCCTCTAACAGTTACAATCGATGTTGCTGTTTATCCAGTAGTTGAGGTTAAGGACTACAAGGGAATTGAAGTAGAACAGGTTGACCCTGAGGTTACAGAAGAGGACGTTGACAGAGATATCGAAGCTATGCGTAAGAGAAACTCACGTATGGTTGTAGCAGATAGACCTGTTGAGAATGGAGATACAGTAATTCTTGACTACGCTGGGTTCGTTGGTGATGAGCAGTTCCAGGGAGGAACAGCTGAGAACCAGGAACTAAAGATTGGATCAGGAATGTTCATTCCAGGATTTGAAGAGCAGTTAATTGGTGTTAAGGCTGGAGAATCTAAGGATGTAGTCGTTACATTCCCTGAAGAGTATCAGGCCAAGGAGCTTGCTGGTAAGGAAGCAACATTCAAGTGCACAGTTCACGAAGTTAAGTTTGAGGAACTACCAGAGCTTGATGATGAATTTGCTAAGGATGTAAGCGAGTTTGATACACTTGCTGAGCTTAGAGATGATGCAAGAGCAAGAATCCTAGAGTCAGTTAAGCTACAGTGCGAGAACGAAGCTAAGGATAAGGTAATCGCTCAGGTATATGAGAACAACAAGATTGAGGCTCCTGCAACAATGGTAGCTGACGAGATGGATAGAATGATCCAGGAACTTGAGCAGCAGATGAGATACCAGGGACTAAACATCCAGCAGTACCTACAGTTCACAGGTTCAACTCTAGATGATTTCCGTAATGAGATTAAGCCAGAAGCTGAGAAGCGTGTCGCTACAAGAATCGTTCTAAGATCTATCGGAGACGTTGAGAATGTAGAAGTTACAGACGAGGATCTAGATAAAGAACTACAGAGAATGTCTGAAGCATACAACACAGATCCAGAGAACATCAAGAAGATGCTTGGAGAAGAAAATCTAGCATTCTTCCGTAAGGACATCGCTTTGACAAAGGTTATGGATATGCTTTACAACGAAGCTAAGATCACTTTGGTTAAGGCAAAAGACCTTGAGGCAAAGAAGGCTGAAGAGAAGTCCGAAGAAGGAAAGGATAAATAAGAATGGCAATGATACCTTATGTTATTGAACAGACAAGTAGAGGCGAGAGAAGCTACGATATATACTCAAGAATGCTAAAGGACAGAATCATCTTTCTCGGAGACGAGATAGATGATCATGTTGCTAACCTTGTAGTAGCACAACTACTCTTTCTCGATGCTGAAGATAGCGAAAAGGATATCAACCTTTATATTAACTCGCCAGGTGGTTCAGTCACAGCAGGACTTGCTATACTCGATACCATGAACTATATTAAGGCAGATGTTTCAACAATTTGTGTTGGGCTAGCTGCAAGTATGGGAGCTGTACTTCTTTCTTCAGGAGCAAAGGGAAAGCGTTTCGCCCTTCCAAATGCAGAGATTATGATACACCAACCTCTTGGAGGAGCCAGAGGTCAGGCAAGCGATATCAGAATCCATGCGGATTGGATAACTAAGACCAAGACTAAGCTAAATAATATTCTTAGCGAAAACACAGGTCAGAGCTTCGAGAAAGTAGAAGAAGACACAGATAGGGATAATTTTATGACCGCTGATGAGGCAAAGCAATACGGCCTTGTTGATGAGGTTATAAGGAGATAGTAAGGAACAAAGATGACAGAGAAAAACGAACAGAATGGCGAATTGCATTGCTCGTTTTGTGGAAAGCCACAGAGCGAAGTAAGGCGCTTAGTAGCAGGACCAGGAGTATACATTTGTGATGAGTGTATACAAATGTGTTCAGAATTGATAGATGAAATGCCAATGGAAGATGTCTTCGGTGGAGATTCAAATATATCTTTTGATGAGCTTCCAAAGCCAAAGGAGATTTTTGAGTATCTATCGGATTACGTAGTTGGTCAGGATAGAGCAAAGAAGACACTTTCCGTTGCAGTTTATAATCACTATAAGAGAATCAATGCGCTTGGAAAGGCAGATGATTCGGAGGTAGAGCTACAGAAGAGCAACATCGTTATGATTGGACCTACGGGTTCTGGTAAGACTTTGATTGCTCAGTCTCTTGCAAAGGTATTAGATGTTCCATTTGCAATTGCAGACGCTACGGCGCTAACAGAGGCAGGCTATGTAGGAGAGGATGTTGAGAATATTCTACTGAGACTTCTTCAGGCAGCTGATTACGATACAAAGAAAGCCGAAAGAGGCATTATATATATAGATGAGATTGATAAAATCGCCAGAAAATCGGACAATCCATCTATTACAAGGGATGTAAGCGGAGAAGGGGTGCAGCAGGCACTTTTAAAGATTTTAGAGGGCACAGTTGCAAATATCCCTCCACAGGGAGGCCGTAAGCATCCACACCAAGAGTTTATACAGCTCGATACAACAAATATACTGTTTATATGTGGCGGAGCCTTTGATGGACTTAATGTAATGATCCAGAGAAGACTTGGCGAGAAAGTTATAGGTTTTAATTCTGGAGAAAAGGGAGTTGAGGTAGAAACCGAAAAGGCACTTGTACATCTTGAGCCAGAGGATTTACTGAAGTTTGGTCTAATTCCAGAATTCATTGGTAGACTTCCTGTTATAGTTACTCTTGATGAGCTTGATGTAGATGCTCTCAAGATGATTATGACAGAGCCTAAGAATGCACTTGTTAAACAGTACGAGAAGCTATTTGAGCTCGATGGCGTCGAATTAGAGATGACGGATGATGCAATAGACGCTATTGCACACAAGGCGATAGAGAGAAAGACGGGAGCGCGTGGTCTTAGAAGTATCTTTGAGAAGATAATGAATGAGGTTATGTATGAGATTCCGTCACGCGAAAATGTATCAAAATGTATAGTTACAGAGGAAACTGTCAATAATGGTAATGAGCCTAAGCTGATAGAAATGATTGACTAAAATCTCGTAAAATTCCAGGCGACTTCTTTGTCGCCTGATTTATTAGAAAGGAGAATTTTATGGAAGACAAGAAAAACACTGCAGCAGAGACCTTTGCTGAAAATATAGATACATATGAAAACGATAATGATGTGATAATGGATTTGGAAGAAGATGAGGTTGAGAAAGTATATCCTTGCATTCCTCTTAGAGGAGTTTCAATCTTCCCAAATACAGTTATTCACTTTGACATAGGTAGAGAAAAATCAATAAGAGCATTGGAAAAGGCTATGGCGGGAGACAGAATGATGTTCGTGTCATCTCAGAAGGATGATAATGTTTTGATTCCTACTTTTTCTGATGTTTACGATATGGGCTGTATCGTTAAGGTTAAGCAGATGCTTAAGATCAACGGCGATGCTGTCAGAGTTCTAGTTAGTGGAGTTTGCAGAGCAAAGCTAAGTAGAGTGGTTAGTGAGGATGTTTTAATGTCCTGCACAGTATTTGAGCTTCCCGAGGAGGTTGATCCTGATGTACTCAATGTTGAGGAAAAGGCACACCTTAGAATCCTAACTGAGAAGTTCATCGAGTACGCTGCTCTCTCAGAGCGACTTAACGAGGAATCAATTGATAAAGTGCTTTCAGAAACAAATCCATCAGCACTAGTTGATAATATAGCTAATGAGCTAGTACTTCCTGTTGCAAAGAAACAGCGCATACTTGAGGCTACACCTTTTGTACACCGCCTTGAGGTTTTGCTTGTTATCGTAAGTGAGGAAATCGAGATTGCTGCTGTTGAGAAGGAGCTTGCTCGTAAAGTTAAGGAAAATGTCGATAAGAATCAGAAGGACTACTTCCTTAAGGAAAGAATGAAGGTCATTCAGGAAGAGCTTGGCGAAGAAGAAAACGCAATAGAAGAAGCTGATGAATGGCTAAAGAAACTAGATGAACTCAAACTTGATGAGAAGATAGATGCTAAGGTTCGCAAGGAAATCAAACGATTTACAAAGATGGCACCATCATCTGCTGAGAGTGCAGTTATTAGAAACTATGTTGAGACAATTATTGAGCTTCCGTGGGATAAGGCATCTAAGGTTAACATTAACATAGCAAAGGCCGAAAAGACACTTGAGCAGGATCACTACGGACTGAAGTCTGTTAAGGAGAGGGTGCTAGAGTATCTAGCGGTAATTCATTTATCAAAAGGAATCAAAGGCCCTATCCTCTGCCTAGTAGGCCCTCCAGGAACAGGAAAGACATCAGTTGCAAGATCGATTGCTAAGGCTACAGGAAGAGAGTTTATTCGTATGTCACTTGGTGGAGTTAGAGACGAAGCTGAGATTCGTGGACATAGACGTACATACATTGGTGCAATTCCAGGAAGAATTATCACAAGTATCAAAGATAGTGGTGTTAATAATCCATTATTCCTCTTTGATGAAATCGATAAGCTAGGTGCGGATTATAAGGGTGATCCTTCGTCAGCACTTCTAGAGGTTCTTGATCCAGAGCAGAATAAGACATTTACAGACCACTTTCTAGACATACCTTTTGATTTATCAAAGGTGCTATTCGTAACTACAGCTAATTCGCTAGACACAATTCCAAGACCTCTACTAGACCGTATGGAGGTTATCCAGGTAAGCGGATATACTGAGGAAGAGAAGCTAAAAATCTCTGAGAAATACCTAATTCCTAAGCAAGAAAAGGAACATGGCCTACGTAGAAATAGCTTAAATATCTCAGAGAAGGCTATCAGAGATATAATAAACTACTATACAAGAGAGTCTGGTGTAAGAAACCTAGAGAGAAGAATTGCAGATGTTTGCCGTAAGGCAGCTATGCAGACAGTAACTCGCGGAAAGAAGACATACTCAGTAACTCCAAGAAACCTTGATAAGTATCTCGGACAGAGAAAGTTTAGATACGATATTATCGAAGGAGCTGGAGAAATCGGTGTAGTTAACGGTATGGCATGGACAGCTGTAGGTGGCGAGACGCTATCGATAGAGACTTTGATTCTCGATGGAACAGGTAAGATTTCTTTGACTGGTAAACTTGGAGATGTAATGCAGGAATCTGCAAAGACAGGGCTTAGCTATATCAGATCAATTGCAAAGGAATTTGATATTGAGGATGACTTCTATAAGAACAAAGATATTCACATTCACGTTCCAGAGGGCGCTGTGCCAAAGGATGGACCATCAGCAGGTGTAACTATGTTTACATCAGTTGTGTCTGCTTTGACAAAGGTAGCTGTACGCAAGGATGTTGCAATGACAGGTGAGATTACCCTGACAGGAAAGGTTCTTCCTGTTGGCGGAATCAAAGAAAAGGTTCTAGCTGCTTATAGAGCGGGAATAAGAACTATTTTGCTTCCTAAGGACAATGTAAAGGATCTTGAGGAAATACCACAGTCAGTGAGAAAGAACCTCAAGGTTGTGGGACTAGAATATGCTAAGGAAGCCTTACCGGAGGCGTTAGAAAAGTAATGAGAATTATCAGGTCAGAATTGGAAGCGGTCGCAGTAAGACCAAATCAGTATCCAGATGCAAGTCTTGATGAAATAGCATTTGTAGGGCGCTCAAATGTAGGAAAATCCTCGCTGCTCAACCTGTTAACAAACAGGAAGAGTCTGGCGAGGGTCAGCGGAAACCCAGGAAAAACAAGGACGATTAACTTCTATTTGATAAACGATGCATTTCGCTTTGTCGACCTGCCTGGATATGGCTATGCTAAGGTATCAAAGAGTATTACAGCTGACTGGGACAGAATGATGGATGATTTCTTTAAACAGAGAAAAAACCTTAAGAGGGTAGTTCAGCTTGTCGATATTAGACACGAGCCATCAAAACTAGATGTTCAGATGTATGAATACCTAAGAAGTTATGGACTTGATGGACTTGTTTGTGCCACAAAGGCAGACAAAATATCCGGAAATCAGAAGCAGAAAAATCTATCGATAATCAGAAAGAGTCTAAACCTTGGTAAGGAAGATAAGATTGTTCCAGTTTCTGCGCTCAAGAAGACTGGACATGATGTGTTACTTGACTATATTGCTGAGGAACTTGGCATAGAATAGTTAGTGACATATTGAGTCATTTAGTATAAAATTATATGTAGACGTAGATGTTATTTAAATATATATAATGAGGAAGCTATGAAAGCAAAACAGGATGCAATTGGAACAGTTCTCTTTACACAGAAAGAGATAACTAAGAGAGCCAAGGAAATAGGCGAACAGATAAACAAAGACTATAAGGGTGAGGAGGTTGTCCTAATAGGTACGCTTAAGGGCGCTATCATGTGGATGGCTGATATCATGAAGGAAATTAAGCTAGACACTAAGATTGACTTTGTTGCAGCAAGCAGCTATGGTTCAGCTACAACAAGTAGCGGTGTCGTTAAGATTACTAAGGATATCGGAATGAACCTCTTTGATAAAAACATCATCATAATCGAGGACATTGTTGATACTGGAACAACACTCAAGTATCTCAAGGAGTACATATCCGCAAGAAATCCAAAGACAATTAAGATTTGCACATTGCTAGATAAACCAGCAAGAAGAAAAGCTGATGTAGAGGCTGACTATGTTGGTTTTGAGGTCGAGGATTTGTTTGTGGTTGGTTATGGGCTCGACTATGACCAAAAGTATAGAAATCTTCCATATATTAGTTACTTAGAAGGTTAGGGAATGGAGGTCAGGGTAATTCCTGCCCTCTGTTTTTTAGTTTACGAATGGAGAGCATATTGAAAAAACTTAATTATATTTTATATGTTATTCTTGCCGTAAGTATTTCGTTTTTTATCGTGATTTTTAGCTATAATGCTATTCTTAGAGTGCCTGAAACCTATACCTACCATTTTAATGATTCGCAGGTGACATATAACCTAAACACAAAGACATCGGGTACAGAGTTTTCTAGTGAGATTTGTTCATATCTCAACTCACCGTTAAAAAGCGAATTCCAAGTATACGAAAAGAACGGCAAGTTTAATGATCCACTCTTTGAGAAAAAAGAAGTGGAGGTAATGAGAAAAGCAAAGAAAATACTGACTATAAGCGCAATCGCATGTTTCTTATTTGGAATTTCATCTATCTTTAGCTATGCTTATCTGCTAAAAAACGGTAGCAGAAGCAAGCTTAAAAGAACAAACAATGTTGCCATTGCACTAGCGGTGCTTATGCAGATTGTGATGGCAATTAGTCTAAATGTAGATGCGATAAGAAAAGTCATATATAGGCTACTCATTGGGGTAAGCCCTGGTAAGGAGTCACTTTTGATTGAGCTTATTGGAACGCCGTTTGAGGCGGTCGTATCGGTCTTTGCAACGATAATAATGGTAATTTTGATAGGCATATTTGTTTATATAAACAAGAAGCTAATCAAGGATGAGCGTATTTTTTATTAAGGAGAAATCATGACGTATATTTTTTTGGCGAATGGATTTGAGGAGATAGAGGCACTAACAACTGTCGATATGTTAAGACGCGCCGGAATACAGATAAAGATGGTATCGATAATGAGAGAAAAGATGGTATACGGCTCACATGGGATTGGAGTTGAGGCCGACATCGTCTTTGAGGAATGTAACTTCGAAAACTGTCAGATGCTCATAGTTCCAGGAGGCTACGAGGGTGTGGAAAATATCTGCAATCACTTTGATTGTAAAGCAGCACTAAGAAAGTTTGCTGAGAGTGGAAGATATGTAGCTGCAATATGTGCAGGACCTATGGCTCTTGCTAAGGCAAGGATTCTAGGAGGTCATGAAGCGACAATCTACGATGGCATGGAGAGTGAACTTATAGATGCAGAGTATGTAAAGAAGAATGTAGTTGTATCTGGCAACATCATTACAGGTCGCGGACCAGCCTATGCTAGCGATTTTGCAAGCGAACTCATCAGAATTTTAAAGAATGATGATGTAGCTAGTGAGGTAAGGGGCGATATGCTTTTCGAAGCCTAAAGCATTGATTAAAAGCATTAGAACTAAAATTCGAGGCCTAGGAGTTTCTAGGAGAAAGGAATAAGTCCAAGTTTTGTATTCCTTGGATTGCGAGAGATTTTATGAATAGAATCAGGTATTTTGTTGCACTTTGCGTAGCAAAGCTCGCTATAATTGCGCTAAAGGTATTTGGATATAAGGGAACTGACTTTCCAGGTATAGTTGCATTTAGAATATGCCCTGGTTTCTTGAGATATGCAAAAAAGCCGAAAACTATTATAGGAGTTACAGGCACTAACGGTAAGACAACGGCAACGAACCTTATTTCAGATATGTTAGCCACTCTAGGCACAGAGGTTATAACAAATAGAGATGGATCAAATACACATACGGGTATAGCGACTTCTTTGATAAAGTCTACTGGTATCTTCGGAAAGTGCAAATATGAGCTTGCTGTATTTGAGATGGATGAGCGTTCAATGAGATTTATTGGCTCACAGATGGATATAGATAAGCTTGTGGTTTGCAACTTGTCTAGAGATTCAATAATGAGAACTGGTCATCCTGAATTTGTAAGAAATGTTCTAACCACGTTTATACCAGAAACCACAGAGCTGATTTGCAATGCAGATGATTACAATGCTTATTCTGTATCACCTAAGAACAAAAGAACATATTTCGGTATCAAAAAGATGGAAGGTGACAGGCAAGATAGCAATAACATCATAAATGACGTGCAGATTTGTCCTGTATGTGGAGAGAAAATCAAGTTTGAGTATTATCGTTATAGTAACATAGGAAAAATCTATTGCGATGCCTGTGGATATAAATCGCCAGAATATGATTATTATCTAGATGAAGTTGATTTTGATAATAATGAAATGCTCTTTGTGGCAAAAGGAGAAAGTCAGAGAGTAGTAATATTAAATGATAGTGTATTCAATATCTACAATCAGTTATCTGCTATGACACTACTTCATGAGATGGGATATTCACTAGCAGAGATTGCAGAATGTCTAAAGACTATGGGACTTGCGAAAACGAGATATAACTCACAGGATGCTGGAGACATGAAGGTTATCACTATGCTGTCAAAGTGTCTGAACGGATATGCTACATCAAGAGTAATGGAGTATATTGCAAAGCAAAAGAAGCAGAAGCAGATTCTATTTATGGTTAACTCAATAGATGCTGAAATCCACTGGTCAGAAGATATTTGCTGGATTTACGACACCGATTTTGAGTTTATAGCAGATGATTATTTACATAGCATTATTGTTTACGGGACAAGGGCGTTGGACTATAAGGTGAGACTACTTCTTGCCGGAGTTCCAGAGGAAAAAATTAAAGTTGTTGAAAAGGCAGAAGACGCAATTGAGCTATTTGAGTATATTGATGACAGCTTGATTTATGTTTTATATGACCTTGATGTAATAGATAAGGGTCTAAAGATTGCAGATGCTATTAGAGAAAGATTTTCAGCTGGCAAAGTACAGTAGGGAGATAAGATTTATGAAGATAGAATATTTATTTCCAGAGATCACAGGTATTTTTGGAGACCATGCAAATATAGATATTTTAAAAAGATCGGTTATAAATGCTGAAGTTATCAGTACCTCTCTTAATAGTGAACCACGCTTTTTAAGCGAGGAAATAGACCTTGTTTACATGGGCTCTATGACTGAGTTAAGTCAGAAAATTGTAATCGAAAGACTAAAAAAATATAAAAATAAAATAATCGAGAAGATAGAAGCTGGTCAGAACTTACTTATTACCGGAAATGCTCTAGAGATTTTCGGTAATGGAATAAAGGATGTTGGTAAATTTGTATTTGAGGAAAATGGAGGACCTTTTCTAGAGGGACTTGGAATATTTAACTTTGATACAGAAAGAGACATGATTAACAAGTACAATTCTCTATGGCTAGGAGAGTACGAGGGCGAAAAGCTTACGGGGCTTAGAAGCCAGTTTACACGTAGCTTTTATAGAGAGGATATAGCGCCTTTATTTAAGGTTTTAAGAGGGCCGGGATTAAATGAGGACATTTCTATAGAAGGTATCAAACACAAGGGTTTTAGGGGTACATATACGCTAGGACCACTACTTATAATGAATCCTAATTACCTAGAAAAGGTTCTAGGAGAACTAGGTGTAGAAGATTACAGCATTCCGTTTAGAGATTCAATATTCCTAGCGCATGATGAACGTGTCAAGGAATATAGCAATCCAGATACAGGATATTTATATTAGCAAGGTGAAATAATGGAATTTAAAACTGATTACCATATACATTCGTTTTACTCAGATGGAGTTCTTTCTCCGACAGAAATAGTAAAGAGGTTTAGAGCGCTAGATTACGATATAATTTCCATAACCGATCACGATGGCTTTGAGGGTCTAAGAGAGGCAAGAGATGCAGTAAAAGACCTTGAGATGGAGGTCGTTCCTGGCATCGAGTTTTCAACAATTTATGATTTTGATGGAAAATCTATAGAACTTCATATACTAGGATATAACTTTGATACCGAAGATCCTAAGATGATAGCTACATGTGAGGAACTTAAGGAAAATCGCAAACAAAGAAATACAAAGCTTATAGAGAAGTTGATAGCAGATGACATTGATATATCTGAAGCTGATTTACCAAAGAAGCCAGGGGGATATATTGGAAAGCCTGATATAGCCAGAGTTTTGATAAATAAAGGATATGGAGACTTAGACCTTTATAAACTTCTTTCTGGAATACCAAAGAAAATGCTACGCACTGACGAGGCAATAGAGCTTTTAAGGGGAGCAAAGGGAACTGTGGTTCTTGCACATCCACTAGAAATTGAAGAATTCATCTCGGGTAGCAAGTATGATTTTGATAAGCTAGTTGAACTGCTCAAGGAACTTAAGAAGATAGGACTAAGGGGACTAGAGTGTTTCCATCCGTCTGCAAGCGAGGATGATTCAGCAAAGCTTATAGAGATAGCAGCAAAGTACCATTTGCATATAACAAGTGGGTCTGATTTTCATCACGAATAAACTGTGATTTGTTTGGATTATAATCTAAAAGGAGATAGTTCGTATGGTAGAAGATATTTTGAACAAGAAGATAGCCGCTGCGATAAGGACAGAAAAGGATTTTAGCAAGGCACTAAAATCACGCGTTGATGTAGTATTTTTGCTTCACTCAAATATAATCACAGTAAATCAAAGCGTAAAGGAAATTCATGGAGCCGGAAAGAAGGCTTTTGTTCACCTAGATTTCGCTGAGGGAATAGGTAAGGATAGAGCAGGGATAGAGTTTCTGGCAAAGAATGGAGTCGATGGTATTTTGACTACGAGAACAAATATCGTAAGGATTGCCAAGGAGTACAATTTGACGACTGTGCAGAGATTCTTCATTGTCGATTCGCACTCGCTAAACACATCAATGGAGTCTATCAAAATTTCAAAGCCTGACATAATAGAGATAATGCCGGGGATTGTCACAAAGAAGATCAAAGAATTCAGAGAGGAAATCACAACACCGATAATAGCAGGAGGAATAATCGAAACGGAGCAGGAGGTTATTGCTGCACTAGAAGCCGGAGCTGATATAGTTTCAACTGGTGAAGTGGAACTTTGGAATTTGAACATATAGTCTAGTTTTTTAAGGAGATGAATATGAAGATTAAGTTTTGTGGAGCATCAACAGGTGTAACAGGATCTTGTCATCTGCTGACAAGTGGAGAACATAAGATTCTGCTTGATTGCGGTCAATTTCAAGGAGGAAAAGCTCAGGACGCACTCAATTATGAGAAGTTTCCATTTGAGCCATCAGAGATAGAGTGCGTAGTTTTATCTCACGCTCATATAGACCACTGCGGAAGATTACCGCTTTTAACAAAGAGGGGGTTCGAGGGAAAAATCTACTGTACGGATGCTACAGCAGATTTACTTTCGGTAATGCTAAAGGACAGCGCCTATATTCACGAAAAAGAGACTGAGTGGAAGAATCGAAAGGCTGAGAGGGCAGGAAGAGAGCAAGTTGAACCTCTTTACACTATCGAAGATGCAGAGAAAGCTTTATCTTTAGTAAGTCCAATTCTCTATGATCAGCAGATAGAAATTAACTCTGACATGAAAATCGTGTTTAATGATGCTGGACATATTCTTGGATCTGCAATCACAGAACTATGGGTAACTGAGGACGATAAGGAATCAAAAATCGTATTCTCAGGCGACCTTGGTATGGAGGGAAGACCTATTTTGCGTGATCCAACCTATATCAAAAAAGCTGATTATGTGATTATGGAGACTACATATGGAAATAGAATCCATAAGGAGCTAGGATCTGGTGTCGATAAACTCATAGAGATAATTTTAAATACGACAAGACGCGGAGGAAACGTCGTCATTCCATCATTTGCTGTCGGTAGAACTCAGGAGTTGATCTACGAGTTAAACCGCTTCTATGACTCAAATAACGAGTATAGAAAAGAACTGGATAAGATATTCGTATACATTGATAGCCCTATGGCTACGACTGCAACTGAAATATTCAGGAGAAATGCTCAGGTATTTGACGAAGAAACCAGGGAATACATACTCAAGGGTGATAATCCGCTTGAGTTTAAGAACCTTAAGTTTACACGAAGCAGCAAGGAGTCTCAGGACCTAAATTTCAATAAGGAGCCTAAGATAATAATATCTGCAAGTGGCATGTGCGAAGCAGGAAGAATTAGACACCACCTAAAACACAATCTATGGAATCCAAAGAATAGTATTGTTTTCGTAGGATATCAGGGACAAGGAACGCTCGGCAGAAGCCTAGTCGAGGGGATAAAGATGGTAACTCTCTTTGGTGAGGAAATTCAGGTCAATGCAGAGATACATAATCTTGAAGGATTTTCTGGACATGCGGACCAAAACGGCCTATTTGCATGGCTTGCACATTTTGAGCAGAAACCTAAGCAGATATTCCTAGTACATGGTGAAGAGGAATCAAAGAAGGACTTTGCAAAACTTGTAAACGAAAAACTTTCATATGAGCCTATCGTAGTAATGGGTAACTCAGAATTTGAGCTTGACATGAACAAGTCTGAGATTGTAAATATGGATAGTGCAAGAGAGCAGGCAGCAGAAGCTGATAAAATTCAAAAGGTTAGAGATAAACTTTCAAGCATACATCTTGATCTGGAGCAAATTCTCTATAGTGCTAACCTTGCTGTAGAAGAAAACATATCTGACAAGAAGATTACACTGATAAATAATATTATACAGGAGCTCGAAAAATCGACTATAAATCTTGCGACAGCTGTCAATGAAGACGATGGACTTCGCGAAGAAAAATAATCAGAATTAGATAAAATCTCTAGGCGATAATTTAGTTTATTGCCTAGAGATTTTTGTTTTTTTGATGTAAATAGGGAATTAAAAAGAAAGTTTAAAACAAAAAAATACGGTTTTATTACATAAAAAGTCGAATTTATGACATAAATATGGGAAAATTTGTAAATGCCTTGACAGTAATTTGGGGAATTGATTAAAATCTGTTCAAACAAACAAAAAGGGGGAATTATGAGATGGCAAGAGAGTGGCAACAGACTAAATTAAGAGAGTATTTGATGCCTAACGCGGTATATTATCAGAGCCTGTGGGCAGTTAGAGACATCCAGAGGATGGAGATGCGCATCAACGAACTCTCAGCGGAAAAAGATGCTGTTGGAGATGGACGTAAGATGTGTGAGACTAGTAAATCATACAGTGTAAGCAAGCCGGTTGAGGCAAAGGCGATGGAGATTTTACTTCTTCAAGAGAGGGTAAATGCGATTAAAAGAGCACTAGCCACAGTACCTAAGGAGTATAGAAGATATATTCTTAGTAATATAATTATGCAAAATCCAGGTACAACATTTCCAAACAACACATGGAGGCAGTGGAAACAGAGGTTTCTCTTTGATGTAGCAAAGAACCTTTCCCTGATGTAGATGAGCATGGGTAGGAGGATAACAGGCCTTGTTATAATAATCTGCGCTTTAACTATGCTTGTAATATGGGAGAAATGGGCTAAGCCAGCACTTGTGTATGATAAAATACCAGTCCTTAAGATTGACCTTCAAAAGGGGGATGAGCTAAAGGATGGCATGATATCCTATGTAGAGTCAAGCTGCGGAGAGAAATATATTAGCAAGGCGGAAATCAATAAATATATAGGGACTAGGGCGAAGCAGTTCATACATAAGGGAGTGCCACTATTCAGCGAGTATCTTGGAAAGCCAGAAAGTTTAGTTGATATATCTAGGGATAGACTTGCTGTGGTCTTACCAAAGTCTGCAATACATAATTATTCTAGTCAGATTAAGAGGGAGGATATAGTTTTGATTTATGATGAGGCTGATTTGATTCTTAGAGCAAAGGTGTCTAGCGTAATGGATGACACACATGGATTTGAAGTGATAACAGGCCAAAGCGAAGCAGCAAAGCTTAGCGAAGCGATATCAAAGGGCAGAAAATTACTGATTGTGAGGGGAAGCTAGATGACTAGTATTGGATTCTTTTCAGGGTCTGCATCACCTGGATCTACCATGTTAGCAGTGTCAACATCTAAACTTTTAGCAGATATGGGAAAGAGAGTGCTTCATATTTTTACAGGAATAAGCAGTTTATATTCATATGTTGAAAAAAATAATGCAGGAAGTCTAGACGATATCAAGTCGTCACTTGTTGGTAGGAGCCTAACAGAAGAGGAGATAAAAGCTACAGCAAAGACCGTAGATGGAATAGAACTGATAGCATCAAATAAAAGTTTTCTTATGGCAAATACATTTCCTGTGGATAGTTTTGAACAGATATTGAATTCATCTAGGTGCTTTGATTACGTTGTTGTAGATGCAGGATCTGACTTTAGGACGGCTCTGACTATTTCTGCACTATGTTATTGCAATAAGAGAATAGTGTCAATTACTCAAGAACCAAATTCAATATCAAATTTCAAAGAATTAGATAATGACATATTAAGCAGTTTTGGAGATTTTGAGCTTGTTATAAATAAATATTTAAGGGATAAATCTTTATACAGCAAGGATGATATTGCTTATCTTCTGAAGAAGGATATTTCATGTGTAATTCCGTACTCTCAGTTTGGAAGCTATGCGCAGATAGAGAGAAAAACTCTTATAGGCGAAAAACGATATAGACGAGCAGTAGAATGCTTAATCAAAGAATGCTTGGGAAAAGACAATGGCAGTTAGAAATTTATTTTCGCTCGAGAACTTCTTGGATGAGTATTCCAATGAACCTGTAAAAACGAGGCAGGAGACAGATGCATATTTCGACTTTGAAGCTATCTGCAGTCTAGTCGAGAAGAAACTAGATATAGACTGGAACGATGCAGATGATGCTAGTAAACAGCTTAAGCTTGAGAGGGAAAAGAGTGCAATCATAGGATATGAGAAGGATGTTCTATTCTACAAAGATAAAATAAGGGAAATTCTAAGACAGAATAAACTAGAAGAGGCCAGCTTTCCTAGCTATTATCAGGATATCATAGAAGCCATATTCGCTGAGCTATATGGGCTTGCAGGAATTTCACCTTGGGCTTATGACACAGATGATAAATACAAAAGTTCATCATCAGCAAAAATCATAGGTGAGAGGATATATTTTCTTATAGATGGTAAATCACAGCTAATGCCACAGAGAATAAGCAAGGATCGTTTACTTAAGCTAAAGAGAGCTCTTCTGCTTGCAACGCCAAGCGAACGTCTAAGTGATGCATACCATGAGGTATATCTTAGAAATGGGATAAGAATAAGCATATATTCTGGTGATGTTGTAAAGCCAAATCAAGATGTAATAGTCTTTCGTAAATATGTTATGCAAAAGCTGTGCTTTGAAGCCCTGAGCGAGCGTAAGACATTTCCTAAGGAAGCAATAAGGATATTTGAACTTATGCGTAAGGTTGGTTTTAATGTGATATTCACAGGACAGGTGAGGTCTGGCAAGACGACATTTCTACAGACGTGGCAGAGCGGAGAAAATCCAAATCTTGAGGGACTAGCTATTTCAACTGACCCTGAGACGCCTTGGCAAGATATTATGCCAGGTACAGCTTTGATGCAGATAGTGACTGATGGTTTGGGGTTAGAAACTCTAAGTAAGTCACTTCTTAGGGCAGATAATGACTATGTTTTGATGGAGGAAATGAGGGATGCATCTGCATATAAACTCATTTTAGATATAATTACATCTGGGACAAGTAGGTGTAAGGCTACTGTACACGATGGAAGTGCGCTTGATCTACCGTATAGGATGGCAAGTGAGGTGGTTAATAAGTATGGCGGAAGCCTGATATACACAATAAAGAGAATATATACAGGTTTTGATTATGTATTTGAGATGACACAGGATAATAATAATCATGACCATAAAATACTTAAGGCGATTGTAGAATACAATTTTGATAGCGAAAGAGAATGCTGCATAGCAACATACCTATGTAAGTATGATTTTAGTAGAAAAGAATGGAGATGGAATTCTGACTGCATAATGAGTAAGTTGGAAAAATATCCCCAAGGGTCTAAGGAAATCATAGAAATAAAAGGGCTTGTTGATAAACTCTCCTGCAAAGATGTATTTGATGATTGGAGGTTTGAACCTAACTATAGGGATTAGAGACAAATGCTAGAAAGAATAATATATTTGATATTTGTAATTGGCATACTAGTAATGGAATCAGATGTTGTAGTTCAAATATACAAAGGCATGAAAAATAGTTTCTCCATAAAGAGAGATTTAAGACTAGTATCAAAACAAATCAATAAAAGAGAAGGTGGCAAGGTATACAAACATCTTATGCGTCTTATTTCTGCATCTGATATGGAGCATATATTTATTTCACCAGAACACTTTATATATCTAAGTGTATTCATATTTAGCTTCATGTTTATTGGGCTTATGATTTTTCTTGATTTTCGCGATGCTTTGATACTGGCTACTGGTTTTGCAGCTATTCCTTATGCAGTTTTAACTTTCAAGCTTAGTGGAAAAAGAGCTAAAGGAAGTCGTGAAGCTGTGGTTCTAGTACAGGAACTAACTAATAACTATAAGATCAATTCATGCAATATGAGGGAAGCAATTGAGGCTACAGCTATTTCAATTGAGGCTTCTGCAACAGTTAAGAGGGTAATGATAAATCTAGCAAAGAACTTGAACAATGCATCCTCGTCAAAGGAAATAGGGGAAGCGGTAGAAAACTTTAGATATGCATTTGGAACCGCATGGGCAGACATTCTATCCGCAAATATTTTTATAGCAGTGTACAGAGGGGTAAGGGTAGAAAACAGTCTTAGGGATTTAGGAAAAAGCATTGCAAATAGCAAGAAAATCGTTGAGCACTCAAGACGTCAGGGATATGAAGCGAGAATTATGATTAGATATATGATGCCAATATGCATGCTGATGACAATTATAAGTGCAAGAATGTTCTTTGACATGAGTATAGGTGAATATATGTTAAATCAGTTTTCCAATAAGAGTAGTATGTACTGGCTACTTACTTCGATATTTCTATACTTAGGTGCCTGTTTTACAGACATGTTTTTTGCAAGCAGAAAGATGGACTTATAGATTTGAGGATAAGTAGATTTTGGCGCAGGAAGTTAAGCGTAATTAGCATTAAGAAAAATCCGCTAGATAATACTAAAAATGTATTGAAATCGATTAAGGCTAAAATTATATCTATATTGAATTCAGATAGGATTGAGCAGGAGCTGCTAAATAGCTGTTTAATGGGGAAAAACCTTGCAATAATATATGCCGGAAAACCGATGTCAGCGGATTACATAATAGAGGAACTCATGAGAAGCAGCAAGCTACTTAAACCAGTTTATGCAGAAATACTCTCAGAGTATAGGAAGGGTAGAGATAAGGAGGCTTTTGACATATTGTACAAAAGAGTGCCTGTAAAAGCTGCAAAGAGTTTTTCAATGATTTTATCCAAGATAGATATGATAAATCCTGTAGAGCTTAGCGAATATATGGATTCATTTGAGGAAACGCTTGCAGATCAAAGGCTGACAAAAGGCATACAGAACGCAGAAAAACAAAGTCTCATAGTTAATATAACAGTGACTTTATCTATATTTGCTCTATTAATGAATTTTACTGTCACTGTTATATTTTCAAAGGCACAGGTATTGCTTTCGGATATATTTTAGGAGGGGTAATGAAGAATTTAATTATAATAATTGGAACCATGATACTGGGGGTTATAATAGTAAACACACTAGTTCTTGGAGATGGTAACTCTATGAAGGGAGCCGCACAAAACATACTTGATAGAGGTATCCATACAATAGACAATATGAAGATTGGTGATCCGAATTGAAGGAGATTATCGTAATAGCAGGGACCATAATACTAGGATGCATTATATTTGAGATGATGGTTGGTGGGGGAAATAGTCTAAAAACTAGTAGTGATAGCTATTTCTCAAATCTGCTTAGACAGTTATAATAATGAAGCAGATAATCACGGCGACAGCATCATTAATTCTTATTTTAAGTGTCTTTAGCAATATACTTTGCATCCAGGAAATAAAGATGAAGCAGACTGAACTTAAAGTAAGCTCAATAAGATATATTGAGCGAGTTAAGAGGGCTTCTGAACTAGACGATATAGTTAAAGATGCATGGAAAGAAAAGGCCGCAAAGATATTTAAATGCGATAAGTCAGACATAGAAATTATCTCTACAGACTATAAATATAATGGTATAAAACACATAGAAGTAGAGTTACATTTAAATATAGAAGAATTAAAAGATAGATTTGGAATAGTAAAAGGGCAGAAAGAGATGAAAGTGCATTTTGATATAAGGTGTGATGGATAGGCATGAAAAATTTGATAATAACGCTTGGAATAATTATATTCATAAGTTCATTGGCGCTTAACTTACTTGGTCTTGAGGATGCATATTTGAAGGCGATTTCATCAATGTTTAAATAAGTTCTTATAAAATAGTTTTAACAAATAATAAAAGCCCCTTGATATAGACTTGTAACTAATGAAGTCAATGCAAGGGGCGTTTTCAATTACTTAAATGTTTCTATACATTGAAGAGGAAGTTCATTACATCTCCGTCCTTAACGATGTATTCCTTACCCTCAGCGCGTATAAAGCCCTTTTCGCGAGCTGCGGCAAGGCTGCCGTTACATTCCATAAGTTTATCATAAGAAATGGTTTCGGCTCTGATAAAGCCTCTTTCAAAATCTGTATGAATCTTTCCTGCAGCCTGAGGTGCCTTTGTTCCTCTCTTGATAGTCCAAGCTCTAACTTCATCTTCACCAGCTGTGAGGAATGAAATAAGATTGAGGAGTTTATATGATGCTTTGATAAGTTTATCAAGACCTGACTCATCAATACCTAGCTCTGTAAGGAACATTTCTTTTTCTTCCTTATCTAGCTCGGAGATTTCTTCTTCTATACGGGCACAGATGCAGACAACTTCAGCATCTTCAGTCTTTGCAAATTCCTTAATCTGCTTAACACGCTCGTTATCATCTGTATCATTTATTTCGTCTTCTGAAAGATTTATCACGTAGATGATAGGTTTGTAAGATAGAAGGTCAAGTGACTTGACATATTCTGCATCATCATCTGATAGCTCCATGGCACGTGCAGATTTACCTTCTTCTAGAAAGGCAATAACCTTGTTTAGGAGTTCTAGTTCCTTAGCAAGACTCTTATCTCCCTTTAGGTTCTTCTGAGTCTTAGCTGCTCTCTTTTCTAGGACTTCAAGATCTGAGAGGATGAGCTCCATGTTAATTGTTTCAATATCGGAGAGAGGATCAATCTGTCCTGATACATGGACGATATTATCGTCATCAAAGCCACGAACAACGTGAATAATAGCAGCAACTTCTCTGATGTGACCAAGGAACTTGTTTCCGAGACCTTCACCCTTTGATGCACCTTTAACGAGACCTGCGATATCACAGAATTCAATTGAAGTATAAATTGTCTTCTTAGAGTTATATACCTCATGAAGTGTATCTATTCTGCTGTCTGGAACTGTAACTACACCAACGTTTGGCTCTATCGTGCAGAAGGGGTAATTTGCTGCTTCTGCTCCAGCTTTTGTAATTGCATTAAAAAGTGTACTTTTGCCTACGTTTGGAAGGCCAACTATACCTAGTTTCATTGTATTCTCCTCATAAAGTAATTATTGTTTTTTATATTTTTTCGCTTGATAGATGTAAGTTGCAAGTGCTAGTACAAAGACCATAAGGCTAAGTACCTGTGCTTGTCTAAACTGACCAATCATGAGACTATCGGTTCTCAATCCTTCAACCCAGAATCTTTCAAATGAGTAAAGCATTGCATAAAGCAGTGCAATCTGTCCATCAAATTTTCTTTTCTTTGATATCTTAACTAAGAAGATGAATATTAAAAGACACCATATAGATTCATAAAGGAATGTAGGATGTACTTTCTCACCGTATACAGTAATAGCCCAAGGAAGGTCTGTAGGACCACCGTGCGCTTCTGAGTTGAAGAAGTTTCCCCATCTGCCTATTGATTGGGCTAGTGCAACCTGTGGCATAATTAAATCAGCTAATTTAGGAAACTTGATTTTCTTGTGCCTAGCGACTATGTAAGAAACAATTACTCCTGCAATTATTCCGCCGTGAATAGCAAGTCCACCAGCGCGGATGTTAAGCATCTGTATAAAGTCGCCACGATAGTTATCATAGCTGAATATAACATAATATGCCCTTGCGCCTATGATGGATAAGGGGATTAGAAATATCGTTAGGTCAAGAATATCATCCTGCACGATATCAAATCTCGGTGCTCTACGGTAGCTTATATATATCGCTAGAAGAAAGGCGATACCTATCAAAATGCCGTACCATCTTACATCAATACCTGCGATTGTAAATGCAATGGGATTTGGTGCTTGCATAAAAACTCCTTTCATATATCTTTACTATTATATTAGAAATGCTAATTTAATTCAATTATTAGCTTGCTTTTATTTGATGTAATTATATCAAAGTATGTAAGTTTGGATTTTGTTCAAAGGACTGCAGGATGAGTAGATTTAATCATAAAATATATAATAAAAAGATATTGACATTTATGATGGTGTTTGATAATATATTCCTTGCAGTGATTTTGCACAATATGGCGGTGTAGCTTAGTTGGCTAGAGCGTCCGGTTCATACCCGGAAGGTCGGTGGTTCGACTCCACTCGCCGCTACCATTGTGGGCGTTTAGCTCAGCTGGGAGAGCACCTGCCTTACAAGCAGGGGGTCATAGGTTCGAGCCCTATAACGCCCACCATCATTGCGGCCTGGTAGTTCAGTTGGTTAGAATGCCAGCCTGTCACGCTGGAGGTCGACGGTTCGAGCCCGTTCCAGGTCGCCAATTTTTATATTTATAAGCTAATATGGTGGGTATCGTCAAGTGGTTAAGACCCAGGGTTGTGGCTCCTGTATGCGTGGGTTCGAATCCCACTATCCACCCCATATAATTCGGCGACATAGCCAAGTGGTAAGGCAGAGGTCTGCAAAACCTTTATTCCCCAGTTCAAATCTGGGTGTCGCCTCCAATCGTTGGGGTATCGCCAAGCGGTAAGGCAACGGATTCTGATTCCGTCATGCGCAGGTTCGAATCCTGCTACCCTAGCCAAATGAAAAACCGTTGATTTCAGCGGTTTTTTTATATGCAAAAAACTCCCTGTGCTTTGCACCAGGGAGTTTGTCTCGTTTTGATAGAAAATCTTTCTTAAACCTCACCGTTCAAAATTTCTTCGAGAACCATGTCAAGATCCTCTCGGCAGCCACCGCATACATTGCCGATGTCACCTACCTCACAGAGTTCCTTAAGAGTCTTGATGTTCTTTTCTTTAATTAGATCTTCTACATAGCCTCTGTTAAGTTTTTTGCAAAGGCAAATTTCGTAGTCGCGACTTGATTTATCTAGTGTGTCCATAATTTTCCTCATTTCATTTACTATATTATATATCTACCCATAAAATACAAATAGTAGCACATATTATAGCATAAAGCGGACTGTCTAAGTAAGAAAAAATTAAACAGGGTATAATAAACTGATATGGGATAGAGTTTGAAAAAGATGCCCATAGGTCATATAATAGATATATAGAATGTGATTAAGTGAAAGGTGTGTAAAATGAGAAAAACAAAGATTGTATGTACACTAGGACCTTCTTCGAGCAATGAAGAAACCATAAGGAAAATGTTACTTTCAGGCATGAATGTCGCAAGGGTGAATTTTTCACATGGCACGCACGAGCAGCACCACAAGACGATAGAAACCTTCAGGAAGGTTAGAGATGAGCTAGATATGCCAGCAGCTGTCATGCTTGATACAAAGGGACCAGAAATTAGACTAAAGGATTTCGTTAATGGAAAAGAGTTTTTAGAAGATGGTCAGGAGTTTACACTTACATCAAGAGATGTTGAAGGCACAAGTTCAATAGTTGCAACAACATATGAGAGACTTCCTAACATGGTCAAAGAAGGCGATAAGATTTTGATAGATGATGGGATGATTGTGCTCACTGTAATATCAAAGACAGAAACAGATATTTTAACTAAGGTAGTTCACGGTGGAAATGTAAGCAACCACAAGGGTGTAAACATTCCAGATGTTGATCTTGGGATGGAATATATAGGAGAGCAGGATAGAAGCGATATTCTTTTTGGAATAGAGGAGGATGTTGACTACATTGCGGCTTCATTTGTTAGAATGCAGGAGGACGTTGAGGAACTCAGAAAGCTTCTTAATGATAATGGCGGTAAAGATATCAAGATAATAGCAAAGATAGAGAGCACCCAGGGTGTTGATAACTTTGAGCACATTCTTCCTAAGGTTGATGGAATAATGATAGCAAGAGGTGACATGGGTGTAGAACTTGCTTTTGAGCGCCTTCCAGGAATCCAAAAGAGAATAATAAAGAGATGCTTAGAGAGTGGCAAAATAGCTATAACAGCTACACAGATGCTAGAGTCCATGGTCGAAAATCCAGTGCCAACGCGTGCAGAAATTACTGACGTTGCAAATGCAGTTTACGATGGAACTTCAGCTGTGATGCTTTCGGGAGAAACGGCAGCCGGTAAATATCCAGTTGAAGCTGTAGAAGTTATGGCAAAGGTTGCAGAACAGGCTGAGGCTGATAACGAAACAAACTATCACGAAGATAGAGTTTGGCACGAAATGAACAAAAGAGACGTAACAAATGCTGTAGCTCATGCTGCCTGCACTTTAGCTGAGGATATAAATGCAGCAGGAATAATGGCTGCAACAAACTCAGGATTTACAGCATCAAGAATGTCGAAGTTTAGACCAGCAAAGATGATAATAGGTGCAACGCCTTATACAAAGGCATACCATCAAATGGCGATGATGTGGGGAGTTGTTCCAATTAAAGCAAAGTATAATGCAGAAGTTGAGGAGCTGTTTGATTGGTTTGCGTCAGAAGCTGTAAGAAGTGGTCTTGTTGAAGAGGGCAGTAAGCTAGTTGTAACTGCTGGGCTTCCAGTAGAAAAGGGAAGTAAGTCTAATATGGTTAGAGTAATTGCTGCACATCAGGACTACAAATAAATGCATAAAGAAAACGACCATTTGAGAAAACTCATTTGGTCGTTTTTTTCATTACCCCTTCTAATGACACGTCTAAAATGAAGGATTTAAATGACGTGAAACACTCTTAAGAGGATCTTTTCCATTCGCTTAAGTAATGTGTTATGCTATGCCTAATACTCAGTTGTCATGCCTTCGCCTTCTGGTAATTTGTCATATGCCTCAAAGATTGCATCTTTAATTCTGTTACGAACGTCTGAAGCAAGAGGATGAGCTATGTCTCTGAAGTCTCCATCTCCCATCTTTCTACTTGGCATAGCAACGAATAACCCATTCTGTCCGTCAATGACCTTGATGTCGTGTACTACGAACTCATTGTCAAATGTTACGGATGCTACGGCTCTCATTTTGCCTTCTACATTGATCTTTCGAATGCGTACATCTGTAATTTGCATGTTACCACCTTCCTCAAATGACCCAAAAAGTATATATACTTATTATACTTCAAAGAATTCAGAAAGGCAATATCTTTTCTAAAACATCAGATAATTTGGTTCAACCCTTACAATTTGAGCATCTTGAGACACTTCACCTAGGTATACAATTGAGGAAAAATCTTCAATTCTCTTCTTTTTTGGTTCAAGCGAGGCAATGGCGATTCCGGTTCCACAAACACTCACATCAAATTCAGAAAGTATATCGCGAATCCCTTGGCTGCTTCCGCCACCACGCATGAAATCATCGATTACAAGAGCTTTTGAACCTGGAGTAACAGCTCGCTTTGATAGAGACATCTTCTGGACTCTGTCATATGATCCTGAGAAATAGTTAATGCTTACAGTTGATCCTTCTGAAACTTTTGCTTCGCGTCGAATTACAACAAGTGGTATATTTAGCTTTCTTGCTGTACTTGCAGCTAGGGGAATACCCTTGGTTTCTACAGTTGCTACATAGTCGGCACCTGAGTCCTTGAACTTTCGAACAAAAATAGATGCAAGCCTGTCCGTGAATGCTGCATCAAAGAATATATCTGAGGTGTATAGAAAATCACCTGCTAGGATTCTGCTATGGTCACAGAGTTTATCGCAAAGCTCGTTCTGAAGCTTAATTAATTCCTCGTCACTTATATCTGGAACAAAGCGTACGCCACCTTTTGCTCCTGCTATAGTTTCTATATATCCTGTACCTGTACTCATCACTGATGAAGAGGCAATGGATATGTCTTCGCTAACGCTAGATTTTGCTGTATTAAATAAATCGCAAAAGAATTGCAATGGGAAAACCTTACAAGGTGAATCGGTTAATATTTTAATGATTGCACCGACACGTTCTGTTCTTTTCATACGCACCTCCAAACTTTCTATATATAATATTTGTTTTTATATTTTTTGTCAATTAGAGCACATTTCAAACATAAATATGATATAATACAATTACCTAAATAGGGAGGTCTTTTTGATGATCGATTTAAGCAAATATAGAAAAATCCATTGTATCGGAATCGGTGGAATAGGGCTTTCTGCTATAGCAGAGATTCTGCTGTCAAGAGGATACAGTGTATCGGGTTCAGATATGAAGGAATCCGACATTACAGATAGATTGAGACAAACTGGAGCAGTAATATATTTAGAGCACGTGGCAGAGAATGTTGAGGGTGCTGATTTAGTAGTTTATTCCGCAGCAATTGCAGAGGAAAACCCAGAGATGGTTAGAGCAAAGGAACTAGGAATTCCTACAGCATCAAGAGCCGAAATTCTGGGATTGCTTATGGATGAATATCCAAATAGCATAGCAATAAGTGGAACTCATGGTAAAACTACTACCACCTCAATGGTTTCTGTTATATTAGAGAAGAATAAGCTGGAACCTACAATCCTTGTCGGAGGATACCTTAGTGAGATTGACGGAAACTACAAGGTAGGCGATGGCTCTTTTTTTGTGACGGAGGCTTGTGAGTATAGAGACAGCTTTTTGAGTCTGAGGCCTTATATCGAGGTTATTCTAAATATAGATTCTGACCATCTAGATTACTTTAAGGATATTGAACATATCGTCAGATCATTTGATAGCTTTACCAAGAATATCAAGCCAGGCGGAAACATCATAGCCTACGATGCAAATCCTTTTATAAACAGAATAATCAAGGATATAGAAGGTGCTATAACATACGGATATAATCCAAGCTGTACATATGCTATTTCAGATGTTAAGTTTGACACAAACGGAATGCCATCTTTTAACATCAGCTATAGAGGCAAGCCGCAAGGGACTATGGAACTTAGTGTTCCAGGAGAACATAATATCCTAAATGCTACAGCTGCATTTGCATGTTGTCATCAGCTAGGAGTTGCATCTGTGGATATTATCAGAGAGCTCAAGCTTTACACAGGAACTAAGAGACGCTTTGATATAATCGGAAAAGCCAAGGACAATATTACAGTAGTAGATGATTATGCACATCATCCAACTGAGATTAAGGCAACTCTATCAGCTGCTCAGAATTTGATGCACAATAGAATTTGGTGTCTATTCCAACCGCATACATATACGCGTACACTAGCACTATTTGATGATTTTATAGATTCATTCAAGGGTGCGGATATACTCGTTTTGACTGACATATATGCTGCTAGAGAAAAAGATATATATAACATATCTTCAGATAAGCTCGCAGAGAGAATCAAACTAGCACATCCAGAGATTGAGGTGGCTTATATTAAGGACTTTGATGAGATCGCATCCAAGGTTCTTGCAGAGGCTGAGTGCGATGACCTAGTCATCACTATGGGTGCTGGAGACATATACAAGGTTGGACAGATTATTTTAGAAAAAGGACAGGCTTGATATGAATATGAATGAGTATAAGCAGAGAAAAGATAAATGGCGCAAGATAGCCGAAAAGCATATTGAGGCAGGTGTAGATATATTTGATATCGATAATGTCTACATAGAGGAGGATGTCAGAATTGGCGAAGGTACTGTGATTGGACCATGTGTAAGACTTGAGGGAAGCACAGTTATTGGTAAGAACTGCAAGATAGAGCAGAATAGCAGAATTGCAAATGCCATAATCGGAGATGATGTAAGCATAGATAATTCAGTTATCCTAGATAGCTCAGTAGGAAGCAATACTAGTATAGGTCCGTTTGCATATATCAGACCAGGCAGCACTATAGGTGAGGCATGTAAGGTCGGAGACTTCGTAGAGGTCAAGAATGCAAGCATGGGTAATGGTAGCAAGTCTGCTCATCTCACATACATAGGTGATGCAGATATCGGTGAGAATGTAAACCTGGGTTGCGGTGTAGTATTTGTTAACTACGATGGTAAGAATAAGCATAGGTCTACAGTTGGGGATGGATGCTTTATAGGATGTAATGTAAATCTAGTTTCGCCAGTGGATGTAGGAGATGGAGCTTACATTGCTGCAGGAAGTACAGTGACCAAGGACATACCAAAGGATGCACTAAGTGTCGGCAGAGCTCGTCAGAAAAACATAGAGAATTGGGCGACCCAAAGAGGATTATACAGAAAGTAATTCATATAGATAGATCAAAGTAAAACATAGAAAGAATAGGAGAATACCAATGAGAAACGGCGCATTTTTAGATTTTAAGATTTTCACTTGTAACTCACACAACGAGCTTGCTGAAGAGATAGCTTCACTGATGGGTAAGCCACTAGGAAAAGCAGATGTTAAAAAATTCAGCGATGGTGAAATCTCAGTAAATATCGGAGAGACAGTAAGAGGTGTTGACGTCTATATCGTACAGTCAACATGTGCGCCAGTTAATGATAATCTGATGGAACTTCTAATAATGATAGATGCTATGAAGCGTGCTTCAGCTGGTAGAATTAATGCAGTTATTCCATACTATGGATATGCAAGACAGGATAGAAAGGCTAAGGCAAGAGATCCAATCACAGCAAAGCTAGTTGCTGATTTAATCGTGGCTGCAGGAGCTGACAGAGTGCTCACAATGGATCTTCATGCAAACCAGATTCAGGGATACTTCAATATACCAGTAGATCATCTCCTTGGACTGCCTATTCTTGCAAAGTACTTTGGAGATAAGAATTTGGAAGATGTGTGCGTTGTTTCTCCAGATCACGGAAGTGTTACAAGAGCGAGAAATCTCGCTGAATATTTGAACTGTCCAATCGCTATCATTGATAAGAGAAGACCTAGCCCAAATAAGAGTGAAATAATGAACATTGTCGGAGATATAAAGGATAAGAACTGTATCATTATCGATGATATGATAGATACAGCTGGAACACTGACAAACGCAGCTAATGCAATCAAGAACATGGGAGCTAAATCCGTTTATGCATGTGCAACTCACCCAGTATTGTCAGGACCAGCGATAGAAAGACTAAAGGAATCTGCAATAACAGAGCTTGTACTTCTAAATACAATTCCTATGCCAAAGGAGAAGCGCCTAGATAAGATGCGTTTCCTTTCAGTAGGAAATCTATTTGCAGAGGCTATGATGAGAGTTCATAATAACGGATCAATCAGTGAACTCTTTGATAAGGAAAGAAAATTAAAGTAAGAGGATAGAGGAAAGTATGTTTTTAATAGCAGGGCTTGGAAATCCCGGAAAGAAATATGAAAAGACAAGACATAATCTGGGATTTATGGTTATAGATGAGCTTGCAAGAAGAAACAGTGTTTCCGTAGATAAATCTAAGTTCAGAGCACTTATCGGTGAGTTTAATCTAGGTGGCGAGAAAGTAATTCTTATGAAGCCGCAAACCTATATGAATCTCAGTGGTGATGCACTTAAGGAGGCAGTCAATTTTTATAAAATTGATCTGAAGAATGTTTTAGTTATTTATGATGATTTGGATATTCCTATAGGTGCGCTTCGTATACGCACCTCAGGAAGTCCAGGTACACATAACGGGATGAAGTCTGTTGTTGCACAACTTGGTAGTCGTGATTTTCCTAGAGTTAGAATAGGAATAGGAAGCAATAAGGATGATAATCTTATTGATTTTGTCATTGGCAAACCAAGTAAATCTGAGGAAGGAGTCCTAGCGGATACGGTTTCTGAAGCGGCTCTTGCGGTAGAGTGCTACATAAAGGATGGAATTGATAAGGCGATGAATAGATTTAATTCAGGAAAAGTCGCTAAATAGAATAGGAGCTTATGCTGAATAGAAAAATTTGTTTAACAGGTGTATCAGACAGCCGTTCTGCAAAGGTAATTTCAGAGAGTATTGAAAAAGGGAAACAATGCTTGATTATCGTATCGGGTCATCGCAGAGCCGAAAAGCTTGCAATGGATTTCTCTTTTTTTAGTGAGCGAAAAGTTTATATCTTACCTGAGGATGGCCATATATTCCTAGACTACAGTGCACGAAATAGAGATCAGGACTTCGCAAGATTGAAGGTTATAAAGGCGCTTGCAACAGAGGATGAAGCTGTTGTAATTGCGCCTGTTTCTGCTGCAATTAAGAAGATGCCACCACATCGCTCTTATCAGAATTTAAACTTTAGCCTAAAGCTTGGTCAGGAAATAGAAGTAGATGAACTAAAAAGAAAGCTAGCAGAATTAGGCTACGAGAGAAATGACATTGTAGCAACTCAGGGACAGTTTTCTATCAGAGGTGGAATAGTTGATTTTTATCCGCCTGATGCTGATGAACCTGTAAGAATTGAATTCTTTGGGTCAGAAATTGATTCTATAAGAAGTTTTGATATAGAAACCCAAAGAAGCATTGATAATCTAAAAAATATAGATATCTACCCATCGAAGCAACTAACTCCAAGTGATGAGCTGATTGTAAAAGCAACTGAGACTGTGAAATCTCTATTTGATAAGCAAATTGCAAAGCTATCAAATGATGAAGAAAAAGAAGATGCGGCAAACTGTCTTACCGAAAAGAAGAATGAGCTAATTGAATATATATCTGAATTTGATAATGATAGCGTGCTAGAAAACTATGTACACTATTTCTATCCTGAGACAGAGTATATCTGGGATTACATGGGCGATGCTATGATTGTCTATGAAGATTTTCCACGCATAGAAGAGCACCTTGAACTTAGATCAGAAGAACTCCAAAATGATCTTTTTACAATGCTAGAAAGAGGTAAGGCAATACCTGAAGACAGTCAGCTTATCATGGGCATGGATGATCTCCAAAAGTCATTTGGAATAATGCCAGAAATTTTCATGTTTCCATTTGGACTTACGGGCAAAGTAAAAATAGATTTTGATGAGATAAGGAATATCGAGTGCAGGCAGATGACAAGCTATGCAGGGCATCTTGATGTACTCGAAAATGACCTTAAGCGTATAGCAGATGGGAAAAATAGAGTTGTTATTTCGGCATCATCTGACGAAAGACAACAGACGATAGATGACTTTGTTGCAAATATTGGACTGGCTGACAAAATTCAGGTTGTGCAGGGAAGCCTTAGCATGGGAATGGTATTCCCAGAAGAAAAGCTTTATATTATCAGTGATAAAGATATTTTTAACTCAACAAGGATAGGAAAGAAACGTCATAAAACAAATCGCAGTCAGAAGATGCAGTCCTTCTCGGATTTCAAAACAGGAGACTATGTTGTTCATGAAAACCATGGAATAGGAAAGTTCCTAGGAATTCAAGCGCTAGAAGTCCAGGGAGAACAAAAGGATTATCTAAAGATTAAGTATTCTGGTACAGATCTTCTTTATGTTCCTGTTGAGCAGATGGATATAGTCCAAAAATATATAGGATCAGAAGGAATTGCACCTAAAGTAAGCAAGCTTTCGGGAGATGAGTGGAAGGTCGCAAAGACAAGAGCAAAGCTTGCAATTGCTGAGATGACTGAGGAACTCATAAAGCTTTATGCTGACAGAAAGGCTAGCAAGGGTTATGCGTTCTCAAAGGATACTGTTTGGCAAAAGGAATTTGAAGCATATTTCAGCTACCAAGAGACGGATGATCAGCTCACATCCATAGAAGAGATAAAGAAGGATATGGAAAGCAATCTACCTATGGACAGGCTTCTTTGTGGAGATGTAGGATATGGAAAGACTGAAGTTGCAGCGCGAGCAATTTTTAAGTGTATTTCCGAAGGGAAACAGGCTGCTATGCTAGTTCCAACCACCATACTTGCAAATCAGCATTACAATTCTTTGAAGGATAGGTTTTCAAACTTTCCATTTAATATCGACATGCTTTCAAGATTTAGAACTGATAAGCAGCAAGAAAAAATAATTGATGGACTAAAGAAGGGAAGCGTCGACTTTGTTATAGGAACGCACAGGCTCTTATCTGATGATATCAAATATAAGGACCTAGGGCTTTTAGTTATAGATGAAGAGCAACGCTTTGGTGTAGCACATAAGGAAAAGTTAAAGCAGCTTAAGTCGAATATTGACGTTTTGACGCTTTCAGCAACACCGATACCAAGAACGCTAAATATGTCGCTTACCGGTATAAAGGACATGAGCCTAATAACAGAACCACCAAGCGATAGATATCCGGTACAGACTTATGTTCTAGAACAAGATGATATCGTAATGCGAGAGATAATAGCAAGAGAACTGGATAGAGACGGTCAGGTCTATATTGTATTTAACAGAGTTAAGGGTATAAACAGGCTCGCAGAAAAGGTACAGTCTCTTGTTCCAGATGCAAAAATAGTTGTTGGTCATGGACAGATGAATGAAAAAAGTCTAGAATCTGTTATGCAGACCTTTATTTCAGGGGAAGCAGACATTTTGGTTGCTACAACTATCATAGAATCAGGAATAGATATTCCAAATGCAAACACAATGATTGTTATAGATGCTGATAAATGTGGGCTTGCTCAGCTATACCAATTAAGAGGACGGGTAGGAAGAACAGATAAGATAGCATACGCATATCTAATGTACCAAAAAAACAAGGTTCTAACTGAAGTTGCCGAAAAACGTCTTAAGGCAATCAAAGAGTTTACAGAATTTGGTTCGGGCTTTAAAGTTGCTATGAGGGACCTTGAGATAAGAGGAGCCGGAAATGTTCTAGGTGCTGAACAAAGCGGTCACATGATGAATATAGGATATGAACTCTATTGCAAACTAGTGGATGATGCCGTGAGAAAGGCAAAGGGTGAAAGCGTCCCAGAACAGGTAGATGAGATTAATATTGAGCTAGATGTCGCAGCTAACATACCTAATTGGTACATAGATAACGAAACTCTTAAGCTACAGATGTACAAAAAGATTGCAACTGTATCTACTAGGGAAGATAGCGAAGAAATTATAGACGAGCTTCTCGATAGATTTGGAGATCTGCCAAAGGAAACACTCAACCTCATAGCCATATCAATGATAAGGGCGCTATCAGCTAATGTTGGTGTTTGCAACATACATGAGCAAGCAGGAAAGGTTGTTATTTACTTTGCTCAGGATAATGCACTCAAGGCATACGCACTTATGAAGGCAAGTGAAAAGTTCGGAAGTAAGATATTTTTCCATGGGGGAAACGAGCCATTTATCAGACTTTCTGTAGCTAGAAAAGAAAGGCTTGATTCCATTATTGATTTACTTGAAATAATAAGTGATAATAAGGATATAGATAATAGCGGATCAAAGACCGTTAGTTAATAAGAATATCATTTAGTAACAAGGAATATAGAGGAAATGATAGTATTTAAGAATATAGATATTTTAGATGAGAATTTTCAGCTCAAACAAAATGTATCTGTAAGAGTAGAAGGAAAGCTTATAAAGGAAATCTCAAGTGAGCCGATTGAGCAAAAAGAAGCTGATAGAGTTATTGATGGAAAAAATCGTGTTTTGATTCCTGGTTTTGTAAATGCTCATGCTCATTCGCCCATGTCACTCATGAGAGGATATGGAGAGAATATGAGTCTTCAGGACTGGCTCTTCAAAAGAATCTTTCCTTTTGAGGATAAACTAAACTCAGATGCTGTGTATTACGGAACTCTGCTTACTATGGCAGAGTCATTCAAATATGGAATAGTTTCGACTAGCGATATGTACTACTTTGTAGATGACATGGTCAGAGCAGCCCTGGAAAGTGGAGCAAAGGCAAATATTTCTAGATCAATAACAAATCCAGCAGGAGCACCTTTTGATAGCCTCGAATCCGTAAGGGAAGCTGTGGAAGTAGCATCAAAATATCACATGCTTGCAGATGGTAGAATAAGAATAGACCACAGTCTTCACGCTGAATATACATCAAATGAAGAAACGGCAACAAAACTTGCAGAAATTGCAAAGCAAGCAGGCCTTAATATGCATGTACACGTGTCAGAGACAAAGAGTGAGCACGAAGAATGTAAACTAAGACATGAAGGACGCACTCCGGTAAGATATCTCGCAGACTGCGGACTCTTTGACGTAAGAGCAACCGCTGCACACTGCGTTTGGATAGAAGGCGAAGATTTTGATATATTGAAAGAAAAAGGAGTTACTGTAGCGACAAACCCAGTAAGTAATCTAAAACTTGCAAGTGGAATATGTGACGTAACGAGCATTCTAAACCATGGAATAAATGTAGCGATTGGAACAGACAGTTCGGCAAGCAATAATAACCTCAATATGTTAGAAGAAATTAAGACCATGACGATTCTTGCAAAGGTTAAACAGAGTGATCCTACAGTTATATCACCATCTCAGGCACTTAAGATGGCAAGTCTTAATGGAGCAATTGCGCAGGGAAGGCAAGATTGCGGCTGCATAAAGGAAGGAAACCGTGCAGATCTAGTTATGATAAGAACGGATAGTCCTAATATGTTCCCAAGGCATAACATACTAAACAACCTTGTATTTTCAGCAACAGATAGCGATATAGCTATGACCATGGTAGATGGCAAGGTGGTATATGAAAATGGCGAGTTCAATACTATAGATATAGAGAAGACCGCTTTTGAAGTAGAAAAGAATGTGGCAAAAATAATGTCACAGCTGTAACAAATTGGAGTACTCATATGAATAGTAAAGTAATAAAGGGCGCTGCGATAATAGGTGTTGCAGGTGTAATAGTTAAGGTTCTAGGTGCCTTCTTCCGAATTCCACTGACAAACTGGCTCGGAGCAGATGGCATGGCATATTATGGTTATGCGTACACAATTTACGGAGCACTAGTAGTTCTTGCGACGGCAGGTCTTCCAGTAGCAATATCAAGGCTTGTTTCCGAAAACATTGCGGTAAAGCAGTACAGAAATGCACATAAGGTATTTCACATTTCGATGATAATGATGTTTTTGCTAGGAGCAGGACTGTTTTTAATATGCTTCCTTGGAGCAAAACCACTAACAACACTTTTGGGAAATGCGGATGCTGCACCTGCTGTTAGAGCTATAGCACCGGCACTTCTATTTGTTCCGCTACTCTCTGCTCTTAGAGGATATTTCCAAGGTCGACAAAACATGAATCCTACGGCAATATCAGAAATAACAGAGCAGCTTGTGAGAATTATAAGCGGACTATTGTTAGCATATATTCTACTACCTAAGGGACTTGTAAAAGCATCTGCTGGAGCAGCGTTTGGAGCAAGCATAGGATCATTAGCTGGACTACTTCTAGTTGCTTTGATATATCTTATTAATAAACCAGTAATTCAGTATAAAATCCAAAGATATGACCAATCTGTAGAAGAGACTAGAGCAATAGTTAAAAGCATAGTAGTTATAGCTATACCTATTATAATAGGTTCTGAAATCATGCCAATCATGAACATGGTTGATACTGGAGTTATCATGAGAAGGCTTCAGGCAACAGGTTTCGGTTTTGATGAATCAAAGCATCTTTACGGACTTATTAGCAGTTACTGCAGTACACTTATAGGTTTCCCGCAGATATTCACACAGGCTGTAGCCATAAGTTTAGTTCCAGCCATTGCAAGATATTTTACTCTTGAAGATAAAGAAGAAGTTCATAAGCATATATCACTCGGATATAGACTCACAATGCTATTAGCATTCCCGTGTGCAGTTGGTATCTTTGTTCTTGCAAAGCCAGTGCTACTCCTTCTCTATCCTGCTAAGCCTGCGGAGGTAGATGAAGCAAAAGTAACAATGATGATAATGGCTGTAGGAATAGTTGGACTTGCATTAAGCCAGACATCTACTGGAGTTCTTCAGGCTATAGGAAAGCAGATTGTTCCCGTAAAGCATATCGCGATAGGAATGGTTGTAAAAATAATCCTTACATATATATTAGTAGGCATAAATGTGCTAAATATAAATGGAGCAGCAATATCAACTATAGTTGCATATGTAATTTCGTTCACATTAAACAATATGGCTGTAAAGCGTTATAGCGGAACAAAAATTGACCATGTTCAGACATATGTAAAGCCATTCATAGCTTCGGCAGTTATGGGCATAGGAGTATTCCTAATGTACAAGCTCATGAGAATGGTAGTAGGAAATAGCATCTCAACGTTAGTAGCAATAATGATAGGCGTTTTAATCTACGGTGTGCTTATTATATTCTTAAAGGTTGTTACTCCAGATGAACTAGAAACATTACCTATGGGATCAAAGCTTAACAGATTAATTCGTAAGTTCATCAGATGGGAGTAGGTTATGAGCGGGGATAAATCATCAGTATATGAACCATTGTTTCATAGTGCCGAAAACGAAGCGAATGCTATTGAAAGACTTACTAATATAGTTCGTATTTTGAGGAAAGAATGCCCATGGGATAAAGTGCAAACTCACGAGAGTCTTAAACGATGCATGATTGAAGAAGCCTATGAATCAATAGAGGCAATAGATAATAATGACTTTATAAATCTGAGAGAGGAGCTTGGTGATGTACTTCTTCAAGTAGTATTTCACGCTGATTTAGCTCGCGAAGAGTCATATTTTGATCTAAAGGATGTAATAAATGATGAATGTGAGAAGATGATAAGGCGACATCCACACATTTTTTCAGAAGAAACGGCGAAAACAGTTGACAAAGTCGTTGAGAAATGGGAGAATGTAAAAAGTAAAGAGCACGGAAATACAACGCATACCCAACGGTTGAAAGATGTTCCAAAGGCACTTCCAGCTTTGCTAAGATCCGACAAGGTTCTCAAGCGAGCAGCTGATGCAAATGTCGAACAATCAGATTTTGATACTTCACTAAAGGATGCAGCTGATACGATAGACAAGATTCGTAATGCTGGTCCAGAAGTAGGGCAGAGTGAGTTATCCGATAGGATAGGCGATTTGCTACTATCGATAGTGAATGCTTCGAGGATTGCAGGAGTTAATTCAGAAGAATCGCTGAATTATGCAACTAAGAAGTTTATCAATAGGTTTGAATTGCAAGAACAGATGGCAAGTGTTAAGGATGCGGAATAAGAGTCTGTATTTCTAAAAACATCAGCTATCTAAAAGAGATTATTATAAGTCGTGCTTGGTATTGAAGGAGGATATACGATGAATAAGGCAGAACTAGTAGCTGCAGTAGCAGCAAAAACAAATTTCACTAAGAAGGATGCAGAAGTTGCTATCAATGCACTTCTACAGAGCGTACAGGAAGCTCTAGCAAAGGGTGAGAAAGTACAGCTAATCGGATTTGGTACATTTGAGACAAGAAACAGAAAAGCTAGAGAGGGCAGAAACCCAAGAAAGCCAGAAGAGACAATCAAGATTGCTGCTTCAAAGGCGCCTGTATTCAAGGCAGGTAAGGCTCTTAAGGATGCTGTAAACAAATAAGATTTATGAATGAAGGGCAGCTCGCATAAGTGAGCTGCTTTTTTCATACATCACAAGGGAGATATAATGAGGATAGATAAGTTTCTAAAGAACTCGCGTATAATAAAAAGGCGTTCGGTTGCTAAGGAAGCGTGCGACAGTCAAAGAGTCATGATAAATGGCAAGGTGGCGAAGGCCGGTTCAGAAGTTGCGGTAGGAGATAGAATAGATATTGAATTCGGCAATAATAGTATAAGTGTAATAGTAGACGCGCTTTTAGACTCAGCAAAGAAAGATGACGCAATAAATATGTATCACGCAATAAACTAAGCTTAAGATAATCAAAGCAATCGCATTTTATCTTTGTTAAAAATATATTTATATATTAGTATGAAAAAAACTCAAAAAAAGCGATTGACAAGGTATTTAAAGCTGTGGTAATATAATCAAGCTGTCGCGAAGAGCGGCAGAGAAAAACCATTTAGAAAAGTTAAAAAAAGAATGAAAAACTTCTTGACATAGCCTAGTAAAAATGGTAATATGATTAAGCTGTCAAATGCGACAGCAAGAACCTAGAAAACCTCATAGCATAGAAATAGTCAAATAAAATTTGACCATGTAACATGGTAAGAACTAATTATGGTTCTGCAATCTTAAATGATTGCATGTATCGAAAGATACAACGACAATTTCTCAAACAAAACAATGATTCTGAATAGAATATTGCAAACGCAATAGCGTTCTTAGAGAAATAGGATAGATATTCAAGCGAAAGCTTAATATACAAACTAATTGAGAGTTTGATCCTGGCTCAGGATGAACGCTGGCGGCGTGCCTAACACATGCAAGTCGAGCGAGAAATAAAGGAATGAAGCTTCGGTAGATTTTCTTTATGGAAAGCGGCGGACGGGTGAGTAACGCGTAGGCAACCTGCCCTGTACAGGGGGATAGCCACCCGAAAAGGTGATTAATACCCCATAACGCAAGAGATACACATGTATCACTTGTCAAAGATTTATCGGTATAGGATGGGCCTGCGTCTGATTAGCTAGTTGGTAGGGTAACGGCTTACCAAGGCAACGATCAGTAGCCGACCTGAGAGGGTGATCGGCCACATTGGAACTGAGACACGGTCCAAACTCCTACGGGAGGCAGCAGTGGGGAATATTGCACAATGGGCGCAAGCCTGATGCAGCAACGCCGCGTGAAGGATGAAGGCCTTCGGGTTGTAAACTTCTGTCCTAGGGGAAGAAACAAATGACATTACCCTTGGAGGAAGCCCCGGCTAACTACGTGCCAGCAGCCGCGGTAATACGTAGGGGGCGAGCGTTATCCGGAATTATTGGGCGTAAAGAGTGCGTAGGTGGCACCTTAAGCGCAGGGTTTAAGGCAATGGCTCAACCATTGTTCGCCTTGCGAACTGGGGTGCTTGAGTGCAGGAGGGGAAAGTGGAATTCCTAGTGTAGCGGTGAAATGCGTAGATATTAGGAGGAACACCAGTGGCGAAGGCGACTTTCTGGACTGTTACTGACACTGAGGCACGAAAGCGTGGGGAGCAAACAGGATTAGATACCCTGGTAGTCCACGCCGTAAACGATGAGCACTAGGTGTCGGGGTCGCAAGACTTCGGTGCCGCAGTTAACGCATTAAGTGCTCCGCCTGGGGAGTACGCACGCAAGTGTAAAACTCAAAGGAATTGACGGGGACCCGCACAAGCAGCGGAGCATGTGGTTTAATTCGAAGCAACGCGAAGAACCTTACCAGGACTTGACATCCTCTTGACAGATCCTTAATCGGATCCTTCTTCGGACAAGAGAGACAGGTGGTGCATGGTTGTCGTCAGCTCGTGTCGTGAGATGTTGGGTTAAGTCCCGCAACGAGCGCAACCCTTGCCATTAGTTGCCATCATTTAGTTGGGCACTCTAGTGGGACTGCCGGGGAAAACTCGGAGGAAGGTGGGGATGACGTCAAATCATCATGCCCCTTATGTTCTGGGCTACACACGTGCTACAATGGCCGGTACAACAGGCAGCGAACCCGTGAGGGGGAGCGAATCCCAAAAGCCGGTCCCAGTTCGGACTGTAGGCTGCAACTCGCCTACACGAAGTTGGAGTTGCTAGTAATCGCGGATCAGAATGCCGTGGTGAATGCGTTCCCGGGTCTTGTACACACCGCCCGTCACACCATGGAAGTTGGGGGTGCCCGAAGTCGGTTAGTTAATCTATCGCCTAAGGCAAAACCAATGACTGGGGTGAAGTCGTAACAAGGTAGCCGTATCGGAAGGTGCGGCTGGATCACCTCCTTTCTAAGGATAGACCATTTCATGCTATGAGAATTTTCTCTGGTATCATGGGCTTGTAGCTCAGGTGGTTAGAGCGCACGCCTGATAAGCGTGAGGTCGGAGGTTCGAGTCCTCCCAAGCCCACCATGAACCTTGAAAACTAAATAACGTGTATCACAAAAAACGAAAAGATTTGTAAACAACAAATCACAACGAAACGAAATCGAGAAATTTTTGCTAGAAACGTAAGTTTCTAAGATAATCGAAAGAGAGTCTAACGAATAGCAAGGGTAAACGATTTCAACCGAGAAACCAGAAAAGAGCAATTTACTGAAGTTAATTAATAATGGTAAAAGCTACACACTTGATGGTCAAGTGAATAAGAGCATAAGGCGGATGCCTTGGCACTGGGAGCCGACGAAGGACGTGACAAGCTGCGATAAGCTACGGGGAGGAGCACATATCCGTCAATCCGTAGATTTCCGAATGGGGGAACCCACCTATAGTAATGTGTAGGTATTTTCGTATGAATCTATAGTACGAATAAAGGCAACCCGGGGAACTGAAACATCTAAGTACCCGGAGGAAGAGAAAGAAAAATCGATTTCCTAAGTAGCGGCGAGCGAAAGGGAAAGAGGCCAAACCGTTAGTTTACTAACGGGGTTGTGGATCACAGCCGTGGTAGATACAAGTTTAGCAGAAGACAACTGGAAAGTTTGCGACATAGAGGGTAATATCCCCGTATGCGAAAAATGAGTATCACCTATGTGACACCAGAGTAGGACCGAACACGTGGAATTCGGTTTGAAGCCGGGGGGCCCACCCCCCAAGCCTAAATACTACCCAGTGACCGATAGTGAATAGTACCGTGAGGGAAAGGTGAAAAGGACCCCGGGAGGGGAGTGAAATAGAACCTGAAACCTTATGCTTACAAGCAGAGGGAGCGCAAGTGACCTCGTACTTTTTGTAGAACGGGCCAACGAGTTATGGTATGCAGCGAGGTTAAGGTGCTGGAGCACTGGAGCCGTAGAGAAATCGAGTCTGAAAGGGCGAAAGTTGCATGCTGTAGACCCGAAACCGGGTGATCTATCCATGTCCAGGTTGAAGTAACTGTAATAGGTTATGGAGGACCGAACTTATATCTGTTGAAAAAGGTTAGGATGAGGTGTGGATAGGGGTGAAATTCCAATCGAACTCGGATATAGCTGGTTCTCCTCGAAATAGCTTTAGGGCTAGCCTCGTAGTAAGATACCTGGGGGTAGAGCACTGAATGTTCTAGGGGCCTTCACCGGTTACCGAAAACTATCAAACTCCGAATACCAGAGTATCATCTACGGGAGTCAGACTATGTGAGATAAGTTTCATAGTCGAAAGGGAAACAGCCCAGACCGTCAGCTAAGGTCCCAAAATATAGGTTAAGTGGAAAAGGATGTGGGGTTGCACAGACAGCTAGGATGTTGGCTTAGAAGCAGCCATTCATTCAAAGAGTGCGTAATAGCTCACTAGTCGAGTGACCCTGCGCCGAAGATAAACGGGGCTAAAACCTATTACCGAAGCTACGGATACTTAATGTATGGTAGAGGAGCGTCGTATACGGGTTGAAGCAGTACTGTAAGGTATTGTGGACTTTATACGAGAGAGAATGTTGGCATGAGTAGCGCGAGGCAGGTGAGAATCCTGCCCACCGAAAATCTAAGGTTTCCTGAGGAAGGTTCGTCCACTCAGGGTTAGTCGGGGCCTAAGCCGAGGGCGAAAGCCATAGGCGATGGACAACAGGTAGAAATTCCTGTACCACCGAAGGTTGTTTGAATGATGTGGGGACACAGGAGGATAAGCTGAGCACGCCGTTGGTAGAGCGTGTCCAAGCGTCAAGGGAGTATGAATAGGCAAATCCGTTCATATATATTCTGAGGCGTGATGGGGTGGTCAATAGACCGGAAGCAGCTGATTTCACACTGTCAAGAAAAGCCGCTAATTAGACCTAAGGTGCCCGTACCGCAAACCGACACAGGTAGATGAGGAGAGAATCCTAAGGTGAGCGAGAGAACTATTGTTAAGGAACTCGGCAAAATAACCCCGTAACTTCGGGAGAAGGGGTGCCTGCTTCGGCAGGCCGCAGTGAAAAGGCCCAGGCAACTGTTTACCAAAAACACAGGTCTCTGCAAAAGCGAAAGCTGAAGTATAGGGGCTGACGCCTGCCCGGTGCTGGAAGGTTAAGGGGACGTGTCATCGCAAGAGAAGCACTGAACTTAAGCCCCAGTAAACGGCGGCCGTAACTATAACGGTCCTAAGGTAGCGAAATTCCTTGTCGGGTAAGTTCCGACCCGCACGAAAGGCGTAATGATCTGGGCACTGTCTCAACAATAGACTCGGTGAAATTGTAGTACCGGTAAAGATGCCGGTTACCCGCAGCAGGACGGAAAGACCCCGTGGAGCTTTACTGTAGCTTGATATTGAGTTTCGGCGTTGCATGTACAGGATAGGTGGGAGACTATGAAGCAAGTACGCCAGTATTTGCGGAGTCATCGTTGGGATACCACCCTTGTAACGCTGGAATTCTAACCATGTACCGTGAACCGGTGCTGAGACAGTGTCAGGTGGGCAGTTTGACTGGGGCGGTCGCCTCCTAAAGAGTAACGGAGGCGCCCAAAGGTTCCCTCAGCGCGGTCGGAAATCGCGCGTAGAGTGCAAAGGCAGAAGGGAGCTTGACTGCGAGACATACAAGTCGGGCAGGGACGAAAGTCGGGCTTAGTGATCCGGTGGTTCCGAGTGGAAGGGCCATCGCTCAACGGATAAAAGCTACCCCGGGGATAACAGGCTGATACCCCCCAAGAGTTCACATCGACGGGGGTGTTTGGCACCTCGATGTCGGCTCGTCTCATCCTGGGGCTGGAGTAGGTCCCAAGGGTTGGGCTGTTCGCCCATTAAAGAGGTACGCGAGCTGGGTTCAGAACGTCGTGAGACAGTTCGGTCCCTATCCGCTGTGGGCGTTGGAAATTTGAGTGGAGCTGTCCTTAGTACGAGAGGACCGGGATGGACATACCTCTGGTGCACCAGTTGTTCTGCCAAGGGCATAGCTGGGTAGCCACGTATGGACGGGATAAGCGCTGAAAGCATCTAAGTGCGAAGCCCCCCACAAGAATAGATTTCCTCCTTTAAGGTAAGACCCGTGGAAGACTACCACGTGATAGGTCAGAGGTGTAAGTGCAGTAATGTATTAAGCTGACTGATACTAATAGGTCGAGCACTTGACCAGTGGTTTCAAAGGAAAAGAAATGCTAGTGAGAAGCGTTATTTAGTAAGGTTTAATCCGGTGATTATAGCGAAGAGGTCACACCTGTTCCCATCTCGAACACAGTAGTTAAGCTCTTCAGCGCCGACAATACCTGGTGGGCGACTGCCCGGGAAGATAGGACATTGCCGGTTGACTGTGGCAGACTGTTAATGCAGTCTGCCTGTCTTTATGGCTCCATGGTCAAGCGGTCAAGACACCGCCCTTTCACGGCGGTAACACGAGTTCGATTCTCGTTGGAGTCACCATTATATGCGCGATTGGCGGAATTGGCAGACGCACTAGATTTAGGTTCTAGCGGGAGACCGTAGGGGTTCAAGTCCCTTATCGCGCACCACTAAAGGCTACGTATGTAGCCTTTTTTTATTACTGTTACTAATGTTATTATCTGAAATTTGTTAAATTTTTAATGTATACAAAATATCTTGAATATTGTTATTGAATATATGGGATTTAAATAGTATAATCACCTTAGAAGTGTTAGAAAATTTGCTTAAGTTAAAATTGCAATTATTTACGTTTTTAGTTATGGAGGTACAGTATGATTGACAGAATTGATGCACTTAATACTTTCGTCAATAACATTGTCTGGGGTGTTCCAGCTATTATTTGTGTACTAGGCGTAGGTATATTCCTTTCTTTCAGAACACAGCTTATTCAGTTTAGAAAACTAGGATATGCGCTCAAGATTGCCCTTGGAAAGTTATTTACAAAATCAGAATCCGCAGAAGGCGCAACAACTCCATTCCAGTCTCTAACCACTGCTCTTGCAGCTACTGTAGGAACAGGTAATATCGCCGGTGTTGCTGGTGCTATTGCAATCGGTGGACCTGGTGCAGTATTTTGGATGTGGATTGCAGCTATTTTAGGAATGTGTACTAAATTTGCCGAAGTAACTTTGGCAGTTAACTTCAGAGAAAGAAATGCGCATGGCGACTGGGTTGGTGGACCAATGTATTATATTAAGAATGGTCTATCAAAGAAATGGCTCTGGCTAAGCTATGCATATGCCTGTCTAGGTGTTCTAACTGTATTTGGTACAGGTAATGCTACACAGGTTAATACAATAACTACAGCAATTGACACAGCACTTCTAAACTTCAATGTTGTCTCAATAGGATCAATTAAGACTGTTAATCTAATTATAGGAATTATAATTACAATTCTTATTTTGATAATCTTACTTGGTGGTATCAAGAGAATTGGTGCGGTAACAGAGAAACTAGTTCCTTTTATGGCAGGTATCTATATTATACTAGGATTAGGCGTTGTTCTTATCAACATTAAGACTATTCCACACGTATTCCAGATGATATTTGAAGGAGCTTTCAGCCCATCAGCTGCAACAGGTGGTGTAGTAGGATCAATGTTCCTCTGCATGAAGAAGGGTGTTTCAAGAGGTATATTCTCAAATGAAGCTGGTCTTGGTACAGGGTCAATTTCACACGCATCAGCTGATACTGATGAACCTGTAAGACAGGGTCTATATGGTGTTTTCGAAGTATTCATTGACACTATTGTTATCTGCACACTTACTGCTCTTGTTATTCTTTGTGGAGTTGAGAGTATTAACTTTGGACAGAACGCAGGTGCTGATCTAACAATCGCTGGATTTATTAACACATACGGTGGTTGGGTATCAATTTTCACAGCAGTAGCTCTTGTATGCTTTGCATTCTCAACTGTACTTGGCTGGGGACTATATGGTTCAAGATGTATAGAATATCTATTTGGAAGCCATGTTCTAAAGCCTTTCACAGTAGTGTATGCGCTAGTAGCTATTCTAGGTGCGACACTTGATTTAGGTCTAATATGGGGCGTTGCTGATACATTCAACGGACTCATGCTAATTCCTAACTTGATTGGTGTATTCCTACTAAGCGGTACATTTGTAAAGCTCGTAAAGGATTATTTCAACAGATACCCTAAATACGACAAGGATAAGATGTAGGTTCAGATATATTACTCTCGTTGTAAAAATCCCCCTTATAGGGGGATTTTTATTTGATAAATATTTGTTATAGTGCTATACTTACGATATGATGTTAGTTAAAACTAACATAAGTGGAGGTAAAATGCATAACAATATAGAAATACTTAAGATGCGCATTTTAACGTGTTTTATTAAAATGTCTAAGTCTAATTGTAATGTTACAGGCTTAGCTAAATCATTATCTGAAGAAAAATATGCAGTAAGCAGGGCTATGAAATCACTTGAAAGTAGTGGACTTTTAGATAGAAGTGATAATAGGTGTCCAGTTTTGACGGAGAGAGGACAAAAGCTTGCATATGAATATGCAGAGAAGATTGATGTCGTAGCAAATCATCTGCTGGGGGAAGGCGTGAATCCTGTTGCAGCAAAGCAGGATGCTTTTTTATTGTCTATGTATTGCACAAATGAGACGCTTTCTGTAATTAAAGAGATTGAAGATAAGATGAGGATTAAGCAGGTAACTGATTCTTACTCTAATTTTACTGGGAAAAAGCTTTGTCATAAACTTGGAGATGGTACATTTGAGCTTCAATTTGTGATGTATAAAAACTCGGTGAAGAATAACACGAATATATCTATGGCTAATGAGGGTTTTCACCATCCTTGTACACTCACTGTTGAAAATGGTGAGGGACTTATAAGTTTAAAGGCTAAGAATATCAGTAGAAAATCAAGGCTCACTGGCAAGAAAATGAACGGTAAGGTGAGTGTGTTTAGGTATTTTGATGGAACTAGCTTTGTTGAAGCTGAAAGACAAGGCAATATAGTTACTTTTCCTATTGAAGCAATGGACTTTATATCTATGGGTGAGAGCAGGGACAGAATACTTCACGGAAGTCTTCCAGTAAGACTTGGTTGCAGTGTGGGATGCATGCATATGCCTGAGAGTCCAGCGATTTTTACACTTATAGTATAGTTTTATCAAATTTTTGTAGCAGTATTGCAACATATTTATTTGTTGGGAAAAGCATACTTTGATGGATTGCTCAAGTATATTTTGTAGCAAGCGTGCAACAAAATAAGACTTTATTTTGTTAAATTAGAGAGATAGAATTAAATTGTAAGGGGAAAGGAGCGTTTTAGCTCTTTATTTTAATCTATAATGTTAGTCTAAACTAATGCAAGTTAGCTACAAATAAATGAGGAGGAGCTTATATGAAGAAAAGCAAAATTGCAAAGGTTTTAGCAGTTTCATTATCATTTACAACTGTATTATCTATGTTTCCTGGTTTTGCGTTTGCAAATGGAGACACTAATACAAAGACAATATATGGAACTAAAGCCGTGGTAGAGGATGACGGAACCTACCGAGATTATAATACTCACATCAGGGTCAAAATCGATCAAAATGGCACTATAATATCTGTTGAAGATATAGATACTGCTTCAAACATCGATAGATTTGCGCCTGAGAGCAAAGAGTATTGGCAGAAGTTTGTAAACGGTAAGGGGTTTGATCTTTTCAAGGGAAAGACAAAGGATACTCTTAATGATGTTGACGTAAATGCAATTTCACAGGCGACTACAAGTACAAAGAGTGTGAGAGACACTATAATGTATGCTTTTGAGGTTGATGAAGAGAAGAATGAACTTCTTGCAGAGGTTGATGAGTACGGCCCAGCTAGCAGATATATTGCAAAGGATAGAGATGAAGCTGAGAAACTTATCAAAGAAGTCAAAGAAAAGATTAACTCAGAGGAGCTTGCATCAAATGCAAGAAGACATTTCTTGAATTTCCAAAACAAGATTACAAAGCTAAAAACATCTGACCAGGTTGTAGAGGAAGAAAATAGCAAGGATGCTGGTGAGAGAACTAAGGATGCAATTGAAAACCTTGGAACAATTACTGCAGACAAGAAGGATGCAGTTGAAAGTGCAAGACAGATGTATAATGCACTTGATCGAAAGGGAAAGAAGACTGTAACTGCTGCAGTATACCAGAAGCTAGTTAAGGCTGAAGATGAAATCTTTGATCTTGTATATAAGAACAACCATAAGAAACTTTCAGGATCATATCCTATTGATAACTACGGATATGATGTTAGCCTAACAGTATATCTAAGCGGTGATAAGATTGTAAAGATAGAAGACAATGGAACCGTAAAAAACATTAAAGCTAATGAGAATCTCGCAGCAAGAAACATGTTTTACTGGGAGGATACATTTATTCCAAATGGAGGCCTCTACAACTACATAGGTAAAACAACTTCAAACTATCAGAATGTAGATGCTATATCAAATGCAACATACACAAGTGATGCAGCAAAGGGTGCAATTAGAGAGGCGCTTAAGAAAGCTGATGAAAACAACCTCATTGAGCAGATTAAGACAGATGTAATAAAACTTGAGGAAAAGCTTGATAAAAATTCAGGTAGTGCACTAGATAAATTAGAGAAGGATTTTGAAAGCCTAAGCCCAGAATCAAAAACTAAGCTAAATGATGCTGGATACGGTGCTAGAATAAAGGCTCTAAGAGCAAAATTTGCTGCTTTATCATTACAGCCGGCAGAAGATGAAAAGGATGATCCTGCTGCAAAGCACTATACAAGAGAAGGTTCACTTCTATATCCAAATGGAACATCTTCAATGGTATTTACAAAAGCGTTCAATCCTGAAGTTAAGATTGCTGAAAAGGATGGTAAGACAACATATACAGTTTCCTTTAAGGAAAGTGGCATGATGGGAGTTACCGAAAAGCTTCAGAAGCTTACAGTAGACGGCAAGGTTTACACAGCAAAAGAGGGCAAGGATCCATATGTATCAGTTTTCAAATTTACAAGAGATGCTGTAGATGAAGAAAAAATACCTGTAACAGTTTACTCAAATATGATGAAAACTTCATATGACATGAATATTGTTCTAAAGCCTGGTAAGACAGAGGCTAAGGCACCTGAAACGGAAAAACCAGATCCTGGTAAAGAGAATCCTGGAACAGAAAAGCCAAACCCTGGCAAGAATGATAACGCAGATAGCTCAGTTGCAAGGAAGTACACTAGATTAGCAGATCTTCTATATCCAAACGGTGGAACTTCAATGGTATTCTCAAATGCATTCAATCCTGTAGTAAACTTTGTTGAAAAAGATGGCAAAGCTACATATACTGTTTCCTTCAAGGAAGGCGGTATGATGGGAATGACAGAGAAAATCAATAAGCTGTCAGTTGATGGTAAGACCTATACTGCAACTGAAGGCAAGGAACCATATATTTCAGTATTTGAGTTTACAAGAGATACTGTAAATGAAGACAAGATTCCTGTAAAGGTTTACTCAAGTATGATGGGTAGATTCTATGACATGAAAATAGTTTTCGTAGACGAGAAGACTGAAGTCAAGGACGAGGAGAAGCCAGATCCAGGCAAGGATAATCCTGGTACAGAGAAACCAAATCCAGGCAAGGATAATCCTGGTACAGAAAAACCAGATCCAGGCAAGGATAATCCTGGTACAGAAAAACCAGATCCAGGCAAGGATAATCCTGGCACAGAGAAGCCAGATCCAGGCAAAGATAATCCTAATACAGGAAATCAAAACGCAAAGAAGCACTATACAGTTAAGGGTAGCAAGTTCTTAAAGCCAAACGGATCAGATATGAAGCTCATGACAGAAGCTTTCAATCCTGATGTTAAACTTGTTGAAGAGAATGGCAAGGCAACATACACAATTTCATTTAAGAAGACTGGAATGATGGGAATCACCGCAGAACTTAAGAAAATTAGTGTCGATGGCAAAGAAATTAGTGCAACTAAGGGTGAGGGCGAATATGTTTCAGCTTTCACATTCACAAGAGATAGCCTAAACGAGAAGGAAATCCCAGTAAAGATTTACATAGATGTAATGAATGCTTGGATTGATGGAAAGCTTGTTCTTTCAGATAACAAGGTTGAAGCACAGCCAAAAGATAATGAAAATGGAAACAAGCAGAACCCTGAGAATCCAGCAAATCCTGTAAATCCTTCAAATCCATCTGACAATGGTAGTGCACAGGCAGGTCCTAGCATCAAATCAGGACTAAACCAGACATGGGTTAGAGGAAGCCAGCATGGACTAGTAATCGTATCAGATGCTGATATAAGCACATTTGTAAAGGTACTAGTTGATGGTAAGGAACTTGTAAAGGATAAGGATTACCAGGTTGTTTCAGGAAGTACAAAGGTTACATTACCTCCAACAGCACTAAATAGACTTTCAACTGGATCTCATAATGTAGAAATCGTTTCAACAAATGGAACAGCAGTTGCTAGATTTACAATCGCAAATGGATTTGGTACAGCAGCTCAGCGTCCAAATACAGGCGATACAAACACGGAGATGCCAATTGCTTTAGCAGGACTTTTCGGAAGTGCTTTCATAGCTTTGATGCTTAAGAGGAAATTTGAGAAATAATTTTTCGAAATAGCTATGTTTAACAGACGGCAGGATCGTTGCAAAGGCAATGACCTGCTGTTTGTTATTAAGAATTAAATATGTTTGGAGGAAAGATGTTAAAATCTAAGAATTTAAGACGAACTTGGATATGCCTCGTATCGGTGTTTATGGTGATGGCCTTAAGCCTTTCATTTAGCTTTGCAGAGAGTGCTGGGACCTATACGACAAGCGTTAGCCCGCAGTATAGAAATCCGCTTACAGGCGCAATTGAGGACTCTGGTGGTGAGGAAAAGGAAGCATTAGGACAGGGAATGGCTCAGAGTACTGTCAGCGGTGTTGGGCTTGTAGAGATTGATGCTTCAGGCAATGTATATGCGACATATAGAATAAACAATGCTAGTGCTATGTCTAGCATAAGCTTTAGTACATCTGCAGGTGGTGGATTTTATGGAGTAAGCGCTGTAAATACAAACACAGTCGGAAATTCTGCAGACTATAGAATCAAGGTTCCATATGCAGGAGCACCTGTGAAATGCGCTTTATATGTAGCGCCTATGGGAAGAGAGGTTATTTTCTTTATGACATCTGCTGGTCTTACACCTGGGCAGGGAGATTTTGTTAGTACAATAGATACATCTGTGCAGGCACAGTCATCTCAGGGAAGCGAAAGCGCGAAGGCTGAGGAAGCCAAGAAAACTGATGACAAGAAAACTGAAGAGGCTAAGAAGGCTGAAGATAAGAAAAAAGATAGTACAAAGAAGAATAGCAAGAACGCAAAAGCATCTGATTCTAAAGATAAGAAGGGTTCAAAGGCAAAGGTCTCAAACAAAACTCAAAGTACTCAAAACAAGAGATATGTTGTTTATGGTGCCCTTGTAGTTGTGATTATCCTTGCAGCAGCAGGTACATTTGGATATAAGAAATTCATAAAGAAATAGTGGAGTAGAGTAATGCATAAGAGAATATTTGCTTTAATTTGTACACTAATTATTGCTTTCTCCCTTTGTTCATGCGTTGATCAACACGCGGGGAAAAAGGAAGATAGTGGAGAAAATAAGAAAGTAATAGCTACGTCGCCGGCAACTGTTCAGATATGTAACAAGCTTAATATAAAGCTTATTGCTGTTCCAGAATCGGACTTTACCATGGCAGATGAATACAAGGATCTTCCAAGGATTGGAAGTCCTATGTCACCTGATATCGAGAAGATTAAGTCACTTAATCCAGATTGTGTTCTTTCTCCAGTAAGCCTTAAGAACGAGCTTGAAAAGAAGTATAAAAACGCTGAACTAAAATATGAGTTTATAAATTTAAGCAGTGTAGATGGTATGTTTGAGTCTATCAAAAAACTCGGAGATGAGTTTGGTAGAGAGAAGGAAGCAAAGGCTTTGATAGATGAGCATAAGCAGTACATGAAGAAATTTAATAGCAGTGTAGAGGGTAAGAAACGCCCTAAGGTTCTAGTTTTGATGGGACTACCTGGCTCATATGTTATCGCAACAAACAAAAGCTATGTAGGAAGCCTCGTAGAGCTTGCTGGTGGAGAAAACGTGTATAATGATGATTCTAAGGATTTTCTCACGGTGAATACTGAGGATATGAAGACTAAGAACCCAGATATAATACTTAGGGCTTCTCACGCGATGCCTGATGATGTAAAAAACATGTTTGCAAAGGAATTCGCAGAGAATGATATCTGGAAGCATTTTGATGCTGTGCAAAACGGCAAGGTATATGACCTTGACAATACGCTATTTAATATGAGCGCAAATTTCAACTATAGGGATGCTTTAGAGGAGCTTAAGAAGCTGCTTTATGAGTAGGCGATAGGAAGTAGGAGACCTTATGGTAATTAGCAGAACAAGAAAGCTTTTAGCCTTTGTAATTACAGCACTAGCACTTTTATGCATATTCTACTGGGCTGTAAATACGGGAAGCCTTAGAGTAGGCTTTAGGGCATTAATGCGAGGACTCTTTGTTGCATACAATGAGAATGTAGCAACCATATATGATCTTAGATTTCCAAGGATACTCATTGCAATGGTAGGTGGGGCAGCTGTTGCTGTTTCAGGCGTGATGCTTCAGGCAGTTATGAAAAATCCATTAGCAGATCCAGGAATACTTGGAATTAGTTCAGGTGCAAGCTTTGTTGCTGTGGTAATAACTGCATTCTTTCCACAGCTATACTTCTTTATTCCAGGTCTAGCTTTTTGTGGTGGAGTGTTTGCCTGCATTTTGATATATATGCTATCGTGGGCAGGAAATGACCTTTCGCCTCTAAGACTTATCCTTGTTGGAATAGCTATAAATGCTATGTTTATGGGCATGATAAGTGCAATAAATTCTATGACTGGTGGAAGTTATTCTTCAACAGCTAGCCTTGCTACTGCAAATATAAGCATGAAGACATGGACAGATTTTAGAACGCTAGTAATCTATGCAGTGCCTGGGCTTATCATAGCGCTTATACTTTCAAAGCCGTGCAATCTTCTTGGACTTGATGATAAAACAGTAAGGTCACTAGGTATTAATGTAGGCAGGATGAGAATAGGAATTTCTGCTATAGCAGTTTTGCTTGTTTCAATAAGTACGGCAATCATGGGGCCTATTAGCTTTTTGGGATTAATAGTTCCTCACATAGCAAGGCTTCTTGTTGGTGGAGATCACAAGGTCTTGATACCGTATAGTGCTATACTAGGTGCATTTTGTCTGCTTCTTGCAGATACGCTCGGAAGGGCTTTGGTACCACCATATGAAATAAGTCCTGGCATAATAATGTCAGTTGTTGGCGGACCATTCTTTATTATCTTACTGAGGAGGACAGGAAAAACATATGGCAGATAATCTATTTGAGATAAAGAACCTGTCTTTCAGCTATGATAAGGACAAGGTTATAGACGATCTATCTTTGACGATTAAGCCGGGTGGAGTAACAACGATAATTGGGGCAAATGGATGTGGAAAGTCAACACTTTTCAATTTGATGACCAAGAATCTTAGATACGATAGCGGTGAAATTAAGTTCCTAGGTGAAGATTTATCAAAGATAAAGCTCAGAGAGCTTGCTAAAAAACTTGCGATAGTGCATCAACAAAATACGATTCCCTTTGATGTAACAGTGGAAAAGCTAGTTGGCTACGGCAGGGTTCCATATGAAAATTTATATATTCCATCAAAGAGGGATGAGGATGAGGACAAAATAAATTGGGCCATGTCTGTTACGGGAGTGTATGACATAAAGGGAGAGTTATTATCTCAGCTTTCTGGAGGACAGAGACAGCGCGCATGGATAGCTATGTCTTTAGCGCAGGATACAGACACCTTACTTCTTGATGAGCCAACAACTTTTCTAGATATAAAGCATCAGATTGAGGTGTTGAAATTGATAGAAAGTCTGAACAAAGAGCACGGTATATCTATAATTATGGTATTACACGACATGAATCAGGCGATGAGATATAGCACGGAGGTAATAGCTTTAAAGGCTGGTAAGTCAATAGCGCAAGGAGCACCGGAAAGCGTTATAAATGAGGCGCTTCTGAAGGAACTATATGGTGTGGAATTAGATATAGTAGAGGTCAAGGGAAAGCCGTTTGTGTATATGGCTTAGTAAAGGAAAAATAGTTTATGATTAATAAGAGACTTGTCAGGCTCTTATCTGATGGGAAGAAATATATATACGGAAATATATTCTTTCAGTGGATAAACCTGATTGCCAATATAGTTGCGATATTTTTAATATCCGGTTTTATCAGCGATACATATTACGGAAATGTTACGGATGTGAAGCTGGTTAGACTAATAGTAATTCTTGCAATTGCTGTACTGACTAGGGTGATTTGTAATGTAGCATCAAGTAAAATGAGCTATCTTTCATCAAAGAAGGTAAAGCAGGTTCTTAGACACAAGATAATGGAGAAAATGCTTACACTTGGAAGCAGCTACAACGAGAAAGTGAGAACATCTGAGGTTGTTCAGGTTTCAGTAGAAGGTGTCGAGCAGATCGAGACTTATTTTGGTCTATATCTGCCACAGCTGTTTTATTCGCTGCTTGCACCGCTCACGCTGTTTGCTGTAATAGTATTTATGAGCTTTACACCTGCGATAGTTCTGCTTCTTTGCGTTCCGCTAATTCCAATTTCAATTGCAGCGGTTCAAACCTTTGCAAAGAAACTTTTAGCAAAGTATTGGGGAAAATATACAGGTCTTGGAGATACATTTTTAGAGAATCTCCAGGGGCTTACTACGCTTAAGATTTATCAAGCCGATGAATACAAAAACAAGAAGATGAACGAGGAGGCTGAGGAATTCAGAAAGATTACAATGAAGGTCCTCACAATGCAGCTTAACTCTATAACTATTATGGATATTGTTGCATATGGCGGAGCAGCACTTGGAATAATACTGACCGTTAAACAGTTTGTCGCAGGAAACATAAGGCTTGATCAGGCTATAGCAATAATACTTCTTTCTGCTGATTTCTTTATTCCTATGAGACAGCTTGGAAGCTTCTTCCACATTGCAATGAACGGTATGGCGGCGATAGATAAGATTTTCAAGATTTTAGACCTAGAAGTTCCAGAGGAAAAAACAATGAGCCTTCCGGGAAAAGGATCAATCAAGGTGGAGAATCTAAGTTTTGCATATGACGAAAGCCACAATGTTCTTAACGATATTTCAATCGAGTTATTAGAGCAAGGGATGGTTTCACTCGTAGGCGCAAGCGGAAGCGGAAAGTCTACTATGGCTTCACTTCTCATGAAGAGGAGCAAGAACTATAGCGGTAAGATATTCGTTGGAGAAGTAGATTTCAATGAGATTTCCGAGAAATCTGTAATGGAAAACATTACATATATTAGCCATAGCAGTTATATATTTAAGGGATCGGTTAGGGATAATCTTTTGATGGCTAAAGCAGATGCCAAGGATAAAGAACTTTGGGATGTGCTTAAAAAGACCAATCTAGCTGATTTCTTTGAGGCTGACAATGGTCTTGATTTTGAAATTGCAGAGGCTGGTGGAAACCTTTCAGGAGGACAGAAGCAGAGACTTGCCCTAGCAAGAGGTCTTCTGCATGACAGCAGGTTCTATATCTTTGATGAATCGACATCGAATATCGATGTGGAAAGTGAAGAAGTTATTCTAGAGCAAATCAAGGAGCTTGCAAAGCACAAAGGCGTTTTGATGATTTCTCATAGGCTTGCAAATGTCGTAAGTTCAGATAAGATATTTGTCTTGGAGAAGGGCCAGCTAAAGGAAGAGGGAACTCACGAAGAGCTCTTAGCTATGCATGGGACATATAGCACTCTGTGGGAAACTCAGCAAAGCTTAGAAAATATGAGAGGGGTGTAGGATATGAAAGTAATGATAAGACTGCTTAAAATGATAAATCCCCTCAAGTATGTGATGCTTTTAGGAATATTCCTAGGAACTCTTGGTCATCTTGCTGCGGCATTTATTACCATCCTTGGAGGATTTGGAATAGTTAGTTTTGTAAATGGTGATATAGATGGTTTGACTTTTATATTCATAATCATGGGTGTTTCAGCGCTCGCTAGAGGTTTTCTCAGATATGGAGAGCAGACATGCAATCACTACATTGCTTTTAAGATACTAGCTATAATTAGAGATAAGGTATTTGTAGCACTTAGAAGACTTTGCCCAGCAAAGCTTGACGGTCACGGAAAAGGAAATCTAATTTCAATTATTACAGCTGATATCGAGCTTCTAGAGGTGTTCTTTGCACATACCATTTCACCAGTTGCGATAGCGACAATTTTTTCGATTATAATGATTGCTTTCATTGGAAGCTACGGATGGATTCTAGGACTATGGGCTGCAGTGGCTTATATATGTGTAGGTCTTGTAATTCCAGTGATTATGTCAAAGCTCAGCGCTGGTATAGGCGATGAGATGAGAGAAAAATCTGGAGATATGAGTAGTAATATGCTTGATAACCTTAGAGGATTAAAGGAAATAATCCAGTTTTCTTACGGTGATGAGCGCATTGAGCAAATGGCTGAGAAATCACTTCAGCTAAGTGAAACAGAGAAAAAGCTCAAAGCAAATCTTGGAGCGAATATAGCTCTCACAAGTGGAGTTATAATGTTCTTTGACTTTGGAATGCTGTTTATTGCAAGCTACCTAAGCAAGGGTACAGGGAACCTCGAAGGAGTTGTAATACCTGTATTTGCCATGTTTTCATCATTTGGACCAGTAATCGCCTTAGCAAACCTAGGAAGCTCTCTAAACAATACTTTAGCTTCAGCAAGAAGAGTGTTTGGTATCTTAGATGAGAAACCTGTGGTAGAGGACATTGCCGGAAATGAAAGTGTTGATTTTACTGGGGCAAGGGTTGAAAATTTGAATTTCTCATACACGGAAAATGATCAGGAGAATATGATTCTTGAAGGCATCAATGTCGAAATCAAGAAGAATGAAATCCTAGGAATCATAGGTAAGAGCGGTAGTGGTAAATCAACATTACTCAAGCTTCTAATGAGATTTTGGAAGGTAGATAGCGGACATATCTATATTTCAGATAGGGATATTGACAAGATTAATACATCAAACTTAAGAGAACTTGAAAGCTTTGTAACTCAGGAAACAGAGCTATTTAGGGATACGATAGAAAACAATATTAAGATTGCAAAGCTTGATGCTACGCGTGAAGAAGTTATCGAAGCCTGCAAGAAGGCATCAGTTCACGACTTTATCATGACTTTACCAAATGGATACGATTCAGAGGTAGGAGAGCTAGGAGAAACACTATCTGGTGGAGAGCGTCAGAGACTAGGTGTGGCAAGAGCATTCCTTCATGATTCACCGCTCATTCTTATGGATGAGCCTACATCAAATCTAGATAGCCTAAACGAAGGTGCCATACTCAAGGTGCTCAAAAATGAGGCGAACGGCAAAAGTGTAGTGCTTGTATCACACAGAGAATCAACGATGAAGATAGCAGATAGAATTTATAAAATTGATAATGGCAGAGTAAGCTAGGAGGATAAAATGACTATAAAAAAGATATTCCTCATTATAGTTGGATGTATTAGCCTTGGAATAGGTGCAATAGGTGCTGTTTTACCGTTTCTACCGACATTTCCATTTTTGATGCTGACAATGGTTTGCTTTACGGCAAGTTCAGAGAGACTAAATAGCTGGTTTAAGTCAACAAAGCTATATAAGAATAATCTAGAGTCATTCGTGGAAAAACGTGGTATGACAAAGGCTACAAAGATAAGAATCATGGTTATTATAACGCTTCTTATGGGCTTTGGCTTTTACATGATGCACGCAGTTCCAGTCGGAAGGATTGTTTTAGCAATAGTATGGCTTGGACATATGCTTTACTTCGCATTTAGGGTTAAGACAATAGAATAGCATTTATATCAAAACAGACGGGCAAGCGCACTTCACTTGCCTGTCTATTTTTTATCTGAGAATTTTCCTTGCCAGGAATCTCTTTCCCTCAATTTTTGATTTATGGTGTTTAGGACAAGTCTTTTGCGATATGCCCATTTTGGCGCTATTAAAGTCTCGGCTTTAGAATCTGCGGAAAGCCTATGCATAACGATCTTATAAGGGATTATTTCTAGCAAGTCGCAAACGAGCTCTGCATATTCGTCCATTGATTCAAATGGAATATAATCAGGGTATTCTTTAGCTAGTTTAGTTCCAGAAATCATATTAAGAAGATGTAGCTTAAGACCCCATGTATTGCTCTTTACTGCGTGTTTTACACTCATTTTCATATCTTGCTTTGATTCACCTGGGAGTCCTAAAATAAGATGAGTAACAGTCCTTATATTAAGTGCATTTAACTTTGAGATCGTATCGTTATAGTCATGCAAGCTGTGGCAGAGATTAAGATTTCTTGCACTATCTTCGTGTATGGTTTGTAGTCCTAGTTCAACCCAGAGAAAATGCTTCTTGTTTATCTCGTCTAAAAGAGCAAGGCAATCATCATCTATGCAGTCGCTCCTCGTTGCAATTGCAAGACCCAATATGCGAGGGTCATCTAAAGCACCATAATAAAGCTCTCGAAGTTTTGACACAGGAGCGTAGGTTCCTGAATAGTTTTGGAAATAGGCTATATACTTTGCGTTTGGCCATTTTTCGGATAGCAAATTTATCTGTTCATCTATGTTTGATGCGTTATCTCCGCTACCACTTGACGAACAAAAAGTACAACCACCAAAGCCCTTGCTTCCGTCTCTATTTGGGCATGTAAAACCGGCGTCAATCGAAAGCTTGACGACTTTTTCTCCAAACTCCTTTTTTAGCGCTTGATTAAGTGTGTTTATTCTCAATAGGCCTTCTGAGAAATTGTCAGAAGAACGTGTAAAATCAACATTATTTGGGGTGTAGCTGTTCATGGTTAATCCTTTTATTTGAGCTATCTATATGCTATAATATACTAATATACATTGACTGAAATGTGAAGACAAATTTATCAGGAAGATTGGCAATGAATAAGAATAAATGCAGGCAGGAAAGTATGGATAACTGCTGTTGTAAGAATGATGAGCTTTGCGGAGAAATAGTCAAGCTCGGCAAAGAAAATATCAAGCCAAAGGTTTTACTACATAGTTGCTGTGGACCTTGCAGTACGGCAGTAATTGAGAGGCTGTTTGGTGACTATAGAATAACAGTTTTTTACTATAATCCATGCATTACAGAAAATGACGAGTATGAGAAGCGTAAGCATGAGCAAATTCGCTTTATAGATGAGTTCAATAAGGATTTAGATGAGGATCAGAGAGTAAGATATATTGAGGGTGCATATAAACCTGAGGAATATCTTGAGCTAGTAACTGGTCTAGAGTCCGAACCAGAAGGCGGAGCAAGATGCACAGTTTGCTTTAGGCAGAGACTTGAGGAGACAGCAAGAATTGCTAAGGAATATGACTTTGATTTCTTTGCTAGCACTTTGACTGTAAGCCCACATAAGAATTATGCTTTGATAGCTGAGATAGGTAGGGATTGCGAGAAGAAGTATGGAGTTTCATTCTTAGATATGGATTTTAAAAAGAAGGCGGGATTTCAGAGAAGTATTCAACTTTCCAAGGAACACCATCTATATAGACAGAACTACTGTGGATGTAAATTTTCTAAGAGATAGACAAACAATTTGAAAGGGTATAGATATATGTCAAAATTGATTAAACCAAAGAACTATGCGCCTACTATTCCGCCAATGGAAACGCAGCGCGCAATAAAGAAGATAAAGGACTATTTTCAGCAGGAACTAGCTTATGGTCTAAACCTAAGAAGAGTTTCAGCACCACTTTTTGTTGCACCAGAAACAGGTCTTAACGATAACTTAAACGGTGTGGAAAGAAGAGTAAGCTTTACCATCCTAGACATGGACGAGAAGACCGTAGAAATCGTACAGTCACTTGCAAAGTGGAAGAGAATGGCTCTAGGTAAATACGGAATTAAGCCAGGTCACGGAATCTATACAGACATGAACGCTATAAGACGTGATGAAGAGCTGGATAATATTCACTCACTTTACGTTGACCAGTGGGACTGGGAGAAGGTTATTACTAAGGAGCAGAGAACCACAGAGTACCTCCATGAGACTGTAACGACCATATATAATGCGGTGAAGAACTTAGGTGACTATGTAAATAGACTTTACAGAGATATACAGACAGAGCTCCCTAATGAGATTTATTTTATAACATCTCAGGAGCTAGAGGATCTATATCCTGATAAGACACCAAAGGAAAGAGAAAACCTGATAACCAAGGCTCATGGAGCAGTTTTTATAGAGAAGATAGGTGGAACTCTTAAATCTGGAGAAAAGCACGATGGAAGATCTCCTGACTACGATGATTGGGAGCTGAACGGAGACATACTTCTCTGGAACGATGTATTAGATATCGCATTTGAGATAACTTCAATGGGAATAAGAGTAGATAGTGATGCTATGGAAAGACAGCTTAAGCTTGCAGGAGCAGAGGACAGAAAGAACCTATCGTTTCAGAGTGCTGTCCTAAATGGTGAATTACCGCTTTCTATAGGCGGAGGAATTGGACAGAGCAGACTCTGCATGTTCTTCCTTCGCAAGGCTCACATTGGAGAGGTTCAGGTAAGCGTTTGGCCAAAGGAAATGGATGAGGAATGTCGTAAGGCAAATATATTCTTGTTGTAATGAAATATGCGAAGCTTGTTATAGAAAATAGGAGCAGACATACCGATAGGCTCTACACATATAGATGCGCTGATGACATTAGGATTGGTCAGGTCGTAAAGGTTCCTTTTAGCAAAGGAGATACCAAGAGGCGAGGCTTTGTCTTTGAAATCATGGATGACTGTGATCTCGATGAGTCTAAGCTTAAGGAGATTAGCGAGACTGAAGATGATATATCTTTGTCTGAAGAGATGATTGAAACTGCTATCTGGATGAGACAGAGATATGGTATCAAATACCTTGATGCAGTGAACTGCTTTATTCCAAGAGGAAAAGCAGCAAAGAAAGGCAAGGAGAAGAATCCACTAAGCGATACAGAGGGCGAGAGACAGGATATAGATAATCTTACTGATGAGCAGAAAGCAGCATGCGAAGAGATAAACGCAGCTATAGATTCAGGATTACAGACGAACTTTCTTCTCAAGGGTGTTACAGGAAGCGGTAAGACTGAGGTTTATATGCAGGCTGCTGCAAGGGCTATATCTAAGGGAAAGACGGTTATAATGCTGTTACCTGAGATAGCTTTGACAAAGCAGATTACCGAAAGGTTCATAGGAAGATTCGGAAAGGAAAGCTGTGCGATACTTCATAGCCACCTCACAGGTAGGGAGCGTTTTGATGAGTGGAGCAGGGTAAGGAGTGGAGAAGCTAAGATTGTAATTGGAGCGAGAATGGCGGTCTTTGCACCACTCGAAAACATTGGGCTTATAATATTAGATGAGGAACACGAGTCGACATATAAGTCTGATATGACGCCTAAGTATGAGACTGTAGATATAGCTTTTAAGCGCCTAATGCACTATAGCGGAGTGCTTTTGCTAGGAAGTGCAACACCTTCAGTGGTATCGTACCAAAGGGCTAAGGAAGGTATATATAAGCTCATTGAGATGAATACGAGATACAATGCAGTTGAACTTCCAGAAATGTCCATAGTCGATATGAGACAGGAGCTGAGAAAAGGAAATCGCAGTATATTCAGTGATAAGCTTTATCAAAGCATGGAGAAACATCTTGAGAGCGGACAGCAGGTAATACTCTTTCTTAACAGGCGTGGATATTCGAGCAGCATAAGCTGTAAAGACTGCGGAAACACTTTGATGTGTCCAGACTGCGGCATAAGTCTAACATATCACAAAAAAGAGAATGCAGCAGTTTGTCACTACTGCGGAAGGCATTTTGATATACCTAAGGAATGTCCAGAGTGCTCGAGTAAGTTTATTAAGTTCATAGGCGTTGGAACTGAGCAAGTCGAGGAATTCGTCAAGAAAGAGTTTAAGGACTACGAGACAGAGCGTTTTGACCTTGATACTGCCAAAAATAGCAGGGAGGTTTCGGCGATACTTAATAGATTTGCGTCGGGAAAGACTAAGATTTTGGTTGGAACCCAGCTTGTTGCAAAGGGACTGGATTTTAGGAATGTAGGGCTTGCATGTGTAGTATCTGCTGATACTACTCTCAATATACCTGACTATAGGTCGGCGGAAAGAACATTTCAGCTGATTACGCAGGTTGCAGGACGTGCGGGCAGAGGATTAAAGAAGGGTGAGGTTATAATTCAAACATATAACCCAGAAAGCCTAGCGATAACTGCAGCATCCAAATATGACTATGAGGGTTTCTTTGCTGAAGAGATAGGCTTTAGAAAGTTAATGAAGTATCCTCCTTTCAGCGACCTTATACAGGTACAGTTTATAGGGGAAAATGAGTCAGAAGCCGAAAAGCTTGCTCTAGAATGCAAGGATTATCTTAGCAAGAAGGAAATAGACAAAAGTGAAAATGAGATATTTGGGCCTAAGGGAAGCCACCAAATATCAAAGGAGAAGGATGTATTTAGATACTCAATCCTAATTAAGGCTTCTAAGGGCAGTAGAAATAAGTATATATATTATATAAGCAAATATGGAGAATATGTTACATCTAAGACCAAGCTAAGCTTTGTAATAGATGTTAATCCGTACAGTGGATTTTAGGAGGAAAGATGGCACTGAGAAAGGTTGTTGTTAGAGGCGACGAGATTTTATCAAAGAGATGTAGAGAAGTCAGCGAAATTACAGATAGAATAAGAGAAACACTTGATGATATGGTCGACACAATGAGAGAGGAGCTAGGTGTTGGTCTTGCTGCACCTCAGGTAGGCGTCATGAGAAGAATGTTTGTAGCTGAGCCTGAGCCAGGTAGAGTTTATTATATGATTAATCCTGAGATTTATTTTGAAGAGGGAAGTGAAGAGGAATATGAGGGATGTCTTTCGGTCCCAGGCCTTATAGGAATAGTGGAAAGACCTCAGAAAATCAAGATTAGAGCTCTGGATAGAGATGGAGTTGAGCAAGATTACGAGTTTGAAGGTTTTGATGCTAGAGTTATGTGTCACGAGAACGATCACCTAAACGGCGTTCTATATACAGATAAAGCACATGATATCAGATCTGCAGAACCACAAAGTGACGAGGAATAAGATTTATGAAGATAGTTTTTATGGGTACACCAGAATTTGCAGCACCTTCCTTAAGAGCACTTGCAAAATCAAAGCATGAGGTTTGTCTTGTAATTTCACAGCCAGATAGAGCAGGAAATAGAGGAAAGATGACCATGCCTATAATCAAGGAGATTGCCCTTGCCGAAAATCTTCCGGTAATGCAACCTGAGAGGATTAAGCAAAATGAGAAGCTCATGGATACTCTAAGAGAGATAAATCCAGATATGATTATTGTGGCAGCGTACGGCAAGATACTTCCAAAAGAACTTTTAGATTTACCAAGGTTTGGATGTATTAACGTTCATGCGTCGCTACTCCCTAAATTCAGAGGTGCATCTCCAATTCAACACGCAATTTTGACAGGTGAAACACATGCAGGTGTCACTATAATGAAGATGGCAGAAGGTTTAGATACGGGAGATATGTACTCTCAGGCATCGTTAGAAATTGCAGGATCTGATTATCCAAAGCTTAGTGAAAGACTCGCAGAGCTTGGAGCAAAGCTTCTGCTGGAGACCATGGACGAGATAGAAAGTGGTAAGGCACGTGCAGAGGTTCAGGATGAATCAAAGGTCACACACACCGGAATCATCAAAAAAGATGAAGGCAGGGTAAGCTTCATAGATGAAAGCGCAGATGAGATAGAGAGAAAGCTTAGGGCATTTACACCTTGGCCTGGCATATATTTTGAACTAGGAGAGCTTAAGATTAAAATTAAGGCTGTAGAGGTTTTAGATGATGAGGAGCTAGTTAAGGGTAAATCCCCTGCGGAGGTCATAGCTGCAAATAATGATGGCATAGACGTTATCTGTCGTGAAGGAATTTTAAGAATTAAGGAGCTACAGGCGCCAGGAAAGAAAAGTATGAAATCTGGAGACTATCTCAGAGGAAATAAGTTAGAGATTGGAACCATACTTGGGAGGTAATTTATGTATTGGGACAGCACGATAATAATACTTATACCTGCTATAATATTTTCTATGATAGCATCGGCAGGAGTAAAGAATACATTTGCGAAATTCTCATATATAAGAAACAGTCGAAACATGACAGGTGCAGAGGCTGCACAGAGAATGCTTAGAGCAAATGGACTAACAAATGTTGGAATTAATCATATTCCAGGGAACCTAACTGATAACTTTGATCCTAGAACTAACACGCTAAATCTATCAGATTCAGTATATGATAAGACTACAATCGGTGCGGTTGCAGTTGCCTGTCACGAGGCTGGCCACGCACTTCAGCATGCATACGGATACAAGGCTATAACGGCAAGAAATGCAATAGTTCCAGCTGCGAATTTCGCATCTCACACTTCATGGATTCTGATTATTATAGGTTTATTCCTAGGAGCTCAGGGTGCAGGTAATATGGGCTATATTGGAGATACGATTTTCAACATCGGTGTAGTTGCATTTGTACTTGTACTTGCATTCCACATTATCACGCTTCCAGTTGAGTTCAATGCCAGCTCAAGAGCGCTTGCAAATATTCAAGAGCTAGGGCTTGTAGATGAGAATGAATATCAGGGTGCAAAGAGGGTTCTAAGGGCAGCAGCTATGACATATGTTGCCGCTACTGCTGTTGCAGCAGCAAACCTAATCAGAGTACTCGCTATCAGAGGAAGGCGAAATTGAAGATAGATTTAGATAGGGAAGCAGCATTTAAGGCGCTTTTAGCAATCGAAAGAGATGGTTCTTATTCGAACCTTGAACTTTCTAAAATGCTAGCAAGTGATGAGCTTTCAAACAAGGGCTTCATAAGGGAAATAGTTTATGGAGTGACCGAAAACAAAATATGCCTGGACTATATCCTAGATAAATTCATCAAAAAAGGTGCAGCTAAGACTAAGCTTCAAGCTCTCATAATACTGCGTATGGGTGTTTACCAGATTCTCTTTATGAACTCGGTTCCAAACTACGCAGCAGTGAATGAATCTGTTGCGCTAGCTCGTAGGTTTGCTAGGGGCACGGACGGATTCATCAACGGGGTGCTAAGAAATTTTATTAGAAATATGGACAGTGCATCTGAGATTGATGTAAAGGGACAGCTTGAGTACCTTAGTATTCGATATTCATGCCAGCTAAAGCTTGTAGAGGAACTTGTGAGCATGCTTGGATTTGAACATGCTAAGGTGCTTCTAGAGCACGCAGGTCATAGGCCACCTCTGAGCATCAGGGTAAATGTAGCGAAAATTTCAGTAAAGGAGCTAGCTGATAGGCTTAGAGCAAATGGCTTTGAAATTGAAGGTTCAAAGCTGAGCGACAGGGTCTTGCTAGTGAAGGGCGGAGCCCTTACCGAAGCGATTGAATATAAAGAAGGGCTATTTTCGATTCAGAGCGAGGAGTCGTGTGCCATTGCGGATTTTGCGGACGCAAAATCCACGGAGCTGGTTATCGACCTTTGCGCAGCTCCGGGCGGCAAGGCCGCCGCAATGGCCGAACAAATGCTAAAGCCAAGCACTTCGACGGAGCCTCTGACCGAGACAGAGCCATGCAAGAAGCCAAGCACTTCGACGGAGCCTCTGACCGAGACAGAGCCAGGCATCGCAGGCGGTAAGGTTGTAGCACTTGAACTTTATGAGCATAGGGCGGCTTTGATAGAAGCAACAGCTAGGAGACTTGGACTAGAAAACATAGAGGTTAGATGTCAGAATGCGGTAGAGCAGATAGATGCGCTAGTTGGAAAGGCAGATTTAGTTCTTGCAGATGTTCCTTGTAGCGGGCTTGGAGTCATCAGAAGAAAGCCCGAAATGAAGTATCGAGACGAATTTGATTTTGATGAATTAGTAGAAATTCAGACAGGTATTCTTGAGACAGGTTCAAGCTATCTAAAGCCAGGAGGGAGACTCATATATAGTACATGCACTATAAATCCTAGAGAAAATGAACTTATGGTTAAGGATTTTTTAGAGAGGCATGAGGAGTTTATCTCAGAAAAAGAAGTGAAGTTGTCACCATTTGATAATGGATATGACGGATTTTATATGAACAAATTAAAAAAGATAGAAGGGAGATGCCCTAATGGATGTGGGGTTTAGGACCGATAAAGGTCGACGCAGATTTAATAATGAAGACGCATTCTTTGTAATGAAAAACGACAGGGTCTTTGTTGTGGCAGATGGAGTTGGTGGAAATAACTCAGGAGAAATTGCCAGCAGGACTGCAGCAAATCAGATAGCGAACTTCGTAAAAGAAAATGACATAGAGAGCATGGATCCGGTAGATTTTCTGCTAAAAGCTATAGTTCAGGCTAATAGCAAGGTTTATGACCTATCGCAAAAGTATGCAGAAAACAACGGTATGGCGACAACAACTGTAATCGGTTACCTCAAGGATTCGTGGCTATATATACTAAATGTCGGTGATAGTCGAGCATATATATATGAGCAAGGCTACCTAAGGCAGTTAACAGAAGATCATACATATGTGAATACCTTAGTTAAACTTGGAATAATAACTAGGGAAGAAGCTGAGGTGCATGAAGAGCGTTACAAGATAACAAAGGCTGTCGGCGCAGAAGCCGAAATCGAGCCAGATATATCTCGAATAAAGATAAGCAAGGGAGATAAGATAATCCTTTGCAGTGACGGCCTAAGTGGCGAACTAGGCGATGAGCAGATGGAGGAGATTCTTGCTAGGGGAGAATCCATGACAGAAACTTGCAGACTTCTAGTTGATGCTGCTAATGAACACGGTGGAAATGATAACATAACTGTTATATGCATAGAATTTACGGAGGATGATTTCGATGAGTAAGTTGTTGGCGGGAAGATACGAATTAATTGAAAAAATCGGCGAAGGCGGAATGGCCGTCGTATATAAAGCTAAGGATAGATTGCTAAACAGATACGTAGCTATCAAAATTTTGAGACCGGAATTTACTCAGGATGAGCAGTTCCTAGATAGTTTTAAGCGTGAATCACAGGCGGCAGCTGGCCTTCAGCACCCTAATATCGTTTCAATCTATGATGTAGGTAGAACAGGAAATATTAACTTTATAGTAATGGAACTAGTAGACGGAAGACCACTTTCGGATTTTATAAAGGAAAATGGACACTTAGACTACAAGACGACTATAGATATTGCAAAGCAGGTGGCTTCAGCTCTAGCAATTGCGCATAAGCATCAGATTATACATAGAGATGTAAAGCCACATAACATTATGATTACATCAGATGGTGTAGCAAAGCTGACTGACTTTGGTATAGCAAGAGCGGTTAGCAAAGCAACCATGGTAGCAGATACGAGCAAGATTATCGGTTCAGTTCACTACTTCTCACCTGAACAGGCAAGAGGTGCTTATGTAGATGAGCGTTCAGATATTTATTCGCTCGGTATTGTTATGTTTGAGATGCTTACAGGACGAGTTCCTTTTGATGGAGAAACTCCTGTAGAGGTCGCGCTAAAACACATAAACGAGGATGTACCTTCACCAGCTAAACTAGTTCCAGGAATTCCACCTGCACTAGACAAGGTTGTGCTCAAGGCTACAGATAAGTACCAGACAGAGAGATATAAGTCTGCTGATGAGATGCTCGAAGCGCTAAAGAACGTTGAGTTTGTAACTCAGATGGTAGGCGATAGAGTATTTGCTGGAGAAACAGATAACAAGCCTAGACGAGATGAAAACCTTGTGGCACCTGTTATGAGCAGCAGAAGAGAAGATAGGGAGCAGGAAATGGTTATAGCACCAGCAAATCCAAGAAAACCTAAGGCAAAGTCAGATGACAAAAAGAAGAAAAAGAGAGCAATTATTATAGGCGTTGCAGCTGCTGTTATACTAGCACTCTTTGGAATCCTATATGTTTCTGGCATTATAGGTGGAGGCGGTAAGGAAGTTACAGTTCCTGATGTAAAGGGAATGAGCTATAGCGAAGCAAAGGAAGTTCTTGAGGCAAAGGGGCTTAAGATAGAGAAGGCAGACGAACCAATAGCAAGCCAGAAGATAGAAAAAGGCAAGATTGTTTCACAGACTCCATCAAAGAACTCCAAGGTTAAGAAGGGTAGAACTGTTAGGGTTATCCTAAGTGCAGGCAATACAGAGCTTAAGGTTCCTGATCTAAAGGGACTTTCATATAAGGAAGCAAAGACTTTGCTATCAGAAATGGGACTTCAGATATCAAAGGGTGATGAAGTCGACAGTGATTCAGTAGCAGAAGGTCTAATCGCAAGCCAGTATCCATCAGCTAAAACCAAGGTAGATAAGGGTGATATAATCACGGTTAATATCAGTAAGGGAAAGAAGGATGCTGTAATTCCAAAGCTAGTAGGAACTACATTTACATCAGAAAGCGATGTAAGCGATATACTATCAAAGTATGGCTACAAGCTCGGAAAGGTTAGCTACGAAGAAAGCTACGAGACTCCAGGAACAATTATAAAGCAGTCTCCTGATGCTGGAACAACAGCAGAGAAGAAGACTTCAGTAGATATCGTTATCAGTAAGGCTAAGTCAAAGGCAACTGTTCCAAATCTAAATGGAATGACATATGACCAGGCAGAATCTGCACTGCAGTCTCTAGGTTTTAGTGTCGGAAGAGTAACAGAAGAAGAAAACAATGGATTCACAGCAGGAACTGTATTTAAGCAGTATCCAGCAGCAAACTCAGAATATCAGACAGGTTCAACAGTTGATATCTGGATTGCTAAGTCAGGTGAGTAAAATATGAGAGGACTTGTTGTCAAAGGCATCGGAGGCTTCTACTTTGTGAAGACTGAAGACGGTGTATATAGAGCAAAGGGCAGGGGTCTTTTCAAGAAATCAAAGAACACACTAATGGTAGGCGATGAGGTGGAGCTTAATGTATCAAAGGATGGAGAAAGTGACTCTCTAATAGAGAAAATCTATCCACGAAAAAACTACTTCATCAGACCTGCTATAGCAAATGTGGACCAAATCATCGTGGTGACAGCTCTTTCAGAGCCTGCGCCAAGCTTTGAGATAATCGACAAGATGCTTGTAAATGCTGAGATGAATTCAATAGAACCTATGCTTTGCATAACCAAGCCAGACCTTGATAAAAAGGGGCTACTTGAGCAAATTCTTTCAACCTACAAACCGATATATAGGTGTTTTGTTGTAAACGGAAGAACAGGGGAAGGCGTAGATGATCTTAAGGCTTCTCTAAAAGACAAGAAGACAGCTCTTATGGGTCCATCTGGTGTAGGTAAGTCGACTATTACAAACCTCATTTCGCCTTGCGCTTTGATGGAGACTGGAGATATAAGTGATAAGACTAGGCGAGGCAAGCATACGACTAGGCATATAGAGATTTTTTCATGTCAAGGCGGGTATATATACGATACACCTGGATTTACATCGCTCTACACCGAAGGAGTGGAGGAAGCTAGACTTTCATCATTATTCCCAGAGTTTGTAGATAAAAGCCGTGGATGTAGATTTGATAATTGCAGGCATATAAATGAGCCTGAATGCGAGATAAAGAGCGCTGTCGAAAGTGGAGAAATCGCAAGAACAAGATATAATTCATATCTTAGCATGATAGATGAAATAAAAAGAAATAAGAGATTTTAATTAAGGAGAACGAAATGAAAGAATTGGCACCATCCCTATTATCTGCAGATTTTGCTAGGCTTGGCGAGCAGGCTGAATTGGTTAGCAAGCACGGTGCAGATTACCTTCACATAGATGTAATGGATGGACATTTTGTACCTAATATAAGCTATGGGGCTTCTGTTATGAAATCGCTAAACAATTGCGATACAGTAAAGTATGATGTTCATCTCATGATAGAAAATGCGGATGATTATGTTGCAGATTTCGTTACAGATAAGACTGAATACATAGTTGTTCATCAGGAGGCTTGTGTACATCTTTATAGAAGCCTTCAGAATATCAAGAGTCTTGGAGTTAAGGCCGGAGTAGCGCTTAATCCAGCAACTTCTCTCTGCATGATTGAGGAGGTACTTTCAGATGTGGACCTTGTTCTCATTATGTCAGTAGAGCCGGGCTTCGGTGGGCAGAAATTCATTGAAGCTTCACTTGATAAGATTGAAAGACTAGCTAAAATAAGGGCAGAGAAGGACTTTAACTTCAAAATCGAAGTAGATGGTGGAGTTAGTACGAAAAACGCTAAGAAACTAATTGAGGCTGGTGCAGATATACTCGTTGCAGGATCTGCAGTATTTGGAGCAAAAGATATCCCTGCTAGAATGGATGAATTCAGAAAAGAAATGGAATAGCTAATAGGTATATATGAAGGCAGATTTAGATGGGAGCATTTGAAAAAGTAAATGTGATATATTGTGACTTTCAAAGTCCAATTTCAGATGAAGATATATCAGATCTAATATCTAATAAAGACCTTGAGTGCATTAGACCATGTGGTGGGTATGTCCCAAGTGAAAAGGATCTTTATTTGCTAAATGATTTCTTTAGGAAGCGTCCAGATGTGGCTTTTAGAGTGACCTGTAAAGGGCAACTAAGACATATTCCGTATGTACAAAACATTTCAGAACCTATAGAGGGATGTTTAGGTGAGGAACTAGAAGATTTAAAGTATATAAAATGCCTTAAATCCGTAAGTCTAGTGGAAAAGAATATTAAACCACTGCTGGCACATAAGGATGAACTTATAGGTTTAGGACTTGAAGGAACCATAAACAAGAGTTCACATGAAATATTGCCGAAGCTTGGGAATTTAAAGGCTCTTTATTTGGATTCTACAACGCTCAAAAACTTTACGTATATTTCTGAGCTCCCCATAGAAAAGCTTAGTCTATATGGACGTCAGCCATCTGACGCTTTAGAGCTAGAAAAACTAAGTGAACTAAGAGAAATTAATATCAAGAATAATTCTAACTGGATTGATTTTAGTTTTCTGTCAAAGTTAGATAAGCTGGAGCGAATAAAGCTTAGCTACTGTGCAAAAATCGAATTTGTTCCATCACTGGATGAGCTTGTAAGGCTAAAATATATAGAGCTAAGCAACTGCAATAGATTGAAAGATGTGAAGGCATTATGGAAGCTGGGAAAAGGGTGTAGTGTACTTGCAACGGGCAAACAGCTATCAAAAGAGAGATTAGCATATCAATTTGATAAAGATACAGGTATTTCCGATTGGTGCAAGGAGTATTCCGTAAATATTCCAGATGATATATTAAACCGATAAAATATATAGACGAAAAAAGAGAATGCTTTTGAAGTGCATTCTCTTTTGCTTTTGTTTGATTTATGGTGAGCTTGGTGTAGTTGGTGAAGAAGGTGTACTTGTACTAGAATCCTTCTTTTGCTCTACCAAGGTTTCCTCTGGCGAAATAGGGTATTTCTCCGGATTGCTGTTATGTATGTTACAGTAATATTCTGGGATCTGATCCTCAGAAAATGCATCATATGTCTTTGTTTTTTTGTGCTTACAGTCAGGAGTTGCTAGATATCCAGATTCTTCACAAATCTCTACCTCTCGACTCTTTAAATCGCTTACACTCTTTGCACCGCTCTGAGTTCCATTAATGTAGTATTCACCGTTATATGAGATAACATTTGCAGGTCTTGCAGCTCTCGAACCGTCATAAACCTTATTGATGTTTCTCATGATATTACCCCACATATATGTGGCGATGATACTGTGATCAGAAAGTGATATGCCGTAGTCACTACCTATCCAAAGTGAAGCAGAGTAGGTAGGTGTAAACCCATTGAACCAGTCATCAAATGCATCATCTGTTGTACCAGTTTTTCCTCCGACAAATACCCCAGATATCTGTGCGTAGTTTGCTGCTGCGCTGTTTACAACGCTGCTGAGCATGTCTGCCATAATCCAAGCAACACCTTCATCTAGGACCTTATGTTCCTTAGGTTTATTCTCTAAGATTACATTTCCTTGCTTGTCTACAACCTTTGTAAATGATGATGTATCATATCTAACACCATTGTTAGGGAAGGTGCTGAATGCACTTGCCATCTCAAGCGTTGTTGTTCCCTTAGTCATACCGCCTAGAGCTAGAGCTGAAGCGTTGAGATCGTTTGCATCTCCTTCTTCAACCAAGGTTGTAATTCCAAACTTTTTCAGCATTTCTACTGAGTAGTCCTTGCCAACCTGGAGCCATATCTTAACTGCACATGTATTAAGTGAGTTGACCATGGCAGATCTCATAGTCTGGGTACCAGAGTATGTTCTAGAGAAGTTGAGCGGCCATACCTGACCATTTATAGTTGTCTTCTCGTCGATTACAATTGAGCCTGCCGTTAGGTAGTCTCCGTAAAGTTTAGTTCCTTGTTTATCGATTCCAAAATCTGTGAACTTATGCTTTCGTCCAGTTGCATATTCCTCAGCACTTTGCTGAAGAGCAGGGGCATAAACACCCAAAGGCTTTATTGATGAACCTGGCTGACGAGGGGCATCAGATGCACGGTTTAGAATCTGTCTTCCAGTAGTATTTCTTCCACCGACCATTGCTTTGATATGACCAGTCTTGTTTTCGACTATTGTCATTGCAGCCTGTGGCTGTATTGTCTTTGGTCTGAGAGAATAGGATGATGGAGGAATAGTTACACTACCATCATCATTAACTGTCATGAAATTCTTGTATTCATTCGACTTAAAGAATTTAGCTGAGATAATCAGGTTGTTATCCTTATCTACCGACTTGTATTCAGAAGGGATATTTATATATCCACCCTGAATGGAGTAGAGGGCTCCTGATTCATCAGTCGTATACATATTCTTAAACTCAAGGCTATAATCGGTTTTGCCATTTACCTTAGTTGTATAGATGTTCAAATCATTACCATAGTAGATAATCATCGAACCATCCTTTTGCATTTTGGCATTTCCGGTTGGAAGGATAAAGTTACCGTTTTCGTCAAAGTAGTTATCGTATGCAAACAGAACAACCTGGCCGTTTCTTCCAACTATATTTCCGTAGCGATCATAGTTAGGGGAGATATTAGGATAGTTATTGCTATTTGCAAACTGTTCTAGAACTGTCTTCTGAGCTTGAGAATCCATTGTTGAGTATATCTTAAGACCGCCATTATATACCGCATTCCAAGCTGTGCTATAATCCCAGTTCTTCTCTTTCTTGAGCTTAGTGATTACTTCGTCAATAACATAATCAGAGAAGTAGGCTGATTTACTATCAAACTTGTTGTAATCAGGCTTTAGCATATCCTTTAGTGGTGTGTTGATAGCTTCTTTGTACTCCTTCTCGGTGATGTATCCTTGCTCCTTCATAAGCTTTAGACATATCTCTCTACGAGGCTTACTTATATCGTTATAGATATATACACCATCTGGTGTCTCAGCTAATAATACACCTTTGTATTCTGCTGCTGTTCCGCCCTCAATGAACTGAACAAGCTCGTACTTACTAGGTGACTGAGGCAGTGCAGCAAGTGCAGCTGATTCAGCTACTGTAAGTTCACTAACATCCTTAGAAAAGTAAGCTTTAGAAGCAGTCTGAACACCATAAGAGCTATATCCTAGATAAATGTAGTTTAGGTAAGCCTCTAAAATCTCATCCTTAGATAGGTATTTCTCAAGTTTAGTTGCATAGTATGCCTCAAGTACCTTTCGGCTTATTGTTCTGTCAAATTGCTGATCTGGAAGGTACATGTTACGAGCTAATTGTTGCGTAATAGTGCTTGTTCCGCTTATCTTTCCGCCTGAGAAGATGGAGTCTTTGACAGCACCAAACATTCTTATAACATTAAAGCCATGGTGCTTACGGAAGGATTTATCTTCCAAAGCGATAAATGCATTGGTTAGATGTTTAGGCATCTTCTTGATGCTGACAGTCTCTCTGTTGCTACTTGCAAAGACTGTATCAAGCTCCTTGCCTTGGTCGTCGTATATTGTTGTACTTTCGGAGAGCAGAGAGTTAATCTTGGATGGATCAATCTTAGGTGCCTTAGAAATTATAGAATATACATATCCAAACACTGCGAGTGCTGATATTACAAATATAATAAGAAGAGCAATCAAAACAATCTTAAGTCTAGGATGTTTGCTTTTCTTAGTCGCACTTCTACGTCGCTTTGCAACTACTGCAGTATCGTTCTTTACATTTGCTTGCATTTTGCAGAAATTCCTTTCTATTAAATACATAAAGATTAAACCTAATTATACCATATCAATACTTTAAAGTATAGTATTTGCCGTTAATTAGAATACTTACAAGGAGTAGAGAAACTATGAAACTTTTGAATAGATTATATGGTGAAAATCAAAATATGTAAGTAAATACAAGTTTAGCAATCTTGTCAATCTATGGGGAAGAAAGTATATTAAACTCGAGGAGGAAGTGTTTTGAGGCGTAAATTAGCGTTTGCAATTTTAAATTTTTTGATTGGACTTCTTTTGATGTACTTCAGTATAGATTATGGTGTTGTTTCAACGCTGGTATATTTAGGAATTCTAGTGCTTATATACAAGTTGTTTTTAGATATAGATATAAGATATTGTTTATTTGTGATTGCTGGATGTATTTGGATGCTAATATCTATTTTGGGACATTATAATGCCGAGAATATGCCATTTGTATCTAAAGAGGCAATATGTAGGGGATACGTATCTACAGAGAGTGTAGATAAATTTGGATTACCAGTCTATGTATGCGAGATTGATGAGATTATTTTTAACGGTATGACTTACAATAAATATAAAGTCAGGCTTACAAGCAAGGATAAGCAAAATTTTTCTCTTGTCGGAGAACGTATTGAATTTAGAGCTAAGCTAGATGTTCAGGAAGTTAGAGATAATGGAATAGATTATCGTAGATATCTATATGGCAAGGGGATTGACTATAGCTCAACTTGCAGAAGGATTAAGAATCTAAAAGATGGAGGACCTAGACTTTCGAAAATACGCTTTACTATTATCAAAGCTATAAATAGCAAGAAAATCCTTTTTCTTTCAAGGATTTCGCCTAGTGCAAGAGGATATTTTTCAGGGATAATATTCGGTGAAAAAAACTTGATCAGCTCCGATGTTATCGAGGAGTTCCAAGATACTGGAACTGCACATATTCTTGCAGTAAGTGGCCTTCATATAGGTATAATTTACATGATTTTCAAGAAACTGACGACTCGTTTTAATTTAGGAAATAGAGTGGATTTCGTCCTGATTTTGATGCTTGGTATATATATTGTTTTGGCCTCGTTTAGTATTTCTATTATTAGAGCAGTTTTAATTATACTTTTAAAAATTATTGCTGATAAACTGATGATGCGATTTGATTTTTTGACTGCAATTTCAATAGCATTTTTGATTTCGTTAATAAATAATCCATATAGCATATTTGATATTGGACTGCAGCTTTCGTTTCTTTCCGCATTGATAATTGTATTTATATTTCCTCACATTAGAAGGACAAGGCATAGAAAGTTATTAGAAATAATGGTGCTTCCAATTGGTCTTTGTGCCTACAATATAGTGAGCTTTGGTCAGTTTAGTTTAATAGCAGTTTTAGCAAACCCTCCTGTAATCTTACTTATATCAATTTATGTACCGATAGGAATCACAAGTTTCTTTATATATCTTGTTAGCAGTCACTATTCTAGTATTCTTGGGTACTTAATATCTGCAATTGGGGAACTTACATATACAGTTAATCATAGTTTTAGTCTATTTCAGAAGGGAACATTAGAGATTGAGTATAGCGATAGCAGGCTAGCGATTTTGCTTTATACATTCATTTTTATTGTGTCATCAGAATATTTCTATGTTAAGCTTGTCAGCCGGCATGATCTAAAACAGTGTATTGGTTTTATACTGATAGGTATTACAATATTTATGTTTTGAATAATATAAAAGGAATTAGATAAAAGGAATTAGACCAAAGGCCTAATTCCTTTTAGTTGTATTGCTTTAGCAGCGGTTCATCGAACGAATGTGAGATGAACAATTAACCACCGGCTATGCCGGTGAGGTTAGGAAGCTTTAGCGAAAAAAGACCTCCTATGTTAAGATAAATATGGTCACCAACCACATATCAAAACAAGGAGGTAATCCAAAATGGATAAGAATAGTTTATCACATACATCGTGGAATTGTAAGTATCACATAGTGTTTGCACCAAAGTACAGAAGAAAAGCGATTTATGGAAAGATAAGAGTAGACATAGGGAAAATATTAAGGCTTCTCTGTGAAAGAAAAGGAATACACATAATCGAAGCAGAATGTTGTCCTGATCATATCCATATGCTTGTAGAGATACCACCAAAATACAGTGTGTCCCAAATTGTTGGATATCTCAAAGGGAAAAGTTCATTGATGATTTTCGATAAACATTCAAATTTAAAATACAAATATGGGAATAGACATTTTTGGTGTCGAGGCTATTTTGTTGATACAGTAGGGAAGAATAAGAAAAGAATAGAGGAGTACATACGTACACAACTTCAGGAAGATATAGCAGAGGACCAGATAAGTCTAAAAGAGTATATAGATCCTTTCACAGGAAATAAAAATAAATAGCCCTTTAGGGCTTGTAGAAAAAGATGTGCGGTTGGTGAACAATTCAGTACATCTTGAGATGTTGCTGGCAAAAGCCCCTTATAGGGGCAGTACAAACCACCGGCTAAGCCGGTGGTTATGATTTACATTTATAGATTTTCCTCAGTAGATACAGGGTCGTTCTGAACTGGTTCTTGAGCTACTTCTGGCTGAGCAGGAGCTTCTGGTGCAACAGGCTGAACCGAAAATTCACTCTGAACTGGCTGTGACTGAAAAGGTGTAGCTGCTGTCTCATCTAGATGACTTCCAATTGTTGTGAAGCTTATAGCTGAAGGAGTGTTTCTGACCTTTTTCTTTGTTACAAAATAGCAAATGCAAGCACCGATTACTGCAAGAGATGCTATACGTACAAGGTAGAAACCAATCTTGAAGTGGAGCACATCTCCATACGTGTTCTTAACATCAAGAGCGTGTACAAGCTCATAGATGAATATCAGCAGGAGTAAGATTGCTATTATTAGCAAAGGTATTTTTTTCTGAATAGCAGCAAATAGAATTGCTAGCGTTCCTAGAACTACGAAAAATATTCCATCTCCAAACTGTCCTTCAATGATAAGAAAGTTAAATGTATATTCCTGACCGAAAAGTTCAACTCTAGCATATGGTAGAATTGTTGAAATCATCATCACTGCTGAAGAAATAATAATTACTAAACGAGCAATTGATGGGATATCCCTTTCTTCTTGAATATCAAAATTCATATCTTGCATTATTGTCCCTCTTTCCTAAATAACTAAAAATTAAACATTAAAGAAATTATAGACTATAATGCTCTGCTTGGCTAGTAAATTTTGATTACCTTATATTTATATTGAAAAAGCTTTTTAGTGGACGATTTTAAGAATTATATGATAATATAATTGTAAATAGAGTCATTTGATTTCTCATGGAGTTTAAATGCGAAAAGAGGTACAAAATGAACGAAAACGATACTCAAAAGAGAGATGAGAGAACTATTAAGATAATGATTATTGCGATAGCATCATTTTTTGTTGTGCTTACATTAATTGCAGTAGCTGGAGTATTTTTATACTTTAAGTTCTTTGCAGTAGACCATGACATTGATTCAGACACACAGCCTACGGTTACAGAAGCAAGGCTTGCTGATATGGTGCTTGATGAAGGAACTTGCTTTGGTGAAGATATTCCTAGCATGTTCGAAGGCTTTTATAGAATGAACCGAAAAATAGATGATGTTGAGGAAGGTATAGTAGCCACAAATGTATTTGATGTAAAAGATATCGAGCAGCTTGGTATAGTTAGCAGATACAAAAGGGATGGGAATACACCGGCACTTAACACACAAATATATAGGTATGATAAGAATACTGATGAGCTAAAAGCCTTAAAAACAAAAGCTAAATACAAAAATGAAATGTGGCCCATTGATTTGAGCCTTTTTAATTCTGTTTCAGAACATGTATATAAATTCGAATGCAAGGGTGAGCTATATATAGTCGAGAATGTTACAACGACACAGGGAATAAATGGTATTTCATACCTTCATAAGATTTGGCAGGTCAAAGGAGATGAACTTGTTGAAGTTATCGATTTGCAGTTCAACACAAGTATTATTGCTTCAAGGAGAGTGGGAAGCTATAAGCTGAATGGTAAAGAGATTCAGAAGCAGAAAATTGATGATGCAATTGATTTTTTATTCGAGAAACATGACAACGCAAATGATGCTGAAACAAATGCGAAACAATTGCTTAATAATTATTATAGTTCATGTATTAAAGAGATAAATAATGTATTATCAAAATATGAAATAGCTTATGCTACTAAGGATGGAACTGAAGATGGGGGCTATGATTTTCAGTATCTGGAGGGGAAGTATGAGCTAATGTGTGCGATAGATTATGATTCTAGTAAGGATCTTAAAATCGTATCCAATAACTTATACCTAGTACCATCAAAAAATGTAAAAGAATTTAGAAACATAAAAGATAATTACGATGAGAAACTTAACAAAGCTAAAAATTCAGCACGAGAAAACTTTAAAGGAATATTAACGGCTGATAAGGGTGCAGATATAAACTCACAAGACCAAGTGATTATAAGAAAAGATGGTGAAGCTTCTGATAAATCAGTCGTGATTTATGATTTGAATGGTGATGGGGTAGAGGAAATGTTCTACCTTAGTAGACTGGGAAGAAGTGATACAAGCTATAACATAATTTACGCTTCTTCCGATAAGGAAAATAATGGTTTAATTTCATATGCGATAGCAGATGGATTGAGCATGGCAGCAAATAAAGAGTTTTCCAGCGCATTTGTAATATATATGAGTAAAAATGAAAAGAATACTTTTTATATTGCTATCGCTTCGCCTTTTAATGGAGGAGAATTTGGTAATTTCTCAGTCTTAAAGTATAAGGCTAGCGAGTACGGAAGGCTTGAGCTACAGAATAAGCTTGAGAATATTTTTAGAAAGAATATCAGAGACGATTACTATATAGACGATAAGGAGGTTTCGGCTAAGGAAGGTGCTACCAAGTTTGCCAGCATATCTAACGATGCAGGTCAGCTTTTGATGTACTCAGGAGATAGCCAGATAATTCCTGTATTTGCTTCATTTGGTAAGGATGAAGATAAGGCAATCGGTTATCAAGAGGCGATGGAAAATCTTTAGAGCGTTCTAAAATCAGATATTAATATAGTTTGTTCGATATATATTTGCCGCAGACTGAATATTGACAATGACAGTATCTTCCTTTAGACTTGTCCGTAATACTTTGTAAAAGGGATTAGATATGGATAAATTTAAGAAAAATAAAGGTAAGAATAAGAAACTAATATATATCGCTTTATTAGTTATTGTAGTATTTGTAGCGTTGCTAATAGCTTTTAAGATTTATAATTCGCAGCTAAAGAATGCGGAAGATGAAAGCTTTGAACAAAAAGATTCAAACATTAATAAAAACAATGAAGTAAGTGTAAAGTCACTTTTAAAGAAATATCCAGTTGAGGTTAAGGGCTATAATGGATATGGGGTATTGTCATTTTATAAGTCAATAGATACAACTCGTAAGGAGCCTATACAAGTATTTAATGTTGCTGGTGATTTTTCACCTTTAAAGAATGGTGATAAAGTAACTTTAAGGGTTTCAGAAAGCTATGTTGATGAACTGAAAAGCGATGGGCTAAAGCTTGATAAAGAAAAAATTGAGATAAAAGTATCTGGACTAAAGGATATTTCGGAAATAAAGAATTTAAATGTTCTTGTTAAAGAAAATGATAATGTGGCTGAGTATAATAACGAGAGCAACAGCTATAAAAAATATAAAATAGAAAGGCAGAGTGATTTCATAAAATATATTACTGATCCAGATAGTAGTTCTCGAGGTCAGATTTCATTAGTAAGCGTATATAAAGTTACAGAGGTAAGCTCAGGTGAAACAAAAACAGAGTACTACTACTATGGAAACATAGCCGATATTAAAAAGAATGGTAATCTAGATCTTGAAACGGTCGATGCTGTTGTGAGCTTAGGAAGAAAGGATCTAGAAACTATATTGGCAGATTTAGAGGAAAGTGATTACAAGGAAATCAAGCTGAAAAAATAGGAAATATAGATTTTTAATCGTTATAGTTAATAGTTTATTTTGATGTGGTTTTAGAATGAAAAATTTTGAAAAAATGCTTTATCCTAAGCAGTTAAAAAAAGGAGACACTGTAGGTATTATCTGCCCAAGCTCTGCGCTTCCAACAGATAAGATTGAACTCGTTAAGAACACCATAGAAAATATGGGGTATAAGACTAAGCTTGCTGATAATCTCGACAAGGTTTTCGCTGGATATATGGCAGGCGATGGTGAGGAGAGAGCAAAGTGGGTCAATCAGATGTTCGCAGATCCAGAGGTCGACGCCATATTCTGCGTTAGGGGAGGAGATGGAAGTTCAAGGCTCATGCCTTATCTCGATTACGAAACCATCAAGGCAAACCCTAAGATTTTCGTTGGATATAGCGATGTGACAAATCTTCACATGGCGCTAAATCAAACCTGTGGTATGGTTAGCTTTCATGGACCAATGATTTCATCAAATATGATAAATGGGCTTACAGATGAGGAAACTGCTTCTTTCTTTGATACTATAAATGCTGAATCTGACTTTGATTATCAAAATCCAAAGGGCTTTGATATCAAAACACTCAAGGGTGGAAAGGCTACAGGAAATCTCGTTGGAGGAAACCTTTCGCTCTTATCTGCTAGCATAGGTACACCATTTGAGATTGAGAGTGAGGACAATATACTCTTTATTGAAGAGGTGTGCGAACCAATGAGCAAGATAGAAAAGTGGATTTTCCATCTTAAAAATGCAGGCAAGCTAGAAAAGTGTAGAGGAATAATTCTAGGACAGTTCACCAAGGTTGAGAATAAGGAGGACCCAAGCTATGACGAGAACCAGATTGTTCTTGCAGCGCTAAAGGACCTTGATATTCCTGTAGTGTACAATGTGCAGTCAGGACACGGAAAACCTATGATGACACTTCCTATGGGTGCTCTATGCACTCTTGATGCAGATGAGAAAAGGATAAGCTTTAAGGTCGAAAGATAAGATGAAGTTCAGAAGAAACGAAATCGATATTAAGAAATTCACTATAGATAAGGAAAAGATTGAGAAGTTCAAGGATGATATGTCATACATGAATATAATCCCAAAAGACTTTTCAAAGAAGAGGCTTAAGAGCTGCCCAATTTGTGGTGGAGAGGTCGAAAACTGGACTATCAAAAGCCGCTGGACCTTACTTGATAAGATGTATGATTTTACCTGTCCTAAATGTCAAAGCACTTTGACTATAGGTGAGAGCGATATAACAGGACTTTCGTATACTGGAGCATCGATATGCGGACAGGTCAAAAAGATGCACAACAAGGAGATGCGTGAAGTCTATGTAAAGTGCAAACGCATTAATAAGGAAACTGGCAAGCAATATCTACAGGGTGATGAATTTACACTTAAGGAGCTCTTTGAGGAAATGCTTCCAATCAAAGACGACAAAAACGAATAATATATTAAAGGGACAAACACTCATAAGTAATTGAGTGTTTGCTCTTTTTTTGATAGAATTTGATTAATAAGAAAGGTGGCAAGATGTACAAAGAGAAAATCCACGCATATAAAGTCTTTGCTGAAGATTTGAGTAAAGCAAAGCTGAAGAATGTCATGCTGATACACGGTGAAGAGGAATACCTTATCAAGTGGGCTGTAGATAGTGTTATAAATAAATATGTGAGTTCTGCAACAAAGCAGATGAATATTTCAGTTTTTGATGAGACAGAAATGAGCTCGACTGACTTAGTGTCAGCTGTATGCGAGGCTTGTGAAACCCTTCCTCTTTTTTCGGACAAAAGGGTGATTGTTGTAAAGGAAATGAAGGCGCTTTCATCCGATTCGTCGCAGGCAATAAAGGATGCAGACCTTCAGCTTTTGTGCTCATCTATAGATAAACTTCAAGATGAGGCTATTTTGATATTCACTGCTAGAAATGTAGATAAGGGTAAGAAGCTACCTAAGGAAATCATAAAAGCAGGTAAGGAATATAACTTTGATAGATTAGATAGAAAAGACCTGGCATCCTTTGCAAACAAGAGGTTTAAGCAGGCCAAGAAGACCATTTCAAATGCTAATATGCATCTTTTGTTAGATGAGACAGGGTATTTTAACAGAGAGAGCGACTATGATCTCTACACATTCATGAACGACATATCAAAGCTGATAGCTGCAAGCGGTGATGTAATAGAGGAAAAGGCTATAAGAGAGCTTGTAATCAGAGATGAAGATACTTTTGTCTTCAACTTACTCGATAGCATAGCAGCAGGACGAAAAGATAGAGCGCTTGCTCAGCTACACAATATTTTGGGTGATGGAGGAGATGAATTTCAGCTTATCGGCAGTATAGTGTCACAGTTTGAACTCATGTACTGCACAAAGCAGATGCTTGATGAGGGAATGCAGGTGCGCGAAATAGCATCAAAACTAAAAGCCAACGAATACAGAATCAAAAATATCACAAAGTATACTCAAAGCTTTTCTGCAGAAAAACTATCAAACGTTCTTTCCTCTGCATACGAGCTAAGCTCACAGATTACTACGGGGTTATTAAAATCATCGATGGCACTAGAGCTTTTTATCGCAGGAGTTTAATTATATAAGATGCAAAGTGAACCGAAAATGTGTTCGCTTAAACTAACTGAACCACAAATGAATCGAATTTGTGGTTTATTTTATTATCAGAATAAAAAAATTTTTCAAAACGACTTATACAAATTGATTTTAGCGATTTGCTTTTGTATAATTATTATAGGTTGATTATATATTGATAATGATATATCAAAAAGAGGAGGTAATACATTATGTGTACTAATTGCAAGATAGAACCGGATGCAAGATTTGAGGATTTAGCTCCGGTTTTAGAGAAGTATGCCAAAGTGCCAGGAAGTTTAATTACCATATTGCAAAAGACACAGGCAATTTATGGATACCTTTCACTAGATGCAATAAACTATATTGCTGCAGTGACTGGAATCGCGCCTGCAAAGATATATGGAGTAGCGACTTTTTATGCTCAGTTTAGGCTACAACCAGTTGGAAAGTATCTGCTAATGATTTGTCAGGGTACAGCCTGTCACGTTAACGGATCAGAGTCCATAGGTGAGGCAGTAAGCGAACACTTGAACATAAAGGATGGAGAGACTACAGAGGATGGATTGTTTACGCTAAATTACGTAGCCTGTCTAGGATGCTGCTCTCTTGCACCTGTTATGATGGTTCAGACAAGCGAAGGTGATGAAACATACAGTGAGCTTACTAAGGCAAAGGTAGTAAAGATTATCGATGAACTTAGAGATAAAGCTCAGGAGGTGCAGTAATGAAGATTGTAATCGGACAGGGAAGCTGCGGAATCGCATCCGGAGCAAAGAAGACCGAAGAGGAATTCAGAAAAGTATTAGCTGCCGAGAATCTAGATGTTAAGGTTGACTTTACAGGTTGTGTAGGAACATGTTACCTAGAGCCAATCGTAGACATTTACGATGACAACGGCGAGATGACAAGATATGTCAAAGTTCAGCCAGATAAGGTTCAGGCAATCGTTGACGGACACGTTAAGGGCGGAAAGCCTGTCGAAGAACTCGCAATAGGAGCTGACGACGAAACATTTATTGGAAAGCAGCAGAGAGTCGTACTAAATAAATGCGGAATTATCAATCCTGAAAATATAGATGATTACATTGCAGTTGGCGGATATGATGCTACAAGAAAGGTTGTTACATCTATGACAGCTGATGAGGTAATCGATGTTATTAAGGTTTCAGGACTAAGAGGTCGTGGTGGTGCAGGCTTCCCAACATGGTTCAAATGGGATGCTGCTAAGAACAACTCAGCAGATGAGAAGTTCATAGTATGTAATGCCGACGAAGGAGATCCAGGTGCGTTCATGGATAGAGCTGTCCTTGAGGGTGACCCACATTCAGTTCTAGAAGGTATGACAATAGGTGGCTTTGCTATGGGCGCTACAGAAGGTATCATTTACTGTCGTGCTGAGTATCCACTTGCAATCAAACGTCTAGAAATTGCTATGGAGCAGGCTAGAGAAAAAGGATTCCTAGGTAAGAACATCTTTGGATCAGGATACGACTTTGATATCAGAATCAAAGCTGGCGCTGGTGCGTTTGTTTGCGGTGAAGAAACTGCACTTATCGCTTCTCTAGAAGGCGAAAGAGGAATGCCTAGACTAAAGCCACCATTCCCAGCTCAAAAGGGATACTGGCAGAAGCCAACAAATATCAACAACGTAGAGACATATGCTAACGTTGCTTGGATAATTATTAACGGCGGTGAGGCATTTGCTGCAATGGGTAGCGAAAAGTCAAACGGTACTAAGGTATTCGCACTTGCTGGTAAGATTAAGAAGGCTGGACTTGCAGAAGTACCAATGGGTCTTACAATCAGAGAGATTATTAATGGTATAGGTGGCGGAATCAAGAATGACAGAGAGTTCAAGGCTGTTCAGCTAGGTGGACCATCAGGTGGTTGTGTACCTGAGTCACTTGCAGACACACCTGTAACATATGAAGATATCGTTAAGACAGGAGCTATCGTTGGATCAGGTGGTATGATCGTAATGGACGAGGATACCTGTATGGTAGATATGGCTAGATACTTCCTAGACTTTACTCGTAAGGAATCATGCGGTAAGTGTAACTACTGCCGTCTAGGTACTAAGAGAATGCTTGAGATTCTAGAGAGAATCACAGAAGGCAAGGGTAAGGATGGAGATATCGAGCTTCTTGAAGAACTAGCTGACAAGATTAAGAACGGTTCGCTCTGCGGACTTGGTCAGACAGCACCAAACCCTGTTCTTACAACACTAAAGTACTTCAGAAACGAGTATGAGGACCATATTTACAACCACAAGTGTACAGCAAGATCATGTAAGGCTTTGATTAAGTTTAACATTACAGATAGATGCGTAGGATGTACAGCATGTGCAAGAAATTGTCCTGTAAGCGCAATTACTGGTGAAGTAAAGAAACAGCATACGATAGATCAGACAATATGCATCAAGTGTGGTAAGTGTGAAGAATCATGTCGCTTCGGTGCAATAGATAGACTGTAGGAAGGGGGTTATTTCGATGAATAAATTCAGAATGAATATAGATGGCAAGGAAGTTCAGGCTGTTAACGGACAGACAATTTTAGAAGTTGCTCGTGAGAACGACATATTCATCCCAACACTTTGCTATGACGAGAGAACTGAGATTTACGGTTCATGCGGACTATGTATGGTTGAGATAGAAGGCAGCCCTAAGCTTGCAAAGGCATGTGCAACTGCAGCAGCTCCTAACATGGTTATTTCAACAAACTCAGAGAGAGTTAACGAAATCAGAAAGACAAACCTAGAGCTTTTGATTAGTAACCACTATGGTGACTGTATTGGACCATGTATGAAGGCATGTCCAGGACACACTGACTGTCAGGGTTATGTAGGTCTTGTAGCAAACGGTGAGTTTGAAAAAGCAAATGAACTAATAAAGGATAAGATTCCACTACCTGCATGTATTGGACGTGTATGTCCACATCCATGTGAGGACGCATGTAGAAGAGGACTTGTAGATGAGCCAATCAGCATTGCTATGATTAAGCGCTTTGCTGGAGATATGGATATCGCTGCAGAAGAGAGATTCATTCCAGATATGGAAGAAGATACAGGAAAGACAGTTGCTATCATCGGTGGTGGTCCTATGGGTCTATCAGCAGCTTACTTCCTAAGACAGAGAGGACACGAGGTAACAATCTTCGACTCAATGCCTAAGCTTGGTGGTATGCTTAGATATGGTATTCCTGAGTACAGACTTCCAAAGGAAGTTCTTGACGCAGAAATCGCTATCATGGAAGCAATGGGAATTCAGATCGTTCCAAATACAAAGGTTGGAGTTGATATTCCACTAGATACAATCAGAAACGACTTTGATGCAGTAGTACTCGGAATCGGTGCATGGCTCTCAACAGGAGTAGGCTGCCCAGGTGAGGATGCAGAAGGTGTTATCGGTGGTATAGACTTCCTACGTAGAGTAGTTAGAAACGAGCACATCAGTCTAGGCAAGAATGTTGCAATCGTAGGTGGCGGTAACACGGCTATGGACGCATGTCGTACAGCTGTAAGACTTGGTGCTGAGAACGTTTACAATATCTATCGTAGAACAAAGAACGAGATGCCTGCTGATATGATTGAAATCGAAGAGGGTGAAGAGGAAGGCGTAATCTTCAAGAACCTAACTAACCCAATCGAGATCATTAAGGATGAGAACGGTCATGTTAAGCAGATTGTTCTTCAGGTTATGGAGCTTGGCGAAGCAGATGCTTCAGGAAGACGTAAGCCAGTACCTGTAGAAGGAAAGACAGAAACTATTGATGTAGATACAGTGCTTCTAGCTATCGGTCAGAAGGTAGATGCATCAATGTTCGAAATCGATAAGACAAAGAAGGGCGGAATTTCATACGACCCTAAGACAATGATGACAAGCATCCCTGGCGTATTTGCTGGTGGTGACTGCGGTAACGATAAGATTTCTATCGCTATCGAATCAATAGCAGATGCTAAGAAGGTTGCTGAGTCAGTAGATGCTTACCTAAATGGTGAGATTTACGAGTATGAGCCAAGATTCCATGTAGAGAAAGATGATATCACAGAGAAGACATTTGAGGATAGAGAAAGACTTTGCAGAGAAAAGGCTGATCAGCTAAACGCTCTAGAAAGAAAAGATAACTTCACAGAGATTATCTATGGTGGTCTTACAGTAGAACAGGCAATGAAGGAAGCTTCACGTTGTCTAGAATGCGGATGTCACGACTACTTCGAGTGTAAGCTCGTTGATTTTGCAAACCAATACGATGTTAAGCCAGAAAGATTTGCTGGTGAGATGACAAAGATTGACTTTAACGATGATCATCCATTCATCCTTAGAGATCCTAACAAGTGTATCCTTTGTGGACTTTGCGTAAGAGTCTGCGACGAGGTTATGGGAATCGGAGCACTTGGTCTTGTAAACAGAGGTTTTGACACAGTTGTTAAGCCATCACTAGAGATGCCACTTATGACAACTGCATGTGATAGCTGTGGACAGTGCGTATCTGTTTGCCCAGTTGGTGCTATTCAGGAGAGACAGACAGTAGTTAAGGAGATTCCATTAGATACTGAAATTACAACAACAACATGTGCAAATTGTGCAGTTGGATGTACTATGGACCTAGAAAACTACGGAGATATGCTAATCAAAGCAAATCCTGATAAGGAAGGCTACGTAAATAAGGGACTATGCTGCGCTAAGGGTAAATGGGGATTTGATGCTTCAGTGCTCGAAGGCAAGATTGTAGATCCAATGATTAAGCGTCTAAACGGCGAGATGGAAGAAGCAGATTACCATGAAGCTTTGATTCTGGCTGCTAAGAACCTAGAGTCAGTCAAGGCAAGACATGGTGTAGGCTCAATCGCAGTTTGTATATCAGATAGATATACAAACGAGGAAGCTTACACAATGAAGAAGTTTGCAGAAGTTATTGGAGCAAAGGTATTTAGCTTCAACCACAGACACAATGCGCTTCTAGATGTACTTGGATTTGATGCTTCACCTAACACAATCGATGAACTTCTTTCAACAGAGGTAATCCTAGTTCCTGCATTCATAAAGAGCAAGGCTGCTGTAATCTGGAACAAGATTAAGCAGGCTGCCGCAGCTGGAGCAAAGGTAGTTGTTATCAACACACCTGAAGCAAGCACAGAGATTCCAGGAGCATATAAGACTGTTGAGACAGAAGACAGCACAGCATTCCTAAAGGCTCTTGCAAATGCAGTAATTGCAAACAAGGGTGAGTGCGCAGCAGAAGGTTTTGATGAATTCAAGGCATCTGTAGCTGGAGCAAAGGTGAGCGATGAAGTTAAGGAAATCGCTGATCTATACACAAATGCTAAGAAGGCTATGATTGTATTCGAACAGAATGTAATCAGCATCGCAGCAGCAGAGATTCTAGCTGGCATTGCAGTAGTTTCAGGACATATCGGAAGCCCAAGAGACGGTATCCTAGAAGTTAAGGCTAAGAACAACTCACAGGGACTTGTAGATATGGGAATCCGTGCAGGAGCTGAGGCTATGGAAGGTGTTAAGGGACTTATCATCTTCGGTGAGGATCCAGCTGGCGTAGATCTAAGTGGACTAGAATTCCTAGTAGTATCAGATATCTACATGACTGATACAGCACTTCAGGCTAATGTATTCCTACCAGGAACAGGCTCAGCAAGTACAAATGGTACATTCACAAATACAGAGAGAAGACTTCTTCCTGTAGAGTCAGCAATCGAAGAGGATGTTGACTTCAACAACTGGGAGCTTGCAACAGAGCTAGCACACGTATTCGAGGTTGATTTCGGATTCGAAGACGAAGAGGATATCAGCAAGGCTATGGACGATGAAGTTGCTCTTTACAAGTATGCAGAAGTTGGTGAGGTATTCGGTGGCGTTCTAGAACCAATTGAGGTTAAGCTAGTAGCTGCAAAGGATGACAAGCTTGTAGATGTACTAGAGTGCACAGATGCGCTTATGAATCTAAACGAAAGCAGAATTCCAAAGCCATTTTCAGTAGTTGAGTAATAGTGATAAGCAAAGCTTAAACTAAAATAATGAATCCCGCATTCAGATATAAACTGAGTGCGGGATTTTTCGTACTAAAAATCCCCACTTCTGGAGTGGGGATGTATGAGCTATATGTTCTTTGCCGATTCGATGAGCTCCTCAGCATTTTTTCGCGTTGCATCCGTGATTGTTTCACCACCGATTAGCCTTGCAATTTCATCAATCTGTGCACCCGAATCCAGCTTTTCTATGTGAGTATAGGTACTGCTGTCATCTGAATGCTTGAAAATTCTATATGCAGTATCGGCCATAGCTGCAATTTGGGGCAGGTGGGTGATACATAGAATTTGTTTTTCGCGAGATATTTCCCTTAGCTTCTTACCGACTACATGAGCTGCCTGTCCGCTTATTCCTTGATCTATTTCATCAAAGATGAGCGTTGGGATAGCGTCGCTACTTGCTGTAATCTTTTTGATAGCGAGCATTATTCTTGATATTTCTCCGCCAGAGGCTGTCTTTACAAGTGGCTTTAGTGGCTCACCTTTATTTGTAGAGATTAGGATTTCTACATCATCAAGGCCGTTTTCGTCAGGACTTGACTTGGATTCGAATCGTATCTCTAGTGCAGCACCTGAAAAATTAAGGTCGTTTAGCTCTATCAATATCTTTTCGGAAAGTTCTTGAGCAACAGCTTTACGAGTTTCGCTCAGCTTGTTTCCGGCTGATATCAAAGCTTCATAACTCTTTGATAAAGATGCCTCAAGGTTTAGTTTCTCATCGTCAAAGTTCTCTATGGTCAAGAGCTCACCCTCAATATTATCGCAGTAAGCGAGAATATCCTCTATGGTACTACCGTATTTCTTTTTAAGAGACTTTATGAGCTCTAGACGCTCAATTGCTTCATCTAGCTCTGATGGATCAAATGTCATTTCGTCGACAGTGTCTCTTAGAACAGATACGGCTTCCTCAAGCCTATAGTATGCATCATTACATGATTCTAAAAGTTCACTAAGCTTTCCTGAATACTCAGCAAGCGATTCGATGTATGAAAGGGCAGAACCTAAAGTACTATATGCACCATGTTCACCATCTATGAGATCGTAGGCGTGGCTTGCATCACTTGTAATCTTCTCTGAGTTTTTGAGCATGTCAAGGCGTTCCTCTAGCTCGGTGTCTTCTCCTGGGACAAGCTTTGCGGATTTAATCTCGCTGATTTCAAACTTGTAAAAATCAAGTTTTCTTGCATTCTCAGAAGAGAGTGAGAGAAGTTTGTTTAGCTTCGCTTTCTTTTCTATATAGCTTTGATATTCATTAGAATAAGAACTCTTAAGCTTGTTTATTTGTTCAAAACCATAGGTGTCGACAAGTGTCAGGTGATTTTCGGTGTTTAGTAGTGATTGATTGTCGTACTGCCCGTGAATATCTGCAAGCTTTTGGCAGGTGAGCTGAAGCTCTGACAATGTTACGAGTCTACCATTCAGTTTGCAAAGGTTTTTCCCGTTAGAATTTATTTCTCTAGAAATGATTACTTCTTCGCCGTCAATTTCACCCGAAAGCTCAATAATTGCCTTATCTGTCCCAAAACGAACAAACGACGAATCAGCCCTGCTTCCAAGTGCAAGGCTTATCGCCGTTACTACTATTGATTTTCCGCTTCCGGTTTCTCCGGTAATGATATTCAGTCCTGAGTAAAAGTCAACATCGGTGTTTTTGATAATAGCAAAATCTCTGATACTGATGTGGTTTATCATTACTTGTGATTCCTTAAAATAAGCATGTTGTTAAAAATGGATAGGATTTCTTCTACATGATCTTCGTGGTCGATGATGAGTAGAAGGGTATTGTCTCCTGCAATGGAGCCGACAACATGAGGCAAGCCAATGTTGTCAATAGCCTCGCCGGCTGCGGCGCCGCAACCTGAAAGAGTTTTAATGATTATTAAGTTGTGTGCAGATGCAAATGAAGTAATCGTTTCTCTAAAGATTTTTACAAATCGATCTGAGATAGGTGCATTCTGCTGCGTGCTTACTGCATATTTATACTTGCCTGTTGATGACAGTACCTTGATTAGCTGTAGCTCTTTGATGTCGCGAGATATAGTCGCCTGTGTAACATCAAAGCCTTCGCTCTTTAGCATAGCCGCTAGTTTCTCTTGAGTTTCAATTTCGTTGTTTGAGATAATCTCAAGTATCTTGTTTTGTCTCGAGTAACGCATAATAATAACCTCTCCTGGCAAAGATGCCTCCCTATTTTGATAATTATAACACATGTATAGTTATAATTAAAGATAATTTGAATGGGGATTTACAAATATTGACATATAAGCTCTCTGGTTAGACAAACATCTGTTCATATGTTATAATATCAAGCGAAAATTAGGAGAGATAAAGTATGAGAATCATAGGTATAGACCCTGGTTATGCCATTATGGGCTGGGGAATTTTAGACCTAAAGGGAAATAAGTTCAGCGTTGTAGATTACGGTTCGATTACAACTGATGCAGGCGTAGAGGCACCTAAGAGACTTCAGCATATATATGCCGAGCTTGGAGCTATTATTGCAAAATATCAGCCTGAGGAAGCTGCGATAGAAGAACTGTTTTTTAATAACAATGCAAAGACGGTAATTCTTGTAGGAGAAGCAAGAGGTATCGCAGTTTTAGCATGTGCAAATGCAGGACTTGAGATATCAGAATATACACCTTTACAGATAAAGCAGGCTCTTGTCGGATACGGAAGGGCTGATAAGAAGCAGGTACAGGCTATGGTTAAGGCAATCCTAAACCTTAAGGAAGTACCTAAGCCTGACGATACTGCAGATGCAGTTGCAGCAGCTATTTGCCACGGACACAGTCGTGGTAGGAGGGTAATTAAGTGATAAGATACATTAAGGGAACTATATACCATCAAATGGATGGCTCTATCATAGTCGAGAATAGCTCAGGAATGGGTTTTCATATAATGATTCCAGCAGGATCTAGTTTTTATAAGCTTATAGATGGAGAAGATGTCAAGGTTCATACCTCAATGATAGTTAAGGAGGATGATATAAGCCTCTATGGTTTTTCTGATAGGGAAGAGCTTGAACTCTTTGAGCTTTTGATAACCGTAAGCGGTATAGGTGCAAAGGGCGCTATGTCAATAATGAGTGTACTCAGTCCTAACGCACTAAAGTTTGCGATTGCATCAGGAGATAGCAAATCCATAGCAAAGGCAAATGGTGTCGGAAAGAAGACAGCAGAGAGAATCATCATAGATCTTAAGGATAAGGTGGGAAGCTTTGATGAAGCAAAGCTAGATGGTCCTATAGATGATAAGATATTTGTTAATGACGATACTCGCTCGGAGGCTAAGATAGCTTTGATTAGCCTTGGCTATTCACAGCAGGAGGCAGAGAATGCAATAAGCAAGATTAAGGGTGAGAACTTGACAATAGAGGATTATATCAAGCTTGCGCTCAAGCAGATGTAGGTAATAGGAATGGAAGATAGAATTACAAAAACAAGTGCCAATGAATTTGAGGAGAGACAGGAGGTCGGTCTTAGACCGCAGCGTCTTGATGATTTCATCGGTCAGAGCCATGTCAAAGAGAATCTAAAGATATTTATAGAGGCTGCAAAGCTAAGAGGTGAGCCACTGGACCATGTTTTGTTCTACGGCCCTCCAGGACTTGGTAAGACAACACTTGCGGGAATTATTGCAAATGAGCTTGGTGTTGATATTAAGATTACTTCTGGCCCTGCCATTGGAAGAGCTGCAGATCTTGCCGCCATTTTGACTAATCTAAACGAAAACGATGTTCTTTTTATAGATGAGATACATAGACTTAATAGATCTGTTGAGGAAGTCCTTTATTCTGCAATGGAGGACTATGCTCTTGATATAGTTATAGGAAAAGGACCGTCTGCAAGGTCGATAAGACTCGATATAGCAAGGTTTACTTTGATAGGTGCAACTACGAGGGCCGGTAGTCTGTCTGCACCTCTAAGAGATAGATTTGGCGTCATAGACAAGTTCGAAGTATATGGAAGCGATGAGCTTATCAATATTATTGGTAGGTCTGCATCCTTGCTTGGGGTGACGACAGATGAAGATGCACTTTATGAGATGGCGAGATGTTCAAGAGGAACTCCTCGTGTTGCAAATAGGATACTTAAGCGCGTAAGGGACTTTGCTCAGGTTAGCGGAAAATCACATATTGACTTTGAAACGGCTCAGCGGTCACTTGCTGCTCTTGGTGTTGATGCTCTTGGTCTTGAGAAGCTAGATAGAGAGATTTTAGATGCGATTATAACAAGGTTTAACGGTGGTCCAGTGGGTATAGATACAATTGCTGCGTCGATTGGTGAGGAGAGAATTACCATCGAAGACGCCTACGAGCCATATTTGATACAGCAAGGATTGCTTTATAGAACGCAGAAGGGCAGAATGGCTACTGAGCTTGCCTATAAGCACCTTGGAATCGCCTATAGCGGTGACAAAAACATCGATGCACAAGAAGATAGTGCAGAGTAATTTGGAGAAATAGATGCATATAAACGATTTTGATTATGAGCTTCCAGAGGAGCTGATTGCACAAAAGCCACAGAAGGACAGGGACAAATGTCGTCTGATGGTTTTGAGACGAAGCGATAACAGCATAGAGCATAGGCATTTCTTTGATATACTAGAATACCTAAAGGAAGGCGACTGCCTATTGTTAAATGACAGCAAAGTTATTCCAGCAAGGCTTTACGGTATCAAAGAAGGAACTGGTGCAAGAGTTGAGTTCCTTTTGATAAAAAGAATAGAGGGCGATACCTGGGAGACAATGGTAAGACCAGGAAAGAGGCTTAAGCCTGGTGATAGTGTTTTGTTTTCTGATGAGGAAGGCAAGAAACTTAGGGCTGAAATATTGGACTACGGTGAGGATGGTACAAGAATCGTCAAAATGGAGTACGATGGTATTTTGATGGAAAGGCTTGAGGAAATTGGCTCAATGCCACTTCCGCCATATATTTCAAGACCTAGCAACGATGAGGATAAGGATGATTATCAGACTGTTTACTGCCACGAGGAGGGCTCTGTAGCAGCTCCTACGGCGGGACTTCACTTTACGACGGAGCTTTTAGAGAAGGCTAGAGAAAAGGGCGTCAAAATCGCATTTGTGACACTTCATGTAGGTATTGGTACATTTAGACCGGTTAAATGTGAGACTATAGAAAATCATCACATGCATTTTGAGGAGTATTCTGTAAGTGAGGAGACTGCCGAGATTGTTAATCAGACAATTTTGAGCGGTGGAAGAGTTATATCTGTTGGAACGACATCTACAAGAACTGCAGAAAGTGCAGCTTGCTTTAATGAAAAGAGTGGTAAATATCTTCTTAAGGCAGGTTCAGGAAGTACGGATATTTTCATATATCCTGGATATGAGTTTAAGATTATAGAGTCTTTAATTACGAACTTTCATTTACCAAAATCGACTTTGATGATGCTTGTTTCCGCGCTTTATGACCGCGAGCATATTCTGAAGGCATATGACGAGGCAGTTAGGGAAGAGTATAGATTTTTTAGCTATGGCGATGCCATGTTTATAGAATAGGAGGATTAGATATGAATGAACTTTTAAAATCAATGAAGTGGGGAATGATGCTCACAGGTCTTTTGACAATAATAATAGGTATCATGATTTGTGCAAACCCAAGTGGGGCAATTATCTCAATTATACGTTTCATCGGATGGGTTTTGATTATAGCGGGAGGCGTTTCTGCTATTGGGGAATTCATGCAAAGGACTACAACTTATAGAACATACTCAACAATGACGTTCGCACTTATAAGCCTTGTCTTCGGTATAGTGCTTGCAATTAGACCGGCTTCATTTGTAAATTTTGTTGGAACTGTAGTTGCCTTGATTTTGTTTGTACATGGAATAAATGCAATAGTTTCAGCGCTTAATTCGAGAAAGTATGGATACAATCAGTGGAAGATTGCTTGCCTTTCTGGAGTTATATTTGCTGTAGTAGCATTTATAATACTAATCAATCCGTTCTCATCAGCTAGTGCGCTCATGCTGTTTATAGGAATTGTTCTTATAGGTGATGGAATTTCTAACATTGCCATGGCATTTAGCATAGGTAGAACAATGCACACATATCATAAAAATGCAATGGGCGATAGATACATTGATGTAGATTACAAAGAAGTTGACGATAAATAAATTGAGGTTTATTGATGAAACATGCAGTCAGCTATGAGCTGAAGAAGAAAGATAAGAATAGCGGGGCACGTAGAGGTGTGCTTCATACTCCGCACGGTGATATCCAAACACCAGTGTTTATGCCAGTCGGAACCCAGGCAACAGTAAAAGCAATGACGCCTGAGCAGGTAGAAGCCACTGGTGCTAGACTAATTTTGGGTAATACATATCATCTTTTCCTAAGACCTGGACATGAGATTGTAAGGGAAGCTGGCGGTCTTCACAAGTTTATGAACTGGAACCATGCTATCTTGACAGATAGCGGTGGATTTCAGGTATTTTCTTTAGGTAAGCTTAGAAAGATTTCTGAGGAAGGCGTAACCTTCAGAAGCCATATAGACGGATCAAAGAAGTTCATCTCACCAGAGATTGCTATTGAGATTCAAAATGCACTCGGTGCTGACATAATAATGGCCTTTGATGAATGTGCACCTTATCCAGCAGATAGGCGCTATGTTGAAGCTTCCCTAAATAGGACAACAAGATGGCTAAAGCGCTGCAAGGATGCTCATAAAGATATTGAAAAACAGTCCCTATTTGGAATCATGCAGGGCGGAATGTACAGTGATTTACGTAAGATGAGCGCAGAGCAGATAGTTGAGCTTGATTTGCCAGGATATGCGATAGGTGGTCTTTCTGTTGGAGAACCTAAGGAACTTATGATAGAAGTGCTCGATAGCTGCGTTGATTATCTTCCAAAAGAGAAGGCTAGATATTTGATGGGTGTTGGTACTGTTGACTACATCTTTGAGGGTGTTGAGCGTGGAATAGATATGTTTGACTGCGTTCAGCCTACCAGAATAGCAAGACATGGAATGGCGACAACGGCGAACGGTAAGGTAAACATCAAAAATGCTAAGTATGAGAGAGACTTCTCACCACTCGATAATGAATGTGATTGCTATACATGTAGAAACTTCTCAAAAGCATACTTGCGTCACCTTTTTAAGGCAAATGAGATGCTTTGTAGCACACTTTTGTCAATCCATAATATTCACTTCCTAGAGAAGATGATGGAGGGCATACAGAAGGCAATAGAAGAAGATAGATTTTTAGAATACAAGAAAGAGTTTTACGATAAATATGGAGAATTTTAGTCCCTGTCCACATCGCGAATTTTGTGGCGGATGCAAGTACAACGGAGAAGATTATGAGACAGTTTTAGCAGAAAAAAACTCGCTAGTTTTGTCATATCTTGAAAACAACGGCATAGATACATCACTTTATGTGGGTATAGAAGGACAGCCTGAAGAAGCAAGATATAGGTACAGAAATAAGATGGAGTATACCTTTGGAGATCTAGTCAAGGACGGGGAAATCACCCTAGGTATGCATAAGTCAGGACAGTTCATGTCAATAGTTACCGTTGATCATTGCCAGCTTGTCGACGAGGACTTTAATAAAATTTTGAGATGTACGCTCGACTTTGCAATAGAAAAGGGCTACAAGAAGTATCATAAGCGCACGCACACGGGACTTTTGCGCAATCTCTTAGTCAGAAAAGGCGTTAGAACAAAGGAACTTGTAGTAGATATTGTAACAAGCTCGGAAAGTGAATTTGATGATAAGGGCTGGGCAGAAAGACTTAAAGCACTAGAACTAAATAACAAGCTAGTTGGCATAGCACGAACCATAAACGATGGCCTAGCCGATGCAGTAAACTGCGATGAGCAGCATATAATTGAGGGTAGAGACTATTACTTTGAGAACCTTCTAGGACTTGAGTTTAGAGTAAACCTCTTTTCATTCTTCCAAACTAATGTAAATGCCGTTGAAAAGCTATATACGGAGGCGATAAACCTCTTTGATGATATAGAAGGGAAGACTGTATTTGACCTATACTGTGGCACAGGTACTATCTCACAGGTCGTAGCATCAAAGGCAAAGCACGTAGTTGGAGTTGATATAGTGCCAGACTCAATACATGCAGCTGAAGAAAATGCGAAAATAAATGGAATAGAAAACTGCGAGTTCATCTGCGGAGATGTGTTTGAGGTGCTAGATTCAGTAGAAAAATTACCAGATGCGATAATAGTTGATCCACCAAGAGTTGGTATCCAAACAAAGGCTGTAAACAAGATAGCAGGCTATGGCGTAGACGAAATCGTTTATATATCCTGCAATCCAAAGACCATGGCAATAGACCTAGTAGACTTCCAGAATATGGGCTACGAAATAAAATATATCAAAGCATACGACAATTTCGTGTGGGCTAAACATACTGAGGCTGTAGTCCTTTTGGTTAAGGCCTAAAGGCCGTAAACCAAAAGATGGCACTGCCCATGCGACAGCTGTCCAAGAGCAAGGAACGAAGTGACGATGCGATTGGAAACAGCGAACCGCTGAAGCCGTAACCCTATTAGTTAAGTCACGAAGTGACGCATCACCACTTTACTATTTACATTAAATTCATTGCATGATATATTATTTATAAGTAAAAACGTTCTGTTTTTTAGGGCGACCCCCCGACCCCTTTAGGTTGGGGAGCGAGTCGCCTTTTTTTATTCAATATAATTTTACCGTAATATATAAATCAAAAAACTTTTATTAAAATGTAGGTACAAAAGGTATGAATAAATTAAGTAACAAAGCAAAATTATGTATTTTATTTATTTCAATAGTCGTTACAAGTATTTGCTTAATTACATTACTATTGCATCATGATAATAAAACTTCTTGTATTCAAGTTGATAGTAAGGACATAATATCTACATATAAGTCTAAGTACTCCCAATTAGACTTGTATAAGCAAAATGATAAATTAATCATTAATGCGTATTCAAATAGTAAGTTTGATGAACCCAACCAACTAATCATTCCATTTAAAGGAGAAATAACAAAGGATGATATCTTAGTAAAGTGGAAAACCATAGGTGGCATGACTGTTGATGAAGACAGTGATGGTATTATTGTAGTAAATGTAATAATAAAAAAAGATGGTAAAACGATATGTAATGAAAATATAAGTCTTTGTGAAAAAGGTTGGGAAATATTTAATGATTATATAGGTAAATGATAGATAATTTCCTTACTACTTATTCAGGAGAACACTCCACTTTAAAGTATTCAAGTAATTTCATCATTGTCTCTTGTCCATCATAACAAGTATCAATTAAATAGCCAGGCTCATTTATATATTCACTTAATCCACGATAATAAAAGGACTTCTTTTTGTCCTCAATGATAAAAGGGACTAAATTATGTTTAAGGCACTCTTTGAACGCAATTAGTCTGCCAACTCGACCATTTCCGTCTTGAAATGGATGTATACATTCAAATCGGAAATGAAATTCTACGATGTCTTCAAAACTTATGTGAGTTTTCTCGGTATAAGAAAAAAGTAGATGTTGCATATCAGTTGCCACATCTTTTGGTTCTGATGTTTCCATACCACCTACAATGTTTGGACGAGCTTTATAATCTCCAACATTAAACCAAGACAGTGTTTCATCTTTTGTTCTACTTTTTAATATATAGTGAAGGTGTTTGATGCTTGACTCTGTCAAAGGTTCATCTGCGATATCAATGCAGTAGTCAATGGCTCTGAAATGGTTGATTGTCTCGATTATATCATCTACAGATAGGCTTTCTTCACTGTCTATAGTGTTGGTTTCGAATATGCGCCTTGTTTGGTCTTCGCTTAAAGCGCTGCCCTCCATGTGATTGGAATTATAGGTCATACGGATTTGAAGTTCGTGGTATAGACCACCGGATATCTTATAATCCTTTTCTTCTCTTAGCTGTCTGAGAAGGGGATTGTCACAAATAATTGTGTAAAGATCCTCTTCGGAGCAATGAAAGAAATCACATAATTTCCGTATAACAGAGGAAGAAAGCTTTTCGCCCCTTGAAATCTTCGCAATAGTTCTTGATGAAATATGAAGCAATTTCGTTAAATCGGATTTACATAGCTTATTTTGTTTTAATAATTTTAGTAAACCATTGTAATTATACATAATATGACCTCAACTCAATTTCTTTACTTATTATATCAAAAATGGAGCCAAAAGTAAAGATTATTAGAACTTAGGGTAAAGACTGAGGTTTTATATATAGTTAAAATATAGTTGGTTTATAAGTGAATTTAACATATAATTTAAAAGGTAAACTGTTATATATAATTAGACATATAGTCAGGAGATTAATATGCATGAACTAGTAACATTTGAATCTGCAAGTAAATATATTACAGAAATAATAACAGATTTTAAGGATTTGATTGTATCAAAGTACAAAGAATTACAAGATGCAGAATGGACATTTGATAAGGGGTCAACAAAAGTATGCACGGCTGATGAAAAGGGCAAGAAGAAACGATGCAAGGTCGGAATAGGATATATGTCAAAAGTAGCACTGACAGATGATATTGCAGTGGAAATTTGGGAATTGTTTATGTCATATTTTGATGATAGCTATGTACCTAAGCTAGAAAGAATCACAGGGAATGAAGAAATGGGAAGATTTGCGTTTTCAGCAAAGAACAATTATGGAGATATGATTGAATGTACAGTTAATACGCCAGGCGAATGGAACATTCCGCTCATTAGTATAACTGGGTATACTACTGCAAGATATAGAAATATTGATCTATAAATACTAATTTTATCAATAACACATGGCCAGCTTTGCTGGTCTTTTTCTTTGTCGCAGAACAACTCAACCACTTTAATTGTGATTTCTAATCTGTAACGAAGATTAGAACTACAATCTGCAAATGATTTTGCAAAGTATACTTGACAATAAATGCAAAGTGAACTATGCTAAAAATGCAAAGTGAACTTTGCTGAGGATATCTTTGACTAAAGGATAACAGAGGATGGAAAATGAGAAATAGAATTAAGGAACTGCGTAAGGAGCATAGACTCTCGCAGATGGACCTTGCTGATATCGTTGGAACAACTAGACAAACTATAACATCAATAGAGGTGGGAAAGTATACGGCATCACTACCGCTAGCATATAAGATAGCTAGGTATTTTGGGCTAAAGATAGAAGATGTATTCGATTTTACAGATATAGACGAGGAGGTCTAAATCATGGATAAGAGACTAGAAAAAGCAAAGAAAGAAATACAAAGACAAAATTTAATGATGTCATTTATTACTATAGGTTCGTTACTAAGTCTTATAAATGTGGATAGACTGACAAGGGGATATGAAAACCATGATCTCGCTAGCTTTATGACGTTTTTCTATCTTGGACTTTTAATAATAAGTAATATGATAATTCTATTTTACCTAGTGAGAAATCAAATGTATGCTAAAGACGAAAAGGCTCTACTTCGTATTTATAACGAAATGCATGACGAAAGAACTGCAAAGATAAAAGGAATAGTTGCCCAAAACACACTTGCCATATCTATTTTACCTATGGTAGCAGTTTCAATTTTACTTAGTTACATCAATGTATATATGTTTATAGGCGCGGTAATTATGCTTATACTTTTAGCTTTGATATTTTTAACCTGCAAAATTTATTATTACAGAAACTACTCCGACAAAGCTTAGATACATATTAATAGTTGAATTAATTCAATGACATTACCCTACTTACTGGGTGTCCAGTAAAGAGGGTACATATCAATTGCAGGGGATTTTTATGTGGATAAAGGACCTTATACATAATATAATAAGACATAAATACTTTTGCATGACGCATAAGGAGACAAGTTATGACTAAAATCCTATTCATCTGCCACGGCAATATCTGCCGCTCACCAATGGCAGAGTTCATATTTAAGAAAATGATTGCTGAAGCTGGGCTTGAAAATGAATATATAGTAGATTCAGCAGCGACAAGCACTGAGGAAATCTGGAATGGAGTTGGCAATCTAGTGTATCCGCCAGCACGAGAAAAATTAAAGGAACACGGAATATCGTGCGATGGTAAGAGAGCTCGCCAGATAACAAAGGAAGATGCATCAAAGTATGACCTTCTAATAGCAATGGACACGCGTAATCTAAAGAACATGGAGAAAGTGTTTGGAAATGAGGCTAAGCACAAGACACATCTTTTGCTAGAGTATACTGGAGATGCAAGAAGCATTTCAGATCCTTGGTATAGCAATGATTTTGATACAGCATATAATGAGATAGAGCAAGGTTGTAAGGCACTCTTTGAGTCGTTAGAAAGATAGCATAATTGAGTAGAGCGAGGAATTTAAAAGCATGAACGAATATCTAAAGGAATACATAAAGCTTAAGAAAAATTTTGTTGAACAGGATGAAGATAAGGCGAGTGTCTTAGCTCTTTATCAGTTTGCTGATAGGCTTGCTTTGATTGAAGATAAGGACGCAAAGGAAGTGCTTGTTGACGTATATCAGCAGCTTTATTTGATGGAAAGTGCATTTAAGCTTTTCGTAAATATATGTGATAAGAATGATAGAAAGCAGATTAAGAAGCTAGCAAATCTACAGAACCTATCACAAAGTCATGGAGATAGATTTGCATTAGCTAGACCTTTGACAGATGCTGAGAGAAATGCAAGAAGGGAGCGACTAAAGGACCTTCCGTTTTTTAAATATCACCCAGATCCACTTGAGACAGGTTCTTTTGAAGAGGGTGAGGAAAAGATTTGTCCTTGCTGTGGAAATAAAAGTAAGGTCTACTATTCATCATTTCCGTATTGCTCTGAGAATGTGGAGTATATCTGTCCAACATGCATATCAAATGGAGAAGCAGCAAGGACGTTTGATGCAAACTTTGTACAAAATGCTGAGTGGCATGGCGAGCCTGATATGGAAAAGGATGATGAGCTTTTTCATCGTACGCCTGGTTACATGAGCTGGCAGGGTGAGTACTGGCTTTCATGCTGTGATGATTACTGTGCATATATGGGAACAGTTGGAACTCGTGAACTCAAAGCCATGAATATAGCAGATGAGGTAATCGCAGAGTATGTCCAGAGGGGAGCCTTTGAAGATATTGAGGAATATCTTGTCAAAGATGGACCCATGTGTGGCTACCTGTTCAAGTGCCTCCATTGCGGTAAATATCACCTCTGGGTTGATGCAGATTAGCAAGGATAAGACGACGATTTTACCCATGCATAATTAAATATATAAGAGCGAAATCCTGCCAAGATTGGCAGGATTTTTGATGTGCATACTTCGTTTTGATATATCAAAATACATCGTAATCAGGTCTTTTCTTTAGATAATATAAAACGAATGCTCCAGTCTGGCATGTACTCATGATGCTTGTAATCAAAATGACTGCATTATGATTGTCAGAAAGTAAAAGACTTAAAGCTAGTCCGCTATATTCTACACGTTTATGTGTAATTGTTAAAATAACATATTGTTTTTCTCTTATGTAGAAATGAAGAATAAAATTACAATTTGTTAATAAATTTAGTGAATTTTGATTAGATAAGTATTATAATTATATTATTAAAAATATGAGGCATTGATTTTTACTAAGGAGGGACAAAAATGAAAGCTTCAACTCACTATAGCAAAGGGGCAGTGCTTGTTCTGTCATTTTTGCTTGCTTTTTTGATGCTGATGCCAGTAAATACAGTATATGCAGCTAGTTCGTATACTGTTACAGGCACTGAAACATCAGATGAATTAACAAAAGTTATCGACGGAACGACAGTCGATGCATCAGGCAATCCATACGATGAAATCATCTTCCCAGCAGGAACATATACATTTAATATGACATCTCCTGTGCACGTTAGAAGAACTGTGATAATCAAAGCTGATGCGGGGGCACAGGTTACACTTAACGGTGGAGATTTTAGAGGATATGCTAACTCAAATATCACTTTTACAGGTACAGGTAGCTTTCTTTTGATGAATCCAAACACCTATGGCATATGGTCAAATGATGCATCTGCAGTATTTAACTTTGATAACACTAACTTTACTATTGATGGAGCTCCAGGCTTTGGCTTCTATGCTTTGCTTGGTGGAAACACAACAAACATCAAAGGTGGAACATTCACAATCAGAAACTGTGCACAGAATGGAAATGAAGGCGGACTTGAATTAGATGGTGGTGCACTTAATATATCAGATGGTGCTCAGGTTACTTTCGAAAATAATGGAAACGGAACCTTTGGCGATATGTACATGAATGGACAAATGACTGTTTCGGGTGTAAACACTAAGCTTACAATAAATGAGAGCAGAGGTGGAACAACTGGATATGCTATGGTAATACCTAGCTCTGGCCATTTAACAGTTGATGGAGCTACAGTAGAAATTAATACAACTGCAGCACCTAGAGGGATAAATGCAGCAGGCAACGCAAATGAAGTAATCAAACTAATAAACGGTGCAAAGCTCAATGTAAAGGCATCTAGTGGTGTAGCAAGAAGCGGAATAAGAAGGGCAAAAATCGTGGTAGATCAGAATAGTTCTTTGAATGTAGAAGGCTATGCGTACGCACTTGATGGAAGCATTCTAGTAGCAAACGATTTAGCTCACGTTACACTAAAGGGAACTACAAGTGATAATGGCTCTGCAGTTGGCTTCACTGGAGGAACAAATGGATCTATAATCATGGGCGGTTCAGTTTTAGAAAATGCAGCTACTCATATAGTAAACGGAGTTGAGGAAGCAATAACAACAAATACAGCTGTTGAGACTAAGCCGGTTAATGCTGCAGGAGAGGAACTGACTCGCTTTGATATAACAGGTATTGCAAACGGCACAATAAATATTGCATCTGATCCTGATAATCCTAGTCATTCAGGATATACATATAGAGTAGGAGAGGTACATGATGGAACTGCATATGTTTGGGCTCCTGCATCAAAGGTAAACTTCTGGGAAAGCAAAGAAGCCTTTGATAATGCTGATGCAACAAAGCTTATAAAAACGCTTCTTACCATACGTGGAAATAATTTGGAGCTCGTAGGCGCTACGCTTCCTACAACAAATGCCCCAGCAGGAAAAGTATTCTCACATTGGCAGGATGTTGCAACTGGCCAGAGTTTTGATTCTACAACAGCTATATCAAAGACGGTAGCCAATGTATATGCTGTCTATAAGGACAAACCAGCTCAACCTGTAAAACCACCAGTAAAACCTGTTAAAGCAAAAGCACCAAATACTGGTGACAATTCTTCAATTATCTATGGAGCTATTCTAACAAGCTCATTTTTAGCACTTATGCTAGCTGGAAAATTAAGAAGAAGAGCCTAATCTAAATATAACAAGCAAAGTATTTAGGTCTAAAGTGTTTAACTAGCATTAGATTCAGAAGTATGTATAGGCAAATGTTAATTATGGCATTTGCCTTTTTTTATTAGATAAAATCTTGCAAATTTTTAAAATAGTTATATACTTAAAGTGTAAAAAATAATATCGTTTATGTCTTAAGAGAGGTGTATTATGTTAATATTAAAAGTAATCGCTATTTCGCTAGGATTGACATTTACATTGTTTGGCTATTTGATTCACTTTAAGAAGAGGTATGGTCTCGTCAATGGATTTGAGGCAGATTTTAGGGCGGGACGTAAGACAGAGAGCTATGCTAGTCAAATTGGACTAATTGAATTTGTAATAGGGGTAGTAATTTCTGTTGCAGCGATAGCATTAATTATATTTGAATAATTGACATAGAAAGGAATGCCATGCCAGCTATAGAAAAAAACGAAATCAATAATAAAGAGCTTAAGGAAAGAATCGCAGATGTTGCAGTTAGCCTTTTGGAGGAGGGCATAGATTATACAGAACTTGCCTATACAACTGTTGAATTTGGTTATCTGTTTGATATTGAAGATCACGGATTAGAGGCAATTCTTAAGGTTATTACCGATAAGCTCACTGCGTATTTTGCAGTTCAGGGTACAAGTATGATGAGACTTAATTTCTCCGATGAACTGTTCGAAACAACAGTTGCTGGATTTTTAGATTTACATAGTTAATTTGGGAGAATTCATATGGGATTAAATATGGGCTTTTGGATATTTATGTTTATAATGACATTGCTAATACCACTATCATTAATTATGATCTGGTATATTTGTCCGAGAATTAAATCGCGTAATAGCTGGATGGGTTATAGAACCTCGCGTTCTATGAGAAATCAGAAGACTTGGGAATTTGCTCAAAGAGCTTGCTCTAGTATTTCTTTAAAGATGTTTTTTCCTACTGTAATTTTAGCGATTGCAATCATGCCACTATGCATGACAAAGGATATTAATGTAATAGGGTGGGTAGGTCTTGGAATTACGGTAGCGCAACTTATAAGCTATTTAATAATTATTTACTTAACAGAAAGAGCACTAAAAAATGAATTCAAATAATAACTATGTAAAAACTGTAGGAATTGTCAGCTTGTCGTCTGGAATTATTGGTGAAGACTCAGTTCAACATGAAGTCAAAATAGGAATTGAACGTCTAAAAAAGTTTGGACTTAATGTAAAGTTTATGGAACATTCACGTAAGGGACTATCATATATAAGCGAGCATCCTGAAAAAAGAGCTGAGGATCTGATAAATGCATTTAAAGATGATTCGATAGATATGATTTTGTGCGCAATAGGCGGAGATGATACCTATAAACTATTACCATATCTATTTGACAATGATGAATTAAAAAAAGTCGTTAAGCAAAAGATTTTTCTAGGATTCTCAGATACTACGATGAATCACTTGATGCTTCATAAACTAGGTATAAAAACATTTTATGGACAGTCATTCTTTGCAGACTTATGTGAGCTTGATGAATGTATGCTACCATATACGGAAAAATATTTTGTTGAGCTAATTAGAACTGGTAAAATAAAAAAAATAGAGCCAAGCGATGTATGGTATGAAGAACGTAAGGACTTTGGAATAGATGCAGTAGGTACCAAAAGAGTTGAACATCATGATTCTGGGTTTATTTTGCTGCAAGGAAGTGAAGTTTTTAGTGGTGAAATACTAGGAGGTTGTATAGAAAGTATATATGATATCTTCGATTCTAGTTATCATAGTGACTCTGTTGAGGTATGTCAAAAGTATCAGTTGTTTCCAAAACTTGATGATTGGAAAGATAAGATACTTCTTATTGAGACAGCTGAAGGGGCATCAGCTCCAGATGAATATAGAAAGATGGTTAAAGCACTCAAAAAAAGTGGAATATTTGATGTGCTCAGTGGCGTTATTGTAGGTAAGCCTATAGACAATTTATATGCTGAGGAATATAAACAGATTCTTATTGAGGTAATTGATGATCCGAATCTGCCAATTGTATTCAATATCAATATAGGGCATGCAACACCAAGAGCAATCATTCCTTTCGGAGTTAAAGCAACTGTAGATACTGACAGACAAGTAATTGAATTTGATGTATAAGAAAACACCGTTATATAACGGTGTTTTCTACTTGTTTTTTACTTTTGCGATGTATATATACAAATATTGCAATCATTGGTCCCATGCATAGGTATGAAATTCCTAGGATTAGCGAATAGCTAAAGTCAGTATCCCATGCTGGAGGCAAGGTGCTTAGGAAGTTGTTAATTATGTGTACCATGATTACCAGGAATAGCGACCTTGTCTTCTTGTAGTAGTAGGCGAGTATAATTCCTAGAATTGCGGTGTAGACCCCTTGAATGAAACTACCATGCCATGCACCGAACATCACGCCTGATATCACGATTGGAATCCAAGGTGTTTCAATAGCCTTTTCTAAACTTCTATATATAAGCCCTCTAAACATTATCTCTTCAACAATAGGTCCTACAATGGCAATTGCTAGAAGTGTCCATAGATATGGACTTTGTTCCATATCATCGTAGAGAGTTGAGAAGTTTTGTACTTGATCGTTTAACGATTGGAAATGTCTAGATATATACTCAAATAATTCAAGCCAAATTGTTGAAACTCCACCAACACCAAATGAAATAATAATGGTGAATAAGGTCGATTGTGGCTTTGATAGCCGTACCTCTGGTTCAAGCTTTTCTCTAAACATAAGCTTGTAGAGTATTAGATAAACTATAATTAGTGATATTGAAATGCTAGCGTCAATAAAGCTTGCGCTTCTATTTACAAAGTCATCACTAAGTGGAAGGTAAGTTAATAGCATTTTAGGGATTATATAAAATATATTAGTTAGATACTCATTTGCTATCCAGAGTGCGATTGGAAAAAGCAAAAAGAGGATTTTTTTCTTGTCAAATGGTTTTCTTTCCAATTAAATCTCCTTTATTAAAATAGTTACATGAAATATTTTATATTATAGCACAAATTATTGATGTCCAAACATCGACTTACTTTATATAAATATAAGCATTTCCTTTATTAATTATCTCTTTTTGATATAATATTATCATGGAAAGAATATATATAGCTGGTGGATGCCTTTGGGGCGTACAGCATTTTTTTAAAAGTATACCAGGTGTTTTGAACACAGAGGCCGGAAGGGCAAATGGTTGTACAAACTCTTTAGATGGTGAATACGATGGATATGCAGAGTGCGTAAGAGTGGATTTTGATGAGGAGGTTTGCAGTGTAGACGCTTTGATGCAATATTTATTTGAGATTATTGATCCATATAGCATTAATAAACAGGGTGTAGATGAGGGACCAAAGTATAGGACGGGGATTTATAGTACTTTGGATAAGCATCTTGAGGAAGCTAGGAATTTCATCGCCTCTAGAGATGACTGCGACAGGATAGCTGTTGAGGTTAAGCCTTTGACTAATTATGTAAGGAGTGCTGATGAGCATCAGGATAGACTAGAGCACTATCCGAAGGATTATAGTTACTGCCATATTCCACTTGAGGTTATGAATAAGTACCGGATATAACAGGTGCTGGATACTAATTACGAGACGTAAATCACAAAATAAACGCTCTGATTTGCAAGAAAAGGACTATTCTTAAAATTAGATAGTATTGCAATTTGTGTATGATTGTTATACTATTAATTTACAGAATAATGTATTCAAAATTACAGAATTGTACTGATGGATACAAGCTTGTGATTCTATATACGATATCATGATTTATCTGTATAGTTCACATTTGGGGGAGAATTTAAATAGATAGGGGATAACAACATGAGATTTAAGAAACTAATGGCTATGTCATTTGCAGCTGTTATGGTTTTTACCAGTGCAATGGCTAATATTATTCCTGCATATGCCGAATCGGGTAGCCAAAGTGGTATGGCAGCAATAAGTTCAATGAATTCAAATATTGACTTCGGTGCAAGTGGCACGCTAAAAATAAATTTAAAGCCTACATCTCAGACAGAGGTAAAGACAGAGGCAAATATTACTACAGGTATAGAAATCGATGCAACAGGGCTGACCAAGCCAGTTGATGGCCTATATCTTGAAATCGAAGTACCTACAAAGCAGACTTCTAAGAACCAAAATGATAGTACAAATATCGAAGCAGGAACATATTTAGATAATTTTTCTACACCTGCAGCAAATACACAACCTATTATAAAGTCTGAGCAGACAATCGTTACTCCAGACGGAAAGACGATTAAACGTATTTATCTAAACAAAGTTGATACAACAGTTAAGCTAGAACTACCTTATGTAATGAGTTTTGCTGATAAAACTACACCTAAGGATTTTAAGTTGAATCCAGTTGTTCGCGTATACGATGCGAACGGAAACACGCTTGCAACACTAAATGATAATATATATGGTGTAATTTATGACAAGCCTTGGCTTATGAAGCAAGTTGCTGGTGAAGAAACTAATGACCAGCTTGTTTATGGTGGGGTTAGCAGTAATACTGATCCAAAATCTCTATCAACAGATAAAACATCAGATGTAATTTTTAATTTCAATCTATATCAGTCTTCAAGAGCCTATCGCTCAATTGTTATTACAGATACTTTGCCAACATATAAGGATGAAGCGGGTAACACTTTGACTGCTCATTTTGATCAGGCGAAGAATCCTAATTGGACACTAAGCGCAGATGGAAAATCTGTTACGCTCAAATTTGATTTGCCAGCAGGTGTAAGGGATATAAGGGACTATATCAGAGATAATCTGCCAAGTAACTCGATTTTGAAGTTATCATTCCCAGGTGCAAAATATATGAATGGTACAAATCGTGTAAACTTCAGTAATACAGCAAGCCTTCAGGGAATTCCATATAATCCAAGCGTAGCGGAAGATACAATAGGACAGGTACCAGGAAATGAACATAACTTCGGAAGCAACACCAAGAATTTCCGTCTAGCTGGTGATGAGTATACTGGCGATGGTATGCTAGGTAAGAAGGGCCCTAGAACAATTCAATATGATAAGAACAGTCTCGCAGTTAAGGAAATAGAATATGCCATCAAGCTCGTAAATAAGCTTGATAAACCAATGACAGATATTGAAATCATAGAGGATGTAGCAAATACAGGTAATAGACTCTTTATGACAGGTTTAAATGGAAACCTTGTGGGAGTCGGATCTAGAGTTCCCCTAAATATGTCAAAAATTGAGCTAAGAGGATATAAAGTAGACGGAACTTACGATGTGCTGGCACTGCAAAATAATGGTGCGAGCTGGCTATATAAGGCTGACATTAATTCAGAGGGAAAGGCTAAGCTCCAGGAATACTTAGATAATATAAATCAGGGAACTATGAACGCAGATGACGCAGTCGCTATAGACCCTAAGTATAAGAAGGTTGGAATCTACTTCAAGGATTTAACTCTTGATCCAACAAAGAACATAGAGTTTAGTATCAAGATGATGTTTATAGATCCATTTAGAGAAAAGTATAGTGCAGACCCTCTAACAAATGTGATTAAAGCAAATGTTAACAGAGTTAATGAAGATGGAAGTAAAGACCCGCTTAAGCTATCAGGTGATTGGAATACTTTCTATACACCATTTAGTGAAAAGGTTTGGCTATCAAAGGAATCACGCTATCAAAGAGTGGGAATGCCAAATGAACGCTTCACAGCTAGAGTTGGTTTCAGATTAGATACTTTATCAAGTGCGCGCTATCTCAAAAATCCAACGTTCATAGATCTTCTTCCTACTGGCGTTTCCTATGATAATCTAACAAATGTTGCACCTGTGCTTTCGAATATGCAACCACAGTCGGTAGAGTTCATTAAAAACTATAATGACACGGGACGCGATGCTGTTAAAATTGTTGCACCATCGGGATATGTATATCAGTATCAAAGTTTGACGTTTGATATTGCAGATCTAATCATCAATGACAACATAATACCAAGCAAAGCTGAAAATGATGAAATAAATAATGATAATGTTGTCTACTTTTATGCAGACAATTGGACAAAGGGAACACCAGAGGAATTTTCAGGTCTTTACAATGAGAATAACTTTGTAAAGGATGATTTAGATATTAACAAAAATGGTATCGTTGATGAGACAATTCTTAAGGCGGTAGCTAAGGTATTAGGTAATAATGTAGAGAGCATTCAGTCAGATAAACATATTAGGAGTCTTGAACCAAGTGTTGCTGGTGGAGCTGCTGTTTTGAGCAGAACATTTACAAAGAATACCATAACTACCGATTTCTCAGGAGATGGTGAAAATGGTGGCCTATTCCAGTATCGCATGAGCGTTCGTAACTATTACAATACGCCTATGGACAGAATTTTGATGTATGATGTTCTTCCTCATGTTGGTGATGGAAGAGGCTCTAGCTTTAGCAATACTCTTCAGGGACCTATTGAACTTAAAATAGGAGCAAATGATGTTAGTGGAGATTATTATATTTACTATCGCACTGACAGGTATCCTAATAAAGATGATGCTAATGAACTTAATAGCAGTGCTTGGAAGGAAAACCCTGGTGATTACACCAAGGTTAAAGCTATCAAAATTGTAGGTAAGAATGGAACAATTCTAGAGCCATATAAGGTCCTTTCCGCATATTTAACTATGAAGAGTCCTGAATATAATCCAATGCTTTCGGAAACATTTGCACATAATACTCTTAGTGTCATATATAATAACGAGACAAGATTGCGTGAGACTGATAAGGTTTCAAATCAACTTATCGATACAATGTCAATTGAAGCAACAAAGAAATGGCTAGATTCTGATGGTAACGCGATTAATGCACCAGAAGTTAACGAAATTACTGTTAAGCTTTTTGCTGATGGAGTAAATACTGAGAAGACCTTAAAAATTACAGCAGCAAATAATTGGAAGGCAACTTTTACGCATCTACGTAAGTATAATGTTGAGCAACATAACGATGGAACAGTAACTAAGACTGCTATCGTATACACGATTAAGGAAGCTAACCAAGACGAAAACAATATTAGCGTATATAACGGTAAGAGCTACGAAGTTACATCAACCAGCACCGAGGCTAATCAAGCAACTGTTGAAAACCAAGCTACTTTGACAATTACAAATAAACTTGTTCAAGAAAAGGTGTCCATACCGGTTAAGAAGAATTGGGTAAACGATGAAAACTCGCTTTCGAGTCGTCCAAACCAGATACATGTGAGACTCTTTGCAGATGGTGTAGAACTTACAGATGTCTATGTGAAAGCTACAGATAACTGGGAGTATACTTTTACAAATCTTCCAAAGTATAATGGGCTTGATGAAATTAAATATACAATCAAGGAAGATGTAGTTTCTGGTTATAAGACGAAAATAACAGATGGTGCACAAGGATATGAGATTACAAATAGCTTTGAGCCTGTAATTCCACCTCCACCAAATGTGCCACCTACAAATAACAAGCCAACACCAAAGACACCGCCTAAAACACCGAATACGGGTGATATTGCAAATACTATGATATATATATCTATGATGTTTATGTCACTTGCAGCGATTATACTTATTGTAGTACGACTTAAAATTACTCATATGAATAGGAGATAATATGAGGCTTTTTCTTAACACATTACCTAAATATGAGAGCAGGGCTGAGGAAATACTTATGCCACTTCTAGATTTACTAAAGAAGTTGACACTACTTGAAGAAGAAATCTTCGAAAGAGATGAATCTTTAGAAGCAGAGAAGAAGGAACTTAATATTCCTGAATATCAGGTTCACCCTAGATGGGAAGATTTGATGGACGAATACTATGATAGATACACTGATCTAATCGAGGGTAGGGTAAGTAATAAACTTCTTTCAAAGGGGTATGCTAGTTCATGTGGATTTCCAAGCAATTACTCATATGCTAAAGGCGATGATTTTGATGCCACGTTCACAATGAAAAGAGAAAAACTTGCAACTGTGGTTATAGATTATATAGATGTCACAGAGATGAGGCATAAGTTTGTTCTTAGATTAGACGAAAATAATTGGCTTATCGACGAGAAGTATTATGGCTTTGCTGGTGAAAATAAGTGGTATTCAGATAGAATTTAATTTAGAGGGTCATCCTAGGAATCGTAAATTGTGATTTTCTAAGGATGGCTCTTTTTTTTATAAAATATTAATGTAACTGTTTAGGTTACATCAAAGAGGGTATAATTTAAGCAAGAAGGAGGAAAGCATATGCAAATTTCTAGTAAATTTACAGTTGCATTACATATTCTTACATGTGTGGATGCCTTTAAGAATGAATACAAGGTAACGAGCGATTTTCTAGCAGGAAGTATAAATACAAATCCTGTCATAGTTCGAAGGCTTCTGACAAAGCTGAAAAATGCTGGACTAATAAAAGTAGCAAGAGGTACTGGAGGAATCGAGTTGACTAGACCTCTAAATAAGATTAGTTTCCTTGATGTATACGCAGCAACTGAACCAGAGAATAAGGCAGATTTATTTAGATTTCACGAATCACCAAATCCAAACTGTCCAGTTGGTAGAAACATACACAATTTGCTTGATGGAAAGCTTGCAGCGATACAGGAAGCAATGGAAAGTGAAATGAAAAGATATACAATTGCTGATCTAAGTTCTGAACTACATGAACTGTTAAGGGAACAAGAATAGATATAGTAAGATATTGCATTTGAACTGATGATGGGGGTATGGATATGAGAGAATTTAATAAACAAAATGACAGGCTCAACTATCTTCTAGAGGCTTTTAAGGACGATTCAAAGAGTTATAAAGATATAAATGTACCAAGTGGTGTGCAAGAAAAAGTACGTATGATACGATCTTTGATGAATATTCGTATGCCAGGGAAAATGCCAGATGCGATAATCAAAGTTCAAGATGAGTATCTCAAGGAGTGTGCTAAGAAAAAAGGTATTGTTGAAGTATCTGATATTGAAATAATAAAGGAAAATATCTCAATATGGCAGGGGGATATAACAAGGCTAAAATTAGATGCCATAGTTAATGCGGCAAACTCTCAGATGCTTGGTTGCTTTATACCTATGCATACTTGTATTGATAACCAGATACATACCTTTGCAGGGGTACAGCTTAGGGATGAGTGTAATCGTAAGATGAATGAGCTTAGAAAAATATATGGAAGAAATTACGAGCAGCCTACTGCAATTCCAATGCTGACAGATGCATATAATCTTCCTGCAAAGAAAGTAATACATATAGTAGGTCCTATTGTTGATTCTAGACTTACATCAAAGAAAGAAGAAGAGCTTTCTTTATGTTATGAGAATATACTTAATATGTGTCAAGCAAATGACCTAAGAAGCGTAGCCTTTTGCTGCATTTCAACAGGAGTTTTTCATTTTCCAAATAGGAAAGCAGCAGAAATTGCAACAGCAACTGTACAAAAATGGAATACAGAGCATCCTGGTGCGATGGATAGAATAGTATTTAATGTATTTAAGGATGAGGATAGGGGGTACTATGAGGAGTTTCTACGATAAAAAGACGGTTATAGAGATACTATCCAGAAAGGTCTTGCGACAACTAGAAATATAGGAAATGGCATATATTTTCCTGACAAGTCAAAAGAAGAACTTGATATGCTAAAGGACGCCCTAGAAAATTCGGACTCTGTTGTAATCGGAGCTGGAGCAGGGCTCTCAACTTCAGCAGGATTCACATATAGTGGTGAGCGCTTTGATAGATATTTTTTTGACTTTGCGAGAAAATATGGAATCAAAGATATGTATTCAGGTGGATTTTATCCATTTCCCGACGATGAAACTAGATGGGCTTGGTGGGCTAGACATATCTATTTCAATCGTTATGTAAAGGCGTCTAAGCCTGTATATGAGAATTTACTTGCTTTGATAGAAGACAAAGATTATTTTGTTATAACAACAAATGTTGATCATCAATTTCAAAAAGCTGGTTTTGATAAAAATAGATTGTTTTACACACAGGGGGACTACGGACTATTTCAAAGTTTAAATAAGAGAAACCAAAAAACATATGACAATGAAAAGTGGGTCATGAAAGCTATGGAGGCTCAGGGATTTGTCAAGAACGAGAATGGAGAGTTTGATATACCTCAAGATAGAAAGATTTCTATGAGAATACCAAGTGGTCTAATTCCTAGATGTATAGATGATAATTCAGATGTGACGATGAACCTACGTGCTGATAATAGCTTTGTTGAAGATGAGGGCTGGCATGCTGCATCAGAGAGATACTATAATTTTCTCAAGGAGCATAAACACAGTAAGGCTTTATACCTTGAACTAGGTGTTGGAGCAAACACGCCAGTTATTATAAAATATCCATTTTGGCACATGGTTAGTAATAACAAAAATGCTAAGTATGCATGCATAAATTATGGAGAATCATTTGCTCCCATGCAAATAGAGGACAGAAGCATATGTATAGATGGGGATATTGGTGAAGTTATAAAAAAACTACTTTTATAACGTAAACCAATTTCATTAAAGGATAATATTTAGGTAGGTAATTTATGATTGAATATAAACATGTAGCACTGCGCTATGGAGAAAAATCAGTTCTAGAAGATGTAAATCTAAAAATAAAGGATGGCGAGTTCATGGTTCTAGTTGGCCCTTCGGGTTCTGGTAAGACGACTATGCTTAAGATGATAAATCGCTTACTTGAGCCGACAGATGGGAACATATACATGGATGATAAGCGCATCAAAGACTATAACCAGAGAGACTTACGTCTATCCACAGGCTATGTACTTCAGCAGATAGCTCTTTTTCCAAACCTTACAGTTGCAGAAAATATCGCAATAATCCCGGAGATGAAGGGATGGAGTAAGGATAAAATCAAACAAAATACGGCTGAACTATTAGAAATGGTGGGACTTCCTGCAAAAGAATATGCAGGCCGTTTACCAAGCATGCTTTCAGGAGGAGAGCAACAGAGAGTTGGAATAGTAAGGGCTATAATCGGCGAGCCGAGAATTTTACTTATGGATGAACCATTTTCAGCGCTTGACGCAATATCGCGAAAGCAGCTTCAGGTTTTGACAAAAAAACTGCACAATGAGTTTGGTGTTACGATTATATTCGTGACTCACGATACGGATGAAGCATTGCTTCTTGCAGATAGAATTGCAGTACTTCAGAACGGGCAGATTTGTCAAATTGATAAGCCAAATGCGATTTTAGAAAATCCTGCGAATGATTTTGTTGCAAATTTATTTGGAGGTGTAAAACATGAATAATTTGATTTTTACATTTCAAGATAGATTTGGGGAATGGCTCAAGGCACTTGGACAGCATCTTCAGCTATCACTTTTGACGCTACTTATCGCCATACTTTTGACAATTCCGCTAGCGATTTATCTTAACACGCATAAACGGGCATCAAAATGGGTACTTCAGGTAGCTGGAATCTTTCAAACAGTACCATCAATGGCACTTCTTGGTCTCTTCATTCCGCTTATGGGAATTGGAACCATGCCTGCACTATCTGCTCTTGTAATATATGCGATATTTCCGATATTGGAAAACACTATTACAGCACTTAATGGCATTGACCCAAGTCTTGAAGAGGCAGGCGTTGCTTTTGGAATGAATAAATGGGAGAGACTTAAGACCTTTGAACTTCCTCTTGCTATGCCAGTTATTGTATCAGGAATTAGAACAGCAACTGTTATGATAATCGGTACAGCAACCTTAGCTGCACTAGTGGGAGCAGGAGGACTAGGTTCATTCATTTTGCTAGGTATAGACAGGAGAAATGCTAGTTTGATTTTAATAGGGGCCATATCTTCAGCAGTGCTCGCTATAGTATTTAATATAGTGCTTAAATGGATGGAAAAGGCAAAGCTACGCGTTGTATTTCTTGCATTTTCTTTGATGTTCCTAGGAGTGGGTGCATCTTATGTTCCAAGGCTCATTCCAAAGCAAGAGAAAGCTCATATTGTCATTGCAGGAAAGCTAGGACCAGAGCCTGAGATTTTGATGAATATGTATAAGATACTTATCGAGGAAAACAGCGATATATCTGTAGATATTAAACCGAACTTCGGTAAGACGGATTTTCTCTATCAGGCGCTCAAAAAAGGAGATATAGACATATATCCTGAATTTACTGGTACTATTACAGGTAGCTTGTTAAAACCAGCTCCAAAGCTCAGTAATGACTCTAAAAAGGTATTTGAAGCGGCAAGAGATGGAATAAAAAAGCAGGATAATCTAGTTTTGCTTAAGCCGATGGCATATCAAAACACATATGCTATCGCTGTCCCAGAAAATATTGCAAAGGAATATGGCTTTGAAACAATATCGGATCTTAAGAAAGTCGAGGATAAGCTCAAAGCTGGATTTACTTTAGAATTTAATGATAGAGACGATGGAAACAGAGGACTGAAGTCAGTGTATGGCCTTAATCTAAATGTTGCAACTATGGAGCCTGCACTTCGCTACAGTGCTATACAGTCAGGCGATATACAGATTATGGAGGTTTATTCAACAGATCCAGAAATTACAAAATATAAGCTTAAGATTTTAAAGGATGATAAGCATTTATTCCCACCTTACCAAGGAGCACCGCTTATGAAGGCTGAGCTTCTCAAGAAGTATCCAGAGCTTGAGAAAATACTAAACAAGCTTTCAGGTAAGATTACAGAAGAACAGATGAGTAAGATGAACTATGCGGTAGGAATAGAAGGAAAATCTGCAGAAACTGTAGCTAGAGATTTTCTTAAACAGCATGGATTTATAAGTGAATAAATAAGAATCAGAGGAGTGGATAAATGTGTCTACTCCTCATTTCGATTAAGTTAAGGTATTGAATTTTTATAAGCACAGTGTTAGGATGTTAGTGTAAACTAACGCTTTGATAGATTACACTTTGGAGGCAAAATGAAGGCTCTCGATCTAAATTCAGAAAACAAAAGGACGGTTTTATTTATTCATCCTATGCTATCTTCAGCAGAGGGAATGAAAGTTCAACTAGCAGATAACTTAGGTAGTGATTTGAGATATATAATTCCAGATCTTTCAGCTCACGGTAAGTCGATAGATAAAACATACCATACATCTAAAGAGGAAGCTGAAGAAATTTACAAATATTTAAAATCACATGGAATAAAAGAACTCGAACTTGCGTACGGAGCATCTCTAGGAGGCGTAATACTCTTGCAACTACTTAGATACAAAGATCTTAAGATTAAAAAAGTAATATTTGAGGGATGCAGCCTCTGGCAAAATTCATGGATTCAGGAGTTTTTTATAAAAAAGGTGTTTATAAAAAAACATAGAAAGGCAGTTGAAAATAGAGAGCTTGCAGTAAAAAAGATGACGAAGCTATACGGTGAAAAAGCATCGGTTATGGCAGATACATTCATTGCAATGAATGAAGAAAGTATTTTAAATATAATTCATGACTGTGCATTTGTTGAACTTCCAGTTTTGACAGAAGCAGAACAGAGAAAGTGCCTCTTCACATATGGATCAAAAGAGTTTGATTTAAAGAGTGCAAAGAAATTCCTACCGAAGAACTATCCACATGCCATTTTAAAATTATGGGATGGATATGGACACTGCACCAAGATTACTAGGGATAACGCAGCATATTGCGATTTTATAAGAAAGGAAATTGATTCTTAGTAGAGCTTTGATTAGCTTGATTTATCAATAAGGAGCATTTTGTGGGAACCATATATTTCTTTGATAAGCATGTAAAGAAACACCTAATGAAGGGAACAAGAGCTGTAAATCCATCAAATTCAGATGTTTTTTCTGATGGTGTGTCATGTATAAGGGAAGAAGATGTTAACCTTTGGTTTTATACAAAGGCGGGGATGACTATTGCGTTTGATTCTGGTCACAGGAATTTTCCAAATGTTAAGAGGGAGTTTGAAAAGATAGGCATAAACGCAAATGATATTGAACATGTATTCATAACTCATGTTGATGTCGACCACGCTGGTGGTATTGACAAAAATGGAAATAACATATTCCCAAACGCTCAAGTATATATTGGCAAGGATGAAGAACAGTATATTACTGGTAAGATGCACAGAATGACAAAGCTAGGCTTCGTAAAGCTTAGTGTTGGAGTGAGTCTAAAACAAGGCTACATTTTACTTTCAGATAAGCAAGTTACCGATGTGAATGGAATAAAGGTTGAAGCTATTCACGTGCCAGGTCACACTTTAGGTCATATGTGCTACCTTGTAGATGAAAGCATTTTGATTAGTGGAGACTGCCTTGCTATTAATAAAAATGGGGGATATCCTTTCTTTGATTTCTTTACTCAGTTTCCAGATATGAATAAGAAATCTTTGGTAAAGCTTAGAGAGACTCTTAAAAATAAGCCTGTTAAAGCTGTGTGCACAGGACATAGTGGATATAGGGAATATGGGCAAAGCACGTTTGCACATATAGATGAAACGGCTGTTTTTGATAAGAAAATCCATTTTGATGAGTATGCACCCGAGGATTACACTAAGTACTAGGACAATCTATATTATCTGTTTTTATTATAGCAACAGTATGTAAAATAGCATAATAAAGAAGTCTGCAGCTAAGGCAAGGCACTCAGCATCAAATAAACATATAATATAGGACAGAATATGAGTAATAATAAGCTTGAATTAAAAAGAAAAAGAGAGCAGAATATGGTCAATCAGATGATTCGGCTATATTGTAAGAAGAATCATAAGGATCAAAGTACAGATGGATTATGCGAGGAATGCAAGGCTTTACTTGAGTACTCCAAGAAGCGAAGCGAAAGATGTCCTTTTATGGAAACGAAAACCTTTTGTAATAACTGTACTGTGCATTGTTATTCACCTGAAATGAAGGAAAAGATTCGTAATGTCATGAGATTTAGCGGACCACGCATGCTTATTTATCATCCGGTTACATGTATATGGCATGGGATAACTGGAATAATAAACAAACAAAATAAATAAAAAAGCAATATTTGCAAGCCTGTAAAGCAAAGAATTTACAAGGCTTGTTTTGTTTTATATGGGCTTAAAAATCTATATTCATACACGAGATATACACATTTTATTGCTTCTTTCTGTATGCTTACTTCACTTTTTCGCCAATCCTTCTACATTTGTATGGTGCATAATGCAGGTAAGTTAAATCACAAAGTTAAATGCAGAAAGGAAGTGATGTCTTGAAAAAAGACGTATTAAATAAAAGATTAGCAGCATCGCTTTTAGCAGGTGTTCTAACTGTAACAAGTATTGGAGGAGCGTCGATATTGACAAGTACCTCATACGCTGATGATTCAAATAAAGAAACCACACAGTTAAGTTCATCCAAAGAGGCTTCAACAAGCAAGTCAACCACTAAATCATCAAAATCAAGTAAGAGCAATAAATCCACCGAAAAATCTAAAACTACAAATGATAGATCGAAGGCTTCTAAGAATAAACAGAACGGAAGCCAAGGAGGTCAAAATGGACAAGGTGGCCCGGGCGGTCAGCCGCCACAGGGAGGACCGGGAGAACATAATGGACAAGGTGGTCCAGGTGGTCAGCCACCACAGGGAGGACCGAGCGGAAATAATGGACCGGGAAATTCACAGGGTCAGCTGCCGCAGGGAGGACCGGGCGGACATAATGGACCGGGAAATTCACAGGGTCAGCCGCCACAGGGAGGACCGGGCGGCCAGAACGGACCAGGAAATTCACAGGGTCAGCTGCCGCAGGGAGGACCGGGCGGACAGAACGAACTGGAAAATTCACAGGGCCAGCCACCACAGGGAGGTCCGGGTGAGCAAAATGAATCAAGAAATTCCACCTCAAAAAATGCAAACCAAGATACTAAAGCACTTGAACAGGCATTACAGAAACTTGGACAGATGATTCAAAACCTTACAAAGCAGCTGAAACAGGTAGAAGCGAAAGTGTCAAAGTAAATAAATTAGTTATTTTAAATTTTAGTAAAGTTTAATAGCAGGTGCAAGAGCACCTTTTAATCACCCAAAGATATAAGTTAAATAATAATACCCCCTTATAAATAGTGACCATGAGCTGCGTTATTCATAAGCTTAGGTCACTTTTTCAATGCTATATATATATTGACAAATAAGTTAGTCTTTGCTAATCTGAATTAGTTAATGTTTATTATTAAGAATTTTGAATTTTAAGGTGATAAAATGAGAAAAATTAAGAATGTATCAAGCGTAATTTTGATTGCAATGCTCTTAGTATTGACACCTTTCAATGCTAGTTTTATTGCACAGGCTGAGGAAGGAACATCAGCACAGCAAAATGAACAGGAATTAAAGTTAAAGGACGCTTCTTTCCTAGGACAATTCGAAGTAGAAGTGGAACCAAAGGGAACTGTAGCTAACATCGAAAAAATTAAGATAAATGATGTTGAGCAAGAAGCCAAGACAAGCAAATGGCTTGCTTTTAATGGCGGATATTATTTAGATAAAGATAACAACAAAATAATAATGAATGAGCCTAGCGATGGAGCATCTTTTACTGTTGTTATGAAGAGCGGAAGCATATACAACTATGAGTACAAAAGAAATGCTGCAAAAGGCAAGAAATTTGAACTAAAGACTTCAGAAAACAAAGGCGATGATTCATCAAAGCCTGACACAGGAAACAAGGATCAGGAAACAACAAATAATGATGTAAATAATCTAAAAGTAACTGATTATAGTACATTTGGTGATTTTATGCTAAACCTTGAGCCAAAGGAAGCTATAAACCAGATTAAGGAAATCCAGTTTAACCGTGCAGTTCAGGAAGCCAAGACTAGTAAGTGGCTAGCTTTTAATGGTGGTTATTATTTAGATAAAGAAAAAAGTGCAATCATCATGAATGAACCACGTGACGGTGCACTCATTTCAATCACGCTAAATAGCGGTAAGACATATAACTATAAATATGTGAGATCAAACAAAGTAGGTCAGAGGATGGTTGAGCAGACAGATGAAACTGTAAACTCGACTAAGACTATAAAAATTAGGCTTGTAGGCTCATTTGAAGGTGCTATCCAGGGTCAGCAGAAGTACGATGCAGTATCAGGTGCAAGCATGTCTGCTTCTATAAATAAGAATAGCAATGTTCAGGTACAGGCAGCTGAGGTTGAAAGCCCAGATTCAGTCGTACCAGAATCAGCATGGAAGCCACTTAACGAGATGCAAAATCTATATGTTGATCGCAAGCAGTTTAATATCGAGCTATCAGCGGACTCAGGAATGACAGCTTCATATAATGTGCACGACAGTGCAATTACGTTAGCTGGAGTACCTAAGAAAGTAGGTAAGTATCCAGTAAAGGTAAATGTTAAGGATGCTGCAGGAAGAACAGCAACTTCAAATATTCTATACTTTGAGGTATTTGGAACTGATGAGAAGCTTGTTGATTATCTAAAGATAGAGAACTCAAGAAAGATGCATGATGGAAAGTATATCTGGGATATGAATCCTTGGTTAATCAAGCATTTCACTCATGATTCATCACAGACTGTAACTCTTCCAAAGGATATCAAAGCTTGGTATGGCTCAAACACAAGTGGTGTATACGGAAAGCTTGGAGAAGCAGTAGAACAGGGTACTCAAACTAAGCATACTTTGATTATTCCATCCGGTGCTGATTTAACAATGGTAAATATGATTGTTAACAGCAGTGTTCGTATTGTCGTAAAGGATGGAGCAAAGTTAAATCTTAAGGATACCTCCATCTACGGAGAAATCGTTGTCGAAAATGGTGGTACATTCAGCATGAACCATGAGACAGACCATAAGGGTAATTCAAAGTTCACAAATGGTGCAATGATAAATGGTCAGCTTATCCTCGAGGATGGAGCTACAATCACAAATTCAAAGGTATACTCAAATGCCAACTTCCTAACAGACGGAACAAAGGCAAAGAAAATAGATACTCCTGTAGTTGTTGCAAAGGGTAATGTGAATATCGTTGGAGAAGTCTATATCCGTGGCGACGAGTCAGCAACTGGTGAGTATAACGGTAAGAAGGTTGGAGGACAGCCAGCGCTAAAGGTTGAGAATGGTAAGCTAAACATCACAAGTTGTTCAACTCTTGGACTATACGGTGGAGGAAGAATGGCTACCACATCAATAGGCGGAAATGCCCTTGAGCTAAGCAATGGTGAAATAAGTGGTGAAGGTAAGCTAGTTGCAATCGGAGGAGCTTCAACATGGGGTACTGCTGGTAATGCAGTTTCAGGAAACGGTAAGATTAGTGTTGCAAATGCAGTTCTAAACGGCGGAAACTCATACGGAAAGGGTTCGACACATGGTAAGGCATATACAGAGGGTGTAGAAATTTCAAACAACACTATTGGAAAGGCAAACGATGGTAAGCTTTTAAATGGATCAAGCGAAAGTGACCAGCCACTTTACTGGAATGATATTACATCTGTACCTCAGGCAGCAGATTTTGGCACAGAGAAGATAAACAATACTACTGAGCCGGTAAAGCCAGAAGAAAAGAAGGATTCAAAGGATAATACAGCAGAAGAAAAGAAACCTGATACACCTGTAGAGAAGAAGGATGATTCTAAACCAGCTGTTGATCCATCAAAAAAGAATAGTGCAGATGAGTACTATTTTGAAGTAGGAGCTAACGCAGTTTGGAAAGATGCAAACAAGGATCTATTGCTCGTTGTTAAATCAAAGACAAATGATGCTAAGACTTTTGATAATTTCACAGGAGTTGAGGTTGATGGTAAGAAACTTGACCCATCAAATTATAAAGCAGTACGTGGAAGTGTAAGAATTAGCATTCGTTCTTCATACATAAGAAGTTTAAGCAATGGAAATCACACTATTACAGTAAGCTTCAATAATGGATCCGCAAGCACAAGCTTTTATGTTGCAAATGCATCAAGACCTGTTAATACAGGCGATACAGGAAGCCTAGGATATGTATTTGCATTCCTAATTGCAGGTTCAATCTTTGTAACTATAATGGCTAAAAAAAGAAGAGCATAATAAAATCTTTATAGATTAATTTAAACCCGTAATTCGAGGAGAAGGTAATTCATTAATTTGCCAATCTCCTCGTTTTATTTTGATTTAATATATGTAAATTGTTGGTAAAATATTTATCAAAAATAAATTGGGCGCAATATACACAATTGACCAAAAATATTGCAATTCTAACGAAAATATGATTTAATTAATTATATTGGTATACAAGACATGGTGTCAAAAAACAAAGGGGGAACGAATATGCAAAGGAGACATGCTAAACGTATGACTAGCTTGATGCTGCTCATCGTTTTCATTGCAATTCTAATTATTGGTCAGAGCGCTAAATCAACTTATGCTGAAACAGCGACATCATCTAATATTAACATTCCAGTAGAGGTGGATTGGAAAGGAAACTATAGAGTGCCCGTTAATGTTAATCTTATGGCAGACGGCGAACTCAAACAGACTATTACTATAACATACGATACATACTGGAAATCTAAGTTTCTAAATCTACCTAAGTATAATTCTCTTGGTACAGAAATCAATTATACAATTACATATGAGGCAGCAGATTATGGTGTAAAATACAAATATAGCCTAAGTGGAAATGCTACAAATGGCTTTGTAATTAAGATTGTACCACTTAGAGATATCTATGTAGGAAAGGTATGGAACGTTATGCCTAACATAGTTATTCCAGGAACACCGTCTCCTGCAGAACCACCTACAATGACTGGGATGATAGCTACAAGTTTAGTTTCAGGAACACCTGCTGCGGCTCCAGAACCTTTGTCTGAAGCTCCAGCAGTACATGCTAGGGAAGCAAGGATAACTGAAGAAGTTATTGAAGATGATAATCCGGATTTTGATGCTTTGATATCAGCGCCAAAAGAGGTATCGAGCGTACCTATTCCAGATGCTATCACAGTACATCTACTTGCAGATGGGGTAGTTGTCGGAACGATGCAGTTAACAAAGGATGATAACTGGGAAGGTAGATTTGTTGATTATCCTAGATATGATGAGAATGATGGACACGAAATTAATTATACAACTAAAGAAGACCCATTAGCTGGATACGAAACTAGTTATTTTAATGGAAATATCATTCTGAATAGATCCTTAATCGATGTATCTGTCGAAAAGAAATGGATAGGTAATAGTCAATCAAAGGCTGAACTTACATTACACAGGGCATGTGACTATATGAAATTTGACTACACATTAAATAAGCATGTGAGGGTTAAAGTGGATGAGGAAGTAGCTACAGTAGAGCTTAATGCTGCAAATAACTGGAAGCATACATTTTCTAGCTTATATGAATTCTACACTCCAGAAGGAGAAGATGGGGTTAAGTATAAGTACTACGTAACAGAGAAAAGTATCCCAGGTTATGATACACAAATTACTGGTAATCAGGACAGCGGTTTTGTTGTTACAAATAAGGAAATCAATCCAAAAACTCCTGCTCCAAAAACTCCTGTTCCAAAGAATCCGCCACAGCCTAAGACACCAAACACTGGTGATGACAGTAATTTCAAGCTATATGCTTTATTGTTTTTAAGCACAGCAGCGCTTATACCTGCGATGGCTTATAGACGCAAGAAAATCTAATTTTGATTTATAACTCCTTGTTTAATATAGCGAGGAGTTTTTATTTGTAATAAATCAAGCCTTATATAAAATTTCACATAAAATAAAACAAAAATATGTTTTATTTTCAGACTTTTTGGGTTAAAATATAAAAAATATATTTGGGGAATTAGAGATTATTATTAGGGGAATATAATGAGAGAGAGACAAGATAAAAGAAGGGCTAGCTTATTTTTGCTAGTCGTATTAACGGTAGTTTTAGTATTTGGACAAGCTATACAGTCTGCTTATGCAGATTCAGAGCTGGATTTAAATAAAACGGATGTACAGATTTCAACACCGAATACATCTAAAGCAGATAATACGAATAAGGATGAATTAAATCAAGATAATGAAGATCAGCTAAAAGAAAAAGATGTCCAGCTTGACCTTTCAAATTCTAGAGTAGTAAAAGATAGTTCAGACATAAGTCTCAACAATACATCTAGAAAAAGAGTAACAAGGGCAATAGCTGAGATAGAGAAAATTGATATCAGCGTCAAAGCAGAATGGAATGCTCCGTACTATCCACCAATAACTGTTAATCTTATGGCAAATGGTGAGCAGAAAGACAGTGTAGTTCTTCGATATGGGGAAATACAGAATGATGAATCCGACTGGAGACATGTTTTTAGAAATTTTCCTAAGTACGATGATGATGGTAACGAAATCGAATATACTATAACATATAGCATCAACGACTATTGGACAAAGTACAAGACAGTTGTATTAGGGAATGCTCAGGAAGGGTTTATTATAAAATCTGTTCAGCTTAGAGATGTTAATGTAAATAAAGCATGGAATATGATTATCGTTAGAATTACACCAGGAAGACCTAGTCCAGCATCACTAGATTTTCATGGACTTGCACTAAACGTAATGGATCATGCAGCTTTAAATACTAATGATAACGAAAATGCTATTGGAAATGTTGATGAAGGCGATGAGTCAATGAAGTCCAAAAGGGAGATTCCAGACTTTATAACAGTTCATCTATATGCAGATGGACAGGAAATAGCATCAAAGAAAATATATAAATCTGATGACTGGGAAGGCAAGTTTGAGGATGTTCCTCAGTATGCAGAAGATGGGCATATCATTGATTATACAGTCAAGGAAGAACCACTTCCAGGTTATATCGCAGAGTATCGCGATGATGGAATAATAATAAATAGATCAATAATAGATGTACCAGTTGAGAAGAAATGGATTGGTAAGAGAAAAGATAAGATAGACGTAACGCTTTACAGAACTTATCAAACTGAGAACTGGGATGATGAGGGTAATCTTGTTCGAGAGACTATAGACGAAGCTGTTGAGACAGTAGAACTTAATCCTGCAAACAACTGGAAGCATACATTTAAAGATGTTTATGAGTTCTATATTTCAGACAGTGGTCAACCATCAAAATACAAGTATTATGTAAAAGAGACTGAAATCACAGGATACACATCTACTGTTACAGGTAATCAAGATGATGGTTATGTAATCACTAATGAAAATAATGTAGATAGAGTCTCTATTCCTGTAGAGAAGAAGTGGAATGGGGATTCTTTAGAAAGTGTAAGAGTAAAGCTCTTTGCAGATGGTGAGGAAGTTCAGGAAATAGAACTAAACAAGGCAAATAACTGGAAACATATATTTGCAAACTTACAGAAGTACGATAATAACAACAATGAAATTAAATACACTGTAAAGGAAGTCGGTGAAGATAATGGCTATTTAGAATCTGGAGACAAGCGCTTTAAGGTTTTGTATGATGGTAGTGCAGATAGTGGATTTACCATATTAAATGATAAGTTTATTCCACCAGCACCTAAGCTGCCAGAGCCTAAGACTGAAAAGCCACCAGTACCAAAGCCGAACACAGGTGATGAAAATGATTTTAAGATGTTGATAGCATTAATGTTCAGTTCTGCAGCCCTCAGGCTAAGTATAAAGTATAGATATAAAAATAAATAGTTAAGGCTTAACTCCTTGTCATGTAGTGGCAGGGAGTTTTTTCTACATAATTTTTTCATCTGAGCAAATTATAAAGTGTAATTGTGAATTTTGTTATATTTTCCAATAATTTCTGTATAAAAAATATATTGAAAAAATAATTAAAGAGTGCTATCCTTTTAGTTAGTGGTAACTAACTAAAGATACCGATGACTAACAATTTTTACAATCGAAAGAGGCTATCCATGTTTGTACGCTAAAAATACTTAATAATGAGAACAGACTAAAGGAGTGTAAAATGTTTGACTTTACTGTGGACAATCTAAAAAAAGATGATCTAAGGGTGTTTTTCGACATGATACCCTATATTTCTTCAAAGGTTAAAAGCTTTGATAAAAGTGAAAACCAGGTGACTATCTACTGCGAAGATGAGCACAATGAAGAAGTAAAAAAAGAATTATTTAGACTTGTGAGTATCATAGATACTATGCAAGGCTCAGAACTTGAAAACGTCGTAATAGAGGACTTTACTGACAGAATGCCTTTGAACAAGGACAGTGTATATGGAGATTTGATTAAAGAAAAGATAGTAAGAGAACTATCTCCAGGTGCATTTGCCTATTCAGGGCTTTTTTTGAGAATATATGAGTATTTTGATAAGAAAATTAATGAACATGCATATAATGCATTTGATGATGTATATGAGGAAGTATATCCTGTTTTATTTCCAGTAGCTGAGTATGTAAAAGGGGGTTACTTTGAGAATTTTCCACATTACATGATGTTTCAAACCAAGCTAAACAATGATATTGATACATATGAAAAGTTTGCTTCTTGCAATGCTTCAAGTGAAGGTATGGATGAGGTACTAAAGAAGACATTTATTCCAAGAAATGTTTTGAGGCATGCAACCTGTGCAGCGGTATATCCATCTATGGAGAATGATATCTTTGACGAGAATGAGGTTAGATGTTTTCTTGTATCTGGTAAATGCTTCAGAAACGAAGAATCAAATATCAAAGAGCTTAGCAGACTAAACGAATTTTATATGAAGGAGTATGTGTTTGTTGGTGAAGGAGATAAAATGCAGTCATATATTGATGAATCAAAGAAACTTGTTGAGTTTTGGATAGACAAATTTTCTCTGAATTCAAAATGTGAAACTGCAAATGATTCATTTTTCGCTAGTAACTACAAGAAACTAAAGTATTTCCAGATGATAGGAAATTCAAAACTAGAATACAAGTTTTTAATTCCAAATAATGATGAGTACATATCATGCGCATCTGTGAACTATCATAGAACGCATTTTACAAAGCCATACAATATCAAAAAAGCAAATGGAGAGTATTGCTACACATCCTGCTTTGCATTTGGTGTAGAAAGACTAGTATATGCATTCCTATCACAGAAGGGGCTAGATGTAAGTAAGTGGGATGTAGATACAATTGAAGAGATAAGAAAATATGTAAGCCTATAGGTATGGAGGAATATATGAAATATCAAGCAAAGATAATTGGCGCAGGCCATGCACTACCAAGCAGAATAGTTACATCTGATGAACTAGAGGCAAAGATGAACTTTGATAAGTTTAATATTAGAAAAGGAATGTCAACACTTCTAAGTGGAGTAAGGGAGAGAAGATTCGCAGAAGATCATGAGAACTCCTCCGACTATGCTATTAAAGCAGGTAAAATGGCGCTTGAAAAAGCAAATATTACAGCAGATGATGTAGATTTACTCCTGTTTTGTTCTATTACTCAGGATTTTATGGAACCTGCGACAGCCATGAAAATTCAAAATGAGCTTGGATGCAAAAATGCAAATTGCTATGATGTGAAAAATGCTTGCAATGGATTTTTAACTGGAATTGAAATAGCAAATATGTATATAGAGACTGAGAGAGCAAACACAGTTCTTATTGTTGCGGGGGAAGTTTTGAGCAGATTCCTTCAAACAAACTATAAGACAGCAGAAGAGATACAAAATGCTAATGCAACCTTTGCAATTGGAGATGGTGGTGGTGCAATTGTACTTAGAGCAGAAAAATGCTGCGAAGATATATATAAATCAAAATTTAAGTCAGTAGGATGCTATTGGGATGATGGTGTTCTTTGGGGTGGAGGAACAATGCATGCTCATGATGTTGATATGTTCTACTTCCAAAATGAAACAAAGGAGATGATTAAGACAAATTTTGCAAGATCAATAGAGTTTTATAGTTCTACATTTACTGAGCTAGACATTGATAAGGATAAAGTATCATTGTTTATACCTCATCAGATAACTAAGTACCTTACAGTAAAGGCTTGCGAGATGCTTGAACTACCTAAGGAAAAAATGGTTGATCAGGTTGAGTTTCTTGGCAACAATGGCTGTGCATCAATTCCTATTGCAATATCTATGGCACTTGAAGAAAAGAGAATCTCTCTAAATAGCGGTCAACAGATTGTTCTGTTCGGTTTCGGAAATGGAATCAGTATGGCAACACTGACGATGAAATTATAAGGGTTTTATGGTGAACGAAGATGAATGTAGTAACAGAAAGACAAGTTATAAAGTTCCTAAATGAAAAAATTGTTCCTGGTGTAGAAATACCTGCAACGATACCTTTTGTTCAAAGTGGTGTACTTGACTCACTTCAGCTAGTAAATATGATCTTTGAACTCGAAAAATATTTTAATGTTAAATTTAACCTAGCTAATCTTGATTTGAAGTTAATTGAAAGTCCAATTGCCATTGCTGATACAATTAATAATTTAAGGGGTGTAGGGGATTATACACTTAGGACTTTGATAGATACCATATGTACAGAAAACAGCGTTAAAAACGCAATTTTATTCGATACAGAGCTAATTAACTATAATCAGCTATTAAACCATATCAAAAGTATTTCAGCTAGTTTTTTGAAGATGGGAATCGGTAAGGGTACGAAGGTAGCGATACTTTTGAATAACAGAATAGAGTACATCTATTCGTATTTTGCACTCTTTTATGTAGGAGCACTCCCTGTGCCGATAAATAATAGATGGAAGTCTGGCGAGATAGAAAATATTTTGAGAGATTGCCAAGCAAAAGTTTTGATAACCGAAGAACTTGTTGGAACTATGGCTCCGCATGAGGTTGTTGATGAAATAGAAGATCATGATTACAAACTTGATAAGGTAATTTATATGGGTGAAAACCATTATGGACATAAAGGTTTATGTTTTGATGAACTTCTTAAATCAGACTTTGATTGTATAGAAAATCTTGAAGAAATAGATGCAAATGATGATGCAATGATTTCGTACACTTCTGGAACAACTGGAATGCCTAAGGGAGTAGTTCTAAAGAACAATGATATAGTTAAGATTTCACTATATAGTACGAAGCTTTGGTCAGAGGATGTGGATAGACCATTTTCCATTGCACCATTGTACTCAGCTCAGGGATTCTTGAGTCTTTTGATAAACTTTTGCACAGAGGAAAGGTTTAAGATGATTTCAAGCTTCAATCCTAACGATATTCTAAGAGAAGTATCAAAAGCTGAAGATACGATATTGCATACCCAGCCGACTATGTGGACCTTACTATTAAACTGTAGAATAATTAATTTTACAAAGTTTAGTGGATTAAAGAAACTTGTAGTTTCTGGATCCCTATGCAGTCCTGAGCTTGCGCAGAGAATTGAGGAAAAGTTAAACTGTGAACTTTTAAATGCCTATGGACTTATAGAAGGAACAAGTGTTGTAACAATGACAAGAATTGGCGACCCGTTAGATGTGAGAATGAATACGGTGGGAAGAGCTATTCCTGGTGTTGAAATAAAAATTGTAGATCAAAATACAAGAAAGAGTGTGCCACACGGCGAAATAGGTGAGCTTGCCGTAAGAGGTTATAACATGAGGGAGTATTACAATCAGCCTGAAAAAACTGCTGCCGTAATTGATGATGAAGGATGGTTATACACTGGTGATTTAGCAAGATATTATGATAGAGAAAATATTAGTATTGTTGGAAGATGCAAGGACATGATAATAAGAGGCGGTTTCAATGTATATCCTAGTGACATTGAAGAAAAAATCTTGCAAATTCCGAATGTGCAGACAGTGGCAGTTGTTGGTAGAGACCACGAGGTTCTTGGAGAAGAAATTATAGCCTTTGTTGTTCCAGTAGCTGGAAAAAGTATCGAGAAGAGTGAGATCACACAGTATTTATTTAAAAATCTATCTAATTATAAACAACCAGATAAGATTGAGTTCATTTCTGAAATGCCTATAATTCTTGCAGGAAAAATAGATAAAAAACTCTTAAAGGAATGGTGCATTGAGGGAATTCCTGAAGATAAGAGAGTTTTATATAAGGAGAATAAATGATATGGAATATAAGGATAAGCTAGTAGAGCTACTTTCTGATAAATACGGATGGACAGAGGAAAAGATAATGTCTGCAGAGGACTTCCAAGAACTTGGAATGGACTCGTTAAGTGTATATTCTTTGATAACGGATATTGAAGATATGACAGGGTTTAAGTTTGAGACAAATGATATTACCGAGGTTAGTAGCCCAATGAAAATACTTGAGTATATGGATAAAAATTTCAAAAAGGATTGATTAGCATGGAAAGCAATTTTGAGATAGGAAGGGATATAGAAAACTACGATGATATTTTAGGTCTGATTTCAGAAACAAATCTCAAGGATGTATCTTGTAAGAGAATCTTTGGATTTAAAATATCCGAGTCTGAGACAACTTCGACATTGCTTTGTTGGCAGTGCAATCTTGCTGATATCAATGGTTTTGATACAAAGCTTCCTACTACAGTTATCCTTGAAATTGAAAATGCAAACAGAACTATAAAGTCAGTTGAGCTAAAGGAAAACTTTAAAGGGTCTCAAGGTATGCCTTGTGCAAGACTTTTTCTTAATAGAAAACTTAAGGAGGTTCTTATAGGAGAAAAGCTAAGCATTGAAAATAAAAAAATTCAAGATCCACTAATTTTATGTTGCAGGCATACGCATGAGTTAGTTGTAGGAGCCATAAGTTTTTATGAGAATTACATGAAGACTGGGGCAAAACTATATAATGAAAGTACATTTGCAAAGATTGATGATGATGGAATAGATCTCTTTGATGTTACTAATCTAAATAATAAAAAGCTAAGGTATAATGTAAGATTTAACTTTAAAAAAAATGACATTTGCATGAACGAAGACGGCGAAATTTACGAATTAAGTAATATTAAAGTAACAAGTCACATGCTTGAGAATGGCGAAAGAACATTGCTAAGGGAAGACTTTATTGAGAATGCGAAAGGAGCAGGTGAAATAGCTCTAATACTTATGAAAGTTTTTTCTAAGTTATGGAAACACGCTGGTAAAAGTTTTGATGTGAAAAGAAACTTCTATTTTTCAAATCTATGGCCACCTTCAATATACGGTGTATTCGTACAGTCGATTGCTCTAGCTATACATGGTGGAAACTATGCGTATTTTCAACATGCTCTTTCAGGCCTGCAAAAGGGTTGTGGAAGTCCAAAATGCGTCGGTATTGTAAGCGACATAGATGAGGCTCTTAAGTATTTCCCTGATTTTAGAATCGAGGACATGTATGAATAAGCGCCTTTGGAAGTTGAAACTCGGAGAGAAAGAAAATAGTCATAGATACGAGCGGAAAGGAAATGCTATTGCTATGCATAAACTATATTTAAAAAATATAGATGTGAGATTTGGAGAATTTTACGACTTAAAAATGCTTAAATCAAATAATCTTGTATTTTCTGAGGAATGCAATCTTGAAAATTTTGGATATGTGGGATGCTATGTATCAAATAAGGATAAGGAATGCTATGAAAAGAGTATTCAAGATAACTTTATAGAAGAGTATGAGATTGAGAATATAGATTATATTTTGTATAACAGCACATTTATAGAATATAAGAACTTTAATTTAAACGAAAAAAGGTTCATGGAATATTTTCTAGATTATCCACTGAATAGGTGTCTTGATAAACTAAATAAATCGGTTCCGCATATAGGCATAACTCAGCAGGCTTGCAATGGATTATTTAGCTGTATTGAACACGCAAATAGATTACTAAGGAATAACGAAAAATTAAACAATGTTCTTTGTATAAGCGATGATATACTCCCAAAGAATTGTTATTATGATAGACCAGAGCAACGCATGTTGTTTTCGGATAACATTTCAGGGGTGACAATAAGTAGGGAAAAGTCTTGTTATGAACTAGTAGACATAAAGAATATCCATATAGCAAATGATAATTATTTTTTGTTCATACATTCGGTAAATTGTCTAATTGATGATTTATGCAAGGCTAACCTAATACAAAGAAGCAAGATAAGAAACTTTTTTGTTCCAAATTTTTGGGGAGATGCTTGGTCAAGTATTATTAAAGCTGGTTCAAATGATGAAATATGTTTCTATAATAATATGAAAAAATATGCTCATGGATTATCAGCAGATTTCCTGGTAAACATAAGTGAATACAAGGATTTGAATAGGTTTGAACAGGATGGATACTACATAGGAATTAGTTATGGATATGGAGGAAATATCTCCTGTTTACTGTTTAAATACTGTAGTTAATGAATGAAAGGAGTTAAATTCAAATGTTAATTGAGTTTGATAAGGTTTCAAAAATATACAAAATGGGAAGCGATGAAATTCGTGCTCTTGATAAGGTAGATCTTGCCATAGATGAAGCAGAGTTCACTGTAATATTAGGTCCATCAGGTTCGGGAAAATCTACATTGCTAAATTTGCTAGGAGGAATGGATAGACCTACTGAAGGAAATATCATATTCAATGGTCAAAATGTAGCAGGTTTCAGTGAGAAGAAGCTTGAGTTATACAGAAGGGAATCGATAGGATTTGTGTTTCAGTTTTATAACCTGATACCTTCATTGACAGCTAGGGAGAATGTTGCTATAGCAGCAAAGCTAAGCAAAAATCCCCTAGATGTTGATGAGGTAATTGAGGCTGTAGGTTTAACTAAGAGAAAGTCACTTTTTCCATCAAATCTTTCAGGGGGAGAACTACAGAGGCTCTCAATTGCAAGGGCACTTGTAAAAAATCCTAAGATTTTACTGTGCGATGAACCGACAGGAGCATTAGATAGTGCGACTGGAACTAAAGTTCTATCCCTTCTAAAGAATACAGCCAAGGAAAACAAGATAGCTCTTATCATAGTTACTCATAATTCCAAACTTGAGGAAATATCAGATAACCTAGTAAGGCTTAAGGATGGCAAGATTCTAAGTGTAGAAAAAAATGAGCATCCAAAGAGCATAATGGAGGTTGAGTGGTAATGGGATATCTGATAATAAAAATGTTGAGAGATATAAAGAAGTACTGGATGCAGTTCATTTCGGTTTTCTTTATGGCCCTTATATCAATAATGATATTCTCTGGCATGGCTTCAGTTTGGAATGGGGCGAGTATATCGGCAAAGAATTATGCAAATAGAACAAATTTAGCAGATCAATGGGTTTACACAAAAGGCTTTAATGAAAATATTAAAGATGAACTTAAAGATATTAAGGGTGTGAGAAAAGTAACTTTAGCTTCATCATTGCAAACAACGCTTTCTGGAACGGAAAATAATGTGAAATTAAATGCAATGGATAATACTGATTGCCTAAAACCTGAGCTTATTGAAGGAGAAAAGTATGATGTAAACTCAGATGGAATATGGCTTGATAGTAAGTTTGCAAAGAAAAATAAGATAAAAATAGGAGATGAGATAAGTCTAGAATTTAAGATGAAGCACCAAAGCTTCAAAGTTAAGGGTTTTGTGCTGGATTCAGAGTATATTTACTATACAGGCTCGTTTTCTGAAACTATACCTAATCATAAAAAATATGGTTATGCGTTTGTTAGCAAGGAAAATTTTAACAAATTAAGTCCGTATCCATTTTATACAGAAATAAGATTAAAAACAGATGCTAAGATAAGTGAAAGCAAATTAAAGAATGTAGTAGGTGAAAGCTATATAAAGACATCTACAAGAGAGAATTTAGATTCATATAACACACTTAAGAAAGAGACAGATCAGATGAAGAAAATGTCAGTTCTGTTTTCAATGATATTTATATTACTATCTCTACTTACAATGTACACATCCATGGTAAGGCTGATTGGAAAGCAGAAAATTATTATAGGAACCATGAAGGCTATAGGTATAAATAAATCTACGATAAGACTTCACTATGCGTTCTACGGTTTCTTCATTTCGGCTCTAGGATCTGTAGTTGGACTAATTCTTGGACGAAAGGTGACATCACCATCGCTTCTAAAAGTTAAGCAGACCGTTTTGACGATGCCACACTGGGATTTAATTCAAGCACATGCTAGCTATCTACTTATTGCACTCATGATTTTAATTTGCATGTCTGCAGCTTTATTTGCTACAAACAAAGCCCTTAAAGGAATGCCAGCTGAAACTATGAGAAATGCAAACAACATGGACATAGTAGCAAAGCAACCTTTGATAGAAAAATCGAATTTTATTTGGTCAAAAATCTCATATTACTGGAGATGGGTTCTAAGAGATATTTCCAGAAATAAGATTCGTTTTGTCATGGGAATAGTTGGAGTTATGGGTGGTATGGTTCTATTAGTAGCAGGACTTGGAATAAAGCAATCAATAGATTATTCTAATGACTATGTGTTTGACAAGCAGTATAACTACGAAGTTAGAGCAGTTATAGTTGACCCTCGTAGCGTATCTAAGGTGAATACAGAAAAACAGCTTAACTACGAGACAGAAATGGATTTGAAGTTCGGTGGTCAAACAAAAAAGGAAATTTTTGTTGCATCAGAAAATAAGAATCTCATTAGATATGAGGATATGTCTGGAAAGTTAATAAACCTTGACAATGAATCTGCAGTAATAACTCACAAACTTGCAACAAAGCTTAATATTAAAAAAGGTGATTACGTAAAGATAAGGCTTTTAGGTGAGAATGACTGGGTTAATGTAAAGCTCAGCAATATTACAAAGACTCTTAGTCCTCAGGGAATAGCAGTTTCAAAGAAATACTACGAAGAGAATTTTGGAGAATTTAATCCTAATGTAATTCTAGCTAACAATATTTCAGAAAGTGAATTAAAGGATATCGGAGGATTTAACTCAATAATTACTAAAGATAGACAGAGAAGTAATCTTAATGAGCTAGTTGAAAGTGTGAACTCAATCGTTAGACTTTTGATAATGGCATCATTCCTTTTGACTATAATAATACTATATAACTTAGGTACACTTAACTTTATAGAAAAGACTAGAGAGTATGCTACACTCAAAGTCTTGGGCTTTATGCAAAAAGAAATAAGGGGAATAGTTATAAAAGATTGCATTCTTGTAATTGCAATTGGATGGATTATAGGAATCTTTGTATCAACAGCTTTCTTAAAGGTCTATGTCAAAATAGTTTGCTTTGACAATTTTGAATGGATTGCATTTATTAATTTCAAATTACTTGCAATATGTTCTCTAACTGTAATTGCAACATCCTTGATAATTAATTTAATAATGAGTGCAAAGGTTAGAAAAATTGATATGGTAGAATCGTTAAAATCCGTTGAATAATCAAGTTTTGCTTGTAGGAGGACCTATGAATATACTTAATTTTATGGATCAGATAATGCAATATGATGGAGTTGCAGTAGAATGTGATGACATCAAAATTGACTACAAAAAATTGATAAGAGATATATATGATAAGGCAAATATCATCTATCAAAACGATATGAATGGAAAAAATATATTCATATCTAACAAATTAAGCTATCAGTGGATAGTGGAATATCTTGCAACTATACTTGCAGGCGCAACTGTAGTTATTGCAGAAGAATATATTAGACCTAAGATAAGAGAGGAAATTGAAGTATATGATATAGAGGCTATTGAAAAAGTTAGCGAAGAAACAAAGACTGACTTTAGTGATATAGAGTACAAGATTTCGACAATCATATATACATCAGGCACTACATCACTTCCAAAGCCTGTATTGCTTTCTTGTGACAGTATTTTTTCTGATATTGCTCATTGCTCCAATGTCATAGATAGTGAAGTTATTGAAAATGCATATAATACAATTCCTATATTACCAATCTTCCATATGTTTGGAATCACTGCAAATGTTCTTACACCGCTTTATTTGGGGATAAGGCTTTGTCTTGTTGATGATATAAAGAATCTTGATAAAGCTTTTATAAAATATAAACCTGGTATTATGTTTTTCGTGCCAATGATAGCAAAGGGAATACTGAAGAAAATTAATTTTATATCAAAGACACAGGGGTTAGATAATAGACAAGTTGCTGCAAAAATTTTCGGAGGAAATCTTAGAAATATTATCTGTGGTGGTGCAAGCTTAGGTGGTGATGTAATAGAAAGCTATAGAAACTTAGGTATAAATCTTTTAAACGGATATGGAATAACGGAATGCTCTCCTGTTGTTTCTTGTGCAAGTAAGAGAAGTCCATTAGGATCTGTGGGAAAGGTTAATGTCGATGAGTACTGCAAAGTTAAGATTGAGGACGGCTTAATTAAAATCAAAGGCAATATAGTTATGAATGGTTATGGCAGAGATAATGTAGAATCTCAGATAGATTCAGAGGGTTGGTTTAATACCATGGATAACGGATATATTGATGATGATAGCAATCTTTTTATTACCGGAAGAGATAGTAATCTAATTGTGCTAGATGATGGAAATAATATTTCACCCGAAGAACTTGAATTAATGCTAGAGTCTTTTGAAGAGGTTAAAGAAGCTTTAATACACGATGAAAAATTAGGTAAGAACCAAGTTCTTGTAGCTGAACTAGTTCTAGAAGAATCATATCAAAACATCGATAAAATGAATTTGAAAGACATAATAGGACACGAAATCGAGGAACTTAACAGTAAATTACCTAACTATAAGAAAATAAGGAAATTTAACCTTAGATTAGATGATTTTAAGAAGAATAGACTAGGTAAGATTATAAGGAAAGAGGTAGTACATGGATAAACTAATTACATACCTCGCTGAATACACAGATATAGATGAGGGCGAGATAAAAGGAACATCAGAGTTGGTTATCGATCTTGGGCTGACATCCTATGATATTGTTGAGATACTTTGCGATATAGAGGAGTTATACGATGTAGAAATCGACAATGAACAGATAGTGCAAATGAAGACTGTAGATGATATGTATTCTGAGATAATGAGACAGAAAACTGCATAATTTAGAATGATTTATTTTGTAAAACCTAAGTTTTTCAACTTAGGTTTTATTTTGTGCCTGAGTAAATAAGCAGGATTAATTTTTAATGTGTAGGAAAGTATGATAAAATAAACTAAATATATAAAAGTGATTTTAATAGTGCGAAGGTGCACATATAGGAAATAAGGTTAGGAGAAACATATGTTTAGAGAGCTTAGAAGAAAGAAAAATGCTGTCACTGATGAAACTGCAAAGGAACTTTTAAAAAACGCAAGAAGAGGCGTTTTAGCAGTTATAGGAGATATGGAATATCCATATGCTGTACCTGTCAACTACCTATACGATGAAGAAAATAATAAGATATACTTTCATGGAGCGAGAAGTGGACATAAGTATGATTCAATCAAAGCTAATGATAAGGTGTGCTTTACAGTTTACGGTAATGAAATAGTAAAGGATGAGGAATGGGCACCTTACTTACAGAGTGTAGTTGTATTTGGAAGATGTCATTTGCTTAATAACGATGATGAATCGATGGAAATACTAAAAAAGCTTGCAAGAAAATATTACCCAAGCGAGGATATCATTACCGATGCTATAGCATCTTCCGGAAGAGCTGTACAGATGTTCGAAATAGATATAGAGCATTTCAGTGGAAAAGAAGTACAGGAAAAGTAGATTATACAAATTCTTAAATTAACGTAACAAGAGGAAAATAATGGGTTTAAAATATTTGTTAACTGGCTTTAACGATATATTTCAAGTTGGATTTATTAGGAATATTACCATAGTATTAGCGCTCACATCTTTGATTATCATATATAGAAGACTTTCAATAAGCAAGAAAAGCGGAGGAAAGTTTTCATCATCATATAATATCAAAGATGGATATCTATATATACATAGCGGTTTAATGCCAGGCAAGAGGAAATTTCTCATAAAAAACATTGAAAGTGTTACTATTAATTTGGTACGAGCACCAAGATGTAACGGAGATAGATATTTTATTTCAATCTCTATGCGTGTTGGACGAAACACAGCTTTTTTCGTAGGCAAATCAAAGGGTAAAGAAGTAGAGATCGCAGAGCTAAGGAAAAAACTAAAAAAGAATTGTGTAAGGGTGTATTATTACGATTAAGGAAAAATGAGCATGAAGTTAAAAATAATTAAAAGTTTTAAATTTGAAGGGACTAAGTTAATTGATAAATCATTTAAGTACAGTCCAGCTGCAGCAAAAAACATGATAGCACACGGGGAAAATGAAATCGTGTTTTTTTCATCAGATATAGAAGACATTGGTTGTGGTTTAGTATGGATAAAAGAAGATACATTTAGATATATATCAAGTCCGGAAGCGAAGGATGAGAGAGATATCTGGAATGAACCTGTGATTTTATCGTGTAACGAAGGCGTTATGCTTTTATGCCCTGCAACAAAGAAGTTATGGATGTTGACTGATATAAATGCGGAGTGGAAAGAAATAGAAGTCGAAGATTGGCCTGTAAATGCAATACCTATGAAAATAGCTGTATGTGGCGAAAATGGTAGATTTCCAATCGTGTGTAGGTGTGGAAATTCGCTAGAAGCTACAAATAGCTTTGCTATTTTAAGTGTTGATTTTGCTAGTAAAAAGGCTCAGTGGTTAGCTGATGCAGCCTGTGTATATGCTAATGAAAGTATAAGACAAAAACATCTAGATGCAATAGAGCGTGCAGATGGTAAGTTTGATAAGGTAGATTTTAACTATCAGCCCCCAATGATAGGATCGATAATGGAAAAAGAGGGGAAAATATATGGTTTTCTTGAAGGAAACATTATTAATCCTGCAGGAATGGGAGTTATAGGATATTACTGGTTCCTTGAGATTTCTAAAACAGGAGTATTTATAGAAAAGATATGGGGAAGAGATAATTTGAGTAGGCTCAAGGGAAAACATGGTGTAAGAGGAAAGATATCAAGCGATAGAAAATGGCTGATAATATCACCTATATTTAAAACAGATGAATGGAAAGGTAAACAGAAACTTATCAAGATTGAAGATAATGAGGTTATAGATTTTACTATGCCACGAGGATGTTCTTCATACAGGCTAATTGATATATGGGGAAATCATGCGTTCATATGCGATGGGAATGATAGTTTAGCAATATGCAACTTAGAATCATAACAAAGAAAGGTGATTTATGTATAAAGATGAACTACTAACTTTGTTTAATGGCATAAACTGGGAAGAAACCTCAGGAGGCATATATTTTACTAGCCACATGCTTTCAAAAAAAGTACAATTTAGCTTTACAGGTTACAATGAAGATAGCTTAAGTAATATCAAAGAAAGCCTAATGACAAAACTATCTGCAGAGCTTGAGACTCTTGATAATTTTGCTCTTCAAACCATAAAAGAAAAGCTTGATGATGATAAAACGAAAAAACTTGAACTTACAGATGTAATGTTTGATATTAGTGGGTGTTATGGCGCCTTTGCTTTAGGATACTATGCAGGTGAATCTCACGCAGGAGAGTTATATTTGCTAGTTAAATTTGATGATGAACTTAATGCTGATAAAGACTTGATATATGAGGTTTATTAGGATTAATTTGGTGATTTGGATGATTAAAGAAAAAACACTTGTTACGATAAAGGAAGATATACAAATTGAATATCCTTTTTCCGATGATTTACCTATGATTTTCTTAGGTGAAATCACTAATATGCCTGAGCATGGAATTTTTATTGGAAAATCCGGAAAAAGCTATTTCGGATATCATATAGATAACTTTAGAAAGCTTGGGGAAGAAGAAATATGAATCATTTAATAGCATATCCTTTGACTTGGGATGACATTGAACTAAGAGCAAATAATACTATAGGAATATATAAGATAAAGAATAAAATCGCAGTGCTTAGCTGTGTATCTTATACTGCTCAGGTAGATGATACAAAAGACTATATGCATGGATTTATACTTACCAATTTTTCCACTAATTTTACGAATCATGGACAGATTCGTCTTATGGATCTAGACGATATTTCGGCTCTGGATTGCGAGCTTTACGAGAAAGATGGGAGATTCATAATTAATACAAAGAAATATAAGGGGTATAGAAAGTCATTAGAGAAATTGATAGAGGTGACTGATACGCAGTTCAAAGTTATAGGAGATGCACCTGAACCTTTAGATAATTTATACAGTGACAGTAAGGTATATAAATTTGGAAATCTAGAGGTTTATATGCATTCAGCTTTTATAATGGCATGTAGAGAGGCTGATTCAGGAAAAGTCATGTGGAAGACTAAACTTGGTGCATATCTTTATACAGATGTTGATGAGAAAGACGGCATATTGTATTTTGGAACGGATGGAAAAGGCGGAAAGTTCTTTGCACTGAATCTGGCTGATGGGAGCATAAAATATAGCTATAATACCAAGGGAACATCTAACTTTCTATATTACAAGAATTATGTGCTTTTGTCCGATGAGAAAAATAAACCGATTTTGATAGATCGGAAAGACGGAAGCCTATATAAAAGACTTGAGTTTGATAAATTTGAAATGTCAGTATATCAACAAATGTTGATTGATGGTAACAAGCTTTACGTTATTGCAGGAAAAGAAAATATCCCATATGCAGTTTGTACAGATATTGAATAAATTAAGGAGAAAATATGCATATGTTAAAGATTAATATGAAAAGACACATTAGCATTATTGGAATTTTGGTTATGATTTTCATTGCTTTTGCTGTAGTTCCTACATTCGCAGAGGGTGAATCAACAGAAGAGCTAAAAAACATCATTTACCAAGTCCCAAACAGCGAATATGCTGTTGATGAATTTATCACTCAGGGAGCAACGACTAGATATTTCAATGTTGAAATCAAGGTCAACAAGGATTATAGCTATGAGGTTACGGAGACTATTGATGCTTTGTTTAATTGGGGTAAGCATGGAATTGTAAGATATATACCTATCTCGGGAAACTATAAGATTGATAATATAAGTGTCGAAGGTGACGAATACGAAGTAAGAAAAAAAGAAGGTAACTACGTAATCAAAATCGGAAATGCAGATAGAGAAGTCAAAGGCGAGAAAAGCTACAGAATCAAGTATACCATTCATAACTACCTTCAATCGAATGCAAAAAATCATGTATATATTGACGTAATCCCAACAAACTGGGAAATGATTATCATGAGCGCGAATGTCAAAGTACAGCTGCCAGATGACTTTAAATACACAGATATGAAGAGCTATACCGGAGGCTACGGAAGCACAAGTGACTTCGGAAGATGGGTATACGATGAGAAAAATAAGACACTTTATTTTTCTGCGAACATGATCCCATCAAAATACGGCATTACCTTACTAGCGTATGCTCCAGAAGGCTATTGGCAAGGCGCACCAAGCAAAGGCTGGACAAATCCACTAAATGTTGGAATCATCATTACCTGTTTAGCGGCTATAATTGTCATCAAACTTAGAAGTAAAAAGGATAAGGAAATTGTTGTTCCGGTAATGTTTAATCCACCTGAGGGCATTACGCCTGCAGAACTTGGATATCTAGTAGATGAGCATGTTGATAGAGAAGATATAGTTTCACTTTATCTTTATCTTGCATCAAAGGAATACATAAAGATAATAGAGGGAGATAGCAGGAAGGATACTATCATAAGGGCTCTAAACACACCTTTGAATGAGCCAGAATACGTTAATGAATTTTATGAAGCACTATTTGGATCAACTAAACATAATACAATTGGCAAAGAAGTAGATATAGAGACGGCTGGTGAAAATATAGGTGAATCATATAAACAGATAAAAAGCCAGATTGAATGGAAATTTGAAGGGGAAAAGAGTATATATTCTAAGAAGAGTAAAAACCTCGAATTTACGTCAATAATAATTGGATATATTGGATTTGTTACAACACTATTATTTACCATATACAAGTCACATTTAGTTTTTTACGATAATCTAGTAACAGGAATATCGCTAATAGTGATGAGTATACTAATTGCTACCATGTGGGGTTCACTACTTGAAAGCTTGAGAATGAAAATATTCTATAGAAAGTCAAATAAAGCATCGAAGAGTATGTTTGGTGTGCTATTTTCTGCTATTGCATATGTATTATTCATAATAGGACTAAATGTATTAATCTTATTTTTAAGCAAAAGTGATACACCTATTTATGTAAATATAGCAATCACAGTATATTCGCTAGTTTTGCCATTCTTTATAATAGGAATAAAGAGTAGAAGTGCATATAATCGTAAAATCTATGGAGAGATCATCGGATTTAGAAACTTCATTGAACTAGCCGAGGTAGACAAGATAAATGAGCTTGTGGAGCAAAATCCATCGTATTTCTATGATGTACTGCCATATGCATACGTATTTAAACTAACCAAAAAATGGGTCAAAAAGTTCGAAAATATAAAGCTACCATCTCATAAAGGTTACGCTGAATACGACAGGACTGCCTTTAATTACATGAATGTACACTGGATGATGCATGGCATTGAAAGAACTACCTTTGATGGAATCTCTGTATCAAATCCAGATGCCGGTGGTGGTATCTTCTCAGGCGGTGGTTTCTCAGGCGGCGGTGCCGGTGGTGGCGGTGGCGGTGCCTGGTAAACTGTAAACTACCTGCACGTGTTGTGAAGTGATTCAATTATTTTAAAAAGTGATATTAAAGGAGGTATGTATGTGCATAATATAAATAAGAAACGGCATGTAAAGATAGTTATAGCATTACTTATGTTACTTATAGCTTTGAGCATCGTACCGGCATTTGCAGAAGAAGCAGAAGAAAGCGATATTTGGAACAGTGAATACTATGATTATAATAAATTATATTACGATGAAACCAATGAAACCAATGAAATCAATGAAATATTTGATAAAACACCAAACAGCGAAGCTGCAAGAGATGAGTTCAAGACTTATGGAGCAACGACAAACTATTTTAATGTTGAAATCACGGTAAATAAGGACTATAGCTATAATGTTAAAGAGGAAATCGGTGTAATTTTAGATCGAAATAAACATGGTATTATAAGGTCTATTCCACTTACGGGCAATTACAAAATAAATGATATACAAGTCCCATTTGAGACTTACAATGTGAATATTGTGAAAGGTAATAAGGTAATTACAATCGGAAGTCCCGATAGAACTGTATTTGGAAGAAAAAGATATGAAATTGAATACAAAATAGAAAATTACGTTACAACAAATGCAGATAAGCAGATAAATATCAATGTAATACCAACAAACTGGGAAATGATCATCATGAATGCAAATGTAACGGTTAAGTTACCTGATGACTTTCCGTATTCAAAGATGAAAAGCTATGTAGGCAAATTTGGAAGTACTAAGCAAACTACTAAGTGGAAATACGATAAGAAAAGCAATACGCTGAATTACAAGGCAACTATGCTTCCGGCAAATTACGGAGTGACACTTCAAGTAGATACACCTAAAAACTACTGGGTTGATGTTCCAAGTAATAGATTGAATATCAATTTTAACATGGCTTTACTTTTAATAATTATAATTATTATTGCAGTATTTAAGTATGCAAACCACAAAAATAAAGATCTTATAATACCTGTGATGTTTAATCCGCCGGATGGAATTACATCGGCAGAGCTCGGATATCTGGCAGACGAAGTAATCGATAATGAAGATATTGTTTCACTTTACTTATATTTAGCATCAAAAGGATACATAAAAATAGAGGATAACAAAGATAAACACAAGATTATGATTACATCTTTAAAGACTCCTGAGAATGAAGAAAATTATGTAAATGATTTCTACGTAGCTTTATTTGATTCGACATATGAAAGAAGCGTAGGCATACAGATTAGCATAGACGATGCCGGTAAAAAATTAGGAAAATCTATTGATAAAATTTGCACAAGTATTATAGAAAAATTTGAAGGAGATAAATCATTCTACTCTGAGAAATCTAAGGAACGTGAACTGACTGCTAAGATATTAGGAGGTGTCGGAATTGTATCAACCTTGCTATTTTACTTATATAGATTGCACACCGAAATTTGGGATATTCCTCCACGTGGAATTATTCTAATTACAGCTATCTGCATTTTATCGATTGGTTATATAGTAAAGAAAATATCATACAGAAAAATGAGTAATGCATCAAAAAATATACGTAATATAATATTGTTTGGTATACTTTATGGAATATGTGCAATTGCACTAAATGTTTATTTTTTTTCAATCTCCAGATACCTAACACCAATATATCTGTATTTAGCTTTTATAATATATTTGATACTTCTTCCTTTTTTAATAAACGGGATAAAAGTCAGAAGCGATTATAACCGAAATATATTTGGTCAAATTGTCGGATTTAAGAACTTTATAGAAACTGTAGAGCTCGATAGGCTCAATGAGCTTGTAGATGAAAATCCATCGTATTTCTATGATGTTTTACCTTATGCATATGTGTTTAAGTTAACAGATAAATGGATTTCAAAGTTTAATAATATATCGGTGCCTAACCATTGCTCTTACACTTCATTTGGACAAAATGCTTTAAACCCTATGATAGTTAATACGATGATAAGTAATATTGAACTAAGAACAGAAATTGAAGTGTCAAAGACATACCCTGGAAGATTTATGGGTCGCAGTAGAGGCAGCGGATTCACCGGTGGCGGTGGAGGATTCAGAGGTGGCGGCGGATTCTCAGGCGGCGGTGTCGGCGGTGGCGGTGGCGGTGCCTGGTAAGCGAAAGTAGCAAAATAAAAGCCCAATATATTTGTACAAGCATCAATATGGTGCTATGATATATCAAAGATAGCAATAAGTTATTGCATTATATTAATAAGAAAATGAGGTGTTGATATGTTACTTTATGTAATTATAGGAATAGTTGTATTGCTACTACTATGGTTAATTGTAAGTTACAATGGTTTTATTAAGTTGTCTGCAAACTGCGAAGAAGGTTTTGCAACCATGGACGTATATCTAAAGAAAAGATATGACTTGATTCCAAATCTTGTTGAGACAGTTAAGGGTTATGCTGCTCATGAATCAAAGACTCTAGAAGCTGTAGTAGCTGCAAGATCTGCCGTAGCAAGTTCATCAACAACAGAAGAAAAACTACAAAATGAAAATATTCTTACTGGAACCTTAAGAAGCCTATTTGCAGTAGCTGAGGCTTACCCTGAGCTAAAGGCAAATGAAAACTTTAAGGAACTTATGAACCAGCTAAATCATGTTGAAGAAGACATTGCAAACTCACGTAAGTACTACAATGCTGTTGTTAAGAGATTTAATATCAAATGCAGAACCTTCCCATCAGCAATTGTAGCTAAGATATTTAATTTCTCTGCTAAGCCAATGTTTGAGGTGCAAAACGAAGCCGAGCGCGAAAATGTAAAGGTTAGTTTCTAGTTAGAGAATAGCAAGGATTAAAAGATATACTATGATAGAAATAAAAGACATAGGTAGTTATGATAGCATACCAGAGCTTGCTAATTATGTAATAGATGAGAATATTAATATGCTTGATGAAGAACTATCAAAGGGTTTAGACCTAGATGAAGAAATCAAGTTTTCTAAATATGCAAGTCTTTCACCACTTGCTCTTGCTTTGATTATGAACAAGGCTAGATCAGTTGAATGGCTTGTGGAAAAAGGAGCAAATCTAAATGATGAGGATAATCCTTCATTTCTTCTAGCTGCACGCTATTGCGACGAGCCTTTGATCAGATATTTGGTTTCACATGGCGCGAAAATTAATGTTCTAAACAGAGTCGATTCAGATGCATTTGAGCAGGCTTTGTATGGAGGTAAAATTGAAAATCTGGCTTTGATAGACGAGCTAGGGCATAGTGTTAAAAAGTATGGCGGACCGGCTTTTAGGAAAGCTGTAAGTGAAGGTAATTATGAGGCCGTTGATTTCTTTATTGATAGAGGTGTAGATATCAACTTCAATCGTCCTGATGATGTCTACTCTTTTTGTCCAACTCCGCTATGTGTTGCAGCTAGATACGTTGATTTAAAAATGTGTAAATATCTAGTAGAGCATGGCGCAGATGTTACAATAACCGAAAAGGATGGAATGAGGCCTTACACTATTGCCGTAGAAAAGGGCGATGTTGAGATGGCCGAATATTTCAAATCACTTGAGCCAGAGGAATTCTATAGCCTACAAAATAAGCTAGATGAGCTTAAGGCATATAAGCTCCCAAAATCATTGCTTGAGTTTTTACAAGGGGACAAGCTTCGCTTTGAACTTGATGACTGTGATTTTGATTATATTGAGTTTTTTCCTTTGATAGAAACTATTCCAATGAAAATCGGAAGAAAAAAGCTTCTTAGAATTTCAAAGTCAACTGGTGATTATGATCACTTTTATATAGTTTGGAATCCTAAGAGCAAGAAGATTGCTGCATATGACCTTGAGCATGAGGAACTTTATGATCTTTGTAGCTTCAAGGATTTTATGGAAGATATATCAACATACCTTCAGAAAGTTATAGACGGAGACATATAAGGAGATAAGCGCAATGGGAATGATTGAAAACATAAAGCTAATTGAGAAGTATATCTGCGAGAACTTTGATGAATGGGATTTAGATGATCCTATTGAAGAAGAATATTATGATGAGTATCTTGAACTAGAAGGAGCTTCTGATGATGAACTTTCTAAATTTGAAGAAAGCTTTGGAATCAGCCTACCAGATGGATTCAAGGAGCTGTATAAGTACAAAAATGGAAGCAAGTACATGGGCATTTTGCCTTGTGAGATTGACGAACGCTATATGTGCTTTAATCTAATGAGCCTTTCAGAAATTGAAAACTGCAAGAGCTATTTTCAAAATAAGAATGCTTTGCTAACAGATTATCCTGAATATTTTTCTGACGAAGATATTGAGGAGATGCGCGATACGAGAATAAAGCCATATCTTTTCAACGAGAAGTGGATTCCGTTTGCGCAGTACTGTGATAGCTGTTATTTAATGCTAGACTTTGATCCTGACGAGGATGGCGACATGGCGCAAGTAATCTGTTATATCCATGATCCAGATGAAATTCTCTATGCCTCAAAGGATATCACTGAGCTTGTAGAAAACATAGTAGGGAGCTTATAGAACAGAATGGCGATTGATGGAGTAAAGATTATAGATAGCGACGATGGCTATGACATCTATAATTTTATAGTCGAAAGATATAAGGACGGTGAAAATATAGATAATATAATTGCTGATATCTTAGATGAGGAGAGCAATTATTGCACGGATGATTTTTACACAGAAATTTATTGGACTGCGCTTGCTTATTCACTTTGGAAGATAGGACATCTTCCGGAAGATATAAAGACTAAGGCGCTTGAGCTAATTGAGAATGGGGCTGATGACTTTTGGCTTGAAATTGACAGCAAGGCGAAGTCACAAAGGCAAAGGGCCCTTGATAAATTAGCTATACAGCTTCAAAGCGAAAATCCCAGACCTATCAAGGTGCCTAAGTTGAGAGTAAAGCGCGAGCCTTACTTTACGCAGGGAGATGTAATTAGCGTTGAATTTGAAGACGAATACGGTTTGCTATTTGTATCCGAAATAAATCAAACGCCGAGAAAAATCGAATATCACTTAGCATGTACTCGTTTATTGCAAAAAGATAAGCCGAGCGTGGATGACTTTTTAAATAGCGAGATTGCATGTTCACACTTATCTAAAAATGTCGGGGTAAATTTAGATGATAATTTCAGTCTTGATGATATTTTTGATATCAAAATTTCACATAACTCCGATGGTAAGGAGTTTGCTGTCGATACGGACTGTTGGTTTAACCATAAGGATTTAGGTCTAATACTCGATAAATTAGAAAAAATAGCTGAAATCGAGCTTAATCCATATTCTCTTTGGACTCTCGCGCCGGCTAAAACGCTCAATGATATATATGAAGAGATAACGAGGGATAAAGAGGCTTTTCATCTCAAGTTTATGGAAACATATAAGCTTGTTAAGGATATAATCTGGGAAAAAAGTGAATGAAAAAATGGGAGTGGCTATAAGCTTACTCCCATATTTCATATTGTGCTCCAACGCTATAACTATCGAGTTTTCCGTCACCGTAGAACTTAGCTTCTATCCTGTATCTCTTCCATAGAGAATATTCGTTGGTTTGCATAACCAGAGTGTAGTCATCTTCAAGTCGAATTTCTTCTGAATTTAAAGGATCTAGAGAATAGATATTCTTTAAATCTTTGCTCTTAAAATCACTAAGATTTAGTTTTGATATATCAATATTGTTTATCTTAACCTCAGATAGCTGACTATTATCACCAGATATGCGGTAGTGGGTAATGACACAGTCTTTTAGCTTATCAGTATCATTCCACTTTGGAGTTAAGTAAACATAGCCATAGGATTTTCCGTTGCGAATTAGCTGAACGCGCTCGCCGTAAAAGAAATGATCGTTACGTGAGTTTGTGATCTTGCTATCTGCTGTATTTCCTTCAAAGCTAAAGCCATTTGCCAAAAGCTCAGAGGCTTGCGTGCTTCCAATGGTCACATTAACATTTGATATCTGTACATTAACAGGTTTTTCTGGATACCCTGAAAGACCTAGGCAAAGCATGATGACAAAGGCTGTTATGAAGAATCCGCCGAGTATTGCATTTACTGGAGAATATAGGTGGATGTTCTTGTTAGATGACAGCTTTACATAAATTAATTTAATTATAAACATCACAATGCGGTGTACCAATACAATAAAGAACTGTAATTTTAGACATTTAAATATTGCAAAATCCAGACTACCTGAGCTTTGATAAAAAAAATATCCTAATACAAGGTTTGTCAGTATCAAAGTAATGATAGCAAAACTTGCTTCGGCAAGAGCACCTAGATCAGTCACATTATCATATTTGATTGGCATTCGTCCCTGTAAAGCTTGTCCAAGTTTGTAAATCCATCTTGGAACTTCTTTATGTCTTATAACGGAAAATGCTAATCTAAAATACATGAAAAGCGTAACTGAAAGTGTCATAATGCCTATAAAATAAAAAAATAAAACAAATACGAATGAAGCCATTAAAACCCTCTCAACAAATAGAATTGATTAAATATCTAAATAGCATTATACCACTTTATTCTATATCAATGCATATTTTAAATTAAATGTATTGGTAATGAATGAGAACTATGTTATATTATAATTAGAAAATTTTATGAAAAATGATTTTTAGATACAAGTGAAACGATGGGACTACAATTCAGTGTATTTAATGCAAAGGTCATTTTTTGATAGAGTTTTGGTTTAAGGGGGGACAAATATGAGAAAAACAAACTCAGGGCTTATTTTTGATTCAGCAAAACTTAGGATTTTGGCAGCAATAATAAGCTCTATTTTAGTTGTTACGCTTGGGTTTAGTACATTTAATGCTTATGCAGGCGAGGGCGTGAATAATAGGCTAGTTACAGGAAGGCTTTCACTTGCTGCTTTGCCAAGCTCGGCTACTGAAATCTACCTAAATGGTGATACAGGTGATGATACAAAGGATGCTAGCACGGCAGAAAATGCTGTTCAAACATTTGAGAAAGCTAAGGAGATTGCTGCGGCAAATCCGGGAGTAAAGACAATATGGGTTACAGGTACTGTTTTTGTTAGCGGGGATGTTTCATTAAGCGGAACTAATGCAATTCTTAAAAGAGATCCATCTTTCAGAGGTGATGTTCTTAGAATTGATAATGATGCTACACTTCATGATATAACTATCGACGGAAATAAGGCTGCTATGCAAAGCAGTAATTCTAACGTAGGAAATCTTGTATATATTAGAGGTGCCAATGTAGATATCAAAGATGGCACTGTTTTGCAAAATAACATCGTAAAAGACAACAACATAGCTGTTGGAGGAGCTGTTTACATAGATTTATCCACAGTTAATATGACGGGCGGAACAATCAAAAATAATCAGGCTACATGGGGTGGAGGAGTTTACCTAAGTGGAAGTGCAAACTTCAACATGTCAGGTGGAGTTATTGAAAATAATAGTGCTCTGTCAAGTCCTGGTACATTTGCATCTGGAGGCGGTATTGCTACATGGTCTGGTCGTACGACGTTCAACAATCTGAATATAAGTGACAATGCGGTTATTCGCAATAACTATTCAGAAGAAGTAGGTGGTGGAATTTCTGTAGGAACTTACACTAAGTCAAACGCACCAGAGAACCTGACTATGACAGGTGGAACTATCAGTGGTAATAAGTCTGGAGCATCAGGTGGTGGTATTTTTATACAGGCTGGTATTGGAGATGCACATGGTACAGCAACAATCTCAGGTGGTTCAATTATAAATAACGAAATGCTAGGATCAGGACTTGGAAGCAGCGCTTTTGGAGGCGGTGGAATATACGTAAACGGCTTTGCAGAGAGTACTGGCTTTAATAATGGTGTTCTAAAGATAAAAAATGCCCTTATAACTGAAAATACCGCGCAGCTCGAAGGAGGAGGCTATGCTTCTTGCCCAAGCTCAGATACGCATATTTACGTTAAAAGCGGTGTAGCACTATATAATAACAGTGCTGCTTCTGCAAATGAGGTGTACATTCTAGCAAGTACTGCCTTTGGTACACATAGCGGCGATCCAGCATATGAAATTTCACCATTTATGATGGGTGGAACAGCATATCTATGGAAGGACGAAAACGGTGATCCCGTGCCACTAAATAAATTATCTGGACGTCTGATGGCAATAAATAATGATTATATCTCGCTAACTACAGATGTTAAGGATGACGCAAATGCAAAAGCGCTTGCAAGAGTCAAAATCTCAGGAAACAAGTCTGCAACAAGAGGTGCTGGCATAGGATCAAATGGCACAGTTATCATGGGAGATAGCGACTTAACCTCAGTTGATGTAACAAAGAGATGGCAGGTATCATCAGCTACTGCTATTCCTACAAGCATTGAAATAGAGCTTTATCGTGCAACTGAAGATAGTAGAGATAATCCTTTATACATTGGATATGAAACAATGAGACCTAATCCTGCAGGAGAATGGAAGATAACTTTTAGTAATCTCCCTAAATATGATGAGAGTGGTAAGCTTTACATTTACACTGTAAAAGAAAGATTAACTGGAGATTTTATCGTGCAGATAACAGGCAGTCAGGATAGTGGCTACGTGATTACAAATAAGGATAAGCCGAAACTACCACCTCCACCAAAGACTCCACCAAAACCTAAGACACCTCCTAAGACAGGTGACAGTTCAAATGCTTTTCTGTATATGATGATTATAATTCTATCAGGCTCAACGATTGCTACAGCAGGAGCTATAAAGAGAAGAAAATAGTTTTTTACCAACCCAAAATAATATTTAAGCTGTGACCCTTGGATTTAGTTTAATCTATTTTTCAAGGGTTATTTTTGATGCATATAATTATAAATTTATATTGAAAATATAATCAAAATAGCTGATAATTTACTTATATCTTAAACGCTCTAAATGCATTAAATTAACTTATTTATTATGGGGGTCTGATACATGGATAATATGATTTTTATTGAAGGTAACAAGTTTAAACTGCAAGAGGATGGTATCTATAGCGGTGCATATCTTGGAAAAATGAATATATGGGGTAGAGAAACTGATGTTATCTTCGAAAATGTAGATAAAAGCGAAGAAGCAATAGAAAAGTTCATAGAAAAGGTTTCATGGTTAAATGATAATAAGCTAAATGTAATCGATGCGTTCATGGAGGAAAACTATGAATGCATAGAATTTGCCAGTGAAGAATTCGATACCGAAATTACTGAAGATGATTTTAGAGATGCTTTATTTGTAGGAAATATATACATTTTCATTAATGGAAGAGATAGTGAATTCTCATTTGATCTAGATACAGAACCTGATTATCTATGCGGACATCTTGCAAATATGATAGTGAGCGGTAAATACGAAATTGAATGTGATGGAATTAACGGATAAGTTTATCTAAACAAAGGAGTATATATGGAAAAGCTACAGCCATCAAAGGAGTGGAATGCAAAATATGAAGAAGTTAAGGAACTTCTTACTTCGCCGGTAAATTATGCAGAATGCTTTGAGATGAAAGAAATTCAAGGCAAGGAAATATTTGTATTAGATATGGGAGAAATAAAGTTTCCTACGGGAGAAATCCTTGTAAGAGACCCATTAGTATGGCTAAACAGGAATGAGAAGCCTTATTTAACATCTGTACCTAAGGGAACTTTTCGCATTGAGACTTTGGTTGCAAAGATAAGCGAGGATAACTATAGGTATGTTCTCAGTAGAGTGAGATTCTCAGATAATGCTCCTATCAAATATTATGAGGCCCTAAAGGGCGATGAAAATCTTGATGATGTTGATGAGGATAGTATATTCGGATTTAATGTGGATGCTGGACTTGCAACAATTGTTGATGTTGAAACAAGAAATGCGTACTGTGATTTTGAAGAAAAGTGGAATGCAGCAAATCCAGGAAAGAATATATATGACGATTTCTTTGCAGAAATCTTTGCTAAGAGCGCTAAGGAACATCCACTGTACCAAAGAGATGGTGGTGACTGGATTAACTTTAAGATTCCAAATTCTGAACTGTCAATTCCAATGATACAATCAGGCTTTGGGGATGGAAGGTATCCTGTTTATTTTGGTTATGATGCAAATGGCGGACTATGCGACATAGTTTGCGAGTATATTTATTTAGGATAGTGAGGTATATATGTCTATCGAAAAAGTTTATGATTATTTTAGAAACTATGACCGTGATACATATCAGGTATTCGCATGTGGAGGCAATTCACCATCAGAAGAAGATATAAAGGCATATGAGGATGAGTTCAAGGTAAAGTTACCTGAAGACTTTAAGGAGTTTACTATGTCTCCTCTAGGCGGTCTATATATGGAGGTTAGAGAAGAAATCTGGCCAATGGCAAAAGAGTACGAAGTTGCTCCGTTTTGGGAGTTTTGCCGTGGAATCATGGTTTATGGTATATCAAATGAAGTACCTGAATTTCTAGATATACGCGTCAAGACGAAACAAATTCATGATGAAGGATTTACGGACTACATTCCTTTCTTTTCGGTAATAGGAGATGGAGATCAAATTTTTTGCTTTGATAGAGAAGGAAAGATAGTTATTTTCAATTGGTATGAAACAATAGATGTTGAAGGTGACTTTGAGAGCTTCCTCCTAAATCAAATCTCAGAGTTAGAAGAACGCAAGAATGATAAAGTAGAAAAGCTAAGGGAAAGAAATAACAAAGATAAGTAGAAACAGGAGGCTTGCAAATGGGTTTTGATATAACATATCATCCAGTTAGAATTGATGAGATGAACAGCTGGTTCTTTGAGCCAGTAAAGGCAATGAAAGATGGAGATGAAAGTATACTAAAGAGTGTAATTGAAGCTCAGGGAGGGGGTTTCTTTGATGAAAAATATGAATTTATTATCAAAGATATCGCATCAAGATACACAGAGTTTCCTAGCGAAAAAGGCATTCTCTACGCGATGGCAGCATGTATCGGCCTGTTTCGCAAGTATCAATATGTGAGAGGATCCGCTTTTTCATTTTTGATTGAAAGAGCCCCAGAGATGGATAAATATCGCACGCCGTGGGCAGAGGTGATTCCAAGCTGGGTGCCAATACCTGGAAGCGATACAATTACTGAGAATTATTCATCAGGTGTTTTTATCGGTCCTGATAAGGTAAAGGAACTCCTAGCTGATATTGAGAATGATGAAAAAGTTCATAGCGCTATTTTAGATGCCTTCGGTGAAGCAAATCTTGGGGTATTTATTAAGGCTCTTCAAGATGCTGCTAGCACAGACAGTGGAGTCATGGAAGCTACTGAAATCATGGAGGTTAATCCATTTGATTTAAATAATTCAAGTTGTAATTCAGATATCATGAATTGCGATCCTGAAGGTGCGCTCATATATCAAGAAGTAGCTATGGAACAGGTGAAAGAAGCCACAGGAATGAATGAAAACGAAATTGCTGAGAATGTAGTTTATCAGAAGACAAATACTGAATTGCCAAGTGGTAATTCAAATGATGAAAATGTAGACAAACCTAAGAAGGGGCTCTTGTCACGTTTACTTAAGCGTAAATAACTATAATTGAGAGGACTTTATATGGGAATTTTTAGCAAGAAAAATAAAGAAAATAACAAAGTGAGTGAAGAAAAAAAGCTTGTTCTTTCTATGCCGCTTTTTAAGGGTGAGGAAGGCTACTCATTAGATGCTATAGTTGATGATCTTAAAAATTACTGGAAGCTTGATGTTAAAGATGTGGATGGAAACGATGAGGTCGCTACCTTCAGTATAGACGGTGAGCTTGTTGCACTTGCATTTATGCCTGCACCAGTCCCATCTGAAGAACTTGAGAGTCTTTGCCAGTTCTCATATATGTGGGATAAGGCTGAGACAGAAGTTATGGAGCATACTCATCATGCAATTTTATCTGTTATGAGCGGTGATGCTTCTACAGTAGATAAGTATTCTTTGCTTACAAAAATTAATGCTTCATTACTTAGAACTTGCGATACTGCAATAGGCATATATCAAGGCTCTGCAACACTTTTAGTACCAAAGTCAGTTTACATAGACTTTGCTGATATGTTAAACGAAGAGATGCTGCCTATACAGCTTTGGATATACATTGGCCTAGTTCAAGAAAATGGTAAAACTAGCATGTACTCCTATGGACTTGCAGAATTTGGAAAACTTGAAATGGAAATCATAAATAGTGATATCGATGTCAATTATTTGTTTGATTTTCTAAGCAATATCCTTTATTATATTATAGATCAAGATGTTACACTTCTTGATGGAGAAACTATAGGAATGTCTGAAGAACAAAAGCTTACAATTAGAGAGTCTAAGGCAGTCTATTTAGAAGGCGATTCTCTTAAGATAGAGATTTAGTAGGGGCATTTTAATACAAATATTGAGGATTAGGATATAAGTTGAACAAGAAATTTATGCCAATAGCTACGCTTATTTTATTTGAGATAATTGCATTTAGCTTATGGTTAATAAAAGACAATCTATTTTACTTAATAAATTTCAGCTATATAGGCCTGTCCATTAGTATGGGACAAGCCTTATTTATTGCTAAGTATAAACATGCCAGGCGTGTAGTACAACTTTTGGTAGGTATATACATGCTTGTATACCTGGGGATTATTAATCAGGAGAACATGCAGATAGAGGGTTTCTGGTACTATCTATTTATGGGTGTGTTTCAGGCTGCAACTATTCACTACGCGGTAGCAAAAATATTTGGACCTTTGCTATTTGGTAGAGGGTGGTGTGGATATGCATGCTGGACTGCCATGATTTTAGACTTTTTACCATACAAGGTGCCAGAAAATCATGTAAGAAGCAAGATAGGCTGGATTCGATACATAATGTTTCTATTGTCTTTAGGCTTTGTTATAACGCTATTCCTCGCACACGTAGCAAATATAGAAAGAATAATGTTCATATCTTTTATAGTTGGGAACATAATTTACTATATAGTTGGAATTGCCTTGGCATTCATATTCAAAGACAATCGTGCATTTTGTAAATACTTATGTCCAATCACAGTGTTTTTAAAACCAACAAGCTATTTTTCAGTAGTAAGAATTAAGTGTGATACATCAAAGTGTATATCATGCGGAAAATGTAAGCGTGTATGTCCTATGGACGTAGATGTAACAGATAATTCAAGAGGACGAAAGAATGGTACTGAATGCATACTATGCATGGAATGTGTAAAAAGTTGTCCGGTAGATGCACTTTAAACACAAATAATCAATAATTGTAAAATATTTACAGTGTCAATTTAGTGATTAATGTGTATAATAATTGAGCAATATTTAATTGCGCAAGATTAATATATGAATGTTTTGTCAGTTTACTCAGATGTATATATTGCAGTATGTGAGTTTAGAGATATTTTATTAGGAGGGTTTAGATGGATCGTTTTGAGATTTTTAGACAGGTAATTGAGAAAAAGAAACGAAAAGGCGAAGAGAAGAAGCCACGTTATGGAACGAGAAAGCTATCTGTAGGGCTAGTATCATGTGTGCTAGGCTTTATGATGTTTTTAACTCCAATTACGGCTAATGCAGATGGTGGTCAGCCTAGATCACTTATTAATGAAACTAACTACACTATTAGTGGAGAAACTGATGGTGTCTTGGATTATGCAAGAACAGATTACACAAAAGAAGATAGCAATGGAATACATCTAACAGTAACAAAGTGGGCAAAGCTTGCACACAGCTGGGGTGATACTAATAAAGGCCCATATAATGGAAGATATCTACTTAATTTTTTTGATGATGAATTCTATACACAGATAGAATCAATAACAGTGAACGGCGTTCAGTTTGAGAAGGAAGCTAATGGAGCGCTATGGAAGGTTCCTATTAATAACCAAACTCTTCATTCAGGATTAATTGGAGTTGTTACAAATAGTGATATTGTAATTAAGCTTAAGAATGGTGCTACTCTTGATAGTCTAGGCATGGCATCAAAGAGAATTGACTTTACAACTGTTTGGGTAAGAGGAGATGGTAAGGCAGATAAGGCAGGATATGACAATGGATTTATCCTAAAGAACAATACTAATGTGCCAACACTTCCAAGTAATCCTAGCAACGGAAACGAGTACTACCTAGGTACAGGGTTGAATCTACTTACTAATGATGGAACCCAGTCAAAGGACGGAAACTTTTCAGGTGGAAATACTGGCAAGGCAGTAAGTTATGATGCTAAGAACAAGCTTATCAAGTCAACTGTATCATTTAAACCTGACCAGAACTTCCTTCAGGCAAACTCTGGATGGGTTCTATATATAAACGAAGTTATTCCTAAAGAACTTCTAAAGTATATTGATACTGATAACGTTAGACTTGGCGTATCAACACCTACAGGAAATATAACAGCATCTAATCCAATTAAGCTTGTAGTTGATCCTAACGGAAATGGTGTTATTTCAACTAAGGATACTCCATCGCTTAGCATAGTAGGCGGAGATTGGGATAAAGTTACTCAGGTAAGAAACACTCTAGACTCACAGGTTTTCTATGGAGCCCTAGGTCAGAGAAGATCTTATACTATTGAATACAAGCTTAAGAGCAATGTTTCTAATCAGGAATTTGCAAAGGCTCTTAATGAATATATCACTAATAATAATCAGCAGCTTAACTTTGAGTCATGGCTCACAGCTGACTTTGTTGACTCTACAAGTGCCTTTAAGGGAATCAGAAAGCCAGACGGTGGAAAGCCTAACAAGATTGTTCAGAACACATATTCAAATGCATTCCTAGAGGTACTAGATACTGATAAGGACGGTCTATATGACTTCCTAGAGGATGAAATTGACTCAGATAAGTTTAATGTTGATACAGATGGTGACGGAGTTCCTGATGCACAGGAATATCTAACAGATAAGACAGACATCCTAAATCCAAAGTCATATCTAGTTGCAAAGCCAAATGTAACTACAACAGAAATTGAATCGAATCAAGCAGAGGTAATACAGGGAACAGTACCTAAAACAATATATGATAACCCTGCAGATACAACAAAGAAAATAAACGCAACAAATCCAAACGCTGGCAATGTAATTGTAAAAGCATATAAGTATATTGCTGATGATACTGATTATACAACGCAACCAGTCAAAGCACAGACCACTATACCATTTTCTGATTTGACAGATGGTAATTTTACTGTAAATATTCCAGCAGGAACATTCCAGGATGGGGATAAAGTAATTCTTGTTGCATATTCTCCAGATGGTAAGAATCCAAAAGTTTCAAGTACCAAGGTTAACGTAGGCGCAACCAAGGTTACTTTTGATACCAATGGTGGTAAGTGGGCTGATGGGACAAACACTGATAAGATAGTTAACGCAGTGGCGGGTACTGCAACACAGCCAGAAGAACCTACAAGAGATGGATATCAGTTTATGGGTTGGGCAGCGTCTGCTAATGCAACAGAAGCTGATGCAAATATCCTAACAAACATAACTGATGCGAAAGAAGTATATGCAGTATGGAAAGATATTAAAGCTCCTGAAATCAATGCAATTGGCGATCAGACAGTAGTTGAGGGTAATGCAATTTCTGAAATTACTGTAACAACAGATGATCCAACAGCTACAGTAACTGTTTCAGGTCTTCCAAATGGAGTTACATATAGCAATGGAAAGATCAGCGGAACACCTGCTGTAAATAACTGGGGTCCAAATGAAGAAACAAGAGATATTACAGTAACAGTTGAGGCTAAGGATCCTACAGGTAATACAACAACTAAGACATTTAAGATTACCGTACAGAGAGACACTGATAGAGATGGAACACCTGATATAACAGATACAGATGATGATGGAGATGGTTACACAGATGCTGAGGAAACAACAAAGGGTTCAGATCCTAAGAACTCAGGTTCAATTCCTGCGACTATAATTGGATATGTTGATCCACTTGATATCTACAATCAAAGTCAGACTGTTGTAGAAGGAAATCCTATTTCACAAATCATGATTTCACCAGGAAACATAGACTCAGAGCTTACAGTTGGTACAATATACCTTCCAGCAGGAGTAAGTTTTAATTCTAGTGCATATACTATAGATGGAACACCAAGAGTAACTAACTGGGCACCTAATGAGGAATCTAGAAAGTTTGAGATCCCAGTAGAGGCTAAAAATCCTAACGGTTCCAAAGTTAATAAGGTCATTGAAATCATTGTTCAAAGAGATACTGATAGAGACGGAAATCCTGATGTAACAGATACAGATGATGATGGAGATGGATATACAGATGCAGAGGAAACTGCAAAGGGCTCAGATCCTAAGGATGCTAACTCAATTCCTTCTATAGGAATTAATCCTATTGCAGATCAGACTGTGGTAGAGGGCAATCCTATTACTGAAATTGCAGTAACAACAGATACACCTAGTGCAACTGTAACAGTTAAGGATCTTCCGACAGGTGTAACTTATAGCAATGGAAAGATTAATGGAACACCAGCTGTAAATGACTGGGGTTCAAATGAGGAAACAAGAGAGTTTACAGTAACTGTCGAAGCTAAGGATGCTACTGGAAGAACTACAACAAAGACATTTAAGATTACTGTTCAGAGAGATACTGATAGAGATGGAACACCTGATGTAACAGATACAGATGATGATGGAGATGGATATACAGATGCTGAAGAAATTGCAAAGGGCTCAAATCCTAAGAATGCAAATTCAAGACCTGCAGCTGTAATTACACCTGTTCTTCCAACAACAGTATCAAATCCAACACAGACAATCGTTGAAGGAAATCCAATCTCAAACGTAGTGATTACACCAGGTAACAGCAATGCTACAGTAACAGTGGATACATCTAAGCTACCAAATGGAGTTACATATGACCCAACTTCAAAGACTATTAGCGGAACACCAGCAGTAACAAACTGGGGTCCAAACGAAGAGACTAAAACATTTGAAGTACCAGTAGTAGTAACAAATCCAGATGGATCAAAGGTCACAAAGACAGTTGAAATCACTGTCCAGAGAGATACTGATAGAGATGGAATACCTGATGTAACAGATACAGATGATGATGGAGATGGATACACAGATGCTGAAGAAGTTGCAAAGGGTTCAGATCCTAAGAATGCTAACTCAAGACCAGCAGCTGTAATTACACCAGTTGCACCAACAACAGTATCAAACCCAACACAGACAATCGTTGAAGGAAATCCAATCTCAAACGTAGTAATTACACCTGGTAACAGCAACGCTACTGTAACAGTTGATACATCTAAGCTTCCAAACGGAGTTACATATGACCCAACTTCAAAGACAATTAGCGGTACACCAGCTGTAACTAACTGGGGTCCAAACGAAGAGACAAAAACATTTGAAGTACCAGTAGTAGTAACAAACCCAGATGGATCAAAGGTAACAAAGACTGTTGAAATCACTGTCCAGAGAGATACTGATAGAGATGGAACACCTGATGTAACAGATACAGATGATGATGGCGATGGATATACAGATGCTGAAGAAATTGCAAAGGGCTCAGATCCTAAGAATGCTAACTCAAGACCAGCAGCTGTAATTACACCAGTTGCCCCAACAACAATTTCAAACCCAACTCAGACTATTGTTGAAGGAAATCCAGTTACAAATGTTGTAATAACACCAGGTAACAGCAATGCTACAGTAACAGTGGATACATCTAAGCTACCAAACGGAGTTACATATGACCCAACTTCAAAGACTATTAGCGGAACACCAGTAGTAAGCAACTGGGGTCCGAACGAAGAGACAAAAACATTTGAAGTACCAGTAGTAGTAACAAATCCAGATGGATCAAAGGTCACAAAGACAGTTGAAATCACTGTCCAGAGAGATACTGATAGAGATGGAATACCTGATGTAACAGATACAGATGATGATGGAGATGGATACACAGATGCTGAAGAAGTTGCAAAGGGTTCAGATCCTAAGAATGCTAACTCAAGACCAGCAGCTGTAATTACACCAGTTGCCCCAACAACAATTTCAAACCCAACTCAGACTATTGTTGAAGGAAATCCAGTTACAAATGTTGTAATTACACCAGGTAACAGCAATGCTACAGTAACAGTTGATACATCTAAGCTACCAAATGGAGTTACATATGACCCAACAACAAAGACAATTAGCGGTACACCAGCTGTAACTAACTGGGGTCCAAACGAAGAGACTAAAACATTTGAAGTACCAGTAGTAGTAACAAACCCAGATGGATCAAAGGTTACAAAGACAGTTGAAATCACTGTTCAGAGAGATACTGATAGAGATGGAACACCAGATGTAACAGATACAGATGATGATGGCGATGGATACACAGACGCTGAGGAAATTGCAAAGGGTTCAGATCCTAAGAATGCTAACTCAAGACCAGCAGCTGTAATTACACCAGTTGCCCCAACGACAGTGTCAAATCCAACACAGACTATCGTTGAAGGAAATCCAATCTCAAACGTAGTGATTACACCAGGTAACAGCAACGCTACTGTAACTGTTGATACATCTAAGCTACCAAATGGAGTTACATATGACCCAACTTCAAAGACTATTAGCGGTACACCAGCTGTAACTAACTGGGGTCCAAACGAAGAGACAAAAACATTTGAAGTACCAGTAGTAGTAACAAATCCAGATGGATCAAAGGTTACAAAGACAGTTGAAATCACTGTTCAGAGAGATACTGATAGAGATGGAACACCTGATGTAACAGATACAGATGATGATGGAGATGGATATACAGATGCTGAAGAAATTGCAAAGGGCTCAGATCCTAAGAATGCTAATTCAAGACCAGCAGCTGTAATTACACCAGTTGCACCTACTACAATTTCAAACCCAACACAGACTGTTGTTGAAGGAAATCCAGTTACAAATATTGTAATCACGCCAGGAAACAGCAACGCTACAGTAACAGTGGATACATCTAAGCTTCCTAACGGAGTTACATATGACCCAACTTCAAAGACAATTAGCGGAACACCAGCTGTAACAAACTGGGGTCCAAACGAAGAGACTAAAACATTTGAAGTACCAGTAGTAGTAACAAACCCAGATGGATCAAAGGTTACAAAGACTGTTGAAATCACTGTCCAGAGAGATACTGATAGAGATGGAACACCTGATGTAACAGATACAGATGATGATGGAGATGGATATACAGATGCTGAAGAAATTGCAAAGGGCTCAGATCCTAAGAATGCTAACTCAAGACCAGCAGCTATAATCGTTCCTGTAGAGCCTGTAACTATTTCAAACAAGAATCAGACTGTAATCGATGAGAATCCAATAACACCAATCCTAATTGGAACTGGAAATATCGATTCTACTGTAACAGTTGATACAACCAAGCTTCCAAATGGAGTTACATATAACCCAGGAACATTTACCATCAGTGGAACACCTGACGTAACAAACTGGGGTCCAAATGAGGAAACTAGAAAGTTCGAGATTCCTGTAGTAGTTACAAATCCAGATGGATCAAAAGTTACAAAGACTATCGAAATCACTGTCCAGAGAGATACAGATGGAGATGGAATCCCTGATGTAACAGACCCAGATGATGATAATGATGGATACACAGATGTAGAAGAAGCAGCTAAGGGATCAAATCCTAAGGATGCTAACTCAATTCCAGCAGCTGTAATTACTCCAATCGCACCTACAACAATCTCAAATCCAACACAGACTGTTGTAGATGGAAAGCCAGTAACAAATGTTGTAATAACACCTGGAAACAATAATGCTACTGTAACAGTAGATGAGACTAAGCTACCAAATGGAGTAACTTATGACCCAACTACAAAGACAGTAAGCGGAACACCTAATGTAACTGACTGGGGTCCAAACGAGGAAACTAGAACATTCGAGATCCCAGTTGTAGTAACAAATCCTGATGGATCAAAGGTTACAAAGACTATCGAAATCACTGTCCAGAGAGATACAGATGGAGATGGAGATCCTGATGTAACAGATCCAGATGATGATAACGATGGAGTTACAGATGTTGAAGAGATAGCAAAGGGATCAAATCCTAAGGATGCTAATTCAAAACCTGCAGTTGCTCCACCAGCAAACAATGGTGGTACTAATGGATCAAGAGGAAGAGGACCTAACACAGGTGATGATTCAAATCTACTTGGATATGCAGGATTTACAGCAATGTCTGGAGCAGCTCTAACACTTCTAGCTCTTAAGAAGAAAAAAGAAGAGGAAGAGGAATAAGCTCTAGCTCAAAGCAACTATCTAAAACTAAATAGTATCAAGAGAAGACCTTTGCAAATGCAAGGGTCTTCTTTATCTGGATGAAAAAAATAATCTTTTGATTCAATAATTTTCATCAAAATAAATTAAACAAAATATCGATTTATTTATAAAAATGGGGTATAATCATTGTGTAAAATTAAATGACACATCCAATAGGGTTAGGAGATAAAATGGAAAAGAAAGATTTCACAGAAATTGAACAAAAGCAAATAGAGAAAGGACTTTCATACGCTGTTATAAGTGATAAAGAAGCAGCAAAGAAAATTCTTGCGCTTGTACCAGAGGCTTGGATGAAGAAAATCCCATTCTTTGTTAGAAGACACGCAGCAACTAAAACAATAGAGTTTATGTCTAAAGAGTATCCTGAGCTTTTTGCAGTTGCAAAGAGAGAGGGAGAACTTCCAGAAAAAGAAAAAAATGAGATCCGCCAGATTATAAATAATATCTATGAAGAAAGAATGAAAAAACATAATATAAAATAAATCAAAGTAGTTGATTTTATGTATAATTTGGTGGATAATGCAAATAGTAGATTTATTGCACTGAGAAGTGCTAAGTAAGATTGAATAATAATCTATGGAGGTAGAAACATGACAGAGAAGATGAAAGAAATAATGGAATATTTACAGGAGTGTAATAATTTTTTCCTCGCAACAGTTGAAGATGGAAAACCTTTTGTTCGTCCTATTAGTGTTTTATGTGAGCATGATAATAAGATTTACTTCATTTCAAGCAATCACAAGCTTGTATATGACCAGATTAAGCAGAATGGTAATGTTGAGATTTGTGGTATGAATACACATGGTTCATGGGTAAGAATAAATGGTAAGGTTGAAGAGGATGAAAGTCGTGAGGCAAGAATAGCACTTATGGATTCAGATATTGATGTTATAAGCTCAGTTTACTCAAAGGAAGACGATATAATGCCAGCGTTCTATTTTGAAAGTGGAACAGTTAGACTTTGCTCTTCTAAGGGAGAAAACAAGGTTATAGAACTATAATGATTTTACCTCACCACTGATGATGGTGAGGTATTTAATTTATAGTCAAATGGAGGAGAGAATATGTCACTAAATGATATAATTAGTCAAATTGAAAATGATAGTAGAAATTACGAATATACTAAGAGAAATATTCCACCTATACTTCAAGTGAACAGTAAAGCAAAAGTTTTAATTATAGGACAAGCACCTGGAAAGAAAGTTGAGGAATCACTTATCCCATTTAATGATAAGTCGGGTGATACTCTTATTTCTTGGATGGGAATAGATAGGGATACATTTTACTCAGATAAAATTGCAATACTGCCAATGGATTTTTATTATCCAGGAAAGGGTAAAACAGGTGATTTACCTCCAAGAAAATTTATCGCAAATGAATATCATGAGTCAATTCTTAATGAGTTAAAAAATATTGAGCTGACTATCTTGATAGGAAAGTACTCTATGGATTATTATTTAAAAGGACAAATGAAAAAAAATCTTACAGAAACTGTCAGATGTTTCGACGAATATCTGCCTAGATATTTTCCAATTGTTCATCCAAGTCCATTGAACTTCAGATGGCAGGCAAAGAATCCGTGGTTTATAGAAAATGTTGTTCCAGTGCTACAAAAAACAGTTAAGAATATCTTGAAATAGATTAAAAGACCTTGCATTATGCAAGGCCTTTTTGATATACATGTCTACTTGTTTAAGTTTGATGTGCGTCTTCTTGAATAAATTAATGTTGCCATAGCAAGTCCCGACATAATAACTACAGAAATAGCTACTAGCATATTATTTGAATCACCAGTATTTGGAGCAGATGTTTTAATTGACTGTGATGATATATTTGTAGTTGAAGGTGAAGCAGCATTATTTGATGGAGATGCTGGGTTGCTTGGATTCACTACAGGATTAGTTGGATTTACTACTGGATTTACAGGAGTCACAGGACTAGGCTGTGCAGCTGCAATATTGACATAGTATGGAATATTAAAACTGAATCCGCCATTTGCTGCATTTCCATATACAAGAGCAACATTTACAATTCCGTTTGTAACCTCAGCAGTTGGCGTGCCTTCAACAACTACACTATAACTACCGTTGCCATTATCGATAAGTCTTGCAGTAAGGCCAGCTATATCTGTATTCACAACTGCCTGTGTAGGGTCTAGCTGAATGCTTGATGCATTGTTTGTTGCAAGAGACTTGTTGAAATTAATTGTAGAACTATATGCTGTTCCTACTGTACCATTATCGAGTCTGTTAGTGCTAATCTCTAGCTTTGCTCCTGAATTAAGATTACCAAATTTACTATTGTCTATAAATAGGTTTCCACCATTGTTTGTCATTGCTGCATATATTTCGCTGTTTGTAAGATTAAGAGTTGATCCAGAGCTTATTGTAATAGGGCCTTCAAAAACGGAATTTTTTACAGTTGTATTTGAGTTATCACCTGTTTTAAGCTTTACTGTATAGCCATTATTATCCTTGTTGAAATAAAGATTATCAAGAGTTGTACTTGAGTTATTAGCAGTTTTTATAGTAATGGAATTGTTGTTATAGTAATATGGATTTAAAACTGTTCCTTCTGTTTCATCACCATATCCCTTTACCGATGTTATATTAGATGGGATTTCGAATTCGGGATCTGAATTATTTGATGTTCCGACATTAATCTGTCTTTTTCCAAACTGCCACTCATTAGAGCTATCCATTGCAGTCTTGTTAGCATTGTAATAACTTTGAAGTGACTGATATGATGCATTGTTTATAGTGTGTGACTCATCTGCAAAGGCAAGAGTAGTTCCTCCAATTACAAGAGTTGTTGCAAGTGCAGTGGACAATGCAAAAGATAATATTTTGTTTTTTAGCGTGGATTTTTCATTTTTCCTCCTATGTGCGATTCAATACAATTTTTTAAAAAACATATAGTTCGTATCCACTAACTGTGAGTTTTAAACAATTTCATAACAATAATAGTCTAAATGCAATTAAATCTATGTGAATTATAAGTAGTTTTATGTAAGAGGAATGTTTTGATTATTTTTTTTATATGGTATAATTAGTCTGTCAATATTAAAATGGAAATTGATATTCTGACTAATTTTATGCAATATAATATGTTTATTTATTTTAACAAAGTGTATAAATATATTGGCTCGATTTTAGAAGTAAATGAGTCGCTATATCGTTTAAATTAGCCGGAAATACATTTTGCTACACTGTTTAATATAGATATATGTAGCATTTTTTTATGGATGAAGATAAAACTAAAAATTAAATGGAGGATTATTATGAGAACAGAAACGCATGGTAAAAAACTCTTTGTGCTTGCAATTGCATTTGTTATGATTGTAAGCCAGTTAGTAACGGCTATACCAGCTAGTGCCGCAACAGTACTACCTATAGCTCAGTATGTAAGATCAGAAGGAACGGTAGAAAATGTAGCCGCAAATAAAGCTAAGTACAATGGAAAGGTAACAATAAATGTACCTATGACTAGAGTGCTAGGGGCACTTGAAAGCGAGATGCAAACTGCTGCTAATGCTGGACTTTATCCTCATGGTAAGGATGGAAAGAATCAGATTGCATACATAGAATATAATGTGACTTTTCCAGAGAATGTCGATATTGGTACTATCACAAAGACAAACACTGCATCAATGATAGACGGAAATCGCATTGATTCAACTGTTAATGGAAGAACAGTTAACTTTAAGATACATCTAAAGGACGTTAACTGGGCAGGAATCTTAAATTTCTATAATGCGGATAAGGCTGACCCAGATGCTCATACAGTAAAACTTGAGATACCATATTCAATTACTGCAAATAGCAAGGCAGAAGCTGAAAAATTTGAAAGTGAGAAAATAACAGCAAATGGCGATTTTTCAACATATCCAAATGGGATTGCAGCTACGCTTAAGTTTGGTCTTCAGACATATGTAACAGACATTGCAAATGTACCATTTACAGGTGGACTTCCAGATTCACCAAGCTTTCCTGAAGATCACGGTACAAATAGTCTTCTAGAGGGTGACCTTACAATAGGTACCGATACAGAGCATGACAGTGTAATGACAACATCTAAGGATGCAGTTTTTGATATGACAGGCGTACTTAATATTAAGCCTGTTAAAGATGAGATGAGACGTCTTGAGACTACATTCCAGACAGCATATGCAGCAGGGGTAACGATTGAGAATCTTGATACAGAGTTTGAAGCTTCGTTAACTCTTCCAAATGGACTAGAGTTTAAAGATGCTAATCCTACAGTTGAACTCACAGGTGCTAACGGAATATTTGAAATAAAGTCTCAGAATGTAAATAACGATAAGATCAAAATAAAGCTAGGACTCAAGAATTCTGCAAGCTATACTACATATAACATGCTTTCAACAGCGATTAACAGTGTGGATGACAATCTAACTGTTACAGTTAAGGGAATTAAGTTCTCTGATTCTGCTACACCTAATACCAATTATACTATGACAGGTTATTTAGGCGGAACATTTAAAGCTAAGGCTACAAATGCCGCTAATAAGACAATTAACTTTGATTATAAATGGACTGCAAAGCAGTCAGCAAATGGAGCTGATGCTATTGCACCAAACGATTTGGATCAGATTACATATACAGTTAAGTATTCACTTCCAGCAGAAGTTGTAATGCAGTCAGAAGAAGATTTGATGGGAGATATTCTCATCGGAAACGAAACAGAACACGATGCAGTTTATGTGAGCAAAAAGAATGTAAAACATGAGTTTACAGGACTTCTTGATGTAAAGCCTATTAAGGATAAAATGACAGCTATAGAAAATTTCTACAATAATCCTTTAGGAAATCAAGTAACGCTTAGCGATATCGACACAACATTTGTATCAAGTCTTGAACTGCCTGCAGAGATGGAATTTACTTCATCAACACCAAGAGCTACTCTAGAGGGAGATAAGGGTGTATTCAAGATTACAAATGTACAGAAAACCGGAAATAAGGTTACTGTAACAATCAAACTGGCAAAGACTTATGTTAACTACGATGATCTGTCACGTGATATAAAGTCAGTTGATGATAATCTAAAAGTTAAGCTTGATGGTGCTGTATTTACTTCAGCTGCAAAACCAAATACTAACTATACAGTAAAGGGTGAAGTTAGTGGAGCATTTTCTGGTAAGGCTATCATGAACTCAAATGGCAAGGCTGTAAGATTTGATTTTAAATGGAATGGAAAGCAGTTACCAGAGGGAGCAGATGCAATTGCGCCAACTGATTACAACAATATTACTTTCACACTAAAGTATACAGATAGTGTAAAACCAAATAAGCCTAACACAGGTGATACTTCTAACCTTCCGCTATACCTTGCAGCAGCAGGACTTGCTGGACTTGGAATCGTAGCTGGGATGATATATAGAAGAAAGAAACAGAAATAGTTCCAAAAACGCTGACTTAGTTCAGCGTTTTTTTATGTAATAATTTGATTTTATATTACTTTAGAGTAGAATATATGTTATAGAGTAATTCAATGATAAATATATATAGCTAGGAATGGAGAAATTATGAGACGTAAAGATAGACAAATAAATGATTTTATGGAAATATATGATATAATCAAACGCTGTGATATATGTCGAATTGCATTAAATAATGACGGATATCCATATATTTTACCTCTAAATTTTGGAGTAAGTGTGGAAGACGAAAAGCTGACTTTTTACTTTCACAGTGCGCTAGAAGGTCAGAAGCTTCAGCTTATAGAAAAAGATAATAGAGCAAGCTTTGAAATGGACTGCAATCATGAGCTTCAGTATTTTGAGGAAAGAGGTTATTGTACTTATGCATATGAGAGCGTAATGGGAAAAGGTCATATTTTGATGATAGAGGACGAGAAAGAAAAATTCGAAGCACTTGAAATTTTGATGGATCACTATCATCCTGGCAAGAAAGCTTGGTTTAATCCAGCTGCAATTCCGCGTACAGCCGTATATAAGCTTGTAGTAGAGGAATTTACTGCTAAGAGAAAAGAAGTAAAGAAGAGGGAAGACCATTGAGTAAACAGAAGAGAGCCGATTTACTTTTTGTAATAATAACAGGATTTTGGGGCTCAACATATTATCTTACTGATTTGTGCATGAAAGAAATGCCACCTATGTTTCTAAATGCGTTTCGCTTTATTTCTGCATTTTTGATTTTAGGAGTAGTGTTCTTCAAAAAAATAATTAAGGTTAACTTAGTCACGATTAAATACAGCATTTTAATAGGCATTGCTTTGACGGGAACATATATTTCATATGCATATGGAATATCAAGAACTTCGCTTTCTAACGCAGCGTTCATTTGTGCACTTCCAGTTGCTTTTACACCTTTGCTTGAATTTGTATTCAAGGGGATAAAACCATCTAAGAAGCTATTAGCCTGTCTTATCCTATGTGTTTTTGGACTTGCGCTTCTGACACTTAGCGATACACTTAAACCTAGATCAGGAGATATAATTTCTCTTGGTGTACCTTTATGCTATGCTATAGATTTAATTATTACTGAGAAGGCTGTGAAAACGGAAGGGGTAGATGCCCTTAATATGGGTGTTTTTGAGCTTGCCTTTGTTGCTATTGTAACTTTGATTTTATCATTTATTATTGAGAAACCTCGCTTGCCTCAGTCAACGTCAGTATGGGTAGCAGCACTTTTTCTAGGCCTATTTTGCACAGGTATTGCATTTGTTGTCCAGGCTATACAGCAGAAGTATACAACAGCTAGTCATGTAGGTCTTATTTTTACTCTAGAGCCAGTATTTGCCTCTGTAATTGCATTTGTGTTTGCAAATGAGATACTTAGACCTAGAAGCTATGTTGGTATGGTTTTGATGGTTATAAGTCTTATTTTGATGGAAGTGGATATTCCTTTTTTTAAATCTAAATCAAAGGATGTACAGGACTAAATTGAGGTGATACATACATTGAAGATTTTGGTAGAGCTTTTTACATCATTTATGCGAATAGGTGGCTTTACATTTGGCGGTGGATATGCAATGCTACCACTTATACAAAAAGAAATAGTCGATAGAAGAGGATGGGCTAGCGACGAGGAAGTTTTAGATTATTTTACTATTGGTCAAATTACCCCAGGTGTTATTGCAGTTAATACCGCGACTTTTATAGGATATAAAAAGGCAGGTATTTTAGGAGGAATGGTCGCTACACTTGGAGTTATTTTTCCTTCAATAGTAATAATAAGTATAATTGCAGCTTTTTTGACAAATTTTGCGGATTTACCAGTCGTTATACATGCATTTAATGGAATTAGAGCCTGTGTATGCGTTCTGATTTTGATTGCTGTGTATAATATGGGTAAGAAGTCAGTTATAGATGTTTTTACAGCAATAATCTTTGTTGCGACAGCTGTTTTAGCCATTCTTAAGATAACTTCACCAGTAATACTAGTTATTGCAGCTGGGCTTATAGGGGTTGTTTTTCAGCTCATCAAAGCCAAAAGGCAGGTGAAGTAGATGAAACAGTTACCACTACTAATTTACTATTTCTTTACAACAGGCTTGTTTTCAATAGGCGGAGGACTTGCAACTCTTCCGTTTCTATATGAAATAGGGCGAAAAACTGGATGGTACACTGCAGGGGATGTTGCTAATATGGTGGCTATTGCACAAAGTACTCCAGGACCTACTGGAATAAATATGTCAACCTATGTAGGCTACATGCAATTTGGTATTTTAGGCGCTGTTCTTGGTCCTATAGCAATAGTTGCACCTTCGTTTATAGTTATAATAATTGTATCAAAGCTATTAAATAAATTTAAGGAATCAAAGCTTGTTCAGGATTCTATGTATGGACTTAGAGCTGCTTCAACGGGGCTTATATTTGCAGCAGCTTTCAGCGTCATAGAAATTTCAATATTTAACTTTGGTAATACAGGAGCGATTACCGAATTTGTAAGGTGGCCATCTCTTGCATTAGCAGGATTTGTGCTTGCGCTTCACCTTTGGAAGAAACCACATCCAATAGTGCTTATAGTATTATCAGGTTTTATAGGGGTTATATTTGAGTTATAGGGTTTAGAGCAAAACCTTTGATTGAGAGGGGAAATAATGTACGAAATACTAAATAAAATAAATGGACCAGAGGATGTCAAAAAATTAAACATCAAGGAGCTAGAGAATCTTGCAGAAGATATAAGAGAAGCTCTTTTTAATAGGCTAACAAAGATAGGCGGACATTGCGGACCTAATTTCGGTATGGTTGAAGCTGAAATTGCCCTACACTATGTCTTTAATTCGCCTAAGGATAAGATTGTTTTTGACGTATCTCACCAGTCGTATCCACATAAGATGTTAACTGGAAGAAAAGAAGGCTATATTTGTGATGAGCATTTTGGTGATGACTCTGGCTATACTAATCCAGAAGAGAGCGAGCATGACCTGTTTAATATAGGGCATACGTCGACTTCTATTTCACTTGCCACAGGGCTTGCTAAGGCTAGAGACATCCTCGGAAGGAAGGAAAATGTTATAGCTATTATTGGAGATGGTTCTTTATCTGGAGGAGAAGCTCTAGAAGGTCTAAATGTTGCTGGCTCAGAAATTGAATCAAATCTAATAATTGTTGTGAATGATAATCAGCAGTCGATTTCTGAAACACATGGTGGAATATATAAAAGTCTTTCAGAGCTTAGGAAGACACAAGGAGAGTCAGAAAATAATATATTTAGAGCTTTCGGTCTAGACTATGTTTATGTCGAGGACGGTAATGACATAGCAAAAATGATAGAAGCATTTGAGAAACTAAAGGATATAGATCATCCAATAGTTATGCATATAAATACTATCAAAGGAAAGGGTTATGAGATTGCCGAAAAAGACCGCGAAAATTGGCACTGGACACTTCCTTTTGATAGAGAGACAGGAAAGCTTAAAGTTGAATGGAGCGATGAACCAGAATATAGCGATTTAGCTAGAGAATACGTGATTAATAAGGCAAAGGCTGACAGTTCATTTATGGTTATTACACCTAATATGCCTGGTTGTTTAGATTTATCTAAGGAAGATAGAATTGCACTAGGAGATCAGTTTGTCGATGTTGGAATTGCTGAAGAGCAGTCTATAGCAATGGCTGGAGGTGCAGCAAAGGCAGGCGCTAAGCCTTTGGTATTTACTAGTGTAACCTTTATGCAAAGAGCATATGACCAGATATCTCACGATATTTGTATAAATAGCTTACCTATAACAATTCTCCTTACATCAGCTTCATTTGCTAGCATGAGAGATGTGACTCATCTAGGGATCTTCGGAATTGCTGAGTTTTCAAATATTCCTAACCTAGTAATAATCTCACCGTCATCAAAGGAAGAGCTACTTTCGGCTCTTGATTGGTCGGTAGATCAAAGAGAGCATCCTGTAATGATTTTGATGCCAGGAAATGAAGTAAACAGTAGAGAACAGATTCTTAGCATTGGAGAACTGGATAAATTCGAGCTTACTCAAAAGGGTGAAAAGCTTGCAATCATAGGGCTAGGGGGTTTCTACCAAAAGGGCGAAGGACTTGCTAAGGCTGTAGAAGAGAAATACGGATTTAGACCTACTTTGATAAATCCGAGATTTGCATCTGGTATTGATAAAGAACTATTAGACTCATTAGCAGAGACTCACAAGCTAGTTATAACGCTTGAAGATGGTATTCTTGCTGGTGGTTTTGGACAGAAGATAGCTTCGCATTTAGGAACCAGTAATCTTAAGGTTAAAAACTATGGACTAGAGAAAAAGTTCTACGATAGATACAATGCTAAAGCACTTTTGAAGGAGCTTGGCATGGATGATGAGTCAATTTTAAATGACATAAAAGAGATGCTATCGCTTTAACGCTTGTATTTTCAACAACGAGATTTTTGAGCCAAGTTTATTGCAAAAAAACATTGCAAAAACTTGGCTTTTATTTAAAATAATAGGCGACATTTTAGCATATATAGGGTATACTATTACGGTAACAACAATATATGTTGTATTTTTATGTATTCAATAGTCAGGAGATTTTTTTGATGAAAACAATAATTAAAAGGAGTATGGCAGAGGAACGCTATTCAGGGGATAAGATTGTTAAGGCAATGGAAAAAGCGTTTATATCTGTCGGAGTTGAGCACGATGCTGATCTAATTGCAGATTTACTTAGACAGGTTGAAGCAGAGTTTGCAGATAGAGAGCAGGCTGGCGTTGAGGAAATCCAGGACGCAGTTGAGCGTGTAATGATGGCTAATGGTTGCTTTGATGCAGCTAAGAGCTACATTCTTTATAGAGAGAAGAGAGCTGAGATGCGTAAGATCAGAGAAGCTCTTGTAGCAGAGATTGGTGACGAGAACCTTCTTCCAGTTCTTGCTTCAATTCAGTCAAGCTATGAGCATTATGACCTTACAAGACTTGAGGCTAAGTATATTGCTATGCAGAAGCCTGATAGCACTATAGATGCTAGACTAGAGCTTTTGACAAAGTCAGCAGCTGAGCTTACAACACAGGAGGAGCCTAATTGGGAGAAAATTGCAGGTAGACTTCTTTACTACACATTTAGCAGAGAGCTTAAGAAGACCGAGGAAAACTACGGTCTAACTTCATTCTATGAGAAGCTTCGCTATTTGACATCAGAGGGACTTTACGGAAAATATATCCTAGATAGCTACAGCAAGAAAGAAATAGAAGAGGCATTTGAGTTCATCGATGATGAGCGCAATAACCTATATACATATGCAGGACTAGACCTTCTAATAAGCAGATACTTGATTCATAACCGTTCACATGTTGTTTTGGAATCACCACAGGAGATGTACCTAGGTATAGCTCTTCACCTTGCTCTGAAGGAAGGCGAGGATAGAATGACATGGGTTAGAAAGTTCTACGACATTATGAGCCTTCAGAAGGTCACAATGGCTACACCTACCCAGTCAAATGCAAGAAAGCCATATCATCAGCTTTCAAGCTGCTTTATTGATACAGTACCTGATTCACTTGATGGAATTTACAGCAGTGTATCCAAGTTCGCCGATGTTTCCAAGTTTGGCGGCGGCATGGGAATGTACTTTGGTAAGGTAAGATCTAGAGGTGGAAGCATCAGAGGCTTCGAAGGAGCAAGCGGTGGAGTTATTCGCTGGATCAGAGTTGTTAACGACACAGCTGTTGCAGTAGATCAGCTAGGTATGAGACAGGGTGCTGTTGCAGTTTACCTAGATGCATGGCATAAGGATCTTCCTGAATTCTTGCAGCTAAGAACAAACAACGGTGATGACAGAATGAAGGCTCACGATGTATTTCCAGCTGTTTGCTATCCAGACCTTTTCTGGAGACTTGCTAAGGAAAACCTAAACCAGGATTGGTACCTAATGGACCCACATGATATCATGCAGATAAAGGGTTACTGCCTAGAGGATTCCTTTGGTGAAGAATGGGAGAAGCGTTATTGGGATTGTGTAAATGACGTTAGAATATCCAAGAGAGTAATCGGGCTTAAGGAACTTGTAAAGCTAATTCTTAAGTCAGCGGTTGAGACTGGAACACCATTTGCTTTCTATCGTGATACAGTAAATAGAATGAATCCTAACAAGCACAAGGGTATGATTTACTGTTCAAACCTCTGTACTGAGATTGCTCAGAACATGAGTGAAGCTGAGATTGTAAGCACAACAGTAGAAACTCACGAGGGCGATGAGGTAATTGTAACAAGAACCAAGCCAGGAGACTTCGTCGTGTGCAATCTCGCATCACTTTGCTTAGGAAATATAAACGTTCACGACAATAAGGAGCTAGAGGACATTACTTCAACTGTAATCAGAGCTCTTGATAATGTAATCGATTTGAACTTCTATCCTATAAACGATGCTAAGCTTACAAACCAGAAATACAGAGCTATAGGTCTTGGAGTTTCAGGTTACCATCACATGCTAGCTAAGAATAGAATTAAGTGGGAATCAGAGGAACACCTCGCATTTGCAGATAAGGTATTTGAGGACATAGGATATGCTGCAGTAAAGGCGAGCAATGAGCTTGCCAAGGAGAGGGGTTCATATAGCTTATTTGAGGGAAGTGAGTGGCAAGACGGAAAGTACTTTGATCGCAGAGAATATAACTCAGAGAGATGGCAAAAGCTAAAGGCTAGTGTTGCTGAGAATGGAATCAGAAATGCTTGGATAATGGCAACTGCACCTACAAGCTCAACTTCAATTTTGATAGGTACAACAGCTGGACTTGACCCAGTTATGAATAGATTCTTCCTTGAAGAAAAGAAGGGTGCTATCTTACCTAGAGTTGCTCCAGAACTTTCAATGGCTACATACTGGTACTACAAGCAGGCTCACTACATTGACCAGACATGGTCAGTAAGAGCTGCAGGTATACGCCAGAGACATATTGATCAGGCGCAGAGCTTTAACTTCTGGATAACTAATGACTACAAGATGAGTCAGCTTCTGAACCTATATATACTAGCATGGGAAGAGGGCGTTAAGACTGTTTACTACGTAAGATCTAAAGCGCTTGATCCAGAGGATTGCGATAGCTGTTCAGCATAATATAGAGAAATCTAAAAGAAGTCTATTATAGAATGAGATTAGGAGAATCAAATGAGCGATATGATAATGAAAAAGCCTCTATTTAATCCAGAGGGCGATATTGATGTAAGAAATAGAAGTCTTATTAACTTTGATACAACAAATATCAATGACTTCAACAACATGAAATACGAGTGGGTTTCTGACTGGTACAGACAGGCTATGAACAACTTCTGGATTCCTGAGGAAATCAACATGCACCAGGATAAGAGCGATTATCCAAAGCTTCTGCCTGCGGAGAGAACTGCATATGATAAAATTCTGAGCTTTCTAGTTTACCTAGACTCAGTTCAGTCAGCAAATCTACCTAATATCTCACAGTATGTTACAGCAAATGAGATAAACCTATGCCTCTCAATCCAGACTTTTCAGGAGTGCATACACAGCCAGAGCTATAGCTATATGCTAGATACAATCTGTAATCCTACTGAGAGGAACGATATTCTATACCAGTGGAAGACTGATGAACATTTACTTAACAGAAACCGTTTTATCGGTGACCTATATAATGAATTCGTTGATAATCCAAACAAGGATAGCTTCCTAAGAGTTTGTATAGCTAACTTCATTTTAGAGGGTATCTATTTCTACTCAGGATTCATGTTCTTCTATAACCTTGGAAGAAACGGCAAGATGCCAGGAAGTGTTCAGGAAATCAGATACATCAACAGAGATGAGAATACACATCTATGGTTATTCAGAAATATGCTCATGGAGCTTCGTAAAGAAGAGCCAGGTTTATTCAATGATGAGAACCTAGCTGTTCTCCGTGAAATGATTATGGAAGGCGTAGATCAAGAAATCGCTTGGGGTAAGTATGTAATCGGAAATGAAATACCAGGTCTCAACGAGAAGATGGTAGAGGATTACATCAAGTACCTCGGAAACCAGAGGTATTCATCACTTGGACTTGGAACTCTATATGAGGGTTATGAAGAAGAGCCAGAAAGCATGAGATGGGTATCACAGTACGCTGATGCTAACATGGTTAAGACAGACTTCTTTGAGGCTAAGTCTACAGCTTATGCTAAGAGCAGTGCTATCGAAGACGATCTCTAAAAACAAAATTCCTCGCGTTTATGCGCGAGGAATTTTTTATCAAAGAATGAAACGTGTAGTTTCCTTCTTTTATTACATTTTCTCAAAATCTGAAGCTGGATGCTTGCAAAGAGGGCAGATATAGTCTTCTGGAAGTTCTTCTCCTTCGTACTTATATCCACAAACCTTACATACCCAAACTGTCTTGTCAGACTCAGCAGGCTTTTCTGGCTTAGGCTTGATGTTGCTCTGGTAATAATCATATGTAGTAGATGGAACATCTGAAAGAATCTCTGCATCTGTAACCTTTGCAATGAATAGGGTGTGGCTACCGCTATCTAGAGTTTCTTCAACCTCAGCGCTAATAAATGCGTTTGTACCCTTTGTTACGTAAGCAAGACCATTTTCGCTAATCTTGTATGAATCATAGCCTGCAAACTTATCAACATCTCTACCGCTCTGGAATCCAAAGTGTTTGAATGTATCAAAATCTGCTTCCTGACTTAGGGCAGAAATATTGAATTTCTTGCTCTTCATAACAAGGTCATGAGTATAGTTAGCCTTGTTGATTGAAATACAGACTCTTAAAGGAGTTTCACTTATCTGCATTGCTGTATTGATGATACATCCACTGTGCTTGTCGCCATCCTTTGATGTAAGAACATACAAGCCGTATGAAATCTTAAATAGTGCGTTTTTATTCATTTTTAAACCTTTTACCTTCTAATCCTTATTATTTTATATAAAGAAACTTATAGTCTATTAATACCACGAATTATGATTTTTAAAAATAAAAAACATTATAGCGAAAAATTTAATTCCTACACATTTTGATAACAAAATTAGATTATAATATAGATAATATGAATCGAAAGGAAAGTCATGTATATAAGTGAGAAACTACAGAAAAGCTATTTACTAAGAACGGTGCTTATGTTAATCGTAAGTCTTACCATATGTATACTTGTTTACAATAATTTTTCTATCTATCAAAAGCCTATAGCAAAGGTAGCAAGTGTAAGCGAAGAAAAGTATAAGGATAAGCAGCTTCAAAACATAGAGCTTAAACTCATGAACACCAGTGATAAAGGTAAAAGTGTAAGTGTCCATAATAAATACGATGTATCTCATGTCTATGATGAGAAGTACAGCAAGGGAGATATAGTTTTTCTTAATGCCAAGCACACAGAAATTATAGGACTAAAAAGGGATTATTTCATAGCCATCACATTTATGATATTGATGAGCCTTCTTGTTATATTCGGAAATAAGAAGGGGCTTCTTGCTTCGCTATGCCTTATTGTCAATGTTATATTCTTTTATTTAATCATACTTGCTTATATGAAGGGAATGAACATACTTCTCCTTACGGTTCTTGGAAGCCTTGGTTTTACAATTATTGTTTTGAGTCTTATTAATGGAATAAATAAAAATATGTTAGTTTCACTTGCAGCTACTGTGGCTGTAAGCCTTATTGTTCTCGGACTAGCGTCTGCTTTGGTATATATGTCAAAGATAGATTATGATTTCCTTGACTTCATACCTGAGCCTTATACAAGAAATCAAGCTAATCAGTTTTTCCTTGCTCAGATTATCATAGGCTGTCTAGGTGCAGTTATAGATGTAGCGGTTACAATTACTGTTGCAAGTTCAGAAGTAATAAATAAGAATCCTCACATACAAATAAATGAACTTATGAGGTCAGCAAAGGCCGTAGCTGATGATATAACGGGAACGATGATAAGCGTTGTACTTTTCACAAATATAGCTGCTATAATTCCGACGTTTATAATTTCAGTAGCAAACGATATAGAATATAAGACGGTTATGCGTTTTGATGCTTATTTTGATATAGTGAGATTTCTCATGGCTGCTGTTGCAATTCTAATTGCTATTCCAGTATCTGTTTTGGTTTCTTCAATAATGTTAAAAAGAGGGGGTAAGGAGATATGATGATAATTATTCTTGCATTAGTTTTTCTTACATTGTCCCTTCTAACAGGAGGAGATAAAACAGCAAAATCGCTTATAACAGTGTGTATTGACTTTGTTGTATTGCTTATTTCCATAAAGCTTATGAACATGGGAATTTCGCCTATAGGAATTTCAGTTATAGCAGTTATTTTGATAACAGCTATAACCGTGTATTATCAAAATGAGGTGAATTTAAAGACTCACGCTGCATTTATTTCGGTTCTGCTAACTGTGCTTGCGATGTTTGGTCTAATATGTCTTATAGTTAAATTAGCTCATCTTCAAGGATTCACTGCTATTGGCGGTGAGCATATAAATGAGACCAATGGATATAAGGGTAACATCGGAAGAAATATGTTCGCAGTACAGGTTGCAGTAGTAGTGTTTGCTCTTGCTGGATCTATAATCGATACAGCAGTTGCTATAAGTTCGGGCATGTATGAGGTTTATAGACATGAGCAAAAACTCAGCTCGAGAGAACTTTTTGATTCAGGCATTAACATAGGAAAAGAGATATTAAATTCAACTGTTAATACACTGGTATTTATCTTCTTTGGTGAGTATATGCTTTTGATGGTAAATTACCTTATGTTTTATTCGTTTTCAACAATGATAAATTCTAAGGATTTTGCTCAAGGTGTGACGACTATAAGCGTATGCGTAATCGGATGCGTTTTGATAATACCTATAATATCTTTTATTTCTGCCTATGCTTATACAGCATTTTCAAAGGAAAAGAGAATTTAGTGATTAAATACACCCAAAAAGTGAATAAGTTCTAAGAGGGATATTCAGATTAGAGAATATAGAGAACAAATTTACTTTTAGGAGATGTAATGAATAGAAGCGTAGTTAAGAAGGTAAAGGGCTTTAGAACTGAAGATGGAGCAGGGGTTAGTCTCGTGAGAGTTTTGAGTCATAAGGATATAGAGGCATTTGATCCAATTTTGATGCTAGATTCCTTTGATAGTGTGAATCCTGAGGATTACATTGCTGGCTTTCCTATGCACCCACATAGGGGTATTGAGACGGTAAGCTATGTATATAAGGGAGGAATGCAGCACAAGGACTCAATGGGAAATGAAGATACCATTTCTGATGGTGAAGTTCAGTGGATGACAGCCGGATCAGGAATTCTCCACGAAGAAGCTCTTCCTGCAAGTGAGAGGATGCTAGGGGTTCAGCTCTGGCTTAATCTTCCAGCTAAGGATAAGATGTGCAAGCCTGAATATCATAGCATTAAGAATGCTGACATCAAGGAATTTAATATAGAGGGTGGAAAGCTTAGGCTTTTAGCAGGGCAATTTGGTGAGCACATGGGTCACAAAGGAAATTATCTACCTTTTGATTATTATGATATACACATTGCTTCCGGTAAATCTGTAGAGTTAGATATGGAAGAAGATAGTTCCGTTATGATATTTACTCTTTTAGGCAGTGTTTCTATTGAAGGTGAGCATGTAGAAGAAAAGACTGCTGCAAAGCTTTCTGATGGTGATAAACTTAAGATTACAGCTAATAATGGAGATGCACAGGTCCTATTTATGAGTTCTAAGAAGCTTGAAGAGCCTGTTGTATGGGGTGGTCCTATTGTTATGAATACTAGGGATGAACTACTAGAAGCTTTTGATGAGCTGGATAAGGGCACTTTCCTAAAGGAAAAAATAGATTATTAGTATTTGATTTTTTCATACATATATAGCATAATTAGATAAAGATTATTATTTCATGAATTTTTAGGAGGAAAGAGATGAAGTATCACAGATTTTTCGCATGGGCTGCAGTTGGATGTTTTGCTGCTGCAATGATTACAGGATATAAGAGAAAGTAGTAACTATCGAGGTATTATGGCAAGGACATACGAAATCCAAAAAATATCCATAGATGAGGTTATCAATGATGGCCAAAAGGAACAGATTAGAAAGAGCATTGTAATAAATAAAATTCAGACTATCTGTATTGCCTTTTTTGGCATATCGTTTGCAATCGTAGCAGGAGCTTCTGTTTTTTTTAAAGCAAGAGATACCAAGTTCATTGAGACTGGTGCTGGTAAGATTTGTGGATTAATTTTGGCGCTCAGCATTATCGCCTATATAATAGTTCATTTCCTTGCTGGTGCAATTCCAAAGAAAAATTGGAAGTGTCCGCACTGTAATGAGAGCTTATCTTACTTTGTACCTAGTGGAACAAAGGCTTCAGCAGGCAATAGGAGAGCTCAGATAATCTCAGAGAGAAAGGGACTTCGCATCGGAAGAGTTGACAAAAGTTTTCTGATGGTTCCGGAGAAATGTCCTTACTGTGATCAGAAACTGCTTACAGATAAGGAATAAGCTTTTCGGCTATTTCTTTTGTCGATAATTTATTGGAATCTATGCTGATATCAGCTATGGATTCGTAGATTTTAACACGTTCATTAAGCATAATGGATATTTCCTTTATGCTTTTTTTATTTCTTAGAAGAGGTCGGGATTCATCTTTTTCAAGCCTAAATATAACTGTTTCAGGACTTACTTTTAGATAAATGCATCTGCCACTTGCTTTGATGAGTTCTCTATTTAGGGGATTTAATGGAAGGCCGCCGCCGCAATCTATGATTTGTCCGTCGTTCTTTGATATATCACAAAGAAGCATATGCTCTTGCTTTCTGAAAAAAGCTTCGCCATGCCTATCAAAAATATCAGATATACTCATGCCAATACGATTTTCTATTAGTTCATCTGTGCTAATTAGTTTTCTGATATTAATTCTATCTAGCTCTAATGAAAGACTAGACTTGCCACTTCCCATGAACCCGATAATATATAAGTTATCCATTTATCCATACCTATTTTCAATATAATTACTTTAGATTATAATGGTTATGTAATATTGCTTCAATAGTATGGAGAATTTAGATGAGAAATCTTGATGGTAGATCAAAGCTTTACGCATTATTTGCAAGCCCGTGTGAGCATTCGCTTTCACCGCTTATACAAAACAGTGCCTTTGAACAATTGAATATAAATGCTGCTTACATGGCTTTTGATGTAGATGAAGAGCATATTGGCGACGCTGTTTCATCTATGAGAACTTTAGGAATAGCAGGTGCAAACATTTCAATGCCTAATAAAACTGCTATTATAGAGTATCTTGACTATGTCTCAGAAGAGGCAAGATTTTGCAATGCAGTCAATACTGTTGTAAATAAGGAGGGAAGACTATATGGCTATAATACAGACATCTTTGGTGTTGAAATGGCAATAAAAGACTTAGGTGTCGATGTTTCTACAAGCAAGGTGTGTATTCTTGGTCTTGGCGGTGCTGGGCAGGCAGTTTTATACGCTCTTGCAAGAAATAATGTCAAGAAGGTCAGTGTATTTGTGAGAAAGCAAAGCATGGAAACCAGAAAAGCTTATATAGATAAAATAAGAAATAGTTTTAACATAGATGTGAAGATATATATTGCCGAAGATAAAGCACTTCTATCAAAGCTAGTAAATGAGGCTGATCTGCTAATAAACGCAACAAAACTTGGAATGGGGCAAGACATAGATAAAAATCCATTAGATGACAAAATAAAGCTTCCTAAGCATATATGCGTTTTAGACTTAATATATAATCCTGGTGAGACTAAACTTTTGGAAAGGGCAAAGAGAGAGGATTGCACTAAATATTCAAATGGTCTTCCTATGCTTGTATATCAAGGAGTAAAGGCATTTGAGTATTTTACTGATAAGCAAATAGATAATTCTTATATTTTTGCTAGGCTTGAAAATGCTTTTAAAATTTGATATATTTTTGTGTATAAAAATTACTAAAGGGAGATAAACATGCTAAAAATAAATAATCTAAGCAAAATATACGGCGACAAAAAGGCTGTAGATAACTTGACATTACATATACAGAAGGGTGAGATTTATGGCTTTATAGGGCATAACGGTGCAGGTAAGACAACTACTATCAAGTCATGTTGTGGAATTTTAGAATTTGATGAAGGCGAAATCTTCATCGATGGAGTATCAATCAAAGAGAATCCTATGCTATGTAAGGAAAAAATTGCATATATCCCTGATAATCCAGATCTATATGAATTTCTATCCGGAATCAAGTATATCAATCTTATAGCAGACATTTTTGGAGTTTCAGAAGAGGATAGAGCAGAGAGAACACGTAAATTTGCAGATTTATTTGGTCTTACATCTGATCTAGCACAGCCAATTAGCTCATACTCACATGGCATGAAGCAGAAGCTTGCCTTGATTTCTGCCTTTGTTCATGCACCTAAGCTTATTATCATGGATGAGCCTTTTGTTGGACTTGATCCTAAGGCGGCATTCCTGCTTAAGGAAGAGATGCGAAAGCACTGCGATAATGGTGGTGCAATATTCTTCTCAACCCATGTGCTTGAAGTGGCAGAAAAGCTCTGTGATAAGGTTGCTATTATAAAGCAGGGTAAGCTAATTGCATGTGGAACCATGGAAGAAGTTAAGGGAAATACTTCACTTGAGAATGTATTCCTCAATTTGGAGGGAAGCGATGCTTAAGATATTGATGAAGCTGCGCTTTCTGGAAATAATGAACCAGATGCAAGGCAGCAAAAAGAAAAAGAAGAATGCAAATATTTTAGGTCTTATTGCCCTATATCTAGTTGCATTCATAGCAGTAGGATTTTTGTTTACGCAAATATTTCATTCTATCTGCGTGCCATATAATGTGATAGGACTTGACTGGTTATATTTTGCTTTTTGCGGAATAGTTGTTTTTTCACTATGTTTCTTAGGAAGTATTTTCCTAACGCAAAAACAAATATATGATGCAAACGATAATGAAATACTACTGTCCATGCCAATAAAGCCAATACATATAATTTTATCACGTATACTATCACTGCTTGGACTAAATTATATATATGCAATTGCAACAACTGCACCTGCGATAATTGTGTATATCTATGATATTGGATTTAACTTAGGAATATTCATTGTATTTATATTGATGTTACTATTTTTGCCAGTTCTTTCAATGACATTTTCCATGATGTTTGGTTGGCTTATTGCTTGGATATCTAGCAAGGTTGCAAAACCAAAGATTATAATCGTTGCATTTTCACTTATTTTCATGCTTGCATATTTTTATCTCTGCTTTGCATGGCAAAATTTGATGTCAGAAATGGCTAAATCTGGAGCTGCTGTAGCTGAGATATTCCAAAAATATTTAGCTATCTTCTATGTATATGGAAGGGCAATTGCTGATACTGATATTCTTTTCGTATTACTATTTATACTAATATGTTGCGTTCCATTTGCGCTCGTATGCTATTTCCTCAGTAAGAGTTTTATATCAATTGCTACGAGATCAAAGGGAGGAAAGAAGATTGTATATCGTGAAAAGAAGGTTAAGGCAAAGAGTATTAAATCAGCCCTCATAAGTAAGGAATTTGCAATGTTTATTGGTTCGCCAACATATATACTGAATGCAGGTGTTGGTGTGGTATTTATGCCACTAATATGCATATACCTTCTATTTGGAGGGGAAAGCCTAAATAACTATGTAGGAATGCTAGGCATTGATGTAGTAGGATTATTCATCTGCATGGGTCTTGGCTTAAGTACAGGAATGGTGACTATTTCTAGTCCAAGTTTTTCACTAGAAGCAAAAACTCTTTGGATTTTGAAATCACTTCCTATAAAGGAAAAGGATATTATATTCGCAAAGCTAATACCACATCTTTTGTTCAGCTTGCCATTCATAGTTATAAGCGGTACAATCATCCAGTTTGCAATTGATTTAAATCCTGTTGACAGAGTAATGGTATTTCTAATTCCAATGACAACAACTTTGCTAAATGCTATGATTGGACTTCTCCTAGGCATGTGTTTTCCAAAGTTTAATTGGACGAATGAGGCTGTTGCAATCAAACAGTCTAGTGCACCACTTCTTTCACTTCTATGTGGATTTGCAATAGAAGGTGGAGTTATAGGTCTGCTATTATTGTTTGTAAAAGAAGAAATATTTAAGCTTAACCAGCTCACAAGTGTTGTACTCGTACTTTATCTCATAGTTTGTTTAATTATGGCTATAATATTAAAGCTAAAAGGCGAGTCATTATTTAAAAAAATGCAGGTATAGGAAGGGCTAGGGCTATAGGACAATGAAAAGGTGGTACCTCGTATGAGTTGCCACCTTTGTGATTTATGCGTATTCTATTTAGTTTGCATCAACTATGAGCTTACATATTGATTTGCTAAATTCAACTGGATCATCAATCTGTATTCCAGAAATGAGGAGAGCCTGATCGTATAGAAGGTTTGCGTAAACTTCTAGTTTTTTACCACCAGCATCATCACTCTTAATTTTATTTAGTGCTTTAAATACGCTATGCTCAGGGTTTAGTTCAAGAACTCTTTCAGCCTTGATACCTTGGTCCATAGGCATTGCACTTAGAATTTTTTCCATTTCTAGTGATATATCTCCCTTAGTAGTTAGGCATACTGCAGATGATTTTAGACGAGGGGAGAGCTTTACTTCGCTAACCTTATCACCAAGAGCATTCTTGATATCCTCAAGAAGTTCTTTGTTGTCCTCCTCAAGCTTTTTCATATTTTCCTTAGCTTCTTCAGTATCGTCTTCAGCAATGTCCTCAGCAGACACAGACTTGAAAGGCTTATCCTTATACTGACCTAGGATATTGAAAACGAATTCATCCATTTCATCTGTTAGATAGAGGATTTCATATCCCTTTGATTTAACAAATTCAGTCTGAGGTAGAAGGTCTATCTTTTTGATGGATTCACCAGCTGCATAGTATATTGCATTTTGGTCATCTTTCATTCTTTCAAGATATTCTGCAAGGGTTACATTTTTCTGCTCAGTAGAGGAATAGAATAGAACTAAGTCCTCAAGAACCTCTCTATTCATACCATAAGATTCATAGAGCCCATACTTAAGTTGTTTACCGAAGTTTTCAAAGAACTTTTCATATCCATCTCTATCGTTCTTTAGGAAGTCCTCAAGGTCTCTTTTAATCTTTTTTTCAACATTTTTTGCAATGTTCTTAAGCTGTCTATCTTGTTGCAACATTTCTCTTGAAATATTGAGAGAAAGGTCCTGGCTATCTACAAGTCCTTTGACAAAGTTGAAGTAATCAGGTAGTAGGTCCTTGCATTTATCCATAATCATTACGCCACTAGAGTAGAGCTGAAGTCCTTTTTCGTATTCCTTAGTGTAATAATCAAAAGGTGCATGTCCTGGAATGAACATCAAAGCCGTAAAGCTTGAAACACCTTCAACATTTGTTCTAATCACTCTTGCAGGATCCATATAGTCCATGTACTTGCTCTTATAGTAATCGTTATATTCTTCAGGCTTTACTTTGCTCTTTTGGCGCTTCCAAATAGGCTCCATTGAGTTTAGAGTCTCTAGCTCATTATACTTTTCAAATTCAGGTGCTTTGCCTTCCTCTGTCTCTCCTACAGGTCTTGATTTTTCAACCATCATACGAATAGGGTATCTGATGTAGTCGGAGTACTTTTTAATTAGATTTCTAATTGTGTATTCCTCAAGGAAGCTAGAGTAGTTTTCACCATCTGTATCTTCTTTGATAGTCAGTACTATTTCTGTACCATGTCCATCCAGGCTTGCCTCTTCAATAGTATATCCATCTGCACCACGTGAAACCCAGCGATATGCCTCATCACTGCCAAAAGCCTTTGATGTAACGCTTACGATATCAGATACCATGAAAGCAGAATAGAATCCAACACCAAATTGTCCAATGATGTCGATATTCTTTGCTTTAGTATTCTCGTCTTTATTCTTTTCCTGTTCTTCCTTGAAGCCTAGCGAGCCACTCTTTGCAATAGTACCGAGATTATTTTCAAGCTCATCTTTACTCATTCCGATACCGTTATCTCTAATTGTAAGTGTCCTAAGCTCCTTATCAGGTGTTATCCGGATATAGAAGTCATTTCTTTTGATTCCGAGCTCTCCAGATGTCAAGCTTTTGTAATATAGTTTATCTAAGGCGTCGCTTGAATTGCTGATAAGCTCTCGCAAAAATATCTCCTTATTGGTGTATATAGAGTGAATCATCAAATCAAGCAATTTCTTAGATTCTGCTTTAAATTGTTTTTTAGCCATGTTTGTCCTCCATAATATTTATTAGCACTCGGTATACTAGAGTGCTAAGTATAATTTAGCACTAATGATTGTCTTTGTAAAGTGATAATCAAATATTTATTTTATGTATAGGAAAAAATGGTATAATACCGTTATGAATAAGGTAGCAAAAAAGAAAAATAGAAGGAAAAATAAAATAGATAAGCAGAGACTAATAATAGTTTTGAGCGCAATTCTTCTAGTATTAGCTATTTTTATTTGGGTTAAGGCATATAGATATATAAATACTTATGATGGACTAGGAGGGACTAAGGAGTATCCGAAAATGGAATACAGCAGTGAAGGATTCTATAGGGATGAATATAATTTCCTCAACTATAATTACAATGGTATCAAAGCCAAGAGAGGTATAGATGTATCTGTTCACCAGGGAGAAATAGATTGGGCCAGTGTAAAGAAATCTGGAGTTGAGTTCGCATATATTAGGCTTGGATTCAGCTCTTATGCAGATGGTAAAATCTATATGGATGATTACTTCGAAAAGAACATAGAAGAAGCCCAAGAGAACGGAATAGATGTAGGTGTATACTTCTTTTCGCAAGCAGTAACTACAGAAGAAGCTGTCAAGGAAGCAAAGTATGTGCTCTCAAATATCAAAGGAAGAAATGTATCACTACCAATAGGATTTGATATGGAGCCAGTAACTGAAAATGACAGGATAAAAGCTCTGACCGTAGAGCAAAAAACTGAAGTTGCAGATGCCTTTGGGTGCATTATGAAAAAGCATGGAAGGGAAACACTAATCTACGGAAACCCGGATTGGATAGCTAACAATATTGATTTAACTCTTTTAAGTGATTATGAGATATGGCTTGCGCACTATACTTCCATGAGCAGCTTCGAGTATGACTACGCAATGTGGCAGTATTCTTCAACAGGAAGAGTGGATGGCATAAATACAAATGTTGATTTAAATATAATGTTCGTCAAATAGTTTATAACAAATTCAAGAATCAAAAAACCCGCTCTAGGCGGGTTTTGTCTTAGTTATCATCATCTAGGCTTTTTATTTCCTTGTGAGTTTGATTCTTCAAAAGTGTGACTATTGCACCTGTATATACTTCTAGTTTATCCTTGTTTATAACAACATTGACAAGATTTACTTTTGAGTTTTTCTTAGCAATAAACACTGCTGGAGTCGTCTGCACACTGTTTTTGAACTCTAGGTTAGAGCGATCATATTCCTTATAAGCATCCATGACTTCCTTTTGAAATTTAGAAACATTATTCTCATCAAATTTAGTCGAAAGTGGTTGAACTCTAGATATTCTATTGTATGATATTCCTGCAAGGGAACATGTAGTAGCGTACTGATTGTCAAGCTCTGTTAGATTTGCTTTATCAAGGCTATAACCCTGTGCTGAAATTGTAAAGGCTTCCTCGCTTGTTGCAATAGTACCGATGTTTGAAATAGTAACTATTTCATCGTCTGCATCTCTATAGAAGACACCGTCTGAAAGTGTATAGAGAGAGCTTACAAGCGTGTTCTGGCTTTCTTTAGTATAAACTGTTGCCGGTAGGCTAACTGCCTCGTACTTGTAAGTAGCCTTTGGATAGTCTTCCTTATATTTCTTGTCAAACTTTTCTATTGCTTTATCAAGCTTTGTTGTAAATTTTTCAACATCATCTTCACTTATAACAATAATCATCTCAGCATTCTTCGGATATGAGCTTGAGCTATTTCCACCTGATATACTTGAAAGCTCAAATATCAAAGAGTTCGTCTTAAAAGATGCTAGTAAATCGCCGAGCATTTTAACAGGATTTGGATATGATGAAATTTTTCCATCAGGTGTTCCGCCTGTTAATCCACTTATCGATATCTTATATGCTGTGCTTAGTGTTGGAGCTTCAGTAGTCAAGCTACCTGAGAAGAGGTAGTTGCTGTTTCCGCCTGAGTTAACAGACCAAAGAGCTTTGCGTCCACCAGAAAGACTTATAACTTTGGTGTTATCCTTAAAATACTCTTTGCTCAGATTATCAAGTGCACTGTAGTTGCCATTAGATATGGGTGAGAAGATAACATTTAGCTCACCAGAATCCTCATTGTTCTTGATTATATAGAGGGCAGATGCAATGGCATCCATACTGTCAGCAAAGCTATCTGCATCGTAGCTACATACAACTGTAACTGGAGCTGCATCTATATATGCCTCAGAAGCAGCCATCGACATTATAATGTTACCGTGGTCGTCTTTTACGTATTTTAGGTTCTTAGATTTAGCCCAGTTGAGGAGATATTCCTGTATCTTATTATTATCTGTCAAAGTTTCGGCTGAATCGAGCAAATCAGTTCTATATGCAAATGCTTTTGATTCTATTTTTTCATTCAATGGAATCTCGGTATTTGAAGATTTTTTTCCACATGCTGTTAATGCTAAGATTAAAATTAGCATTGAAGAAATTAGCGTAATATATATTCTTTTTTTCAAATTTTCACCTCCATATAACAATCGTGAAAAACTTTGTAAATTACCCTTTGATTTAAGTTAAAAATACTTTATAATAATAGCATATCAAAGGAGATACCGCAATGGAAACGAAGAACTTGATTATTAGGGAAAGTACATTTAATGATTGCTCATATTTTGCTGATTGGGAATCCGATCCAGCAGTAACTGAGTTCTTTTCAATTGACGAAAGCAGGGACTACGAAGAGGTTGTTACTGAATTCATAGAGAATAGTAATGATGATACTAAGAGACAGTTTACCATCCTGCAGAAGCCAAGTGATATTCCTATTGGCAGAATTTATCTTTCAAGACTTGATAGTCATAGTGACTCAGTAGATGTAACAAGAATATATATAGCTGATCCAAAGCTTAGAAATCAAGGGCTAGGCAGGGAAGCACTGCTTTCAATTCTTGAATATGCATTTATAAGTTTGCATATGGAGAGAGTGACTATTGACCACTTTGTTAAGAATGACGTAGCAGCTCATCTATATGATAAGCTTGGGTTTAAATCAGAGGGTATACTCAGAAGTGCTACAAAGAAGAATGGTAAGTACTATGATTTACATCTGAAATCAATGATCAGAGCAGAATATATTGGTCTTGACCGTACGCTTGTATAAATCGCGGAATTCAAGCAAAAAAGTACTTGTATTATACTTATTGGCTATGGTATAATGCTACTTGCGGTTATTCAATCTATAGCCTGCAAACATTTTAAGAGGTAATAAACCCGATATCGGGATATACAATTTTTAGCAAGGAGGTGCGGCAAATGTCAAGAAAGTGTGAGATTTGTGGAAAAGGTCAGGTTTCCGGAAATAATGTTTCCCATTCAATGAGACATACAAGAAGAAAATGGAATGCTAACATTCAGACCGTAAGAATCAATGACAACGGTACAGTAAGAAGAGCGAATGTATGCACAAGGTGCATGAGATCAAACAAGATTGACCGCGCCCTCTAATCAATAGGGACTAACTCCGCGAAGGCTTTTGCTTTCGCGGTTTTTTTATCGGAGAATATGGATATGTCTGTATATAAATATACTAATCAAGGCAGAATAAGCTTTTCGGACAGAGTTATCGCTACAGAAATCATAGATGTAATTGATACTAAGGAATATGATGAATTAATATGGTTATCTACAACTAAAGGTAGGTTTCTTCTAGAAGAAGATGTTATACCGTCAAGCGATAGCCTTAAGAATATAGAGATTAGCTTTGATAATAAGCAATTTAGAATTAAGTATTATGCTATAGTAAAATTCGGCGAGAGCATCAAAAGTCTACTAAAAAAACTAAATCAAGAGATTGTAAATCATTTACAAGAAAGACTTACTGTAAGTCCTAGAGAAATTACGGTAGTTATAACAGGTGTTAAGTCTGAAAATGTGTCAGCAAGAAACATGGAGTTTAAGTTCAAATATGCAGATAAATGACAGCATAAGTGTGCTCAAGGGCGTAGGTCCTAAAAAAGTAGAAATCTTTCATGATATGGGAATTAAAACCATAGAAGATTTGGCTCTTTATTTTCCAAAATCATATGAAGATAGACGCACTGTAACCCATATATCTGAACTTAAAGCTGGTAGTGACTTTCTAATTCAGGCAAGGCTTGTGAACAAGAGGATTGGTGCGAATAGATTTAACAAAAAGACTCCGCTAGTACTAAATGTAAGTGATGATAGCGGGATGCTTGAAGTTGTCTTTTTTAATGGATATTTTTTGAATAAACTCTTTGATATTGGAAAAGAATATGTTTTTTACGGCAGAGTAACCGAAAACCTAGATAGACTCCAAATAGTACATCCAGAGTTTACAATTGCAGGAAGTAATGACGATGTTAGAGAAATTATTCCCGTGTATTCATTGAGACAGGGCTTATCTCAAAAAGAAATGAGACGAATGCAAAGAGATATAAAGGTTGTTTATTCAAGTATCAAAGAATGGATACCTGAGGATATAGTCGAGAAGAATAAACTTGCGTCGCTAGACTTTGCTATTTCAAATATGCATTTCCCAAGCAATGCAAAAAAAGTTTTACAAAGCAGATATAGGCTTATCTTTGATGAATTATTTACTCTTGAAACTGGTCTTATGTACATGAAGAGCGATGACAGCGATGTTACAGGAATCTCAATAGATGTAAGTAAAGGAGATGAATTCATATCAAAGCTTCCATTCGAGCTTACAAGTGGACAAAGAGAGTCCTGGAATGAAATAAAAGATGACTTACAAAAACCAAAGAAGATGAATAGACTCCTGCAAGGAGATGTTGGATCTGGTAAGACGATAATTGCTGAAGCTGCAATGCTTTCAGCTGCTGCTTCTGGATTTCAAAGCGTGATCATGGCGCCTACGGAGCTTCTTGCAAGGCAACACTTTGATACCTTTGTTAAGGACTTATCTGATCATGAAATCAGTCCGGTGATTTTGATAAGTTCTATGAAAGCCTCCGATAAGAGAATGGCAATGGAAAGCATAAGCTCTGGCAAAGCTAAGGTGATAATAGCAACACATGCTGTTTTAGAGGAAAACATTGTATTTAAGAATCTAGGTCTTGTCATTACTGATGAGCAGCATAGATTTGGTGTAAATCAAAGGAGAAAACTTTCGGGTAAAGGTGAGGGTGTTAATATACTTGTAATGACTGCTACACCTATACCGAGGACGATTGCAGCCATATTATATGGTGATTTAGATATATCGCAGATAAGAACCATGCCTAAGGGTCGTAAGGGAATCCATACATATAAATGTTCTCAGGGAGAAAGAAACAGGGTCTTTAACTTTGTCGAAAAAGAGATGAAGGCAGGACGGCAAGCATATGTTGTTGCACCTCTTATAGAGGATTCTGAGAGCATAGATGCAAAATCAGCAAATGCTATATTTGATGAACTTCAGGATAGATTTGATGACTTTAATATCAAACTTGTCCACGGTGCAATGAAAAGTGCAGATAAAGACGAAATAATGCAGGATTTTGCAAGTGGCAAGGTTGATTTACTTGTTTCTACTACAGTGATAGAGGTTGGAATAAATGTACCAAACGCAAGCGTTATGGTGATAGAAAACGCTGAAAGATTTGGACTTGCCCAGCTTCACCAGCTCAGAGGTAGAGTCGGTAGAGGAAGTGATGACGCCTATTGCTTTTTGATGTGCTATACAGATAGCGAGCTTGCTAATGCGAGGATGGACATTATGACAGGATCGATGAGCGGCTTTGATATAGCAGAGGAAGATCTTAAGCTTAGAGGACCTGGTGAAATCTTTGGCACGAGACAGCATGGACTTCCGCAGCTAAAAATAAGTGACCTCTTAAGACATAGAGATGTGCTAGAAGCAGCTATGAACTCAGCTAGGGAGCTTATTGAGCGAGATAGCAAGCTAGAAAAACCAGAGAGCGTCATGGTAAAGCAAAAGGTAAAGAAGATGTTCGGCAGTGATATAAGTATTGATTTATAGGAGATAAGATGAGAATTATAACTGGAAAATACAGGGGGAGAAAGCTAGAAACACCTTTTGGTAATGAAATAAGACCAACAAGCGATAAGGTTAAGGAATCGATTTTTAATATTTTGATGTGCGATATTGAGGATGCTGTTTGCGTGGATCTATTTGCAGGAACAGGTAATCTTGGTCTAGAAGCTCTATCTAGGGGTGCATCAAAATGCTGGTTCTGTGATAACGAGAGAAACAGCGTTGATATTATCAAGCGTAACATTAAATATTGTAAGGCGGAAAATGAATCAATTGTTCTTGCTGGAGATTACAAGAAGGCTCTTAAACGAATTGATGAAAAAGTTGATATCGTTTTTCTTGATCCACCATACCATGATGGGCTCTATGAAAAAGCCATTGAACAGATAGATATGCTTGATTTATTAACAGATGTAGGTATAATAGTAGCAGAACACGAAAAAATGACGGATTTGCCTGAACATATTGGCGGACTGAAACTTTTTAAACATAAAAAGTATGGAAAAATATGCTTGTCTCTATACAAGAGGGCAGATTCAGATGATTTCTTTGACGATGAGGAGAAGATAAGTGACTAAGGCTCTATATTCAGGATCTTTTGATCCTATGACAAATGGACATCTTGATGTCATAGAACGTGCATCTAAGATGTTTGATCAGATCGTTGTGGGGGTCGTTTCGAATCCAAACAAGGTGCCACTTTTTGGACTTAAGGAGAGAAAGGAACTAATTAAGACTGCAATAGCGCATCTGCCTAATGTTACAGTAGACGACTTTGATGGACTGCTAGCAAATTACGTCAATCAGAATGGATTTAATGCTGTTATAAGAGGTCTAAGAGCTACATCTGATTTCGAATACGAGATTCAGATGGCACAAATGAACGCAAGGCTATTTAATGAGGGAATTGAGTCCATATTTTTGATGACAAGCCCTAAATATTCATTTATAAGCTCAAGTATGATTAAAGAAGTTGTTTCATTAAATGGAAATATAGATGGTTTAGTACCAGAGAATATCTTAAACGAGATTAAGAAGAAATACTCATTATAGGCATAGGAGGATTAGGATGACAATCTACGAACTATTAGAAGAATTGGAAGAAATTATTAATGTAGCACCAAAGCTACCTCTCACAGGCAAAATCATGGTCGATGCAAACGAGATTTTGGATATAGCAAAGGACATTAGACTAAGCTTCCCAGATGACGTTCAGCAGGCTGAATGGATTAGAAGAGAAAAAAATACTATCTTGGATAATGCCAGAAATGAGTATGAGAAGATTATCATCGAGGCTAAGAAGCAGGCCGACATGATGGTCGAAAAGGATGTAATCACTGAGAGAGCAGTAGATGTTTCAGGTGAGATTTACAGAAGAGCTGATGAGTATTCTAAGAACATGAGACTTAGAACATATGCATACATGGATGATGTTTTGAATAACTTCCGTGTCAAGATGGATGAGCTTAATAGCAAGTATTTTGATGCTATGTATAATGACATAAATGCCCACTTCAATGATATTTCAAAGAAGCTTGAGTCTGATATCAAGGACATCAGAAGCATAGCTGAGGAGACACAGAATACTGAGATAGAGAAGCACAGAATAGATATTCCTATTGGAGAATCCAAATCTGAGGAAGAATAGTACTGATGAAGACTATAGGAATAGTAACTGAATTTAATCCGTTTCACGATGGTCACAAGCATCTAATAGATAACGCCAGACAAAATCTGGATGCTGATTTTGTGATTGCAATAATGAGCGGTAATTTTATGCAGCGGGGATACCCCGCTCTTTTTGATAAGTGGCAAAGGGCGGAAAGAGCTGTAGAAGGCGGAGTGAATCTAGTTTTAGAGCTTCCACTTGTATTTTCGTGCGCCAGTGCAGGGCAGTTTGCATATGGTGGAGTTAACATACTAGAAAATCTTGGAGTAGTCGATGTGCTTGCTTTTGGCAGCGAGTCAGGCAATATAAAGCAGCTCAAGAATGCGGTTGAGCTATTAACCAAGATAGATATTGATTATTCGGATGAACTAAAGGACATTTTATCAAAGGGATATTCATATCCTGCAGCAAGAAGTATGCTAATATCATCTATGTCCCCTGATTTCGATGAAAAAATTCTAACTGAGCCGAATAATATTCTAGCTTTGGAATATCTTAGACACATAGATAGTTTGGATGCTTATACGATAAAAAGGATAGGTAAGGGACATCTAGAGACCGCTAGTGATATTCGCAGAATTTGGAAAGAGGATAATCCCCAAAAATCAGCTGAATTTGAGCAAAGATATTTTGATGTTGTTAGAAGTAAGTTGCTTTTGATGAGTGCAGAAGAAATTGATAAAATAGCATCCGCAGGTGAGGGACTCGGAAATAAAATTAAGGCCGAGATTAGATATGCCCATAGTCTTGAAGACTTAGTAATGCGTGTAAAATCAAAGAGATACACATATAGTCGTATAAATAGGCTATTTGTTCAGGCTTTGTTTGGATTGAATAACGAAATAATCAACGAAGCTAGTCTATATGCTAGACCTCTTGCTTTTGACAAAAAGGGTGCAAGCTTGTTAAGGGCGATAAAAGAACTAGATCAGATACCTGTAATAGACAGTATTCCTAAGGCGTTAATTGACAAGAGAATAGCAGAAACTATAAAGTACGACGTTTTAGCGAGCGATATGTATAACATAATTTACGGTAATGACTTGTATAAAAATAGTGATTTTGTGCAAAAACCAATTGCTCTTATATAACCACTAAGAGTTTATTGTTTTGGTTTAGATCCATAAAATTTCACTAAATATAGTCAATGTCTTGATTTTAAGGCATCCATATAGTATTATTTTATGGTAAAGTTTAATAAATATATGTACAGACATGGAGGAATATATGAAAGTATTAGTTATCAACTGTGGTAGTTCATCACTTAAGTATCAGGTTCTTGATATGACAGATGAAACTCTTCTTGCAAAGGGATTAGTTGAGAGAATTGGTATGGATGGATCAGTTATCAACCATACTAAGACAGGATGTGACAAGGTTGTAATGGAAGTTCCTATGAAGGACCACAAGGATGCAATCGCTCAGGTTCTGGCAGCAGTTCAGGATAAGGGACATGGCGTTGTAAAGAACATGGACGAAATCGGTGCTGTAGGACACAGAGTTGTACACGCTGGAGAAATGTATGCAGAATCAGTTCTAATTACAGAGTCAGTTATCCAGGCTCTTGAGGATTGTATCGAGCTTGCTCCACTTCACAACCCACCAAACCTACTTGGTATAGCTGCATGCAAGGAACTTATGCCTAAGACTCCGATGGTAGCGGTATTTGATACAGCTTTCCATCAGACAATGCCACCACAGTCATACCTATATGCTCTTCCATATGAATATTATGAGAAGTATCGTGTAAGAAGATACGGATTCCACGGAACATCACATAAGTATGTTGCTCAGAAGGCTGCACAGATGATGAGCGTTAACATTAACGATCTAAAGCTTATCACATGCCACCTTGGTAATGGTGCTTCAGTTACAGCTATCAAGCACGGTAGAGTAATCAATACATCAATGGGATTCACACCACTTGAGGGTCTAGTAATGGGAACACGAAGCGGTGACATTGACCCAGCTATCGTTAACTACATCAAGGAGAAGGAAGGCCTAACAGATGCACAGGTAAACGATGTACTTAACAAGAAGTCAGGTGTATATGGTATTTCAGGCGTTTCAAGTGACTTCAGAGACCTTGAGACTGCTGTTAATGACGGAAACGAAAGAGCAGCTCTTGCTCTAAGAATCTTTGCTCAGAAGGTTAGATTCTACATCGGCGCTTACATTGCAGAGATGAACGGTGTTGATGCTATCATCTTTACAGCTGGTGTAGGTGAGAACGATATCTCAATGAGAGAAATCATTTGTACAGACCTTGGTAACCTAGGAATCAAGCTAGATCCAATTAAGAACAAGGTAAGAGGTCATGAGACAAAGATCTCAACAGATGACTCTAAGGTTCAGCTTCTACTTATCCCAACAAACGAAGAGCTGATGATTGCAAGAGATACATACAGCATCGCAAGAAAAATTAATAGATAATAGTTGACAAGATAGCTAGATATAGATATACTTTAATAGTTATTGCGTAATATTATATATTTTATATATAATTAGACTTCGAACGAGGAGGTGTAGAAATGGCAGTTCCAAAGAGGAAAACATCAAAGGCCAAAAGAGATATGAGAAGATCACCGAATATGAAGAAATCATTACCGGGAATTTCGATCTGCCCTCAATGTCATCAGCCAAAGCTTCCACACAGAGTTTGCCCAACATGTAACTATTATGATGGCAAAGAAATAGTGGCAACAGAAGAAGCTTAATAAGCGAATATATGGATTCAAAAGAGTAGTTTTTGACTACTCTTTTGTTGTCTTTATGTTTTTCTAATTGGATAAAATCAAAACGCAAGTTATTGTAATACGTGTATTTGAATTAATTTAGGAGAATGTAAAATGAATGGTAAACAACTAACCGTAAGGGGTATGGTTATCGGTGCTATAGGTTCAGTAATTATTACTTGCAGCTCTATGTTCATCGCACTGAAGCTAAGCTCGCTTCCATGGCCAATAATGTTTGTGGCTCTGTTTTCAATGGTTTGCCTTAAGGCGCTAGGTAACACAAGTCTCAATGAGATAAATGTTACACATACTGCTATGTCAGCAGGTGCAATGGTTGCAGGTGGTGTGGCTTTCACCATACCAGGAATATTTATTCTTAATCCAAATGCGGAGATTTCCCTTGTGCAACTTCTTGTAATCGCACTTGGAGGTACAGCCTTAGGCTTGATATTTACAGCTTTGATGCGTAAATATTTCATAGAGACTCAGGAACTCCCATATGCTATGGGACAAGCTGCTGCAGACTTATTAGAAGTAGGAGATAAGGGAGGCAAAAAATCGGTACTGCTCTTCACATCATTTGGCATAGCTGGCCTATTTGCTGTGTTAAGAGATTGGTTTACTAAGATACCTCAGACCTGGTTTAGTAAGGGAATGATGAAGTATGGATCTGTCGGAGGATTCTATATTTCACCTATGCTAGTTGCTATTGGATATATTGTAGGTCCTTTATTTATAGGTGTATGGTTCTTAGGCGCTGTTGTAGGTGATTTTGGAATTCTAATCTTTGGACAAAAGTTTGGATTTTTTACTTTACAGCAAGCCACTGACATCAAACAGTCACTAGGACTTGGAATGATGGTCGGAACAGGAATAGGTATTTTAATTAAGGGAATACTCCCTAATTTGAAAAAGATATTTGGAGCTATGTTTAGCAAGGAAAACACAGGTGATTCAGTTCTTCCAATGAGATGGGCGCCTATATTTCTTGTTTTGCTCGTATTTGTACTTACATACGTTTGCAATCTAGGCATAATAGCTTCGGTAATTACTATAATAGGTGTTTGGCTAACAACATCTATGTCATCACAGTGCGTGGGACAATCAGGAATAAATCCAATGGAAATCTTCGGTATATTTGTTCTACTGGTTGTTAAGACAATAAGTTCAATCGGCCAAAATGAGGCGCTATTTGTAGCAGCAATTGTTGCAATTGCATGCGGTCTCACAGGCGATGTAATGAACGATTTTAAGGCCGGACACATACTTAAGACAAATGCTAAGGCTCAGTGGATTGCTGAGGTTATTGGTGGTTTTATAGGTGCAATTGTATCTGTTTTTGTTTTCTACTTCATGCTAAAGGCATACGGAGGGAATGCATTCAATGATGGTACATTTGCTGCAGCGCAGGCTCACGCAGTTTCTGCTATGATTACGGGTATATCGAACTATCCTGTATTTATGTTCGGACTAGTTGCAGCGGCGATTCTGTATTGTCTAAAGCTTCCAGTTATGACATTTGGTCTTGGTGTATATCTACCGTTTTATCTATCTGCTACTGCATTCATAGGTGGAGCGCTTAGATTTATAGTAGATAAATTCCTTCCAAACTTTGAGAAGGAGAGCAAGGGACAGATCATCGCTTCCGGCGTCTTAGGAGGCGAAGGTGTAGTTGGTGTAGTAATCGCAATTATCGTTGCGGTTAAGGCTATAGCATAGCTTTGATGGTGATTGATATGTCAAATTTGGATATAAAGCAAATAGATGTATGCGATATGAAGGATTTTCATATCGGATCAGCCGAAGACTTTGATAAGCTAACTGGCGTGACTGTTATTTCATCAAAGGATGGCGCCACAGCTTCAGTAGATGTGAGAGGTGGAGGCCCTGCAACTAGGGAAACTGATCTTTTAAGTCCCGAAAACATGGTACAAGCTATTCATGCTGTTGTTCTCTCAGGAGGAAGCGCATATGGGCTTGAAGCCTCTAGCGGAGTCATGGACTATCTTGCATCAAAGGATATTGGCTTTGATGTAGGCGTAGGAAAGGTGCCAATTGTTTGCGGAGCTTCATTATTTGATCTTCAGATTGGTCAAAACTCATATCCAAATAAAGATATGGGCTATAGTGCAGCTCACAATGCCTATGAAGGAGAAAATATCGGATTTAAGCAGGGAAACTTCGGTGCTGGAACTGGAGCTACAGTTGGTAAATATAACGGCATAGAAGGCATGATGAAGAGCGGTATCGGTTCTTCTGCTGTACAGGTAGGCGAACTTCAAGTTGGAGCAATATCAGCTGTAAATGCAATGGGTGATGTATTTGACTTTGATGGCAAAGAGATAGCAGGACTTATGTCATCTGATGGAAAGCTCTTATCAACTTGCCAGGCAATGAAGGACAATATCTACCAGTCAAAGAATGTTTTTTCGGGTAATACAACTATAAGTTGCATTATGACAAATGCCGTTTTAACAAAGGCACAGTGTAAAAAACTTGCATCTATATGTCACGATGCGTATGCTAGGCGTATAATGCCTGTGCATACAAGCGTAGATGGTGATACAATCTTTGTTATGTCATCTGGAACACTAAAGCTTGATGATAATAGCTTTGATGCACTAGCTGTAATTGCAACTGAGGAGCTTGAGAAGGCTATAGTTTCAGGGGTAAAATCAGCGAAGGGTATATTAGGAACAAAATCATATTCAGATTTATGACCTTAATTGAGGAATAAAAATGATTGAAAGAAACTTTTTAACACCTAATGAGGTGGCAGGCGAACTAGTTACAGTCGCAGAGAATAAGGCTAATTTAAACCTACTTCAGAAGATAGTTTTGGGAATAATAGCAGGTGCTTACATCGCTTTTGCAGCAGTAGCATCTAATACGGCAGCTTTTCAGCTAATGAATAATCCAAGTACACTTGGAATATCAAAGCTCATAAGTGCTTTTGTATTCTCGGGAGGACTCATTCTTGTAGTAGTATGTGGATCTGAACTTTTCACAGGAAACAATCTCATGCTTATGGGAGTTTATGAGAAGAGAATAAGCTTACAGAAGCTTCTTACAAGCTGGATCATTGTTTATGTAGCTAACTTTGTTGGATCAATAATCATAGCATTTTTGGTAGTTAAAGCAGGGCAACCTGATTTTGCGAATTCTATGCTAGGAGGAGCAACAATTAAGATAGCTTGCGCTAAGGTTTCTCTTTCAACATCAAATGCTATATTGCTTGGTCTTATGTGTAACTGGCTTGTATGTCTTGCTGTATGGGGATCTACAGCGGCTAGAGACATTGGTAGTAAAATAATGGCAATCTTTTTCCCAATAATGATGTTTGTCACGGCTGGATTTGAGCATAGCATCGCAAATATGTATTATATATCAGCGGGTCTTTTCGCTAAAGAAAATAGTCAATATGTTGATGCAGCTTTGCAACTAGGAGTAAAACAGAGCGATATTGCAAATCTTGATTGGAGCAGTTTCTTCCTAGGAAACCTACTACCTGTAACTCTAGGAAATATAATTGGAGGAACAATATTTGTTGGAACTGCATACTGGCTTGCATTTATGAGAAAAAAATAAATTATAAAACTGGGGTGCACTTCAAGCTCAAATGCTTGAAGTGCTTTTTAAATGCTTTATCTTTAATTTTCTTGTATGTACAACACGCAGGTAAAAATCACCCACATGATAATTTAGAGTGCACTTAAAAATACTTGTAGTAATACAGCAACATGTATATATAGCTTGATTTTATGCCAATTATTTTACTAAAAATAATGAATTTAGGGTTATTTGTAGCGTTTGTGCAATAAAAATATATTTGCTACTAATATCTAGTGGTGCTAAGGTATATATGTAGCTAAATGCAGTGTACATATCATGATGTACTTTTTTTATTGCATGTTGGTTAGATGAAACTAACTGACTTTTATTGAGATAGATTAGCCTTGCTAATCTAAAATTTTCTCATTACACGAATGGATGGGAAAAATGGATTTATGTTTTTAGGAGGAAAGACAAAATGCAAAGAAAAACATTTCAAAAGTCGATTTTATCTCTTTTGATTATGGCTTTGCTCGTGACGGGCATACCTGTTTCGTCCTTTGCTGAGGACAGAGATGAAAACAGTAGAGAAAACCTAATGAGGCAGGTTGAACAAAAGGCAGATAAACTTCTTGCCATGGATGATTTGTCAAGTAGAAACAGACTGACAGATTACGAAATGAATACTGATTTAGATGAAACAAATTGGTATCAGGTATGGGAAGAAGCTCAAAGATATAAGGATAAGGCACGGTTTTGCACAGTCAACGAGCTAAAGAACGCTTTGAATGATATGTCGTATACAGAAAAGCTATATGCTTATCCTGTATCACATGATTTAAGTAAGGATGGCTTTTACAGTGGCTCATATGAGATACGTAACCTTGTAAAGATAGGTGGTGGTCATAATCAAAATCTTTATACTAAGGGAGATGTTAACAATGAAATTAAATCCTTATTTGATGGTAAGGTTAGAATTATCAAATCAGGAAATCAATATGATGTCAGACTCGATGTAGATAGAACAAAGGTGAAATCTATTGAATATGTTTACATGAACTATATAATGGCAAAACCTGTGAATCTAGACTATCAACAAGCTGATCCTACTCAAAGCGAGGCTAATGCTAGAATTGCATTTACTGTATCAGTGCCTGGCGAATTAACAGGTGAAGAACTTGCTGTTACAAGCCTTAAATACACTGACAATGCAGGTGTAGAGCATGAGATAGGACCATTTGGTATATTTATTAAGTATGGTAATTTGGTTCAAGATGAAAGTTACGTTTTACCAGACTATTATAATTCAATCAGAAGTAACGCAATGATGATGCAGACGAATTTGCAACCTTTGCTTAGTGCAGATGAGGATGCAAAGTATGTCAATGATGAGCAAAAGGCTACGATAAAAAAAGTTCTGGATGACCTAGATACATTCATGAATCTACCTGAAAAGGAACTTACATATTCAAAGTATCTTGAAATTGTTAATCCGGCTATGGATATTGAAGATTCAATTACTCTTAAGAAAGCATTGGAAAGAAAGTTAAACTTTGAAATTTCAGATTTGAGTAATGGAATATATACCCCAGAAAGATATACAGAAAAAAGTATCAAGGATTTGGAAAATTATTACAAAGAAGCAAAGGCAAAACTACCTAATCTATCTCTTAAAGAAACTGTAGCGGAAACAACAAAGTACAAATTTGCAACAGCTTTTTACTTAAGACACAATATGACTGATCTTGAAGAAACAATTAAACTTGCAAGAGAAAAAATGAAGTCAGGCGATAGCTATACGACAGGAAGCTATGGAAGACTTTTAACCGCACTTTCTAATGCTGAAGATTGGGTAAAGAAAAATCAGGACTATTGTTATACTGAGGATTCTAAGGATAGTACCAAGACATATAATAAAGCCTTGAAGGATGCAATTAACAAGCTTGAAAAAGATAATACTGCTAAGCCTACAAAAAAAGAGTACACGGTAAATGTAAGATTCTTAGACAATAATAATCATGAAAAAGAATCAATGGCAAATGTATGCTTAATAGGAAGAGCTAAGCTTACAGAAGAAAATGGTACGAGCAAGCTTGTTTTAAACCTAAAACCAATGTATAGAAATGGCAATGCAGCTGGTGTAATTAGTCAGTTATATACATATAAGAATGATGGTGATAAGGTTAAAGGTAATGTTTTAGAAAAAGATAATGTTAGCATAAATGGTACTGAGGTTAAATTTCCTACTGCTATTGAAATAGGTGTTGACGGAAAGACAAAGAGAATAAAGATAAACCTAAATATAGATGCAGCTGGACAGGGTGCACATGATCATGACGTTATTTTAGAAATCGATTATGATAATAAAACAGATGGATTTAATCCAGTTGAATCAGTAAATAAGGATGATCTTAATAATGCTATAAACTTCTACAATAGTAATGCTTGGATGGAATCTATCTCGGTAATTAAAGCAAAGAATCTAGAAAAATTCAATAGTGCTTTAGAAGAAGCAATACAAATTAAAACGGATAATGAAGCCACTCAGAAACAAGTGAATTCTGCTTTAAAAAATCTTATAAAAGAGGGAGATAGAGTTAATACTATAGTTATTCAGTTTAGAGCATGCGAGCAGGCGGCTGGAGATTATAGATCAGACCTTGCATCAAAAAAGTTTACAGATGAAAGCATGAATGCTATCAAAGAAAAAATAGTTGAAGGTCAGGCTATTTTAGCAAAAGAAGACATTACTGATAAGGATATCGATAGATTGATTTCTATAGATTTCATCAATCTATACGAAATGCGCAGATATAATACTTCTGGAATAAAGGAAGCTATTGAAAATGCAAACAAAAAGCTAGCAGATGGCAAGGAATTTACTGTAGATTCGGTGAAGGCTTTAAAGGATGCTATAAAGTCTGCTGAAGAATACATCAAAAAGGCTTCGGAGACTGCCTTCATTGCAGATGAAAGAGCAGATCACATTAAGAGCATAAATGAGAAAATATCTGCTTTAATAGCAAAGGAAAATGATCCTGAACCAAATTTAAAGCAGAAAAAAACAAGAATTGCAGGAAGTGATAGATATGAGACATCAACTAAGATAGCTGATAAGCTAAAGGAAAAATTAAATGTTGAGAAGTTTGATAGTATTGTAATTGCTAATGGTGATAATTTCGCTGATGCGCTTTCTGCAACATATCTTGCAAAGGTTAAAAAAGCACCTATTTTGATTGTTAACAAATGGAGTGCTGATTATATCAGTAACTATGTAAAAAACAATACATCAAAAAATCCTGACATCTATATCATAGGTGGTGAAGATGTTGTCTCAAAGGAAATAGCTGACATGATGCCAGGAAAGAAGCATAGACTTGAAGGGGATACAAGATTTGAGACAAATTTGGAGGTGCTTAAAGCTTCAGGTGTTAAAAATGAAGATATTGCACTATGCAATGCATATAGCTTTGCAGACGCACTATCTGCTTCAGCAGCAGGAAAGCCTATAATGCTTGTCGATAAAAAATTAAGCGATGCTCAGATGACATATCTTAAGAAATTAAACTTCAAGAAATTCTATTTAATCGGTGGTAGTGATGTAGTCAGCAGGAATGTTGAAAATGCAGTTTCAAAACTTGGAGATATTGAACGACTTGCCGGCGATGATAGATATGGAACATCAAAAGCAATAGCGGAAAAATTCTTTGCAGGAAAGCATAAGAACGCTTATGTAACTTATGGATTAAATTTCCCTGATGGACTCTGTGCAGGTGTTTTATGCGATGCAGATAAAAGCGCTCTTCTATTAGCAAGCAATAAGAACATGAATGAAGCAAGTGAATATGTCAGCAAAGCGGGAGTTTTAAATTGCACAATTCTAGGTGGAGACGATTTAATTTCAGAAAGTGCAGCTGACATGCTTTTTAAAAAGTAAGATATCACTTTTTAATATAAGAGCTGATTATATAAGTGAATGTTTTATAGTTAAGGATGATTTAATCTGATAAATTTAAGGGGGACTGAAGAAAACTTCGGTCCTCTTTTGTTGGGATTTTATAAAGGGTAAAAACACTGAAATCCTTGTATTTACAACTAAAAAATGGTAAAATATTTTATTAGCTTTAATAGATAGTTGAGGTGTAATGATATGAAAAAATTAGAAAAGAAATTAAGAGTAGGAATTCTAGGTGGAACAGGAATGGTTGGACAGAGATTTATAACTCTGTTAGAAAACCATCCATGGTTTGAGGTAACTACAATCGCAGCAAGCTCAAGAAGCGCTGGTAAAACATATGAAGAAGCTATGAGTGGAAGATGGAAGCTCGAGGACAAGATGCCAGAAGATGTTAAGAATATCGTAGTTAAAGACGTTAAGGATATTGAGGAAATTTCAAACTCGGTAGACTTTGTTTTCAGTGCAGTTGATATGACTAAGGAAGAAATCAAGGCTATAGAGGACGAGTATGCAAAGTCAGAGACTCCTGTTGTTTCAAACAACAGTGCACATAGATGGACAGAGGATGTTCCTATGGTTGTTCCAGAAATTAATATTGATCATTTTGATATTATCGAGACTCAGAAAAAGAGACTTGGAACAAAGAGAGGTTTTGTTGCAGTTAAGCCAAACTGCTCAATCCAGGGATATGTACCAGCACTTGCAGCATGGCAGGAATTTGAACCATACGAAGTATGCGTTACAACATATCAGGCTATTTCAGGTGCCGGAAAGAACTTCTCAGATTGGCCAGAAATGGTTGGAAACATCATCCCTTACATTGGTGGAGAAGAAGAAAAGAGTGAAATCGAACCACTTAAGATTTTGGGATCAATCAAGGACGGTAAATTTGTAAAGGCGGATAATCTACTTATCACATCACAGTGCGTAAGAGTTCCTGTACTAGAGGGACATACTGCAGCTGTATTTGTTAAGTTCCGCAAGAACCCAAGCAAGGAAGAGCTTATCGATAGACTCAAAAACTTCTCAGGTTTCCCACAAGAAAATGACCTTCCTAGTGCACCTAAGCCATTCATCAACTACCTTAGCGAAGATGATCGTCCACAGGTTGCTAAGGACGTATACTATGAGAATGGTTTTGGCGTATCAGTTGGAAGGCTTCGTGAGGACACTTTGTTTGATTATAAGTTCATAGGTCTTGCTCATAACACTGTAAGAGGTGCAGCAGGTGGAGCTATCCTATGTGCAGAGAGCCTTGTAGAAAAGGGATACATCGCTCACAAGTAGTTTATTGAAAGGATGAGATAATTGGCAGGTAAAGCTAAGAAAAAACCAAGTAATAAGAATACTAAGGCGAAAAAATCAGCTTCTGCTGAAAGAGGAGTCATTGACAACATCTGGGGGATAGTCTATATAATTGCAGGTATATTTTTGATAGCTGCTGTATCTTTTCATGCGGCAGGTGAGTTTGGAAATATACTTGGCGATTTTCTCAAGGGTATATTCGGCCATGTTGGTGTAATATTACCAATCTACCTAATAGCATTTGGAATTGTACTCATGGCAAATAAAGCTGTTAAGGTGACTAAACTAAGCATTTCTATGTGCTTTGTCATTTTAGTTATGCTATGCCTTTTGAACTCGGGAAGATTCATACCACAAAATGGTATGGTATTTGATGTATCTGAATTCTATAAGAACGGCGTAAGTCTAAGTGGCGGTGGCGTTATTGGAATGAGCATAGATATGTTCCTTATCAAGTATATTGGAAGAGTTGGTCTATACGGCATTGCTATCGCAGTTATATTGATTTGTGGAATGCTTGTCGTTAACACACCACTTTCAAGAGCATATTCTTCATACAAACAGAAGAAGCTTGATAAGCAAGCCGAGATAAAGGCAAAGCGTGCTGAGGAAATGGCTTTACATCAAATGGAGCTTGAGACTAGAGAAAAGGAAAGAGCTAAGTTCCTAAAGGAACAAGAAAAACTCCAGAAAGAACGCTTGAGATACGAAAAAGCAAAGTATAAGGAAGAGCTCTATGCAACTCCTGAGCTTCTATTTGAGACCGACAAAATGAAGATAGATAGAAATCCAGTTAGTTCCGCTCAAAATCCAAATGAACAACATTTTGTATCTCTGATGAAGGATGATTCAATGTTTGAGCAGAGGGAGGAAAGAGCTCCAGAACCTGCCCCTATGGTTAAGACTTTTGGATTAGAGGAGGAACGTAAAGCTGAGGATGGATTTGGTCTTGACGGAGGACTTAGCTATGCACAGGGCGCAACTGGACTTCAGCACGAAACAGAACTTGATAATCAAGTTGATTCAAATAACTTTAACAATACCTTTGATAACAAAAATGTTGAGCCTTCTATCAAAGTTAGCACAATAAAGACAGCCCCAGCGCTAGATGATGTTCCTAAGGAAGATTATCATCTTAGTACAGACATAGATTCTGATTTTGACACTCAAGATACAGCAGCAAATACTATGGAAAAACCTGAAGAAGAGCCTGTCAAAATGAGTAACAAAGAAGCAAGAGAAGCAAAGCTTGAGCTTACAGATTTTGCCAATACTCCAAAGTCAATTCAGTATAAGAAACCTAGTATTTCATTGCTAAAATCAGTCAGAAATACAACAAATCCTGCCCAGGTTAATGCTGAACTAAAGTCTAAAGCAGCTCTTCTTGAAAATACGCTTCAAAACTTTAAGGTTGATGCTAAGGTTGTTGAGGTAACTCAAGGACCTGCCGTAACACGATACGAAATTCAGCCTAATACAGGTGTTAAAGTAAATAGCATTAAGGCTCTTGCAGATGATATTGCACTTAACTTAAGAGCAAAGAGCATTAGAATTGAAGCTCCAATTCCAGGTAAGGCCGCAGTAGGTATTGAAGTAGAAAACGAAAAGATTAACATGGTCACGCTTCGCGAAATCATTGATAGCGATGAATTCAAGCAGGCTAAATCGAAGATTTCTTTTGCAGTTGGTAGAGATATCTCTGGCAAAAGCATTGTGGCTGACCTAAAGAGCATGCCTCATCTTTTAATTGCTGGATCAACTGGTTCCGGAAAGAGCGTATGCATAAATAGTATAATCACAAGCATTTTATATAAGGCTAATCCAGATGAGGTTAAACTTGTTCTTATTGACCCTAAGGTTGTTGAACTTGGAAATTACAATGGTATCCCACATCTTTTGATACCTGTAGTTACTGAGCCAACAAAGGCAGCAGCTGCTCTTAACTGGGCTGTTGCCGAAATGACAGATAGATATAAGAAGTTTGCCGAAACTGGTGTTAGAGATTTAGAAGGATACAATAATTATCTAAAGGCAGAAGACGAAAATGCTGAAACCATGCCTCAGGTTGTAATTATTATAGATGAGCTTGCCGATCTTATGATGGCAGCACCATCTCAGGTTGAGGATTCAATTTGCCGTCTTGCTCAGATGGCTAGAGCAGCGGGAATGCACTTGATTGTTGCTACTCAGAGACCTTCTGTAGATATCATCACAGGCGTAATCAAGGCAAATATTCCTTCAAGAATTGCTTTTGCGGTTTCTTCGCAGTTCGACTCAAGAACTATACTTGATATGTCAGGTGCCGAAAAACTAGTGGGTAAGGGAGATATGCTCTTTAATCCGCTTGGAATGGGAAAACCGGTTAGAGTGCAGGGCTGCTTTGTTTCAGATGAAGAAGTACATAGCATCATTGAGTTTGTTAAGTCACAGGCTGAGGATGTTGAGTACGCAGGCGAAGTAATAGAAAGCATTGAGAAGGGAAATGTTTCAACTTCAAAAGCAGACGATGTTGATGAGCTTCTTGAGGAAGCTATCGAATGCGTAGTTTCTGCGGGTCAAGCTTCGGTATCCATGCTCCAAAGACGTTTCAGAATTGGATATAATCGAGCAGCAAGAATTGTCGATGAGATGGAGGCAAGGGGTATTGTCAGTGCCCAAGACGGTGCAAGACCAAGACAGGTTCTTTTAACGGAAGAAGAACTAAATGAAATGAAAGAGAATTTAGATGAGCAATAAAAAAGTATTTATAGATACGCTAGGATGTCCAAAGAACTTTAACGACAGTGAGTTTGCTGCGGGCATTCTAGAGGAAAATGGATATGAAATTATAGATTCACCAGAGGATGCTGACATTATAATGGTCAATACCTGTGGGTTTATTAATGATGCAAAAAAAGAATCTATAGAGCATATTTTCGATATGAACGAAAGACGTAAGGACGGAGGAAAGCTCGTAGTATCAGGTTGTCTTTCGCAGAGATATTCTGAGGAGCTCAGTAAGGAAATACCAGAGGCTGATTGTATCATAGGAGTCAACCAGTATAACAAGCTACCGGAGATACTATCAGATATCGATAATAACCACGTTGCAGCTAATAGCTGCGACCTTGACTATCTAGAAAAAACAGTAAGAAAGCTATCAGATAATCCTTATACTGCTACACTAAAAATTGCTGAGGGCTGTAATAACACATGTACATACTGCATAATTCCTATGATTAGAGGAAAATTCCGCAGTAAGAAGATGGAGGACATTATTACAGAAGCCAAGGAGCTAGCAAATGCTGGTTGCAAAGAGTTAATTTTGATAGCTCAAGATGTTACATACTACGGCAAGGATCTGTATGGCAAATTTGTTTTACCTGAGCTTTTGAGAGAGCTATGTAAGATAGATGGCATTGAGTGGATAAGACTTATGTATTGCTATGATGAGAGAATAACTGATGAGCTTATTCAGGTTATGGCTGAGGAAGATAAAATATGTAAATATATTGATATACCGCTTCAGCATGCATCAGATAATATTCTCAGATTAATGAGAAGGCAAACAACAAGAAAGTCTATCAAAGAAACTTTAGCTAAACTTAAGGCAGCTATGCCTGATATTCATGTTAGAACAACATTGATTGTTGGTTTCCCTGGCGAAACAGAAGATGACTATGATCAGCTTTTAGAACTAGTTGAAAGCGAAAGATTCTCAAGACTAGGCGTCTTTACATATTCACAGGAAGAAAATACTGTAGCTGCGGAGATGGATAATCAGATCGATGAGGATATCAAACAGATTAGATTTGATGGTGTAATGAGAAGACAGATGCTTATTTCTTCTGAACTAAATCAAGAGAAGATAGGCAAGGTCTTTGATGTTATTGTTGATAGCATGGATGAGGATGGAAGCTTCATTGGAAGAACAAGATTTGATGCACCTGAGATAGATAACTCTGTTATTTTTACATCAAAGAATGAACTACAGCCTGGAGATATAGTCAAAGTTAAAATTAACGATGCCTTTGATTACGATATTATAGGTGAAGAGCTTTAAGCTAGGAAAGGGATATTATGGCTGATAGAATCATTATAATAGATGGAAATAGCCTTATTAACAGGGCCTATTTTGCTATGCAGCGTCCGATGATTACATCAGAGGGAATATATACGCAAGGTATATACGGTTTCTTAAACATGCTGAATAAGATACTTGATGACTATACGCCTGAATATATTGCAGTTTGTTGGGACAAGAAATCACCAACATTTAGACACCTTGAATATAAAGATTACAAGGCCGGAAGACGAAAGATGCCACCAGAGCTAGCTATGCAGATGCCTTTGATGAAAGAAATCTTAGAGGCAATGAATATTGCCAACTACGAAATTGATGGATTCGAAGCCGATGATATCATAGGAACAATATCTAGACTCGGTGAAGAAAAAGGTCTTGAACCTTTGATTATTACCGGGGATAAGGATGCTCTTCAACTAGCTTCAGATGTAACAAAGGTAATTATTACCAAAAAGGGAATTACCGATTTTGAGATATATGACAGGGCAAAGATGCTCGAAAGATATGAGCTTACACCTGAGGAATTTATTGACCTAAAAGGTCTTATGGGAGATAAATCAGATAATATTCCCGGTATTCCAGGAGTTGGAGAAAAGACCGGAATTAAGTTGCTCAAACAATTTGGAAGCATAGCTAATATGGTCCAAAATGTCGATGAAATTGAAAATGCAAAGCTAAGGGAGAAGGTCTCTGAAAATGTTAATATGGCTCTCATGAGTAGAAAGCTTGCTGAGATAAATAGAAACGTTCCTTTAGACTTTGATTTTTCTTCAATGAAGCTAGGAAAAGCTGATGACAAAAGACTTATAGATCTTTACGTTAAGCTAGAGTTCAATTCATTCCTAAAGAAGCTAAATATAGAAAATGATGTTAAAGAAGAGGTTCATTTATTTGAGCCTGAGAACAGCTACGAAATTTCCGATGGCTCAGATTTTAGCATGCTCGAGAATATAGAAGAAGGTTGTGAAATCATTGTTAAGGTGTTCTCTGATTTTTCACACTTAGCAAAGCCTTATATCTCTGGTATTTCAATGATTTCTGGTAAGAATTACTATTTTATAAGCGGAAGCGAAGAGTCTATAGAAGCATTTTGTAACAAAATCAAAGAAAAGAATTGTAAGATTATCGGTCACGACTTAATTAAGGATGTATACGCTTTGATGTATTATGGAATGTCTGATTTTGATATTTCATTTGATACTGCAGTAGCTGAGTATGTAATAGATCCATCAAGATCAAGTTATGATATAAAAACTCAGGTACTAGAAAATTTCCATATACAGATAGAAAGTGAAGAAGAATTTGCCAAGAGAACAGCGCAGGTTGATCTTTTAGGAGATAACAAAGCTGAGGAGAGGGAGTTTGGTCTTTCAATTTGCAAATATATATTCGAGCTATATAGAACTCAGAAAGCAAAGATTGATGAACAGAATCTTGGCAAGGTACTATATGATGTTGAATTACCTCTTATCGAGGTTCTTGCCGGCATGGAAAAAGAGGGTTTTAAGGTTGATAAATCTGTACTTTTAAGCTATGGAGAAGATCTATCTAAAGAAATAGATTCTTTGACAAATGCAATCTATGAAGCTGCTGGAATGGAATTTAATATAAATTCACCTGTTCAACTTGGAGAGGTTCTATTTACTAAGCTAGAATTGCCTTCAGGTAAGAAGACAAAGAGGGGCTATAGTACAAGTGCAGATGTATTAGAAAAGCTCAAGGACAAGCACCCTATAGTTTCTGACGTTCTAAAATACAGAACCTTAACTAAGCTAAAGAGCACATATGTTGATGGGCTAAGCACTTTGATTGCTTCAGATGGTAGAATCAGACCACATTTTCAGCAAACAGTTGCTGCAACGGGAAGAATATCATGTACTGAGCCGAACCTACAGAACATTCCAATCCGAAATGAATATGGAAGATTACTTAGAAAAGCATTTATGCCTACAGATGGAAATCTGCTCGTAGGAGCTGACTATTCACAGATTGAGCTAAGAGTATTAGCACATCTATCTGGTGATGCGGCTTTGCTTGAAGCATTTAATAACAACGATGACATCCATAGAGCCACTGCTTCTAGAGTGTTTGGAATAGAATATGATAAGGTTAGTGATCTTGATAGAAGTAGAGCTAAGGCTGTTAATTTTGGTGTGATTTATGGTATGAGTGGATTTGGTTTATCAGATGAGCTTCATATCAGCATTAAAGAAGCCGAAAGCTACATAGCTGATTACTTTGATAAACATCAGGCAGTTAAAGAATATATGGATAATCAGGTTGAATTTTGTAAAGCAAATGGCTACACAGAGACAATCGTCGGAAGAAGAAGGTATATCAAAGAGATTAATTCATCTAATTTCATGACCAGAAAACTCGGTGAAAGACTTGCTATGAATAGTCCAATTCAGGGAAGTGCAGCTGATATTATTAAGCTTGCTATGATTTCTGTATATAAAGCTCTTAAAGATTGCAATCTGAAGTCTAAGCTTATACTTCAGATTCATGATGAACTAATAATAGATACCGAAATTGGCGAAGAAAATCAGGTTAGTGAGCTTTTGGTTAACTGCATGCAAAATGCTATGGATCTAAAAGTTAAACTACTAAGCCAGCTAAACACAGGAAGAAATTGGTACGAACTTAAGTAGGTAATGTGATGAAGGTTATCGGTATTACGGGAGGTATTGGAAGCGGTAAATCAACAGTTTCTGATATCATAAAAAAACATAAATATCCACTAATAGATTGTGACGAGATATCGCGTGAGCTAACTCAAAAGGATGAAACTGTCTTAAAAGAGATAAGGGAATGCTTTGGAGATGATATTTTTGATGCTAATGGCATGCTAATTAGGCAGGACCTTGCAAACATAATCTTCTCGGATAAATCAAAGAAAAAGATACTAGAAGACATTGTTATTACAAGGATATTTGAGATAGTTGAGGATGATCTATCAAAGCATAGAAGCGCAGGAACTAACATTGTTTTTATAGATGCACCACTTCTCATAGAAACGGGACTGAATCGCTTGTGCGATGTTTGTGTTTTAGTAACTGCAGACACCGAAACCAGACTTGATAGAGTCGAAAAACGTGATGGAATAAGCCGAAATAGAATACTCGAAAGAATAAATAATCAAATTCCTGAGTCGGAAAAAGAATTACTTGCTGACGATATTATTGATAATAGCGGATCAATAGAAGAGTTAAACACAAAAGTTGAAAGGTTAATCAATAAGTATGTTGAATACTAAAAAGAACAAGAAAATAAGAAGGAACAGAATCATATATCTTATTCAAGAAAACTTTTTAGTTTCGGTTATAATTGCCGTAGCTATCCTTGCTATGGTTATTTCTGGTATTGTTGTAACTGTAAATTCAAGAGATAAAAATAAAGATGAAGAATCAAAAACAACTCTTGTAAAGGCAGATGTGATTAATCTAGCTATGTTTGAACCAAGGAAGTTTAATGTATATGAGTCAGCTGATGAAGATGTTTTTTATATTAACCAGCTTGTCTATAGCAGTCTATTTAAACTAGATAAAAACTTAAACATAAGTCCTGATGTTGTTTCGGAATATAGCGTTGATACATCTAGTGGAGAAGTAAATATAACGCTTAAAGACAATGTTAAGTTTTCAGATGGGTCAAAGCTTGATTCATCTGATGTAAAGGCTTCAGTTGAAAGAATTATTGCAGCAGAAAGCGGATCACCTTACTTTATATATGCGAGCAAAATAAATCGTATTCGTATAAATGATAGCAGAAGCTTTACTGTCGTTTTTGATAGTGCAAGTGACGCATCTTTAGATAATTTAACATTTCCAATAACATCAGCAGGAGAATACAAGAAGGGTGAGAACTTTGCAATTGGCAGCGGTCCATATGCATATGCTGGACATGAGAGTGGCAAAACTCTAACGCTTGCTGCTAATAAATATTACTATGGTGGGGTTGCAAAGCTTCCTATCGTATTTAATATTGTTAAGGATAAATCAGTAATTCCAGGACTTATGACAATGGATGTTGTCACAGCCTATCTAAATAAAACTGTTGACGCAGATGCGATAGCTCAAGATAAGAAACTTAAATACAAGAAGATTGCAAGTGGTGAACTAGAATACCTAGGATTTAATCACGAAAACAAATATTGTAGCAATAGTAAGTTTAGAATTGCTATAGCAAAAGCAATCGATTCAAATAAAATAATAAAATATAACTATGCAGATGCAGGAGTAACATCTGATTCTATTTATTATCCCAATTTTTTAGGTGCAAAAAAAGATGGCACATTTAACTACGAACCGAAAAAAGCAACTCAGTTACTAAAAGAACTGAAATTAAAGGATAGGGATGAGGACGGAATCATAGAAGATGAAAATAAGAATCCTGTTACCCTAAGAATTCTTGTTTTAAATACTAATAAACAGAGGCTCGAAGCGGCTGAGACTATTATCGAAAATTTAAAAGAAATAGGTATCAATGCAGATTTAATTAGTGCTGATGCAGACGATTATGCCAAAATGCTTGATTCGAAAGAATACGATATCTATTTTGGTGGAATAAAGTTAGACAAACAATTTAATCTCACAGATTTATATACTACATATAACAAGATTGGATTTTCTGATTCAAAGCTTCTAGCTCAAATTTATTCGCTTGAGCAATCTCTAAGCAGAGAGGATCAGGCCAAGCAGTTTGCTGCACTTAAAAAGGCGATAAACCAGGACGCAAGTTATATTCCTATATGCTATAGAGCTTACTGGTTTCTTACAGTTGAAACTCTAAAAAACGCTGATAAAGTAAGCTTCTTCAGTCCGTATGAAGGGGCAGAAGCTTGGGAGTGGTCAAAGCGTAAGACAGAATAAAAAATACTTGCATTTTGCCGAATTTATGATAATATAGTGAAGTGTAGTCGAAAGGCTACCAATACTTGCGGCCGTGGCGGAATGGCAGACGCGCACGTTTGAGGGGCGTGTGGGCAACCGTGCTGGTTCAAGTCCAGTCGGCCGCACCATTTCAGCTTACACTTGATGTAAGCTGTTTTTTATATAGTTCCTTGACGATAAATATCGTCTATGATAAAATTAAATCGTTGTGTATGCCGGCGTGATGGAATTGGCAGACGTGCGGGATTCAAAATCCCGTGGTGGCAACACCGTATGGGTTCGACCCCCATCGCCGGCACCATATTTTTTGAGTTAATTAGGAGGCCCAAATGAAGAATTTTCCTTTTCAGATGATTATGATCGTAGTATTCATCGGTTTGATGTATTTCCTACTAATCAAGCCACAGAAGAAGAAAGAGAAAGAAATCAAGAGCATGAGAGATAGCATCAGCGTAGGTGATGAGATCGTTACAATAGGCGGTATCTGTGGTAAAGTTGTAAAGACCAAGGAAGATACAATTGTAATCCAGGTTGGAGCAGACAAGGTTAAGTTTGAGATGAAGCGTTGGTCAGTTTCAACAATCGAAAGCAAGAAGAGCGATGCTAAAGTTAAGGATGCTGATACAGAAGAAGCACCAAGAAAGCCAAAGCGTCTTGTTAAGAAGAGTGTAGATGAGGCTGATGAAGCACCTGTTTCAGTAAATGAGGGTGATGAAGTAGTCAAGGATGAAGAATAATAATTAACAAAAATTCACTAAAGAACTTTGCTAAGTGCAGAGTTCTTTTTTTAATTCAAAAATCGGCTATAAATCAGTGTTTATCTGTATTTTTTTATTGAAGAAATTGGCAAAAAGTAGTAAGATAGTAGGTAGAATGCCATATTTGTATACATTTATTTTGAGTTATATCTACGGAGGAAAAAATGAGCTCTAGATTAAGAAAGATTTTATCACTTTTGATCATTCTAACAGTCATTGTTGGATGGTATGTAACTATCTTTGGTATAGGTAAGATTCACTCTATCAAAGATTTAATGAAGTTCGGTTTGGACATTAACGGCGGTGTATATGTCGTTATGGAAGCCGAGACTAAACAGGATGGTGAAGAACTCGCTAAGACCATGGATCAGACAAGGCAAGTTTTGAACAAGCGTGTTAACGAGATGGGAACATCCGAGGCTACTGTTTCACTTGAAGGTAAGAAGAGAATTCGAGTTGAACTTCCAGGTGTCGAAGATGCTGATGAAGCTATTGAGAAGGTTGGACAGACAGCAAAACTAAGCTTCCTGCTTTCAGACGGAACTAAGGTGCTAGATGGTAAAGATGTTAAAAACGCAAGCATAGATACAGATAGCGAACACGGTGGATATAAAATTAAGCTTGAGTTCACATCAGAAGGAACAAAGAAATTTACAGCAGCTACGTCTAAGGCAGCATCAGGAAGTGTTAAGTCATCTAATAAGGATGTTCAGGACAATGCAATCATGATCGTTCTTGATAAAGAGGTTATCTCAGCTCCAACAGTTAATAGCACTATCAATTCAAGCTCATGCGAGATAACAAGAGGTGGCGGCTTTGATAGAGAAGAAGCATCTAATCTTGCTGCTCTTATCAGAGGTGGTGCACTACCTGTAGAGCTTAAGGAAGTTACTTCGTCAGTACAGACAGCCACAATAGGTGAGAATGCGCTTAAGATGAGCATCATCGCTGGTGCAATCGGACTTCTATGTGTATTCATACTGATGATACTTATGTATAACATTTTAGGTCTTATGGCAGATATCGCTTTACTGCTATATGTACTCTTAGAACTTTGGGCTATTTCGGCTATGGGAATAGTACTAACTTTACCAGGTATTGCAGCTATTATCTTGTCCATAGGTATGGCAGTAGACGCCAATGTAATTATCTTCTCACGTATTAAGGAGGAGATTTCAAACGGTAAGACTATAAGAGTTGCTGTTTCTGAAGGCTTTAGACATGCAGTTGTAACTGTACTAGATGCTCAAATAACAACACTAATTGCCTCTGTAGTTCTGTATCAAATTGGATCAACAACAGTTAAGGGATTTGCTATTACTTTGATGCTAGGTATCATTGTAAGTATATTCACAGCTGTAGTTATATCGCAGATACTAATTGGACTGATTGCAAACAGCAGAAAGTTCGCTAAGAATAAGTACTTTGGAGTTAACGAAGATGGAACACCAAAGAATCTTATCAAGAAAAGCTTTGGATTCATCAAAAATCGTAAGATATTCTACGTAATCAGCATTTGTGTGATTGTTGTGGGTCTATCTGTAGGTCTTATCAGAGGATATAACTACGGTATCGACTTTACAGGTGGAACAATGCTCCAGATTGATATGGGTAAGACTGTGGATACTGCAGAGCTTGCTGATACAATCAAGGAGTACAAGTTAAATCCGTCGATTGTCCTAGCTGGTAAGAACCAGGATCAGGTTATCATCAAGACTATCAAAGCTTTAGATAACGAAAAGCGTGAAGAAGTAATTAAGACAATTAGCAAAAAGTATAAAATCACCGATAAAGACGTTTTAGCATCTGAGCAGTTTGGACCAACAGTAGGTAAGGAGCTAAAGAGTAACGCAATCAAGTCTGTTATCATAGCTTCAATAGGAATGCTAATCTATATCATTTTCCGATTCAAATCATGGAAGTATGGTATATCTTCAGTAGCAGGACTATTGCATGACGTACTGGTAATACTGTCTGTATATGGACTATTTAATATTACAATTAACAACCCATTTATCGCCGGAATTCTAACGGTTGTCGGATACTCTATCAATGATACCATCGTTATCTTTGATAGAATCAGAGAAAATAGAGCTCTATATAAGAGAGAGCCACTTGGTGAAACCATCGATAAGAGTATCAATCAGACACTAAACCGTTCAGTTATGACATCTCTTACAACTCTAATTTGTATGGTACCGCTTACAATTATGGTATCATCATCAATCAGAGAGTTCGTAATTCCGCTAATGGTCGGTGTACTTGTGGGTACATATTCATCGATATTCTTGTGCAGTCCAGTTCTATACGATTTGAGCAAGAACGACAATAAATCAAAATATCAGCTCAGCAAAGAGCAAAAAGAGAAAAGAAAGGCATCAAAGTAATTAACTTTGATTAGTAAATAGCTAATGGAAACTAAAGCGCAGTTTTTAGAAGATCTAAAAAAATATAATGAAAATTACGACCTAGAAATAATAGGCGCTGCTTTTGATATGGCCTATAAACTTCATGAGGGTCAACTGCGCAAAAGTGGAGAACCATACTTCATCCATCCTATTGCTGTATCTAAGATATTGGCGCAGCTTGGGATGGATGAGGCAACTATAGTTGGTGGCCTGCTTCACGATGTAGTAGAGGATACTGAATATACTCGTGAAATGCTAGTGAAAGACTTTGGAGAAGAGGTTGCTGTACTAGTTGACGGAGTGACAAAGCTTGGTTCTATTAAGTTTGATACCAAAGAAGAGGCTCAGGCTGAAAACCTAAGAAAGATGTTCTTTGCTATGTCAAAGGACATTCGTGTTTTAATCATTAAGTTGGCCGATAGGCTCCACAATATGCGCACAGCTGAATACTGGAGCGAGAGCAAGCAGAAGGAAAAGGCGCGAGAGACTTTAGATATCTACGCACCTTTAGCTAGTAGGCTTGGTATTTTTACGGTCAAATTTGAGCTTGAGGATACAGCACTTAAATACCTTCATCCTCAGGAATATGAGACACTTAAGAGTGAAGTAAGCGAGAAAAGAGAGCAGCGTGAGAAGGTAATTAACTCTGTTATAGAAAAAATAAGCGCAACTCTAGAACAACTAGATTTACACTTTGATATTGCAGGTCGCTCTAAGCATCTATATAGCATCTATAAGAAGATGGTTTTACAGAACAAGCAGCTTGATGAGATTTTTGATCTTACAGCAGTTAGAGTTATTGTTGACTCCGTTAAGGATTGCTATGCAGTTCTAGGTCTTGTGCATACGATGTGGAAACCTATCCCAAGACGTTTTAAGGACTATATTGCAATGCCTAAGCCTAATATGTATCAGTCGCTACATACGACTGTTATAGGTGATAATGGCGAACCATTTGAAATCCAAATTAGAACATTTGAGATGCATAAGGTTGCTGAATACGGTATCGCAGCTCATTGGAAATATAAGGAAGGTAAGCACGATGCTAAGCAAAACAACGAAGATCTGAAGCTTGCTTGGCTAAGGCAAACACTAGAATGGCAACAAGAGCTAAATGATCCTAAGGAGTTCATGGAGACTCTCAAAATGGACTTGTTTTCTAGCCAGGTATTCGTATTTACTCCTAAGGGTGAGGTTATTGACCTTCCTGCAGGCTCTACGCCGCTTGATTTTGCCTTTAAGATTCATACAGATGTAGGTTGTAAATGTGTGGGTGCAAAGGTTAATGGCAAGATGGTTACAATAGATCATCAGCTAAATAATGGTGATATAGTGGAGATTGTAACATCGTCAAATTCAAGTGGACCTAGTGTTGACTGGCTTAAGATTGCAAAGAGCTCAACTGCAAGGACAAAGATTAGACAGTTCCTTCGTAAAGCAAACAAGCCTGATGACATAGCAAAAGGCAAGGAAGCCCTCGATAGATACGTTAGAAAGAAGGGCTATGATCCTCATGAGGTATGCAAGTCTGCATTCCTAAATAGAGCGCTCAAAGACTCAACCATAGCATCTAATTTAGATGAAATGTATATACAAATATGCAACAATCAGGTTTTGAGCAAATTTGCTAGTCTTTTGTTTAAATACTATGATGAAGAGCAGAGACTTGCAGCTCAGAAGGAAGAAGAAAAGTTCAAGGCTATAATAGCTGATGAGAACAAAAAAGCTAAGAACAATCAAACTAGAAGAGATAACCCTGGCATCGTGGTCAAAGGTTCAGACAACCTTATGATAAGAATTTCAAGGTGTTGTAACCCAGTGCCTGGCGATGAAATTATTGGATTCATAACCAAAGGAAGAGGAATATCTGTTCACCGTAAGGATTGTTCTAATATGACATCGCTACCAGAGAATGAACATGCTAGATTTATAGATGTTGAATGGGAAGACCTAAAGGTAGGAAAGTCATATGATGCTGATATTTGCATGGTAACTATCGACAGAAGACATATGTTTTCTGATATTTCTAGGGCCTGTGAGGACATGGATGTTCATATATCAGGTGTAAATGCAAAGAGTGGCAAAAACGAAGAAGTAAACATTGTGCTTACTCTTTCAATCTCAAGTACTCAGCAGATGCAGAAGGTGCTTAGAACACTAAGAAATATAGAAGGCGTCTTGCATGTTTACAGAGCTAAGTCATAAATACATATAAATTATAGTTATAAATAAATAAGGATATATATTTTGAAAGTTAAACATTATTTTACAGGACCATATGAAGTTAATGCATATATTGTCTACGATGATACAAAGAACGCTTATATAGTCGATCCAGGTGGATATAAGCCTGAATTAAACAGCTTCATCGTAGAAAACGAACTCAACCTAGAGTACATAGTATTAACACATGGACATGGTGACCATATAGGTGGTGTTGAGCAGCTCAAGGACCTTTATCCACAGGCAAAAGTTGTAGCTCACAGAAACGAGAAAGAAATGCTTGAGAGCCCATATCAGAACACATCTATTGAAATTTATGGTAGACCTATAAGCATAACTGCTGATATCTGGGTAGAGGATGGTCAGGAACTTCAGTGTGGTGATATGACTATGAAATTCATCTACACTCCAGGCCATACAAAGGGTGGTATGTGCATACTATGTGGAAATATTCTATTCAGCGGAGATACACTATTTCAGATGTCGATTGGCAGAACAGATTTTTATGGCGGTGATTTTGATGAACTTATTAATTCCATCAAAACAAAGCTATTTGTACTCCCAGATGATACTATAGTTTGCCCTGGTCATATGGGGGAAACATCTATAATGGCCGAAAAGAGGTACAATCCATTTGTACGCGTTTAAGGCATATAACTATCCAAAACCAGAGCTTTTATATGAGCTTATAGATCAATTCATAATGCCTACTCAATATAAGCTTTTCGAAGACGGGCTCGATAATGATAAGGAGATAATTGATCTTAAGAGTGCTTTGATGGGAGAATCAAAGGACGCTATTAAAAGAGAAATATTTCATAAGCTATCTACTTCTACTGGACTTAGGCCTGAATGGGGAATACTTACAGGAATAAGACCTGTAAAGCTATGCGGTGAACTTATTGATGCCCATGGACTTGATGAAGCTAGGCGAGTACTAAAAAATGAATATCTGATTGATGATAACAAGATAGATGTGATTGTCAAAATGTATGGCTACCAAATAGCTTCATTTGGTAAGGCAAAAGACAACTCAGTTGGAATGTATATTGGGATTCCATTTTGTCCGACTAGATGTCTATACTGCTCATTCATCTCAAGTCAAGCCGAAAACGAAAAGCTCGAGGCCTATGTTGATACTTTGATAGAAGAAATAAAGGCAATTGGGTTAAGACTTGATAACTCAGAGTTTCATATAGAATCGCTATATATTGGTGGAGGAACACCGACCACATTAAATGAAAATCAGTTAAATAGACTTCTCGATGCTATAAATAAATATCTTGATATACATAGTATCAAAGAATATACGATAGAAGCTGGAAGGCCTGATACCATTAATCTAGAAAAACTAAAGATAATCAAAGCTCATGGATGTGAGAGAATAAGCATTAATCCTCAGTCTATGAAGTCAGAGACTCTTGTTACTATAGGACGCTCACACACGCCATTAGAGATTGAGAAAGCTTTTGAACTTGCTCATAGTCTTGATTTTAACAGCATAAATGCTGATTTGATAGCTGGACTACCAGGTGAAAAATTATCTGATTTTGATGCTTCACTAGAGAAAATTATTGGCTTAGGAGCTGATAATATTACAATTCATTCCTTGTCTGTAAAGCGTGCTTCAAGGCTTAAGGATGAAGATCCTGCTTTTCATTATAAGCAGTCTAGCATAACTAATTCAATGACCGCTAAAGGCTTTGAAACTCTTTGTAATAGAGGATTTGAACCATATTATCTATATAGACAAAAGCACATGGCAGGAGCTGGTGAAAATATTGGTTATTGTAAACCTGAAAAAGCTGGACTCTATAATATCAGAATTATGGATGAACACCAGAGCATTTTGGCATTAGGTGCAGGTGCCATAAGCAAAAGATTTTATCCCGAGGAGAATAGACTCGAGAGAATTCCAAATGTATCAAACGTAGGACACTATATAAATAGATTAGATGAGATGATTGAAAGAAAAGACAAGATGTTCTTCAATCAGAAGGGAGATGACATATGCTGACAAAGGCACCGAGAGGGACTAAAGATATAATGCCAGATCAAATTTATAAGTGGCATTTTATTGAGAGCAAATTTGCAGCTATATGCAGAAAATATGGCTTTGAGGAGATTAGAACTCCTATATTTGAGCATACAGAGCTCTTTCAGAGAGGTGTGGGTGATACTACAGACATCGTACAGAAAGAGATGTATACCTTTGAGGATAACGGACACAGAAGCATAACTCTTAAACCAGAGGGCACTTCACCAACAGTTAGAGCCTTCCTCGAGAGCAAGCAGTATGCAGAATCGCAGCCTACTAAATATTACTATGAAACTCAGTGTTTCAGATATGAAAAGCCACAATCAGGTAGACTTAGAGAGTTTCATCAGTTTGGAATCGAAGTTTTCGGAAGCAAGAGTATGCTTGCCGATGCTGAAGTAATTGCACTGGCAAACGACTTCCTTACAGATATGGGCATTGAGGAAATCGAACTTAGAATCAACAGTGTTGGATGTCCTACATGTAGAGAAACCTATCGCAAGGCACTTCAGGATTTCCTTAAGCCAAATTATGAGAATCTCTGTGACACATGTAAGGATAGATACGATAGAAATCCTATGAGAATTCTCGACTGTAAGAACGAAAACTGTCAGGAGATAGTTAAGGGTGCGCCTATGATGCTTGATTATCTATGTGACGATTGCAAGGAATCGTTTGAGCAGGTAAAAAGCTATCTAACTGCATCAGAAATAGAGTATACCATAGATCCTAAGATAGTTAGAGGCCTTGATTATTATACTAAGACGGCATTTGAGTTTGTATCAAAGAATATTGGTGCTCAAGGAACAGTTTGTGGTGGCGGAAGATATGATAACCTCATCAAAGAGGTCGGTGATATAGATGTACCAGGTGTAGGATTTGGTCTAGGTATTGAAAGACTCATTTTATTGTTAGATGCGCTAGGTATTGAAATTCCAAAGCCATCAAATGATAGCGTTTTAGTTGCTGTAATGGGCGATAGAGCAAAGCTATTTGGCCTTAAACTCGTTAGCGAGCTGAGGAAAAATGGCATAAATGCACAAATGGATTTGATGGAAAGAAACATCAAAGGACAGTTTAAATACGCTAATAAAATTAATGCAAAATACACCGTTGTCATCGGTGATAATGAACTTGAAACTGAGATGGCATCTGTTAAGAACATGGCAGATTCCAGCCAGAGACAGGTCAAATTTGACGATTTAGTACAGGAACTAAGTCACTAAGGAGGAAGAATGTCAAAGCTAATTAAAAGAACTCACTTTTGCGGAGTACTAAATAAGAATAATATTGGGGAAGAGGTTTCATTAAACGGTTGGGTTGCTAAGCAAAGAAGCCTAGGAAGTCTAATATTTGTTGACCTTAGAGATAAAACAGGTATTGTACAAATCGTCTTTGATGATTCAATCCCACAGGAAATCTTTGATGTAGCTGACAGGCTTAGAAGTGAATTTGTAATAGGTCTTACAGGTGTAGTTAGAGAAAGAAGTTCTAAAAATCCTGACCTTGCAACTGGAGAAATTGAAGTTGTGGCAAATAATCTAGTACTTTATTCAGAATCTGAGACACCTCCAATCTATGTTAAAGATGACGATAATGTAGACTACAATCTTCGTATGAAGTATAGGTATCTCGAGCTCAGAAAGAATAAAATGCAGAGAATACTCAAGATGCGCCATGATATTACAAATGTTACAAGACAGTATTTCTATGGCGAAGGATTTACAGAGGTTGAGACACCAAATCTAATTAAATCGACACCTGAAGGTGCAAGAGACTATCTTGTTCCAAGTAGAGTAAACCCAGGAATGTTCTATGCGCTTCCACAGTCACCGCAGCTCTTTAAGCAGCTTCTTATGGTCAGTGGACTTGATAGATATATTCAGATTGCTAGATGCTTCAGAGATGAAGATTTGAGATCAGATAGACAGCCTGAATTTACTCAGATAGACCTTGAAATGTCATTTGTGGATATGGATGATGTTTTGGCTATTCAGGAAGGATATCTCAAGAAACTGTTCCATGATATTAAAGGCGTTGATATTAAACTTCCACTCAGAAGAATGAGTTATCAAGATGCAATGGAAAGATTTGGCTCTGATAAGCCAGACCTGCGCTTTGGATTTGAACTAAAAGATATAAGCGAGCTTGTGAATGGTACAGAATTCCAAGTATTTAGCAATGCTTTATCAAGTGGCGGAAGCGTAAGAGGTATTTGCATTGACAACGCTTCTGATAAGTTTAGCCGTAAGGATATTGATAAGCTTACTGAGAACGCAAAGCATTACGGAGCTAAAGGTCTTGTATGGATTCGTATTGAAGCAGATGAAATTAAGTCATCTGTTAATAAATTCTTCTCGCAGGAAGAACTTGCAGAAATAGCTAAAGCTTTTGATGCAAAAGCAAATGATTTAATCCTCATAGCTGCAGACAAAAACAAGGTTGTATTTGATACACTTGGCTTCCTAAGAAGACATGTAGCAGATATTTTGGGTCTGCTCGATGATAGCAAGTATGAACTCCTTTGGGTGACAGACTTCCCAATGTTTGAGAAAGATGAGGATACTGGCGCGTTAAAGCCAATGCATCATCCATTTACACATCCTAAGACAGATGAAATTCCAATGTTAGACGAGGATCCATCGAAGGTTAATGCTTATGCATACGACATCGTTATAAACGGATATGAAGCAGGTGGCGGAAGCATCAGAATTCACGAAGCAGACCTCCAGAATAAAATGTTTAAAATCCTAGGTCTAAGCGAAGAAGATTGCCAGCAGAAGTTTGGCTTCCTAATGGATGCGTTTAAATACGGTGCACCACCTCATGGCGGAATTGCATACGGTCTTGATAGACTAGTTATGCTTCTAACTGAGGATCTTGATATTAGAGATGTTGTTGCATTCCCTAAGAATCAGAAAGCACAGTGTCTACTAAGCGGAGCACCTGCTGAAGTCGATTTCGAGCAGCTGAAGGAACTGAGCATAGCTACAGATATAGAAGAACAGTAATGAAAAAAATAGGTATACTTGGCGGGACATTTGATCCTGTACATCTAGGGCATATAGGACTTGCACAGGCAGCATTACATGAGCTTATGCTCGATGAGGTTTTGCTAATGCCTGCCAATAAACAGCCCTTTAAGAAAAACAAACATGTAGAAGATGCATCAAAGCGCCTTAGAATGATTGAACTTGCAACATCAAATTGTGAGCGCATTGGTGTTACGGACATCGAACTACAAAGCGAAGGGCTATCGTATACTTACGACACCTTGATGAAGTTAATGAAAATATACCCAGATACTGAAATCTGTTTCATCTTGGGAAGCGATTCACTCCTTAGAATTGAATCATGGTATAAAGGAAAGGAACTTCTCAAGCTTTGTTCGTTTGCAGTTGGCTTAAGACCAGGCGATGATAGAACAATGCTAAGAGATGAAGCTGATAGATTAATGCATGATTATGGTTGTAAAATCGCTCTTTTAGAGGATTTAATGAAACCTATAAGCTCTACAGCTATTAGAGAACATGTACATAATAAGGAAAGCATTTCTGGACTGGTTGGTTCGGAGGTAGAAGAATATATATATGAACAAGGATTATATACTTAAGTTTGTAGATGAAACCTTAACAGATAAGCGTAAAATTCATACAGCAGGTGTGAGGGATATGGCGCTAAAACTCTGTGACATATATGGAGCAGATAAGGAAAAGGTAGAAATAGCTGCTCTTTGCCACGATTTATACAGGGGAAAGAGTATAGAAGAGCTTAATAATCTTGTTAGAAAGTATAATCTAGGTGATGAATATATAGATAATCCTAATCTCGCACATGGAAAAATTGCAGCTGCGGTTATGAAGGATATTTTAAAGATTGACGATGATGATATTTTAAATGCTGTAAGCTTTCATACGACTGGAAGACCAGCGATGTCTCAGATAGAGAAAATCATTTATATATCTGATGCGATAGAGATTAATAGAAAGCCATATCCAAATCTGGAAAAGATAAGAGAACTCGCACTCACAGACCTTAATAAGGCATGTGAGATGTCTCTCAAAAATACGATTAATTTTCTGAATGAATTAAATAAAAATATAGATGAAGATACTTTAGATGCATATAGGTATTTTCAAGAAAGGTAGAAAATATGAGCAGTAAAGATATTGCAATTAAACTAGCTGAACTGTTGGACAGTAAGAAGGCTGAGGATATTGTCGTAATAGACATAGCAGAAAAGTCTTCTTTTGCTGATTTTCTTGTAGTTGCGAGCGGAACTTCTGATAGACATATAGAATCTTTGATTGATGACGTTGAAGATCTTGCGGCACAGGATGGTGTTCCAACAAAGGGAATAGAAGGAAAGAATGGTACAGGCTGGATATTACTAGACCTTGGCGATGTTATCGTCAATATTTTCAGTCGTGAAATGAGATCTAAATATAATATAGAGAAAGTTTGGGCCGACTGTGAAATGACCCATGTGGAGGAATAGTATGGAACAAAGATATGATTTTAAAAATATAGAAAAGAAGTGGCAGAAATACTGGGATGAGAACAAATCTTTTAAGGTAGTAGAAGACAAAAATAAGGAAAAATATTATGTTCTTGAAATGTTTCCATACCCATCTGGCAAGCTTCATATGGGACATGTAAGAAACTATTCAATAGGTGATGTAATCGCTAGAACCAAGAAAATGCAAGGATTTAACGTTCTTCATCCAATTGGATTTGACTCTTTTGGTCTTCCAGCAGAAAACGCTGCAATCAAGCATGGCGTTGCCCCTGATAAATGGACATGGGAAAACATCCATGAAATGGAAGATAACCTAAAATCACTAGGACTATCATATGACTGGGATAGAGAGGTACAGACATGTAGTCCGGATTACTATAAGTGGATGCAGTGGATTTTCATTCAGTTCTACAAAAAAGGGCTAGCATACAAGAAGGATAATCCAGTTAACTGGTGTCCTAGTTGCCAAACAGTACTTGCAAACGAGCAGGTAGTTGACGGATGCTGTGAAAGATGTGGAACTGTTGTAGGTAAGAAAAATCTATCACAGTGGTATCTAAAGATAACAGAATACGCTGATAAGCTTCTAGCTAACCTAGATGAACTAGAAGGATGGCCTGAAAAAGTTAAAGTAATGCAGAAGAACTGGATTGGACGTTCAGAAGGTGCTTTAATTAGCTTTCCAATAAAGGATTCCGATAAAGTTCTTGATGTTTTCACAACTCGTGCAGATACTGTTTTTGGTGTAACATCAATGGTTGTTGCACCTGAACACCCATACTTGCTAGAGCTTGTTGAGGGAACGGAACAGGAAGAAGCTGTCAAGGCCTATATTGAAGAAGTTTCACATAAGAACGATATTGAGAGAACTTCAACAACTAATGAAAAGACAGGTGTTTTCACCGGTAGATATACAATTAATCCACTAAATGGCAAAGAAGTTCCAATCTATGTATCTGACTATGTTCTCATCGGATATGGTACTGGTGCAATCATGGTTGTGCCAGCTCACGATCAGAGGGACTTTGATTTTGCAAAGAAATTTGGAATAGAGATTATTCCTGTAGTTGAACCAGCTGATAAGGATGTAGATGTAAACAATCTAAAAGAAGCCTTCGCAGCAGAAGGAAAAATGATCAACTCGGGTAAATTTGATGGTCTAGACAATAAAGAAGCAATAGCTGCGGTTATAGATTACCTAGAAAGCGAAAACAAAGGTCACAAGACTATAAACTTTAGGCTAAGAGACTGGCTTATTTCACGTCAGCGCTACTGGGGAACTCCTATACCAATGGTATACTGCGATAGCTGTGGATGGGTTCCAGAAAATGAAGAAAACCTTCCAATACTTCTTCCTAAAGACGTTGAGTTTACAGGTAAGGGAGAATCACCTCTATCAACATCAAAGACCTTTGCTGACTGCAAGTGCCCTAAGTGTGGAAAAGCCGCTAAGAGAGAGCTTGATACAATGGACACCTTCCTTGATTCATCATGGTATTTCTTAAGATATTGTGATGCAAAGAACGACAAAGCTGCATTTGATAAGGATAAAACAGATTACTGGATGAATGTTGATCAGTATATCGGTGGTGTTGAGCATGCAATTCTTCACCTTATGTACGCTCGTTTCTTCCAGATGGCACTACATGACCTAGGTCTTGTAAAAGACGAAGAACCGTTCAAGAACCTTCTAACTCAAGGAATGGTTAACAAGGACGGATCAAAGATGAGTAAATCAAAGGGAAATGTTGTCAGCCCTGAGGAGATTATCAATAAATACGGAGCTGACACAGCTAGATTATTCATCCTGTTTGCTGCACCTCCTGAGAAAGAACTTGAATGGTCAGATCAGGGTGTAGAAGGCAGCTATAGGTTCCTAAACCGTGTATATAGACTTGTAAGTGAGTTTGTCGAAAAATATGGTACAGACATTGACACATCAAAGGTTGAAGCAATTACAGATGAAGATAAGCAGCTTAACTTTGTTCTTAATTCAGCAATCAGCAAGGTAACAGAGGATACAAATGGTCGCTTTAATTTCAATACAGATATAAGTGCTATTATGGAGCTTGTTAATGAGCTTTATAAGTATAAGGAACTTAACAATATAAACAAAGAACTTTTAGCATTTACTATTGAAAAAACAGTAACTATACTTTCACCATTTGCACCGCACCTATGCGAAGAGCTTTGGGAGGCTCTTGGACATGAAGGCTCAGTAGGCGACGAGACATGGCCAAGCTTTGATGAGTCAGCACTTGTAAAATCAACAGTTGAAATAGTTGTTCAGGTTAATGGAAAACTCAAAACAAAGATGGATATACCTGGAGATTTCGGCAAAGCTGAGATGGAAAAGCTTGTTTCAGAGTCTGCTGAAATCAAAGAGTTTATTGCAGATAAAAATGTTGTAAAGATAATTGCTGTACCGGGAAGACTTATCAACATCGTTGTTAAGTAGAGGTTTTATATGAAAAATACAAACATATCAAAATCTAACGGAAATAGCAAGGCAGGTTCTACTACATCAAAGAAACGCACTGGCGAGAGAAGAGACGGTCAAAAGAAAAAGGCTAACCTAGGCTCACATAAGCCTAAGAAAAATCAGCAAGCAGCTGCAAGTGCTAAACCAAAGAAATCTCAGGGTAAACAGAGCACGCCAGCTAAAACCCAAAATAATAAAACTCAGCATCCGGCTAAAAAAACAACTAACAGATCAAATTCTGCTGTTACTAAGCCATCTACTAGGTCAAATAGACCTAGTACAAATGCTGTAAAAAAATCTAGCAAACCAGCTGGTACAAAAACAAGAAAAACTAATGATTTTCTTAAAATCATACCTCTTGGTGGATTAAATGAAATCGGAAAGAATATTACTATTTTGGAGTACCGAGATCAAATTTTGATTATCGACTGCGGAATGTCATTTCCTGAAGACGATATGTACGGAATCGATGTAGTTATTCCTGATTTTAGCTATCTTGAGAAAAATGCAAATAAGATTGTTGGACTTGTAATTACACATGGTCACGAAGACCATATAGGTGCAATACCTTATTTTCTAAGAAAAGTTAACGTGCCTATCTTCGCAACAAGAATCACTCTTGGACTTATTGAAAATAAGCTAAAGGAAAGAGGAATTTCAGGAAATCTACATGTAATAACTGCTGGGGATAAATTCCGAGTAGGTGAGTTTACAGTTCAAACTATACGAACAACTCATTCAGTTGCTGATGCTATAAGCCTTAATATATCAACACCAGCAGCCACACTGTTCCATACAGGTGACTTTAAGATAGACTATACTCCTATTGATGGAGAGCCTATTGACCTTCAGAAGTTTGCTGAAATTGGAATGCAGGGCGTAGATATCATGCTTGCAGATAGTACAAATGCTACTAGAAAAGGCTTTACAAAATCCGAGAAATTTGTAGGTGAAGCTCTTGATAAAATATTTAGCAGAGCCAAAGGCCGTATCATTATTGCCACATTCTCTTCTAATGTACATCGTGTGCAAAAGATAATAGAACTCGCAATCAAATACGGTAGAAAGTTTACTGTTTCTGGAAGAAGCATGGATAATGTTGTGAATCTTGCACAGGAGCTAGGATATATCAAATTTCCTAAGGGAAGCTATGTTGAGCTAAACAAAGCAAATAATATTCCTGATAACGAGATGGTAATCATCACTACGGGAAGCCAGGGTGAGCCTATGTCAGCCTTGACACGTATGGCAAACGATGAACACAAAAATGTAAAGCTCAAGAAGGGCGATATGGTAATTCTTTCATCTTCGCCTGTTCCAGGAAACGAGAAGAGCGTATCAAATGTTGTAAACCGAATATACGACAAGGAAGTCGATGTAATTTACAATGATATCGCAGACATCCATGTATCTGGACACGCTTGCCAGGAGGAGCTAAAGCTAATACAGTCACTTATTAAGCCGAAGTTCTTCATGCCTGTGCACGGTGAATCTAGACATCTAAAGGAGCACGCTAAACTTGCCGAAAGCCTAGGGCAAAAGCCTGAGAATATCTTTATTCTATCAAATGGAGATCAGCTCAGCGTAAACAAGGAACGTGCTATAAAGTTTGAAAATGTTGTAAGCGCAGATGATATACTTGTTGATGGACTAGGAGTTGGAGATGTTGGAAACATCGTTCTAAAAGATAGAAAACTACTTTCAGAATCAGGACTTATTATCGTAGTTGCATCTGTAGATATAAAGGCAGGAATTTTAGTTTCAGGGCCAGAGATAGTATCTAGAGGTTTCATATACGTAAAGGAAAACGAAGATATTATCAATAAAGCTAAGGAAATTGCAGAAAGAAGCATAAACGACAGCCTAAGCTATAGAAATGTAGATTGGAATGAAATGAAGACTTCTGTAATTGAAGATCTGAGAAAGTTTATCTACAAAAATACACATAGAAGCCCGCTAATACTTCCAATTTTTATGGATGTATAAAAATATTGTTAAATAGGCATAAATTTGCTATAATATACGGTATCGAAATCAGTATAAGAAAGAGAGAAAAACATGATTACAGCAGGAGATTTTAGAAAAGGTATAACTTTTGAGATCAATGGTGAACCATATGTAATACTTGACTTCCAGCATGTAAAGCCAGGTAAGGGTGCTGCTTTTGTAAGAACAAAATATAAGAACATCATCACAGGAGCAACAAGAGAAGAAGCTTTCAACCCAAGTGATAAGTTTGAGAACGCTCGTATAGATACAAAGACAATGCAGTATCTATATAACGATGGAGATCTATATTACTTCATGGACAATGAGTCATATGAGCAGATTCCTATCGGTAAGGACCAGGTAGAAGAAGCTATGAAGTACCTAAGAGAAAACGATGAAGCTACAATTAAGTTCTATAACGAAAAGCCGTTCCTAGTAGAGGCTCCAAACTTCGTTAACCTGACTGTAATTGAGACAGAGCCTGGCGTAAAAGGCGATACTGCTACAAACGTAACAAAGGCAGCTACAGTTGAAACAGGTGCTGTAATACAAGTTCCAATTTTCATAAACGAAGGCGAAAAGATTCAGATAGATACAAGAAGTGGCGAGTATCTAGGTAGAGCAAAATAATAACTATGAGAAGAGGGGGAACGCATATTGCGTTCCCCTTACATACATATAAAGGATAATATGAAAAGTAAATTTAAAAAATTCATTTTGTCTGTAGTAATCTTGCTTGTTATAGCTTTAGGATGCTCATTTTACTATGTGCATTCAGCTGGTAAGCCATTTGATGCTAAGTCAGACAAGAGAATAAACATAGAGGTAGTTCAGGGAGCTACTGTAAAAACAATATCAGATGAGCTTGAGAAAAAGGGTGTAATTAAGTCATCCTTTGCGTTTAGGCTATATTGTAAGGTACATGGGCTGGATAATGGATTTCAGGCCGGAAGCTATTTGTTCTCACCGTCAATGAGTGCAGAAGATATAGCAAAAGACCTTAAAACCGGAAATGTAGATAATACAACTTTCACCATTCCAGAAGGATATACTACAAAGCAAATCGCCAAAAAATTATCCAAAGATGGTGTAGTTGATTACGATAAATTTATGAATGCTGTTGCTAACGAAAAATTTGACTATAGCTTTTTAGATGATTCTGTGCAAGGTGAAAGCAGACTAGAAGGCTTCTTGTTTCCAGATACTTATTCTGTTCCAAAGGGATCAAGCGAGAAGTTTATAATAAACGAGATGCTTAAACGCTTTGATGAGGTATACACACCTGACATGCGTAAAAAAGCTAAGAAGATGGGATATACAGATAGAGAGATAGTCACAGTAGCTTCTATTATCGAAAGAGAGACTGTTTTAGACGATGAGAGGGCAAAGGTTGCCAGTGTAATCTATAACAGATTAAATAAGAATATGAAGCTTCAGATGTGCTCTTGCGTGCAGTTTCTGCTTGGAAAACAGAAGCATTTCCTAGACGAAAATGATATATCAATTGAATCACCATATAATACATATATATATGAAGGGCTTCCACCTGGACCTATAGCTTGCCCAGGTAAAGCTTCACTTGAAGCAGCCCTAAATCCAGCAAAGACAGATTATATTTACTTTGTTGTGAGCGATAAGGGTGATGGCTCTATGAAATTCTCTAAGGACTATGACGAATTCTTAAAAAACAAGGAAGATTATTATGCTTCAGTTGAGGGTAAATAAGTATGGCAAATCTTAGAGATGATATTAGAGACTATATAAACAGCTTTTACGAGCCTATATGCGATGAGCTTATGGGTCTTAGACTGATGTCAGAAGAGGAATATATTCCAGTTATCAGAAGAGATACTGAGATGTTTCTTAGAACTGTTTTAGAGAGCAAGAGACCTAAGAAAATACTAGAGATAGGTACTGCTATTGGGTATTCTGCAATGTATTTTTCTAGAATATGTAAAGATGCAGAGATATATTCTATAGAAAAGGATGAAGAAATACTTGAGATAGCAAAGAAAAATGTGGCTTCATTTGATAACTCGGGTAGAATTCATTTTATGCTCGGCGATGGTCAGGAGCAATGCGATAAGCTCTTTGATATGGGAATATCAGACTTTGATTTTGTATTAATAGATGCGGCAAAGAGTCATTACAGACGTTTCTTTGATGCAGCAGTTAGAGTCTGTGCAAATAATGCAATCATAATTTCTGATGATATTTGGCAAAGAGGTGTCACTGTTTCAGAGAAATACGATTGTAAAGCTAAACATCGTACAAATGGAAGAAGAATGAATGAGTTTTTGAGTTTTCTAACTCATTGCCCATATCTTCATACTACTTTGCTTGACATAGGTGATGGATTAGCATTAAGTGTTTATAAGGGGAATACATGCAAAGAATAGAATTATTAGCACCTGCGGGTGATTTAGAAAAGCTAAAAATAGCTATTGAATACGGTGCAGATGCCGTATATTTTGGTGGTCAGATGTTCAGCCTTAGAGCTGGAGCTGGTGGCTTCACCAAGGAAGACATGATTGAGGGACTTGAGTTTGCTCATGAGAGAGGTAAGAAGTGCTACATGACGCTTAATATCTTTGCTCATAATGAAGACATCAAGCCTTTGACAGAATATCTTCATTCAATAAAGGAGCTTCCAATAGATGCATTCTTAATTTCTGATCCAGGAATCATGGCACTCATCAAGGATATTATTCCAAATGCTGAGATACATCTTTCAACTCAGGCTAACATGACAAACTATGCAACCGCAAATTTTTGGTACAATATGGGGCTTAAGCGCCTTGTTTTAGCTAGAGAATTGTCTCTTGCAGAGATTGAAGAACTGATGAAAAACATTCCAGAAGATCTAGAAATTGAGGCTTTCGTACACGGTGCAATGTGCATTTCATATTCAGGAAGATGCTTGCTCAGTAATTTCATGGCTGATAGAGATTCAAATAGAGGAAGATGTGCACATCCTTGTCGCTGGAAATATGCACTTCAGGAGGAGAAGAGACCTGGAGAATATTATCCAATAGAAGAGGATGAGCGCGGTACATACATAATGAATTCCAAGGATCTATGTATGATAGAGCATATTGAAGACCTTGCTAAGTCAAACATTGCTTCAGCTAAGATTGAAGGCAGAAATAAGAGCATTTTTTATCTTGCTATTGTAATTGGTGCATATAGAAGAGCTATTGATGCATACTATGAAGGCAGATACGATGATGCCGAAAAAGAGCAGTGTCTAATTGAGCTAAGTAAGGCGAGCCATAGGGAGTTTACAACTGGATTCTACTATGAAAAAGCTGATGAGGATGCACAAAACTACAAGTCATCTTCATATGTCAGAGAATATTCCTTTGTCGGTATGATTAAGGGATATGACGAAGAAACATCTATGGCGATCGTACAGCAGAGAAATAAGATGCTAATTGGCGATACCGTGGAGATATTTGGACCTGATTGCAGAGCATTTGAACAAACCATCACAGAGATGTACGACCTAGAAACGGGGGAAGCACTAAAGAGCGCTCCTCATCCACAGCAAATGCTTAAGATTAAAGTAGATAGACCGGTTAAAGTCAATTATATGATGCGTAAGGAAACGAAATAAAGGAGATAACATGTCAAGTGACCCCATTAGCCCAAGTTTAGGAATATCGATAATAGCAGCATTGATGTTGCTTCACGCTTTGATAATACTCTGCAACACTGCATTTAGCAATGTTAGCTTTAATAGGGTTCTAATCCCAAATTCAGCAGGAAAAGACAAAAAGGGAATCCTTGTTGAGAAGATTCTTCAGAAACCTTTTAGATGCAGATATACAAATAGAATTGTGAATTACGCCTGTATAATAGCAGGTGCTGTTATCGTTTTGTTAATGCCTTGCAGAATCTACGTGGGATTGCCTGTATACTTTGCAGTGCTACTAATTTTAGGCGAGCTCTTTCCAAGAAAGCTCGCAATTCAGCATAGCGATATAATCGTATATAAATTTTCAGGCTTTCAGAATTTCATTTTGATAGTATTTTATCCAATCGTTATAATTTCTAAGTTTTTTACCGATATAGTACTTAAGATTTTCCGTCAAAATACGAAGATTGAAATAAATAGATTCTCTGAGGAAGATGTAATGTCCATGCTTGAAGCTGGACAGCAAAGCGGTGACATCAAAGAAGAAGGCAAGAAGATGATCAACAGTATCTTCGAATTCGATGATGAGCTAGCATATGAAATTATGACACCGAGAACTGATGTTTTCCTCATAGATCTAGACGATCCAGCAGAAGAATACATGGATCAGCTCATGGAGCTTAGATATTCAAGAATTCCAGTATGTGAAGGTGAATCTGACAATATCATAGGTATTCTTCATATCAAAGATTATCTTATTAAGGCAAGAGAAGACGGCTTTGAAAATGTAGATATCAAATCAATACTAAGAAAGCCTTACCTAGTTCCAGAAACTAAGAACATAGACTCTCTTTTCTTTGAATTACAAAAGGAGAGACAGCACATAGCCATTTTGATAGATGAATATGGTGGATTTAGTGGAATCGTTACCATGGAAGATATTATCGAAGAGGTAATGGGTGAAATTGACGACGAGTACGACGAAGAGGAATTCTCACTACATAAGGTAGATGATTCCACATATATTATCAACGGTAAGGCAAATCTAGATGACCTTAACGAAGAACTCAATATAGAGCTTGAGTCGGATAATAGTGAGACCTTGGGCGGATTTCTCATCGATTTACTTGGAGAAATTCCAACAGAGGATGAGACTGACCGCGTAATTAAATTTAAGAACTTTGAATTTACAATTCTATCTGTTAAGGATAGACGAATAGAAAGCATCAAAATGAGTATCTTGCCTGAGCAAGAGGAAGATATGGAAGATGAAGAGCAATAAACTCACTCTTGGCATATTTGCTTCAGCAGATGCAGGTAAAACAACACTTTCAGAGAATATTCTATTTAGCTCAGGTGTTACAAGACGCCTAGGCCATGTAGATGATGGTGACACTTTGCTAGATAGCGATATCATGGAAAGAAAACGTGGTATAACTATTTTTTCAAAGGAAGCAAGATTCAGTGCAGGTGATATGGATGTCGTGCTTATCGACACTCCAGGTCACATTGACTTTGCTGCGGAAGCCGAAAGGAGCCTAAACGTACTTGATGCTGCTATTTTAATTATATCGTCTGAGGGCGTAAATAAACGTACAAGACAGATTTGGAGCAAGCTAGATAGATATGCTATTCCTAGAATTATCTTTGTTAATAAGTGTGATCTAGCATCTTTTGATAAGGAGAAGATAAGCACGCAGCTTCAAAGCCTATCATCAGCTGTTTTTGATGCAGTTAAGTTACAGAACATTGATGAAGCTATTAACGAAAAAATTGCTTTTAGCAGTGATTATGCACTTGATATCTTTGAACAAAAAGCATGCTTTGATCAGCAAGACCTAAAGATGCTTGTAAATAAAGCTGCTCTTTTTCCATGCGTTTATGGTTCTGCACTAAGGGGCGATGGCGTAAAAGAGCTTATTAGCTTGCTTTCATATTTTGATGTGAAGCGGGAATACGATGATGCTTTCAGCTGTTTTGTATATAAGATTACAAGAGACAAAAGCGGAAGCAGGCTTTCGCATGTAAAAATTACTGGCGGGAGTGTTTCACTAAAGCAAAGCATTAATGACGAGAAAATAAACGATATAAGATTTTATAACGGAGACAAGTTTATATCAAAGCAAGAAGCCTCTGCAGGTGAAATTTGCGTACTTACAGGCCTGGAAAAAACGCTTTCAGGTCAGCTTATTGACAGAAATAAGATAGCCATCATGCCTAAAAGCGATGCCTCTGCAGTAAGTAGAAAATTAATATTACCAAATGGAGCTGATTTTCATAGTGCAGCTAAAGAACTGAATAAGATATTTGAAGAGCTACCTGAGATACAACTAGAAATTGAAAACTCAGAGGATATAAGAGTTTCACTCTCTGGCGAACTACAGCTTCAGACACTTTCTCAGATTATCGAAAGAAGGCTAGGATATTCAGTTGAATTTGGGGATGAATCCATAACATATTTAGAGACTATATCAAAGAGTGTTGAAGGCTATGGACATTTTGAGCCATTAAAGCACTATGCTGAGGTTCATGTTAGATTAATTCCTCTGCCACATGGTTCAGGAATAAAAGTAAGCTCTTTGTGTAGTGAGACAGAGCTTCCGCTTGGAAAGCAAAACAAAATTCTTAATATACTTCAGAATTATGATCATAAGGGCGCTCTCATAGGTGCAAGGCTTACCGATGTCGAAATCGTTTTGCTTCATGCACGTGAACATGCAAGACATACAGAAGGCGGAGATTTTCTAGAAGCTTCAAGGCGCGCGGTAAGACAAGCGCTCATGAAAGCAAACTCTTTGCTTTTAGAACCAGTTTATAGCTTTGAAATATCCGTCTCAAGTGATGACTTTGGCAAAGTAAACTCTGAACTTGCTAAATTAGGTGCTACCATAGATTCACATGTATTAAATGGCGATATAATCGAGCTAAAAGGGAGTGCTCCTGTAGTTAGTTTAAAACCTCATTTAGAGGAATTTTCGACATTTAGTCATGATGGCTCAAGCTTTGATATAAGCAGTGGTGGATATCTCCCATGTAGAAATAGTGAAGAAGTTATAATTAGCCATAGATATAATCCTGATGAAGACCTTGATAATCCATCTTCTTCAATTTTTACAAGAAACGGCAGCGGTGTATCTATTAGCTGGCAGGAATGTGAAGAGTTCATGCATATTAAACCTTATGTGAAGCGATCATCCTCTGGTTCTGAAAGAAATAGTGATTATCCTAGGCGAAGTCTAGATGAAATATTCGAACAGACCTATGGCAAAAAGGACATAAGTCATGTCAAATATAAGAAAGTCATAAGACCTGAGCCTGATGAACATAAACATCCATCAAAACCACTTCGAAACAAAGTAAATGCAAAGCATGTTCTCTTAGTAGATGCATACAATCTCATACATGCAAATACAGAACTAAAAGAGCTAGCAAGACTTGATCTAGGAGCTGCTAGAGAAAAACTATCGGAAACTGTTGCAGAATACGCAGCTGTGAAGGGATTTGAACCGATAATTGTCTTTGATGCATATAAAAACAAAGACAAACTTGCAAGCAAGGAAGAGACCCTGGGTGTTTCACTCATATTCACAGCAAGTAATGAAACGGCTGATAGCTATATAGAAAGATATGTATTTGAGCACATCAAAAGTGAAAACATCACAGTTGTGACATCTGATAGGCTCGAACAGATGACAATATTTCAAATGGGTGCAAACCGGCAGTCGGCAAGCGATTTCTTTAAGGAATTTGATTTGTTAAAAGCCCAGCTGATGCCTCGCTTATTGCACTGAATAAGTAAAAATGATATAATTTCAGTGTCTATGGAGGTAGTCTATAGTGAGTAACGAAAGCATATATGGAGTTCGCTTATCCAATGATTTCATAGCAATTTGCATAGCTTCTTGCGTCAGATCAATTGAAGGCGTAATTGATTTTGATGATAGCATTCCTCAGAATTTGAGCATAAACATGCTTAAGCGTGAGGCAAAAGCAAGCAGGGGAGTTAAGCTATACAAAAAAAACGATGCATTAGGCATAGACCTATACATAATCGTATCATACGGCGTGCAAATTCCACAGCTAGCTTGGCAGATACAGAAAACTGTAAAAAGCTATGTCAAGGATGTTATTGGAATAAATACAGAAGAGATAAATGTACATGTACAAGGTGTACGCATATTAGGAGAGAACTTATGACAAGACAGAATGCGCGTGAGATTATTATGCAAATCCTTTATCAACTCGATGTGAACAATGAATTCGATATTGATGAACAAGGAAAGTATTTAGAAAATCTCGAGATGGGGAAACAAGAGGAGTATTGCAGAAACCTGCTCTCACTTGTTTGCAATAAGAAGTCAGAAATCGACGAGAAGATTTCTGCTAACTGTCGTAACTGGACTGTAAGTAGAATGCCAAAGACAGATCTTGCAGTTCTAAGACTTGCTGTATGTGAGATTCTCTTTTTAGACGAAATGCCTGATTCAGTTTCAATTAACGAGGCTGTAGAGCTCGCAAAGAAGTATGGAGAGGAAAAATCATCTTCATATATCAATGGAATCTTAGGTTCCATTTCAAGATCAAAGGAAAATTAGAACTAAATGAAGTATTCACTTGGCATAGATACAAGCAATTATAAGACTTCGATAGCGCTTACTAATATCGACGGTGATATAGTCTATGATAAGAGAATTCTGCTAAATGTGGATAAAGGAAAGCGCGGACTAAGACAGCAGGAAGCGCTTTTTCAGCATATCAACAATTTGCCCATTATTTTTGATGATATGTTTAGAAACTTTGATGCATGTGATATAGCATGTGTATCCGTCTCTGATAAGCCAAGGAACATATCTGGCTCATACATGCCAGCATTTCTAGCTGGAGTATCACAGGCAAATGTACTTGCTAGCAGTCTTAAATGCCCTTTATATAGGTTTTCACACCAAGATGGACATGTACGCGCAGCATCAAGATTTACCGAGCTTAGCGATTCAAAGCACTACGTGAGTTTGCATTTTTCAGGAGGAACTACAGAGGTTCTTTTATATGAAGATGGAGAGCTTAGCATTATAGGTGGAACAAAGGATATTTCATTTGGGCAGTTACTTGACCGTATAGGGACAGAGCTAGGCCTGATTTTTCCATGTGGAGAAGAGCTTGATAACATTGCTTATGACCGCTTAAACCAGTCTAATTTATCAAAGAAAATTAATCTTCCAAAGATAAAATCTAAATCAGGATATATCAATCTTTCTGGTATAGAATCTGCGGTTTTTAGATATATTGACGGAAGAACATTAGACAAAGATGATTTAAATCATCTTATACTAGGTGTTTTTTCTAGCATTAGTTCAGCTATTTTGGATATGCTAGAAGACGTATATGACGGATATAGAATTAATGATTTCTTGTTTGCAGGAGGGGTATCCTCGAGCAAGACATTAAGAAAAATGCTTGATGAAGCAGATGCAAAGCATAATTTTGTATTTTGCGAGCCAAGGCTTTCATCAGATAATGCAATAGGAATATCTTTGCTTGGAGGTGAAAAAATATGGCAATAAAACCTGTTTCAGTTTCCATGCTGAACGAGTATATAGGCAAGGTTATTGCTACAGATCCTCTTCTTTGTAATGTAGTAGTCAAAGGAGAGATAACCTCAATCAAATATCACGGAACAGGACATGTTTATTTCAGCATTTCTGACCATAAGAGTAAAATCAACTGCTTTTTGGCTAAGCAAAGAGCAATGCTACTCACCGAGATGCTAAGTGATGGTGATGAAGTAATTCTCACTGGACAAGTAAGTGTTTATCAAAAAGGTGGATACTACTCACTTAATGTCACTAGCGTAGAGATAGAAGGCGAGGGTGCTTTAGCTGCTGAATTTGCAAAGATAAAGGCAAGACTAGAAAAAGAAGGACTCTTTGATCCAAAGCACAAGAAACCACTTCCTGCATTTCCAAAGCATATTGGAGTAGTTACATCTGAGACGGGTGCTGCTGTAAAGGATATACTAGCAATAATTCAATCAAGAACAAGACTTACGGATGTCAGCATATTCCCAGTCGCGGTTCAGGGCGATAGAGCCCCATCAGAAATAAGTCAAATGATTAAATTCCTTTCTGATACTAGAAGTGACGACCTAGATCTTTTGATAGTCGGTAGAGGTGGAGGCTCACCTGAAGACCTGATGGTTTTTAACAGTGAAGAGTTAGCAAGAAGCATATTCGACTGCAAGATACCTGTAATATCTTCAGTAGGACATGAGATTGACTTTACTATATCCGATTTTGTTGCCGATGTAAGGGCAGAGACCCCTACAGCTGCTGCTGAACTTGCAGTACCAGACATGAAACTTTTATATGAGAAAATCAATAAATTGCACGAGGATATTTCCCTTAATCTAAGCAATAGACTCATGTACGATGAGATAAGGATAAAAAACATCCATGACAGCATTTCTCACATTTTGACTAATAAAATTCAAAGCTATGAAAACACGCTCAATCAGCTCGCTATTTTGCTGAGCGAAAATAATCCTAAGGCAATACTTGAGCGAGGATATAGCATACTTTCAGACGAAAATGGCATGCCGATAGCTAGTGTAAGCAGGCTCCAAAACGAAGCAAGCTACAAGCTCAATCTTTCCGATGGAAGTGCAAATTGCAGGATTTATGACATATTGGAGGACGTATAATATGGCAGATAATAAGCAGGATATAAGTTTTGAGGAAGCTCTTGCAAAACTTAATGATATAGCAACGAAACTAAAGGCAAAGGACATATCCCTAGAGGATACAATAAAGTACTTCGAAGAAGGAAACGAATGCTATAAGCTTTGTAAGGATATCTTAGATAATGCAAAGCAGAAAATAGAGGTTTATCAAGGAGAGTAGGAATGAGAGAAGACTATAACGAATATAAATCGCTAGTTAATGACTATTTGCTAGACTATCTACCACGTGTAGATGCTATGAGTAACACTTTATATGAGTCCATGGTCTATTCGCTTACCGCTGGAGGAAAGCGTCTCAGGCCTGTTTTACTACTTGCTGCTTGTGAGTTTGCAGGTGGAAATTCTATGGAGGCGCTACCATTTGCATGTGCAATGGAATACATACACACATATTCCTTGATTCATGATGATCTACCAGCTATGGATGATGACGATCTTAGAAGGGGAAGACCAACAAACCATAAGGTTTATGGAGATGGAATGGCAACACTTGCAGGCGATGGACTTTTAAATACTGCATTTGAAGTTATGAATAAGAATCTTCTAATGTATTTTGATAAACCAGAGGAGCTAAAGAAACGCATAAATGCAATGTACTGCATTGCAAAGGCTGCAGGGGTAGGCGGAATGATAGCAGGTCAAGCATCTGATATAGAAAATGAAAACACAGACTGTACTAATGAGATGCTAGAATATATTCACATAAATAAAACTGGTGCACTCCTTACCGCTGCTGTTAGAGCTGGGCTTTACCTAGGAAACGCTGATGATGAGATGGTAAAGAACATGACAAAGTATGCAGAGTGTCTTGGTCTAGCTTTCCAAATTGCCGATGATATTTTAGATGTAAAAGGTAACCCTGAAATGCTAGGTAAGAACACTGGTACAGACGCAGCTAAGGCTAAGACAACATATATTTCAGTAAATGGGTTAGAGAACTCAATTAAACGCCTTGATGAGCTTACTAATGAAGCAGTTGAGGCTATTGCACCTTACTACGATAATGCAGAGTTTTTCCGTAATCTTGTCAGAAAGCTAGCATCTAGAAACGATTAATCGAGGAATGAAATGTCGAATCATATTAAAGATTACAAGCTACCCGAGGATATAAAGTCAATGGATGAAAATTCCCTTGAGCTTTTAAGTACAGGAATAAGGGCATTTTTGATAGACACAATATCAAAGACAGGAGGACATCTTGCCTCAAATCTTGGCGTTGTTGAAATCAGTGTCGGATTACATAGGATTTTTGATTTTCCAAAGGATAAGCTTATCTGGGATGTCGGACATCAATCGTACATACATAAAATTTTGACAGGAAGAGCTGATCAGTTCAGTACTCTAAGACAAAACGATGGAATGTCAGGATTTCCAAAGCGTTCGGAAAGCGAGTACGATGTCTATGATACAGGACATTCGAGTACCTCTATTTCTGCAGCCATGGGACTTGCAGTAGCTAGAGATCTTAACAAGAGCGATGAAGAAGTTATCGCAGTAATTGGGGATGGTGCAATGACCGGAGGACCTTCTTTTGAGGCACTAAATAACCTTGGGAGCCTAGGGTCAAAAGTTATAATCGTTTTAAACGATAATGGAATGTCAATATCAGAGATAAACGGTGGACTTTCAGAGCACCTAAGTAAACTAAGAACCTCTTCAGAGTATCAAAATACAAAGAACAACATAAAGAAAGCTATAAACAAAATCCCTGATCTAGGAAAGCCACTAAGCAAGGGCATAGCTGGTCTCAAAAGAGCTGTTAAGTATGCTATTTTCTCAGGTGGAGTTATATTCGAGGAGCTAGGAATTACTTATCTAGGTCCTTTTGATGGCAACAATATGTCAGATGTTCTCAGAGGCCTAAATCAAGCGAAAAATGCTCCAGGACCCGTTTTAGTGCACTTCAAAACAAAGAAGGGCAAGGGGTACAAGCAGGCAGAACAAAATCCGGATAAATTCCATGGAATAGGTGCTTTTGATAAGGAGACAGGAGTTACTCTATCAAAGTCACAGACTAGCTATTCAGAAATCTTTGGAAAAAAGATGTTTGAACTTGCAGAGAAAAACGATAAACTCGTTGCGCTTACTGCTGCAATGTGTACGGCAACCGGTCTTGACCAAATGAGAGACAAGTATCCTAAAAGAGTATTTGATGTAGGCATAGCAGAAGCCCATGCATGCATCTTTGCCGCAGGACTTGCCCTAGGCGGTATGCATCCAGTGGTTGCAATATATTCATCGTTTTTACAGAGAGCATATGACGAAATCATTGAGGATGTCTGTCTGCAGAAACTTCCAGTTACTTTCGCAATAGATAGAGCAGGTATAGTTGGTGCTGACGGCGAAACTCATCACGGTATCTTTGATTTATCGTATTTGCTTCCACTACCTAATATGACAGTGCTGGCACCTTGCGATGCACATCAACTAGAAGACATGCTCGAATATGCTATATCAAAGGATGCACCTTTTGCTATCAGATACCCAAGAGGAAGTGCTGATATGACAAGTCACATCGAATGTTCTTTTGAACTCAAAAACAATGTGATTTCAGAAGGTAAGGATGTAAATATAATAGCTGTTGGAACTATGTTAAATAAAGCTATTAAAGCTTCAGAGATTTTAAAAGAACAGGGAATAGATGCTAAGGTGTGCAGTGCGTCTGTGCTAAAACCTTTTGATGATAGCATCATTGACTCAAGTGATAAACTTATTGTGACATTAGAGGACAATCTGATTCGTGGTGGTTTTGGCGAATATATAGCTGCAAATTACACAAATAGGGTTGTTAAATTAGGATGGCCTGACAAGTTTATTGAACACGGCGACTGCGAATACTTATATAAAAAGTATGGTCTTGATGCTGAATCGATAGCGGAAAGGATAAGGCAAGAACTTGAAGGAAAGGCTTGATGTACTTCTTGTAAAGAAGGGATTTTACCCATCACGAGAAAAGGCAAAGACCGCTATAATGGCGGGACTTGTATTTGTTGACGGTCAAATAAGCGACAAAGCTGGTATGTCTATAAATACCGACTGTGATATTACCGTTAAGCAAGATTTATGTCCATATGTAAGCAGAGGTGGTCTTAAGCTTGAGAAGGCTATAGACTTATTTGATATAGACCTAAAAGATAAGGTATGCATGGACATAGGTGCATCAACTGGTGGTTTTACAGACTGCATGCTTATAAATGGAGCAAGAAAGGTTTATGCTATTGATGTTGGTTATGGACAGCTTGCATGGAAGCTTAGAAGCGATAGCAGAGTTGTAAATATTGAGAAGTGTAATTTTAGGTATTTTGATCCGTCTCAAGTCGATGAAGAAATCGATTTTATGAGTATGGATGTATCATTTATTTCACTTAAACTTATCTTTCCTGTTGCTGCAAAACTACTTAAAGATGGAGGCTCAATCCTATGCCTAGTTAAGCCTCAGTTTGAGGCCGGAAGGGAACAGGTGGGAAAAAATGGTATTGTAAGAGATACCAAAGTCCACGAAGAAGTTATAGAAAAAGTAATTTCTTATGCGCATGAAAATAATTTAATTGCCAAAAACTTAACATTTTCTCCAATTACAGGTGCAAAAGGCAATATAGAGTATCTTTTACATCTTAACAAACAGAAAAATATAGGTTATAATAAGTCATATACAGACAATTTTAATGTCTCAGAAGTAGTCCAAATCTCTCATGCAGAGTTGGTATAAATTATCTTATATTATTAAAAGGAGCTGTGAGTTATGAAATTTTCTAACAGAGTGCAGGAGATGCAATTTTCACCAATAAGAAAATTCAATCCTGTTGCCGCAAAGGTAAAAGAGCAGGGCAAGAAAGTTTATCACTTTAACATCGGACAACCTGATGTAGCAACACCAGAGTGCTTTATGCAGGCAATCAAGAGCTTTGATGAGGCAGTAATCAAATATGCTGAGTCTGGCGGATTGACTTCACTACAGGATTCAGTAATCGATTATTTCAAGCAGTACGACATGCATTACGACAGAAAAGACATGATCGTTACAAACGGTGGTTCAGAAGCGCTAACAATGGCATTCCTTGCACTTGTTAACCCAGGTGAAGAAGTTCTTATTGCAGAACCATTCTACACAAACTACCATTCATTCTTGACAACAGCTGGTGGTAAGGTTGTACCTATCACAACAAAGGCTGAGGATGGATTCACCTATGCAACAAGAGAGCAGATTGAGCCATTGATCAACGATAAGACAAGAGCTATCTGCTGTATCAGCCCAGGTAACCCAACAGGTAACGTTCTAACACTAGAAGAAATGAAGCTAATCGGCGAAATCGCTAAGGAACACGACCTATTTATAATCGCAGACGAAGTATATAGAGAGTTTGCATACGATGATCGTGAAGTAACATCATTTGGTATGATTCCTGAAATTGCTGACAGAGTTATCATCATCGACTCAGTATCAAAGAGATTCTCTGCATGTGGAGCAAGAATTGGTCTACTTATCTCCAAGAACGAAGAGTTCATGGGCAACGTAATGAAGATTGCACAGGCAAGACTTTGCGTTTCAACTGTAGATCAGGTTGGTTCAGCTGAGCTATTCAAGCTTCCAATGTCATACTATGACGAGGTTAAGGCTGAGTACTGCGGAAGAAGAGATGCTGCATACGAAGAGATCATGAAGATTCCAGGCGCTGTATGCCAGGTTCCAGGCGGAGCTTTCTACATGACAGTTAAGCTTCCAGTAGCAGATGTTGAAGACTTCCTAATGTTCATGCTAGAAGAGTTCGAAGACAACGGTGAGACAACAATGTTTGCACCAGCTGAAGGATTCTACGCTACACCAGGACTAGGTAAGGACGAAATCCGTATCGCTTACGTACTAAACAAGGACGATATGAGAAGAGGTGCTGAACTTATTAGGCTCGGTATCGAAGCTTACAACAAGAAGCTTGGTAAATAATGATTACAGAGGGCAGCGAATCTTAGGTTCGCTGCCTAATTTGCTTATTAGACTATTTTGAGAAAGGTAATATATGCCGAAGAAACTATCTCCGATGATGGAGCAATATTTTCAAATAAAGGACCAATATCAGGATTGTATACTTTTTTATAGAGTTGGCGATTTTTACGAAATGTTTTACGACGATGCTCTCGAGGCTTCGAGGGTGCTAGAAATTGCGCTCACAGGTAAGAACTGCGGACAAGAAGAACGTGCTCCCATGTGTGGAGTTCCTTTTCATTCTGCAGAAACTTACATTCACAAACTAGTCGATAAAGGATATAAAGTAGGTATTTGTGAGCAGGTTGAGGACCCAGCTACAGCAAAGGGTATAGTTAAACGCGACGTTATTAAAATTATAACTCCGGGAACTCTAACCTCACAGATGATGCTAAACGAGAACGAAAACAACTACCTAGCAGCTATATATTGCGATAAGGCTGGAATTTCAATTTCCTATTGCGATATATCAACAGGTGAGCTTAGGACAACTGAGATGACTGCAGGTAATGACATATATAACGACATGATTAATGAAGTCAGTCGTATTGGATGCAAGGAAATCATTGTAAATGAGGGCTTTGAGGAGATTTTTTCTAAAGAAAAACTCGCAGATGCTAGCGGTGCATATGTCCAGATAAAATCCGATAAATACTATTCATCAAAGGCAGCAAAAGACATACTAGAAGAACTCTTAGGCAAGGGAGCATTTCTCGTTTCAGGAATTGCGGATAGAGAGCTTTGCCAAAAGAACTTAGGTGCTCTTTTAAGCTATTTGATGGAAACGCAGAGGCAAGGATTAAACCAGATAACAAGCTGTGTTTATTTTGAGCTAAACGACCAAATGTCACTTGATAAGGCAAGTCTTAGAAATCTAGAAATAACAGAAACTCTCTACGATAAGAATATCAAAGGTTCATTGCTAGGCGTTTTAGATAAGACAAAGACAGCCATGGGCGCAAGACTTATCAAAAAAATGCTGAGAGAACCCCTAAATGATACAGAGAAAATCAATGATAGACTTGATGCAGTAGAGGAAATATATCTAGATCCACTTCTTGAGAATGACTTAGTAGAATCACTCAAGAAAATCTATGACTTCGAAAGATTAGCTGCAAGAATTGCAACAGGAACAGCAAACGGCAAAGACCTAATAGCACTTAGAAATTCAATAGCAGTCCTTCCAAATATCAAAGCCGACTTATCAAGCTCTGGTTCTAATCTTCTAAAATATATACACGATGGAATATCAAATTTAGAAGATATAGCAGATTTAATAACTGAGTCCATATCCGAAAATGCAGGCTTTACAATCAAAGAAGGTGGGCTTATTATCGATGGTTACTCTGAGGACCTAGATAATCTAAAAGCATCTATCAAAGATGCAAAGACTTGGATAGCAGGGCTAGAAGCACACGAGAGAGAAAGAACAGGCATAAAAACCCTCAAAGTAGGCTATAACAAGGTATTCGGTTATTACATAGATGTAACGCGTGCAAATTCAGATTTAGTCCCAGAAGACTATATCCGTAAACAAACACTTGTTAATAACGAAAGATATATAACTCCTGAACTTAAGGAGACTGAAAATCTAGTTTTTAATGCCGAAACCAAAATAAATAAACTAGAGTATGAAATATTCGTTTCTATTCGTACGCAGATAGAGGCAAGAATTAAAGAAATACAGGACACATCAAAAGCAATCGCAATCTTGGACGTAATTTGCTCTTTCGCCGCTGTAAGCCGAAATTATGGCTATACAAAGCCTATTGTAGATAACAGTAAGGAACTTGTCATAGAAGCAGGACGCCATCCTGTCGTAGAGAGGATGGAAGGCGGTGAGCAGTTCGTATCAAATGATACATATCTCAATGATACAGATTCTAGTCTAATGATAATCACAGGTCCTAATATGTCGGGTAAATCCACATATATGAGACAAAATGCTTTGATAGTTCTTATGGCTCAGGCCGGCTGCTTTGTTCCATGTGAAAGGGCAAGGATAGGTGTAGTAGATAGAATATTTACTAGAATTGGAGCATCTGATAATCTCTCAGGTGGTCAGTCTACATTCTTTGTTGAAATGAGCGAGCTATCATACATTCTAAACTGTGCAAGCGACAGAAGCCTTATAATCCTTGATGAGATAGGTAGGGGAACAAGTACATATGACGGACTTTCAATAGCTTGGTCTTGTGTAGAATACCTCTGCAATGATAAAACTCATATACGCACTCTCTTTGCAACACACTACCATGAGCTAACAGCACTAGAAGATCAAATCGATGGCGTCAAGAACCTTAATGTAGATGTTTCAGAAGATGATGGTGATATCGTATTCCTGCATAAGATTGTGCCTGGAGCAGCAAGCCGAAGCTACGGAATCCATGTTGCAAAGCTGGCAGGAGTTCCAAAGATTCTTCTAGATAATGCCGAAAATAAGTTAGCTGAACTAGAAGAATCAGCTAGTGAAATAAACATATCAACAAAAACTGCTACAGTTAGTGAAGATCAATTATCGCTATTTATGCCTGGTCCATACGATGAACTAGCTCAGAAAATAAAAGAAATTGATATCATGCATTTGACGCCAGCAAAAGCCATAGAAATAATTATGAAACTCAAGGATTCAATTAACTAATATATTTATTGATCAATAAAGTAATAAATTCAGAGGCGAATATGATAAATATACTCACTAAAAATGTTGCCGATAAGATAGCAGCAGGCGAGGTTGTAGATAGACCCGTCTCCATAATCAAAGAGCTCACCGAAAACTCTATAGATGCCGGTGCCTCTTCAATTACCGTAGAAATACGTAGTGGCGGCAAGGAATACATTAGAGTTACCGATAACGGCTCAGGAATTGATTTTGAAGATACCGAAAAAGCATTTCTCAGGCATGCTACTAGCAAAATATGTACAGCAGATGATTTAAGACACATAGAAACACTCGGATTTAGAGGAGAAGCCCTGGCAAGCATTGCAGCTGTAACAAGAACGGAAATGCTTACAAAAACTAGAGATTCCAAAACTGGAACAAAGGTAGTTATACATGGTGGTGATATAGTAACAAGAACAGCTGTAGGTTGCCCTGAAGGCACTAGCATAGTTGTAACTGATTTGTTCTATAATACGCCAGCTAGAGCCAAGTTCTTGAAGAGTGAATCTGCTGAGACTTCACTAGTCGTAGACCTCATATCTAGGATGGCTCTCACGCGCCCAGAAATACGCTTTAGCCTTATTAGTAATGGAAAATCGATATTTGTATCACCTGGACTAGGAGAAAGGCTCAAAACGATTATTTCCGTCTATAAAGAGAGAGATTTTAGGGATTTACTAGAACTTCACTTTGAAAGAGATGGAATTTCCGTAGAAGGATACATTTCTAAACCTTCACTATCAAAGAATAACAGAAGAAGCCAGTTCTTCTTTGTAAACGGCAGAGTTGTAAAGAGCAACACTATAGAAAAGGGACTTAGTGCAGGGTATAAAGAGAGATTATTTGAGGGACGCTATCCTGTAGCATTCATCTTTGTTCAAGTTGATCCCGAAAAACTTGATGTAAACATACATCCTAATAAGAAAGAAGTTAGATTTGATGACGAAGTAGCTGTCAGCAGTGCAGTTTGTGAAGCAGTCATTCATGCTCTTGCAAGCAATCAGGCCATGAGCGAGCCAAAAGATAGCCTTGTCAAGCTAGCAGAGAAAAAAATAAATACTCCAGAAGAAGAATTCAAAACAAGTCAAAAGGCAAAGAAAACAGATGATGACTCCGAACAAATAAACATAAGAAGTTTATTGCAAACCAAAAGAGACTTTGAGTCAAAGTTCATTATTCCAAACGAAGTTTCAGATACAGTTATCAAAGATGGAGAAGATGAGTATCAAAAGAAAGCAAGTGATGAATCAATTTTTCCAGCAGAAATAAAACCTATATCAGCCGAGCTGAAATCCTCTTCAGATAGTTCTAAGATCAGCTTTGGCACGCCAGATTTGAACTACAGTGCGAAGGCACCTTTTGATTTTGACAATCTTAAACTTGGAGACATAATCTTTGGTACCTACATAAGTGCAAGCGATGATGACAATTTCTATTTGATTGACCAGCACGCTGCTCATGAGCGTGTAAACTACGAGAAATTTATAAACACATATTTTAGTAGTGAAAAAAACAGTCAAATTTTACTACTACCTTTTACCTTTGATGCCCCTAACATTTTGACTACAGATGATGAGGAATGGCTAGGTGCACTAAGTGCCATGGGCTATCTTATCGAAAGCTTTGGTGAAAACACCTACATAGTAAAGGAAATACCTGAATTTGTAACTATTTCTGAAGCTGAAAGCTTTGTTAATGACTTTATAGATAGCTTTGCAGAAGGAGTAAAGCTTAATAACACGATTGTAATTGATAAGCTAATTACAAAATCTTGCAAAAGTGCTATCAAAGCCCATGACATGATATCGCAAGAGGAGGCTGAAGAACTTCTAAGGTCACTCAAGCAATGTCGCAATCCGTTTTCATGCCCGCATGGAAGACCTACTTTTGTGAGATTTAGCATTAGGGAAATAGAACGCATGTTCAAGAGGATAGTTTAACGAGGAAATATGAACAAGATAGTTGCAATTTGTGGGCCTACAGCCGTTGGAAAAACAGCATATTCGATTGAAATCGCAAAGAAATTTGATGGCGAGATTGTTTCGTGCGACTCCATGCAGCTATATAAATACATGGACATAGGTAGTGCAAAGCCTAGTCCTGACGAGCTAAATCAAGTCAAACATCATCTTATTGGCATCGTTGACCCTAGCGAGATGTTTAGCGTAGCTAAATATAAGGAGCTTGCAAGCAGCTCTATAGACGATATTCTGAGCAGAGGAAAGCTTCCTATAATAGCTGGAGGAACAGGGCTATATCTTGACGCCTTGCTCTTTGATCTTGACTTTGCAGCAGCACCAAGTGATGATAGCCTAAGAGACGAACTATATAAAATAGCTGAAGAAAAGGGAAATCTAGAGCTTCATGCAATATTAAATGAATGCGATCCAGATTCAGCAAAGCGCATACATCCTAACAATGTTAGAAGGGTAGTAAGGGCTATAGAAAGCGCAAAGTCAGGAAATAAGCTTAAGGATTTTGCTAAAGACCTAAGCCTAAATGACAAATATGAATTTATACTTATTGGCCTTAGAAGAGACAGGGAAGAGCTATATGATCGAATTAACAGGAGAGTTGACGTTCTTGTAAAAGAGGGGTTATTTGAAGAGGTTAAGATGCTTCGTGAGATGGGACTTTCTGAGTCAGACATATCTATGAAGGGCATAGGCTATAAGGAAGTATTAGCTTATTTTGATGGGGAATACGATTTAGAGACAGCAATAGACACTATCAAGAAAAACACGCGTCACTTTGCTAAAAGGCAAATCACATGGCTTAAGCGCTACGATGATATGAAGTGGTTTGATCTATCAGAATCAAAGGATGATAAAGATTCTATCAGGGAGATAATTACATGGTTGGAAAAAAACTTATAATCAGCAATAAGAGCAATAAACCAGATAACATAGTAATGCACGAGGCCGAAATCTACAGCAAATGCGAGGAATTTGAGGCTTTGATGCCTAGGTTTATGCGCAGTTTTTTCATCTACCTAAGAGGAAATGTTCTTCCTATGACAAGACTCGCTTATCTGAGAGACATTAACTTCTTCTTTGAGTATCTTATCAATCAGACCGATTTAACTAGTGCAAAAAAAGTCTCCGATATCAAAGCAAGTGAGCTTGCCGAGCTAAAAGCCATGGATATCAATCTGTTCATTGACTACTGCCGCCATTATTCTATCTTTGATGAAGAAAGCGGGAATACATATGTTTACGAAAATAGCAACAAGACCTTGGCTAGAAAAAAATCTTCATTATCGGTTATGTTTAAACAGCTTTATAGAGATGAAATACTCCCAAAGAATATCACAGATGGATTCGATCCTATAAGGGTGCAAAAAGCCGGAGAAAAGGAGATTAAGGCCCTTCAGGACGATGAGGTAATGCTAATGCTAGATGCTGTTACAAACGGTACTGGTCTAACAAAACAAGAATATAATTTTTGGAAGAAAACTAAGAAGAGAGATAAGGCAATACTGATGCTTTTCATAACTTATGGCCTCAGACTTTCTGAGCTTTGGCAACTCAACATCGATTCTTTTAATTTCAATAGAGGTGAGTTCATAATTTACCGTAAGCGTGGTAAGGAAAGCACCATGCCACTGAACAAGTCGGTAAGCGAGTGCCTTCATGACTACATAGATAATGAAAGACCAAAAGAAGATACTCTTATGCCTGAGCACAAAAACGCTCTATTTCTATCGCTACAAGGAAAGCGTATGACGGAAAGGCAGCTAAGGCAGCTTGTAAAGAAGTACACATCCATAGCTCTTCATACATCAAGAGACGGGGGATACAGTCCTCACAAACTTAGAGCGACAACTGCAACTAGTCTGATTGGAAGAGGAAATTCAATCTACGATGTAGCCGCGCTTTTAGATCACGAGCAGGTAACAACTACACAGCTTTACGCTCAGCATAAGAAGAACGTTAAGCGAAACCTTGTAAACGAAATGGAATGGGAAGAAGAGCGAAAAGAAGGCAGCATAGATCAAAACGAAAACGAATAAGGACAATATTGTAAGAAAATGAACACAAAAACAACAAAAGATTTTCTAATAGATAACTTTAAAATAAGCGAAAATATAATTGAATTCGTGCAAGAATGTGAGAATGAGCTTAAGGATCAATTTAACGAACTAGATCAGATAACAGAATACAACCAGCTCAAAGTTCTTAACGCCTTCCAAAACAACAGAATATCTGATAATCACTTCAATTGGAACACCGGATATGGATATGATGATATAGGCCGTGATGCGGTCGAAAGAGTCTATGCAGATATCTTCCACACAGAGAGTGCTCTTGTTAGAACCCAGATGGTTAACGGAACTCATGCTCTTGCAGTTACATTGTTTGGCATCCTAAGACCTGGAGATGAGATGATTTACTGCACAGGAGGTCCTTACGATACACTAGAAGAGGTAATTGGAATAAGAGGCTCCGGAATGGGCTCCTTAATTGAATATGGAATCAAATATAAGCAGGTTGAGTTAGATGTTGACAATAATATTGATATGGAAACTCTTCGTTCTGCAATCACAGAAAAAACAAAGCTTGTATGCATGCAGCGATCAACTGGATATAGCTGGAGAAAATCTATAGAGCTTGATCAAATGAAGGAAGTTGCTGATTTAGTTCATAGCATAAACCCTGAAATTCTAGTTATGGCTGACAATTGCTATGGTGAGTTTGTAAAAGAATTTGAACCTACAGATGTTGGTGTTGATGTAATCGCTGGCTCTTTGATAAAAAATCCAGGTGGCGGTTTAGCACTCTCTGGTGGTTATGTGTGCGCTAGTAAAGAAATTATAGATAGAATTGCATATAGGCTCACATGCCCAGGAATTGGCTCAGAATGTGGTCTTACTTTTGGCCAAACAAGAAGTGTACTTCAGGGTATATTTCTAGCTCCAAGGACTGTGAATTCTGCTGTAAAGGCCGCTATGCTTTGTGCAAAGGTATTCGAAAAGCTAGGCTTTGATGTATGCCCAGACTCAAATGTAAAAAGAAACGATATAATACAGGCTATCTGCCTCAGAGATGAAGCTTCAGTTGTGGCATTCTGTCAAGGAATTCAGGCGGCTGCACCAATTGATTCTCATGTTGTTCCGCTTCCATGGGACATGCCTGGATATGAGGATAAGGTCGTTATGGCTGCAGGTGCCTTTGTTCAGGGATCTTCTATAGAGCTCAGCGCAGATGCTCCTATAAGAGAGCCATTTAATGTGTATTTTCAGGGCGGACTTACATATGAACATGCCAAGTTTGGAGTTCTAAAGGCTGCAGATAGCATGTATAAAAAGGGATTAATTAACTTATAATGAACAAAAAAGAGAAGATAAACAAATTAATAGCTATACTAAAGCTTATATTACTATTTGGAATTATGATTGCTATTCCACTATATCTTTTTATATTTCAAAAGGATATGATGAAGAGCTTCAAAAGTCTAGACGATGTAACTGCATTTCTCAATGCTCATCGCTCTAAAACTGTGTTTATGTACATAGGAATTCAGATTGCCCAAATAGTCATAAGCGTAATACCTGGGCAGTTTTTTCAAATAGGAGCTGGCTATCTATTCGGCTTCCCTAAAACGCTTATTTTCTCTGTTATAGGAGCCTTTATAGGCACATTTATATCATTTTATCTCGCCAAAATATTGGGCAGAGAATCTATCAAAGTTCTATTCAAAAACCATAAAATCGATAACTATCTCGACCACCTAAACAGTCAAAAGGGATATACTATCGTATTTCTAATCTATTTGATCCCAGGATTCCCTAAGGATATAGTAGGGTATATAGGTGGATTATCAAATATGAATTTCAAAGCATTTGTTCTTTTTTCTTTATTAGGTAGAACTCCAGCCATGAGCGTAAGTATATTGGTAGGGACCTTGTATTATTCTAAAAATTATACAGCACTTGCAATAGTAGTCGCTGTAGTCCTTGTAATTACAGGAATCTGCATTCTAAAGCGAAAAAAAATCTCCGGATATATGGAGAAACTTTATAAGAAAGTATCGAAATAAAAACATATAAACATTTGTTCTTTTTATGTTGACAACGAACATTCATTCTGATATTATATAGAAAACAAACAAATATTCGTTTTCTATGGAGGTATAGATGATGTTTAACAAATATAGAGTAAAGCATAAGAGCAGATTTATAATTTTTACAGTAGTATTTATTTTATTAGTTATGAGTGCATTTAGCACAATTACTGGTGCTATTAATGCTAGCGGTTCATCAGCAAATGTATATGAGACAGTTACCGTTCAACCTGGAGACACACTTTGGAGCATCGCTGAGAGACATATGGATGATTCTAAAGATATTCGTAAATTCATATATGAGATCAAGAAATTAAACAATGTTTCTGCTGATACTCTTACTGCTGGCCAGAAACTGATGATTCCTGCATAAGACTAAATATGCACAAAATAACGAGACTCTAATTTGCGTTTTAAGCGATTTTAATTAATAAGGGTATATCTTTATACCATAAGAAAATCGCCTAAAATCGCGTATATTCCTTAAATGCAGTATAAGCAGGATATACAGCTACAATTCTATAAATCTAAAGCTAATAAGTAGCCTTGACTAGAATTGCTCAGAATATTTTCAAGCTAAGATATAGTAAAGATATGTATATAGATAAATATATCGCATTATTATAGAACAGAACACTGGCGTTAATAAACTTAGGTAGAGAACCACACTTGCAAATATATTTCTTTACAATGAAGTGAGATACAGTAATGTATCTCATTTTAATTATAAATTATATAAGCTTAGAATATTGGCTCATGGGCTTTATCAAGCTCAAAGCTGTCCATATTGAAACCTTATCTTAATCTATTCCGTAAATTATGATTTTAGGAATAGATATATCAAATCCCTTTTACATATATTCCACTATAGCGCCTTTTAGGTTTTCTGCAAAATAAGGAAAGCCCTATCGCTAAGGCTTTCTCTTTGGTTGAAATTTATATGTTTTTGATTAGATATGAAGTGAATTTATTTGTTTCATAAAAGTTTTATTTAAAGTATTCAACTGCTGATTCAAACATTCTCATATCGAAGTTTCCTGAAACATTCTTATATAGATCTTTTCCGATACGCTCTGAATGAGCCATCTTTCCAAGTACCCTACCATCTGGAGATGTTATACCTTCAATTGACTGATATGAGCCGTTAGGATTGAACTGAATGTCTGCACTAACATTTCCGTCTAAATCAACATACTGCGTTAATATTTGTCCGTTTTCAGCAAGCTGCTTTATCAGTTCATCACTAGCTATAAATCTTCCTTCTCCGTGTGAAATTGGAGTTGTGAATATATCGCCAGGCTTTGTTTTTGACATCCAAGGAGACTTATTTGATGCAACTCTTGTGCGTATTAGCTTTGACTGATGTCTAGCTATCTCATTGAATGTAAGCGTTGGAAAATCAGCATCTACATCGCATATTTTGCCATATGGAACGAGTCCAAGTTTAATCAGTGCCTGAAATCCATTGCAGATACCCGCCATTAAACCTTCTCTTTTATCTAGTAGTTCAGTAACGGCATCTTTAATTTCAGGGTTTCTGAAGAATGCAGTTATAAACTTACCTGAGCCATCAGGTTCATCACCGCCGGAGAATCCTCCAGGTATAAATATCATCTGTGACTTCTTTACTTTCTCAGCGAAATCTTCTACTGAACGCATTACATGCTTAGCACTTAGATTCTTTATTATAAAGATTTCAGGTTCTGCTCCTGCAGCTTCAAATGCCTTTGCTGTGTCATATTCACAGTTTGTTCCAGGAAATACCGGAATAAGAACCTTAGGTTTTGCTATTCCCATATTTTTGTGAGTTCTCTCACCTACTGAGTAGTTAAATGTCTCAAGCTTTTGTGCCTTTGGTTCAATATTGCAAGGATAAATCGGCTCTAGCTTTCCTTCGTATATGCTTTCTAATTCATCAAAAGTTAAGACTTTGTCTTTCCAAGAAAGCTTATTTTCTGCAGTTGTTTCACCTATCAAAACTGCATTTTCTGGGATTTTCACTCCATCTGCAAGCTCTAGTACAAAGCTTCCATATTTATATGAGAACATCTGTTCTAGTTCATATGTGTCTTCGTATTTAAATCCTAGGCCATTACCTATACACATTTTGAAGATAGCTTCAGCAACACCGCCCATGCAAGGAGTGTATGCACTTAGCACTTTTCCCTCTCTCATCAAAGCATTTACCTTTGAATAGATTGACTTAAGTGATTCTCCATTTGGAAGTGCGTTATATCCACAGCATGGTGAAAGTAGCACAACCTTATGGCCTGCACCCTTAAATTCAGGGCTTATTATCTTATCAGTGTTCTCAGTTGTTACAGCAAATGAAACAAGCGTTGGAGGTACATCTAGGTCTTCAAAGCTTCCACTCATTGAATCCTTACCTCCTATAGCTGCAATTCCAAGGTTCTTCTGAGCTGCAAATGAACCTAATAGAGCTGCAAGTGGTTTACCCCATCTGCTACCATCTAGTCCAAGTTTCTCAAAGTATTCTTGGAAGCTTAGATATGTGTCATCTAGGCTTGCACCTGTAGCAATGAGTTTTGATACAGACTCTACAACAGCTAGGTATGCACCCTTATATGGGCTTGCTTCAGATATCTTAGGATTAAAGCCCCACGACATTAGCGAGCAAGTATTACTGAATGACTTCTCTGTAGATATAAGATTTACCATTGCCTGAATAGGTGTTCTCTGTCTCTTTCCACCGAAAGGCATGAGCACGCTTCCAGCTCCGATTGTGGAGTCAAAGCGCTCTGATAGTCCTCTCTTTGAGCAGATATTTAAATCTCCAAGAAGGTCCTTATATGCTGTTTCGAAGTCATCTGCATGCTCGAATACTATCTTTTTCTGAGGTGGAACAGTAATATCGATGTGTTTTTCTGCACCATTTGTATCTAGGAACTCGCGTGAGATGTTTACTATGCTCTTGCCATTCCAATTTATCTTTAGATATGGCTCTTCTGTAACTTCTGCAACTATACTCGCTTCGAGGTTTTCTTGCTCTGCAAGCTCACAGAATCTCTTAGCATCTGCCTTATCAACTACTACAGCCATTCTCTCTTGAGATTCACTTATAGCTAGCTCAGTTCCGTCAAGTCCATCGTATTTTTTAGGTACATTATTTAGATTTATATCAAGTCCATCAGCAAGTTCACCGATAGCAACGGATACACCGCCTGCACCAAAGTCGTTACAGCGCTTGATAAGCTTTGATGCCTCAGCATTTCTAAATAATCTCTGAAGCTTTCTCTCCTCTGGAGCATTACCCTTTTGAACTTCAGCACCGCATGACTCAAGTGAGTTTTCGGTGTGAGATTTTGATGATCCAGTAGCACCACCGCAGCCATCTCTTCCTGTTTTTCCACCAAGAAGAATTACAAGGTCACCAGGAGCTGGCCTTTCTCTTCTAACATTTTCTGCAGGAGCCGCAGCTATAACTGCACCTATTTCCATTCTCTTAGCAGCATATCCAGGGTGATAAAGCTCGTCTACCATGCCTGTTGCAAGGCCTATCTGATTTCCGTATGAACTATAACCAGCAGCTGCTGTTGTAACGATTTTTCGCTGAGGGAGCTTACCCTTTATGGTCTTTTCTATAGGCTGAAGAGGATCAGCTGCACCAGTTACTCTCATTGCAGAGTAAACATAGCTTCTACCTGAAAGTGGATCTCTTATAGCACCACCAATACATGTTGCTGCGCCACCAAATGGTTCAATTTCTGTTGGATGGTTATGTGTTTCGTTCTTAAAAAGAAGTAGCCATTTTTCTGTTCTTCCATCGATTTCAACGTCCATCTTAACTGTGCAAGCGTTGATTTCTTCGGATTCATCAAGCTTTGATAAAAGCCCCTTTGACTTTAGGTACTTAGCAGCGATGGTGCCCATATCCATTAATGTAATAGGCTTTGTTCTGCCAAGTTCCTTTCTTGTCTCTATATAGTCTGCATATGTCGTCTCCGCATCTCCGTCTTCAAACTTAATGCTATCAATTGTTGTGTTAAATGTTGTATGACGGCAGTGATCTGACCAGTATGTATCGATTACCTTAATCTCAGTTACAGTAGGATTTCTCTTCTCTGATTCAAAGTACTTGCGGCACATTTCAAGGTCAGCGATGTCCATGGCTAGACCGTTTTGACGAATAAAATCCATAAGATCATTTCTGTTCATGTCTATGAAACCATCTAAAACTTCAACCTCTGTTGGTATCTCGTAAACTACCTTAAGAGTTTCGAATTCATCCATAGATGCAAGTCTTGATTCCACTGGATTTATTACATATGACTTGATTTTATCTAGCTCTGCTTCACTTAGCTTTCCTTTGATGATATATACTTTTGCTGAGCGAACTAGAGGTCTTTCGCCCTTGCTTGTAATCTGTATGCACTCAGATGCAGAGTTTGCTCTCTGATCAAATTGTCCTGGGAGAAATTCTACAGCAAATACGCTCTCGTCTTCACCATAGCATAGCTTGCTTGACGCAGTATCAACCTGAGGCTCTGAGAATACTGTATTAATCGCTCCATCAAAGATTTCCTTGCTGCAGCCTTCAACATCATAGCGATTAACAACTCTTACCTGCTCTACTGATTTTAGCTGAAGAATATCAACTAGCTCGCTACGCAAGCTTTCTGCTTCGTGTGCGAATTCGTTTTTCTTTTCGACATATATTCTATATACCATCTTATTCCTCCAATGCTTTGAGCGCTCTTGCTCCAATGTCCTTGCGATAGTATGCGTCTTTAAAATCAACATGCTTTGCTTGCTCGTATGCCTTATCAATTGCACCTTTGAGACTGTCATCTATTGCTGTGATTCCAAGCACTCTGCCTCCAGATGTAAGAAGCTTACCATCCTTTAAAGCTGCACCTGCAAAGTATAAATTGTCGATATCACCTTTTATTTCGATTTCATAGCCCTTGCTATATCTTACTGGATATCCGCCTGAAGCGATTACTAAGCAGCATGCGTTTTGATCTGCAAATTCTACCTTACAATCCTCAAGTCTCTCCTCGGTAACAGCCTGCATGACCTCTAGCAAATCTGACTTTAGAAGAGGAAGAACTACCTGTGTTTCTGGATCTCCGAATCTACAGTTATATTCGATAACCTTAGGTCCATCCTCTGTTAGCATGAGCCCAAAATACAGGCAGCCTTTGAAGCTTCTTCCCTCTGAATTCATGGCTTCAATGCTTGGTATAAATATTTCCTTCATGCATCTATCTGCTATTTCATCTGTATAGTATGGATTTGGAGCAATTGTTCCCATTCCACCTGTATTCAGCCCTAAATCACCATCTAAGGCTCTCTTATGATCCATTGAGGAAATCATTGGCTTTACAGTCTTTCCATCTGTAAAGCTCAAAACAGACACCTCTGGGCCTGTGAGAAACTCTTCAATGACAATATGATTTCCGCTATCTCCAAAGACCTTATCTTCCATCATGGATTTTATTGCAATTTTTGCTTCATCATATGTTTCAGCAATGATTACACCCTTTCCAAGAGCAAGACCATCAGCCTTAATAACTATAGGCATTTTCTGCTTGCTAACGTACTCGAATGCCTTGTTCATATCACTGAATATCTCGTATTTTGCTGTAGGGATATTGTACTTTTTCATTAATTCCTTAGAAAAAGCCTTGCTTCCTTCGATTATTGCAGCAGCTTTATTTGGGCCAAAGCATGGAATTCCAAGGTCTGAAAGCAAATCAACAAGACCTAGCACAAGAGGATCATCAGGCGCAACAACAGCATAGTCAATTTTGTTTTCTTTCGCAAATTTCACTACACCATCAAGGTCAGTAGCTGCGATATCAACACAGGTTGCATCCTTTGCAATTCCACCGTTTCCAGGTAGTGCAAATATTTCTTCTACTGCTGGATTTTCTTTTAGTTTTTTGATGATGGCATGTTCTCTGCCACCTCCACCTACAACTAACAGCTTCATTTCTATCTCCTTATTAGTGATGGAACAATCTCATTCCTGTAAATACTGTTACCATATTATATTTATTGCAAACTTCTATGACATTATCATCTCTGACAGATCCACCTGGTTCAGCAACATACTTAACACCGCTCTTTGCTGCTCTTTCGATATTATCTCCAAATGGGAAGAAGGCATCGCTTGCAAGTGAAACATCTTTGATGCTGTCAAGATACTCTCTCTGCTCTTCAAATGTAAATACCTCTGGTTTTTCTGTGAAAATGTCTTCCCATATGCCATCAGCTAGTACATCTTCTGGATATTTACCAAGGTAAATGTCAATACTGTTATCGCGCTCAGGTCTTCCTATATCATCTCTGAAAGGAAGGTTTATAACCTTTGGTGACTGGCGTAAATGCCAGAAATCAGCCTTTTCTCCAGCCAGTCTTGTGCAGTGAATTCTAGACTGCTGGCCAGCTCCTATACCAATTGCCTGTCCATCCTTAGCAAAGGCAACTGAATTTGACTGAGTATATTTTAGACAAATCAAAGCAACTGTAAGATCGCGCTTTGCTTCATCACTTAGAACCTTGTTTTCGGTAACAATCTTCTCAAAGCAGGAGTCATCAACCTTATAGTTATTTCTATTCTGGACGAAGCTGATTCCGTAAACCTGCTTAGTTTCTCTTTCCTGTGGTACGTAGTTTGGATCTATTTTGATGATGTTATAGTTACCATTCTTCTTTGTCTTTAGTATTTCAAGAGCCTCTTCTGAATATGAAGGTGCAATAATTCCATCTGAAACCTCTCTCTTTAAAATACGTGCAGTAACTGCGTCACATTCATCAGAAAGTGCAACAAAATCTCCGAAAGAACACATTCTTTCTGTTCCTCTTGCACGTGCATAAGCTGTAGCTATAGGAGAATCATCAAGTCCCTCTATATCATCAACAAAACAGGCTTTCTTTAGCACATCGTCCATCTTTACTGCAACAGCTGCAGAGGTTGGGCTTACATGCTTAAATGAAGTTGCTGCTGGAAGTCCTATCGCTTCCTTTAGCTCTTTTACAAGCTGATAGCTATTAAACGCATCTAGAAAGTTTATATATCCTGGTCTTCCGTTTAGTATTTCTATAGGAAGATCACTTCCATCTTCCATGAAGATGCTAGCATCTGACTGATTTGGATTGCATCCGTATTTTAGCTGAAAAGACTTCATTGCTTACCTCCCAAGCTTGTTGATTATGCGTTCTTCAACATTTCCACCATCAAAATCGGAATACCTTACATAAAGTGAAATCTTATTTTCGCTATCTAGGCTTTCCCAAATTGAACTAGCAAAAGTATCGATATCATTTTCTATTTCTATCTTTGTTGGCTCTCCCTCAAAGCTTGGAAGCGGATTACCATCCTGCACATATGTGTGAATCAAGTGACCGATTCCTGGAACTGATGAATACTCAAAGAAGTTTCTTTGGCAAGTTTCATTATCTGCGTCTTCTCGCTTCAAAATGCTTAGCTTATACTTGAAACCATCCTTTGCATGCTCAACAATACCGCTGATTCTAGGAGTATAGTTTGGTGCATCTGGCTCGTATTCCCTTGTTCTTAGTGCATCCTCAAAGCTCTTTCCATCAGCTAGGAAATCATAAATAGTATCAGTCTGATCACCATTTGTAACGATGAGATTCTGTCCGTGCTTTCTTACAGGATAGTATATTATCAAAGATGGATCAGTAACCTTGCTCTCATCAAAAGGTTTGATCATTAAATTCTCTCCGTCCTTGACAAATACTCTGTTACGACTGTTATCAGAACGTCCCATTATAAAGTATGCACTTGCGCATTTTTGATTGCCCGTAGTGCCGATTATTATGCCTCTTCCACAGTAGGAGTTTCCGCTAATAGCTTGCTTTACTCCGATTTTATTCATTTTATATTTCTCCATTTTTTATCATGAGCGCAACATTCTCAACTGCCTGAGGTAGTATTATATGTTCCGCCTCTGCCATAACTCTCTTTTGTAAATCTTCAGCCGTATCGCCTTCGTGAACTCTTACAGCTTTTTGATCTATAATCTTTCCACCATCTGGGATTTCATTAACAAAATGAACAGTAGCCCCACTGACTTTAACTCCGTATTCAAGAGCTTTTTCGTGAACCTTAAGCCCATAGAAGCCCTTGCCACAAAATGATGGAATCAAAGAAGGATGAACATTTATCATTCTATTGCTATATAGCTTACAAAAGTCTTCACTCAAAATCCTTAGATATCCTGCCAAAACAATAAAATCAATTTCTAGGCTTTTTAGCTTTTCAACAAGTCTTTGCTCATCTTCTATGATAAAAGTCTCTATATCATGCTTTTTTGCCCTCTCAAGTGCATATGCATCCTTGTTATTAGATGCAACTAGACATATCTCTGCGTTCTTAATGATTTCACCGCGACTATCAAGTATTGCCTGAAGATTGGTTCCTCCTCCGGATACAAAGACTGCCACCTTGCATTTTTCGGCTAGCATATCTCTACACCTTCATCCGATTTTGATATAGTTCCAAGAACATAGGCATCTTCACCGTTTTCTTTTAGGACTTTGATGGTTTTATCAATATCGTCTTTTGATACTATGATTGTCATGCCAACACCCATATTGAAAGTATTGAACATATCGCGCTCAGGAATATTTCCTTCCTTTGCGATTAAATCAAAGATAGGAAGCACTTTGATGTCTTCTCTCTTTATTACTGCACCAAGTCCCTCTGGAAGGCTTCTTGGAATATTTTCATAAAACCCACCACCTGTTATGTGTGCTATTGACTTAACCTTAACTTCCTTGAGAAGTGCGAGAACTGGCTTAACATAGATTTTTGTTGGTGTCAAAAGTACCTCGCCTATTGACTTTCCTCCAAGCTCGGAAGCAGGCTTTGATATATCTGCACTTTCTACATCAAAAACCTTTCTCACAAGAGAAAAACCATTTGAATGAACTCCGGATGAAGGAAGTGCAATTATTACATCCCCTTCTTTAACATTGTTCTTATCTAGTACATTTTTCTTATCTACAATGCCTACTGCAAATCCAGCAAGGTCATACTCATCTTCTGGATAAAAACCTGGCATTTCAGCTGTCTCTCCTCCAACAAGAGCTGACTCAGATTGAACACATCCATCAGCCACACCCTTAACAATCATAGCTATCTTTTCAGGATTGTTCTTTCCACAAGCTATGTAATCGAGAAAGCAAAGAGGCTTTGCACCAACGCATATAATATCGTTTACACACATAGCTACGCAGTCGATTCCAACTGTGTCGTGCTTATCTAGAAGAAAGGCCATCTTTAGCTTTGTTCCAACTCCATCGGTTCCGCTAACCAAAACAGGCTTTTCCATTCCTTCTGTATCTAGCTCCATAAGTCCGCCAAATCCACCAACATCAGATGTATTACCGAATACCATTGTTTTAGCTATATGCTGCTTCATCATTTCAACTGAACGATACCCTGCAGTTATATCTACGCCAGCTTCCTTATAGCTATTGCTGAAACTCTTTGACATATCACACACTCCTATTGTTTGACCCTAAATATGTTCTTCATTATCGCTTATATGCTTTTCAAATATAAACTTTTCATCTCCATCTGGAGTTTTTGTTGGATAATCTCCCGTGAAACAGCTATAGCAATAACCAGTATTTTTCTGACTTCCTATCAGCATATTAAGGTGATTAACATCAAGATATCCAACGCTATCAGCACCAACTACTGATGCAATCTCATCTAAACTGTGCTGACATGCTATCAGGTTTTCCTTTGAACTTACATCTGTTCCGTAGTAGCATGGATCTGTGAATGGAGGTGCAGAGGATCTAACATGAATTTCCTTTGCTCCTGCTTCACGAAGAAGTCCTATGATTCTAGCTATTGTAGTTCCTCTAACAATAGAGTCATCAACTAGAACAACTCTCTTGCCATCAACTGTATCCTTTACTACATTTAGCTTTATTCTAACCTTATCCTCTCGGTTCTTTTGACCAGGAGCAATAAAGGTTCTTCCTATATATTTGTTTTTGATAAATCCTATTCCATATGGAATTCCAGACTGCTGTGCATATCCAATAGCAGCATCTAATCCTGAATCGGGAACACCTATTACAACATCTGCCTGAACTGGATGTTCCATCGCAAGACATGCTCCTGCACGCTTACGAGCTTCGTGAACGCTAACACCTTCGATTACTGAATCTGGTCTTGCAAAGTATATGTATTCAAAAATGCATATTTTATGGGGTTCTTTGTTGCAGTGATCTTTGATGGATCTTATTCCATCCTTATCAAATACTAGGATTTCACCTGGCTCTATATCCCTGATATACTCAGCGTTTACAGTATTTAGCGCACATGTTTCTGAAGCAACTACATATGAACCATCGCTTCTCTGTCCGTAACAAAGAGGTCTGAATCCAAATGGGTCACGAACAGCAATTAGCTTGCCCGCAGACATGACAATTAAGGAGTAGGCTCCCTCTAGCTTATCCATAGTTCTATCTATCGCAGTTTCTATGGAATCGCAAGCGATTCTCTCCTTGGTTATTAGATATGCAATTACTTCTGTATCTGTTGTAGTGTGGAAAATAGAACCCTGTGTCTCAAGAGCTTTACGTAGCTCAAAAGAATTTACAAGGTTTCCGTTGTGAGCAAGAGCCATACAGCCCTTGTGATGATTTATAACTATAGGCTGAGAGTTAAGTCTCTCATTTCCTCCTGTAGTACCATAGCGTACATGTCCAACTGCCATGTTTCCTTCGCCTAGGTCCTCTAGGATACTTTGAGTAAAGACATCGTTTACAAGACCGGTATCCTTATATGTCTTAAGAACACCGTCGTCATTAACTACAATTCCGCAGTTTTCCTGTCCTCTGTGTTGAAGGGCAAAAAGTCCGTAATATGTGGTCTTTGCAAGGTCACTTTTTTCTGGCGAATATACACCGAAAACCCCGCATTCTTCCCTTAATCCACTCATTTATCTTCCTCCGAATTTGGCTTCTATTGCAGCATTTTTCTTAAGTACCTTTTCCTTATCCTCTTCTCTCTTTTGGATGAGCATTTTGCTTAGATTATCATCGCTAAGGGCAAGGATTTCTATTGCTAGCAAAGCGGCGTTCTTTGAACCATCAATTGCAACTGTTGCAACCGGTATTCCACTAGGCATCTGTACTGTAGAAAATAGAGCATCTATTCCGTCTAAAGTACCTGATTTTACAGGAATTCCGATTACAGGAAGCGTAGTATTTGCGGCAATAGCTCCTGCTAGATGAGCTGCCTTTCCTGCAGCAGCGATAACTACTCCAAAATTGTTATCGATTGCATTCTTTGTAAAATCGTGAACTACCTCAGGTGTTCTGTGTGCTGACCAAACGTGAACCTCAAAAGGTACATTGAACTCGTTAAGTGTTGAAATTGCTGATTCGACTACTGGCAAATCGCTGTCAGAGCCCATGATTACTGCTACTTTTTTCATTTAAACCACCTCATGCATAAAATATCAAATTCATCTTTATAATAAAAATTTAGCACATTAAAAAAGAGGCTTCAAGATTCGTTCAGATAATATGAAGTTTTTTCTTAGTTTTTTTGAAGTTTTAGGCCTTAAAACCCTAAATACACGAACATTAATATCAATAAAACTATATTGTATTCGTTTTTGATATGATTATCAAAGCTAGAGCATGCTTCCTTTACTATCTAGATAGCTCTGCATGATGATAACGGCAGCTTGTTTATCCACATATTTCTTTCTATCTTCTCTTCTTACATTTCCTGCTATCAAAACATTCTCTGCAAGTTTTGTTGTAAATCTCTCATCCTGCCATACGATTTCAACATCTGCAAGAGCGCTGCTTCTCATCTTATTCTCTAACTTTGTTCGAAACTCTCTAACTTTCTCGGTCTGGATGCTATCAGTTCCATTTAAATTCAGAGGAAGTCCAATTACTACAGTGTCACAGTCATATTCCTTTATTAGTTCAACAACTTTTCCTGTATCTTTCTTTATTCCTATTCTTTCTATTGTCATAAGTCCCTGGCCTGTGATTCCTAGCTCGTCGCTTAAAGCTACTCCAATTGTCTTATCACCTACATCGAGCGCAATTTTTCTTCTCATTCTTTTCTCCTAACTCTTATGTCAAAAAAATACGGCGGGACAAAACCCGCCGAAACATTATTATTTGTTTAGATACTCTTTTAGGATTTCTTCAACCAAATCGTCTCTATCGATACGGCTTATCATCATACGAGCATTGTTGTAGCTTGTTATATATGAAGGATCACCCGAAAGAATGTAACCAACCATCTGGTCGATTCCATTATATCCTCTTTCTTCTAATGCTTCATAGACATCTTTCAAAACTTCCTTGGTAGTTTTTTCCTGTGCCTTATTTGTATCAAACATTATAGTCTTTCTTTCCATCGTGTGCCCTCCTATACTCCAATATCGTTATATTTATTATACTACTTGAATAAATTTTCTGCAAGCACGAAAGCTTCGTCAAGCTTTGATATATCCTTTGCTCCAGCCTGAGCCATATTAGCTTTACCGCCGCCACCACCGCCACAAGCAGCTGCCACTTCCTTAACTATCTTACCAGCATGGAATCCAGCCTCTACAAGGTCATCGCTAAGTGAAACTAAAAGCGCTGCCTTTTCGCCATCTACTGCAGCAAATATCATAGCCACATTATTTGATTCCTTCTTTATGTCATCTGCTAGAGTTCTAAGCTCTCCTGCATCCATAGAATCGAATTTTTTTGTGATCACTTTGATTCCATTTACATCCTTTGCTTCTGCAAGAAGTGATGTTGCTGCATTTCCGAGCTGTGCCTTTTTAAACTCGGCAAGCTCATGCCTTAGATTCTTTAGCTCCTCAGATAATGAAACTATCTTGTTCTTTAGCTGATCCTTATTGCACTTTAGTTCAGCCGAGCAGTCCTCTATAACCTCAGCCTGCTTATTTGCAATATCATACACTGCATAGGCACTTACAGCCTCTATTCTTCTAACGCCTGATGCAACACCTGACTCAGATAGAAGCTTAAGGCATCCGATTTCTCCAGTGTTATGTACGTGTGTGCCTCCACAAAGCTCAACGCTGAAATTACCACAGCTTACCATGCGAACTGTATCACCATACTTTTCACCAAAGAGTGCCATAGCGCCCTTGCTCTTAGCTGTCTCTATATCAGTCTCTAGTGTTTCAACATCTTCAAATCTATTGATTTCTTCGTTTACTATTGCCTCGACTTCCTTGAGCTGTTCCTTTGTTAGGCCCTCAAAGTGGGTGAAGTCAAATCTTAGACTGTTCTCATTTACAAATGAACCTGCCTGCTGAATGTGCTCTCCGACAACCATACGAAGTGCCTTATGTAGCAAGTGAGTTGCCGTATGGTTTCTTGCAACCATGTTCCTTCTCACTCTATCAACAAAGCATGATACGTTATCGCCTACTGAGATCTTACCATTAAGAATCTCCACCTCATGGCAAAATGCTCCGTTCTGCTTACTAACAGATTTAACACTAGCCTTAAAACCATCTGCTTCAATCACACCAGTATCGTAAATCTGTCCACCGCCTTCAGCGTAGAATGGTGTCTGGTCGAGGTAAATTCTAACGGTTTCACCCTGATCAGCAAAATCAGCCATATCACCTGACTTAAGTATAGCTAAAACCTTAGATTCACTAGTCAAAGTATGATATCCAACAAACTTTGTCTCAGGAACATCTACTGCTGTAACAGCTTCCTTCCAGCCTTCTTCATCTTCAGACTTACGGCCAGCTCTTGCCTGTTCCTTCTGCTTTTCCATATTAGCCTTGAAGCCATCTTTGTCAGCTGTGAAATCATTCTCTAAGAGTATTTCTTCTGTAAGTTCTGGTGGAAATCCGTACGTGTCATAGAGCTTAAACATCTTCTCTCCGTCAAGTACAGTCTTACCCTCCTGCTTCATCTCATCGACATAGCCTTGAATAATATCTATACCCTGCTGAATTGTAGAAGCGAACTTCTCTTCTTCAACAGCTATAATCTTCTTAATGAACTGCTGCTTCTCAACTAGTTCAGGATAAGCTTCACCCGATACAGCGATAACTCTGTCAGCCATATCCGAAAGGAATCTACCGTTAATACCGATTAGATTACCGTGTCTTGCAGCTCTTCTTATGATTCTTCTTAGAACGTAACCGCGTCCTTCATTGGATGGAATGATACCATCAGCAATCATAAATACCATCGAGCGGAGGTGATCAGTAATAATTCTAACTGATATGTCTGTTTTCTCAGTACCAGCTTCCTCGTATTTGATTCCTGAAAGCTCAAGAACTCCCTGAAGGATATACTGAATAGTATCTATATCAAATATGGATGTAACACCCTGCATAATACATGCAATTCTCTCAAGACCCATTCCTGTATCGATGTTTGGATGCTCAAGATTGCTGTAGCTACCATCCTCTTCCTTAGAGAACTGTGTGAACACATGGTTCCAAAACTCAACATATCTATCGCATTCACAACCCGGCTTACAATCTTCTCTATCGCATCCATATTCTTCACCTCTATCAAAATAGATTTCTGAACATGGACCGCATGGACCAAGACCGATTTCCCAGAAGTTATCTTCCTTGCCTAGTCTTACTATTCTCTCAGCAGGCATTCCAAGCTTTTCCCAGATTTTCTCAGCTTCTGTATCATCTTCATATACAGTTGCCCAGATTTTATCAGTTGGGAGTTCCAGAACTTTTGTTATGAATTCCCATCCCCATGTTAGAGACTGCTCCTTGAAATAGTCACCAAAGGAGAAGTTACCTAGCATCTCAAAAAATGTACCATGTCTTGATGTGATACCAACATTTTCAATATCACCTGTTCTAATACACTTCTGACATGTAGTCATTCTCTTAGCCGGTGGTGTATCAAGTCCTGCAAAGTATCTCTTCAGAGGTGCCATACCTGAGTTTATAATAAGCAATGATTTATCGTTTTGGGGAACTAATGAAGCGCTCTTTGCTGCATAGTGTCCCTTACTAACATAAAAATCCCTAAAAGATTTTCTTATCTCGTTGAGTCCTTTTTTCTGCAAGGTTCATTCCTCCTATCAAATCTATCCTTAAAGTATATCACTTTTTTACATCTTAGTACACTGTAAAACTATTTATGAGCCTTTCAAATTTCTTAGCTATTTTTAGATCCTTAGGCTCTAGATACATATACAGCTTAATCTTAGGTTCTGTGCCAGAAGGTCTAACAATGAAAGTGCTCTTAGATTCAGTTCTCATAAGCAAAACATCAGCCTTAGGCATTCCAGTCTCATCCTTCAAGAAATCTATACGCTCCTCAAAACTAGCTATCTCAGAAAGCTCATTTGTTCTAAAATAGTCCATTATTCTTGCAATCTGCTTTTCACCTTCTATGCCCTCAAAAACAAAGTTTTCTATACGCTCTATTAGCCTTCCATAGACAGTATTTATCTGATTTAGCCTTTCAAATAGATCAATGCCCTCAGCCTTGTACTGAGCAGCCATGCAAGCGATAAGTAAAGCTGTACTTACTCCATCCTTATCACATATAAATGGCGATACAAGAAATCCGTTACTCTCCTCGTAACCGAAGAAATACTTGCTCTCTACACCATCTTCTCTTAGTCCTGCAATAATCTCACCGATATATTTGAATCCAGTTAGAGTATGCACAACCTCTATACCATTTTCGTCAGCAATTTTATCTATTAAAGGTGAAGATACTATGCTTCTTATACAAATTGAATCTGCATGTTTTTCCTTGAATCTGCAGAGGAAATCAAAGAGTAAAATTCCTATTTGATTACCAGTTAGATTAACCTTCATTCCATCGCTTACAAGCGCGCATCCAATTCTATCGCAATCAGGATCTGTTGCAATAATTATGTCCGCCTTGCACTCATCTAAAGTCTCAAAAGCCTCTGTATATGCGCTCATCTTCTCAGGATTTGGAGATTTGCAAGTAGGAAAGTTAGAATCCGGTTTTTCCTGCGATTTAACAATGCTTATATTATCAAAACCACTATCAGAAAGTACCTTGCTTACATATTTAAGTCCTGCTCCATTTAACGGAGTATAGACTATATGAAGATTCGATTTAGCATCCTTGCTTATTCCTTTAGGTTCAAGTGAATTAACCTTTGATAAAAAATCGTTTTTAATCTCATCATCAAGCATGGTTATGTTTGAATCATCTACATCTACTTCATCAAAGTAATCAAAGCGCTCCTGCTCCTTTAGAATAGAGTCAAGCTCGCTTCCAATTATCTGATATCCATGCTTTCCGTAAACCTTATAACCATTGTAAACTGCTGGATTATGACTCGCCGTAATCATAATTCCATAGTCACATGAAAGCTTAGTAATCGCATATACAAGTACAGGAACGGGCGTTAATTCACTAAATAAGTATGCCTTTATTCCCATTGCTGACATCAAATCAGCTGTCTCACGTGCAAATCTAGATGAATTTTTTCGGCTATCATAGGAAATGACAACTGACTTACTAGCACAATTTTTATTGATATGGCTAGCTAAAGCAAGATTGCTTCTACGCAAAACATAGGTGTTTAAACGATTTGTTCCAGCACCTAAAATGCCACGCATTCCAGATGTTCCAAAATCAAGTTCCTTGTAAAAGCTTTCATTAATTTCTTCGAAATTATCCTTCATCAAAGCGAGTTCTTGCTTTATCTCTTCATCGCTTGCGCAGTCAATCCATCTTTTATATTCATTTAGAATATCAACTTGAATTTCCATTTTCCTACCCATACAAAATCACGGCAGTGCACCTGCACTGCCGCTAAATTATACTAAAATTTTATTCTTCTTCGATCTCGTGATCGTGCTCATCTTCATCAGCATTAGGATCAAATCCCTCTAGTCCAGCGTATGTCTTATTATTCTTCTGTGCATAATCATAGATAGCTGACTTAATAGCATGGTCAGCAAGAACAGAACAGTGAACCTTAACTGCTGGAAGACCGCCTAGCTCATCAACTACATCCTTGTTTGTAATCTTAAGAGCTTCTTCTACTGTCTTACCAATAATCATCTGTGTAGCCATGCTTGATGAAGCGATAGCGCTTCCGCATCCAAAGGTCTTGAACTTGCAATCTGTAATTACATCGTTCTCATCAACCTTAATCTGCATCTGCATCATATCTCCACATACAGGGCTTCCGTAAATACCTGTTCCTGATGGATTTTCTATTTCTCCAACATTCTGTGGATTCATAAAGTTATTCATAACTGTATCGTTATATAGTGCCATAACTATTCTCCTTTCTTAGGGCTTAGAGGTGATAAATCTCTTAGCCATGCAACTACTTTCTTAGTGCATTCTACAGTGTAATCTATATCTTCCTTAGTGGTGAAATCTCCTACTGAAAACCTTACTGTTCCGTGTATCAGCTCTACTGGTACGCCCAAAGCTGAAAGAACATGTGAAGGCTTTAGTGATTTTGATGAACATGCAGATCCAGTTGAAATGCAAATTCCACAAGCATCAAGCTGGATTAGGATTGATTCTCCCTCGATGTACTTAAATGTCACATTTAGGTTTCCTGGATGTCTGTTATCCATTGAACCATTGATGATAACATCTGGAATCTCAGCTGTTAGCTTCTCTGCAAGATAATTTCTTATCTCTGTGCTATGCTTGATATGCTCATCAAGACTATTCAACGCAAGCTCAGCAGCCTTACCGAAGCCAACTATGCCAGCTACATTCTCTGTTCCTGCTCTCTTGCCACTTTCCTGTCCGCCTCCGAAAATCAAAGTGCCTAGCTTAGCGCCACGTCTGATATAAAGTCCGCCAACGCCCTTAGGTCCATATATTTTGTGTGCTGACATCGATAGGAAGTCAACACCAAGATCTTTAACATCGATAGGAACATTTCCTAATGCCTGAACTGCATCTGTATGGAACAAAACGCCATGCTTCTTTGCAATAGCTGCAAGCTCCTTAATAGGATGAATAGTTCCAATCTCATTGTTAACCATCATTATGCTAACCAGGATAGTTGTATCCTTAATAGCTGCCTCAAGCTCTGCTGGATTAAGTCTTCCCTGATCATCTATGCCTAGATATGTTACTTCATATCCGTTCTTCTCTAAATACTCACATGTACGAAGCATAGCTGGATGCTCAGTAACTGTTGTGATTATATGGTTTCCCTTATTCTTAAGTGAACTTGCTACGCCCTTAAGCACCCAGTTATCGGACTCAGAACCGCATCCTGTAAAGTAAACCTCATTAGCCTTTGCATTTATCAATGCTGCTACCTTTTCTCTAGCCTCATCTAGTGCACGTCTTGCTACTAGGCCTGGTGTATATAAGCTAGATGCATTTCCGAAGTGCTCTGTAAGGAATGGTAGCATTTCCTTAAGAACATCTCCCTTAATAGGAGTAGTTGCGGAATTATCAAGATATACCTGTCTCATATATTTCAGCTCCTTCTGTCTGTTTTATCATTATCATTTACGATTTATTTATACCTATATCTTTTGAATTTTAAACAGCATACAATCTAATTAAAATATGATAATCGACATTAGGATTCCTTATTATTCTTAGCATCTGGTTTAATCATATCCAGATGTGAACGTAGGTTATTCTTAAATGAATCGATATACTTGCGTCTTAGCTTATGTTGTTCTTTTTTTTCATCTTCGCTGAGTCCTTCATCAGTTTTTGATTTTTGGGCTAGCTCATTAATGCGTTTAATTTCATCTTCTGTAATCATTGTAATTCTCCTAATATTCAACTCTAATATTATAGCAAAGCACAACGATTCAATCAAGATTATATAGTCACATAAGCTTTAATTTTATCAAATTTTTTAGTGCCTATGCCTTTTACATTCATAAGTTCATCGATTGAACCAAAATAGCCATTTGAACTGCGATATTCTATTATACGTTTTGCCATAGATGGACCTATTCCTGCTATGCTCTCTAATTGATTTTGGTCAGCTTGATTTATATTTACTAATCCACTTACATTACTTGAGATATCAGTATTATCTGTGGCCTGAGAGCCTTGTCCTCCCGTGATTTTGCTTGGAATTACAATCTTTTGCCCATCAGAAACCATAGATGCTCTGTTAATCACATCAGTATTTGCATTTTCACTAAGACCACCCGCCTGCTCTATGAGTTCATAAATCCTAGTTCCTGGTCTAATCTTATATACACCTGGTTTATTTATTTCACCACTTATATCTACAATTAGAATCTCACCAGCTTCAGAATCTTTACCTAGCTTATTTTGTGATTTGTCCTTAGATGAAATCTTTGATTTAGAAGATTTATTAGTAATACTTGTTTTTTTACTTTGTGATTCCTTTAGGCTACTTATAGACGGTGCTTTATCATTATCTACCTTAGGGGATTTTTCCCCATTCATCACAAAAAACAGCAAAGCGGCTATGATTGCAATAATCGTAACCGCTATTTGGACATATTTATTATTTCTTTTAACAAAAGCTTTAGCTGACTGCACATAGCATTCTATATTGTTTGGCACAAATTTTCCTCTTTGCAAAATTTCCCTCCGTTTAAACTTAATTTTCGTATATCAAGTCTAAACCCATTGTTTGGGGAATACAAGAGTCAAATCTCAAAAAATCCCTGCTCACTTCTATATCATATCTTTGGATATCAAGTCCGCTATGCTCTATGAATGTGGTGATAACGAGTTCTGGACTGAGATTTGATGCACTTCCGCAGTCAAGATCAAGCTTTAAAACTATATTTCCGTTTACTTCTTCAGCATCTATTTTACGGATTTTTGATCTAATATCAACCTCGCCTAGCTTCTTTGTCTTCTTCATTCGCTTTAGTGCTATGATGGATTCTCTAGCAATATATGATTTTACATCATCTTTTATCTCGTCAAGCGACTTTTCTAGTGTATCAGGTAAGAAAACGCTATAAACTGCTGAACTTACGGCTGCAGCAAGCGAACCTTGTGTTCCATCAATATAACCACATGCCAAGATACTAATTCCTTCAGGGAACTGCTCGTTTAACTTTAGCAAAATATCATCCTGAGTTGTTTCCTCATATGTGAAGAACTCTATCAGCTCCTGCTTTGATGTATATCCTAGTGAAAGTGGCTGAGCAAAGCTCATTCTAGGATGTGGATTAAAGCCCTTGGAATAGTCTAGCGGAATTCCTGCTCTTTTGAAAGTACGCTTAAAAAGCCTCAGCATATCAAGATGTGAGATATATTTGATGTATCCCTGCTTGCTGAATTCTAAAACAAATCTATTCATAGATACCACCTAACTTACAAACTGTTCTTTTGTTGATTCCACAGCCTGTACAGCCATTTCTGCAGTCTGGTGTAATTTGAGCAACATTAGCACGCTTCCATTCTAGCTTTAGATATTCGTCGCTTACAGAACTATCGATGATGTACCATGGCAAGACTTCGTCGATGTCTCTTTCTCTTTGAGTGTAGAACTCGATGTCAAGACCGCTCTTTTCAATTGCAGTCCTCCATTTTTGTTCATTAAAACACTCAGACCAGCTATCGCGAACGCAGCCTTCCTCATATGCCTTTAGAAGAAGCTTGCCTGTTCTCCTATCTCCGCGAGCAAATGCAGCCTCTAGCACGCTAGTAAAATCGTCATGGTAGTTAAATGTTATGCCTTTGACATATAGAAGTCCTCTAAGGAAGTCATGCTTACGCCTGAATTCTTCTAGGCTATTTTGTCCCATCCACTGAAAAGGAGTAAATGCCTTTGGAACAAAGTTAGAAACGCTGACAGTAACGTTGAATCTACCACCTCTGCCAACTTCCTTCTTTATCTGTAAAATTTTCTTTGCTATATTTGCAATACCCTCTAGATCCTCATCAGTCTCCGTCGGATGACCTATCATAAAGTAAAGCTTGATATTGTTCCAACCAAGCTCTATGGCCTGACGCACTGCTGAGAAAATATCTTCCTCAGTAATACCTTTGTTTATTACATCTCTGAGCCTTTGCGTTCCAGCTTCTGGTGCAAAGGTTAGACCTGATTTTCTGTATTTCTGTATTTCCTGAAGCACGTTAAACGAGAAGCTATCAAGTCTTAGTGATGGAAGTGAAAGTGCAACATTTCTATCTGCACACTTATCCATTACTGATGTAGCTAATGCCTCAAAATCAGAGTAATCACTTGTAGAAAGCGATAGAAGCGAAAGTTCATCATGTCCAGTTGTCTCTAGCTGTCTTTCTACGATACGTTCTATAGTTTCTTTTGATCTTTCTCTGATAGGCCTATAAATCATGCCAGCCTGGCAGAATCTGCATCCTCTAGTACAGCCTCTAAACGTTTCAACAACAGCTCTATCGTGTACTGTATCGATAAACGGAACCATGGGTCTTTCTGGGAATGGAATGTCTTCGATTTCACTTATCAAAGCTCTCTTAACGCGCTTTGGGGCATCTTCTATCAAAGGGACATACTCTTTGACTGTATTGTCCTTGTTATAAACAACATCATAAAATGATGGAATGTAAACTCCATCTGTTTTAACTATTGATTTTAGAAATTCTCTCTTGCTTACGCCCTTCTCTAGGGATTTCTTGTATTCCTTTAGGAAGTAAGGCAAAAGCTCCTCTCCATCACCAATCAAAAATACATCGACAAAATCACTTAGCGGTTCAGGATTATATGCACATGGACCTCCTGCAATAATGAGCGGTTCATCTTCTGCCCTATCCTTTGATTTAAATGTAATCCCTGCAAGACTTAACATATCGAGTATGTTCGTGTATGACATCTCGTACTGAAGCGTAAAGCCTAGAACATCCATATCTCTTACACTTGTCTTTGTCTCAAGAGTGAATAAATCTAGCTTTTCTTCACGCATCAAAGCAGACATATCCTGAGCAGGCGCAAAAACCCTCTCACAATAAATCTCATCTTCCTTATTTAAAATGTTATACAAAATCTGAAGTCCCATATATGACATGCCGATTTCATATAAATCTGGAAAAGCAAAAGCAAACCTAAGCTTATTTTGAGGTTTTTTCTTGCAAATATTCTTCTCCGATCCTATATATCTTGCCGGTTTTTCTACTCGCTTTAGAAGTCTATCGATCTTCTTTGCGCTATCATCATTCCTGAAGAGGCTATCAATTTTTACGCCCATTCTTATCTCTAAAGCCTTGATAAATATCTTGGTCTCTTCCCTTTTTTCTATTAGGATTTTAGTTCTCTCAGCTGTTTTGCCTGGCTTATTTATAAGGTAATCAACACGCTCATCAATTCCAACATATTCATCTTCCTTGACAAGTCTATCAGCTAGGCAGAAAATATCAGTCTCGATTATATTTTCAGGCGCGTTAAACTCATACCTCATATGGTTTCTCACTGCCTTTGCTTCCTGTACATAACCAAGTGATTCAAGTAAATCAGCTGCAGCCTCTCCATGATTATCAGATATTCTCATCAAATCGTGGATAAGACCTGCAGCTCTTACTAAAGACACATCAAAATTATAGCCAGCTTTATTTAGAGCGCTTGCTATCCTTGCTCCTGTCTCACCAACTGCTCTGCAGTGTTTAATTACACGCTCTGGAGTTTCATATTTAGCATAAAGCTCCTTGCAGACTTCTTCGCTGAGACGCTTTTGTTTTTTTGATTCACTACTCATCGTATTCATCATAATATTCAAGCTCAAAGTCGCCAATCTTTACAATATCGCCTTCCTCAAGCCCCATCTTTCGAAGTTTCTTAAGTGCTCCGCTCTTCTCTATATACTTATATAGATATCTCAGAGAACCCATATCATTAAAGTTTGTTGAATCAAATATCTTCTGAAGCTGCTGACCTTCCATAATGTACTGTCCGTTTTCACAGCGAACATCAACTCTTCTATAATCAGCATCGCTAAGCTTTTCTGATTCAAAATCAAAGTACTCATATTCCTCTTCTGGTGGTGGATTTAGCTCTGCCTTTGCCAGTTCCTCAGCAGCAGCTGAAAGCAGTTCCTTAACACCAAGATTTAGAGGTGCAGAAATAGGGAACACCCTATAGCCCTTGCCTTCTACATAAGCCTTGAACTTAAGGTAATTCTCATCATCTTCATCTATCATATCTATCTTGTTAGCAGCTACAAGCATAGGCTTTTGTGTAATCTTATCGCTATATGATTCTAGCTCCTTCATTATCTTATCAAAGTCATCTATAGGATTTCTGCCCTCACAGCCTGAAACATCGACAACATGAATCAGGACTTTGGTTCTCTCGATGTGTTTTAGGAACTTAAAACCTAGTCCAAGCCCCTGATGAGCACCCTCGATGATTCCAGCGATATCAGCCATTACATAGTCTGTATCGTATAGCCTTACTACACCGAGATTAGGATCTATAGTTGTAAAGTGATAGTTTTCTATCTTAGGTCTAGCATTAGTAGCAACAGCAAGAAGACTTGACTTTCCTACATTAGGAAATCCAACAAGACCTACGTCAGCAAGCATCTTAAGTTCAAGAATCACATCTCTTTCCTTAGCCTTATCTCCTGCTTCAGCAAAGTTTGGTGCCTGTCTTATTGAGTTTTTGAAGTGGATATTACCCTTACCGCCTCGTCCGCCTTGAGCAGCAACAAAGCAATCTCCATCCTCCTTAAGATCGTGCATCAAAAGACCAGACTCAGCATCAAAAACCATAGTTCCAACAGGAACCTTTATAACTAAATCTTCTCCTTTTTTGCCATAGCACTTTTTCTTCATGCCGTTTTGACCATTCTCGGCTTCGTATTTTTTCTTGTATCTAAAGTCCATCAAAGTTCTAAGGTTTCTATCAGCAAGGAAAACTACATTTCCTCCGTTTCCACCATCTCCACCATCTGGACCACCTTCAGGAACAAAGGGTTCTCTTCTAAAAGAAACGGCACCGTTTCCTCCCTTGCCTGAAACTATTGTTATTCTTGCTTTATCTACAAGCATATTAACCTCATATCAATTAAATTAACAAAAAAGAGCCTCTTATGAGGCCCTATAGTTAAGCTTCTCTTGAATAAACACTGACCTGTTTTCTGGTTTTGTCGTATCTTTCGAACTTTACATTACCATCAATCTTAGCAAACAAAGTGTCATCTCCACCGATACCTACATTGTTACCTGGGTGGAACTTAGTACCTCTCTGTCTAACTAGGATACTGCCGGCGCTTACAAACTGTCCGTCACCAATCTTGACACCAAGTCTTTTCGATTCGGATTCGCGGCCATTCTTGGAGCTTCCTACACCTTTCTTACTTGCCATGTAAAGACACCTCCTCGTCGGTTAAACTTTATTACTTAGTTGCAGCTTCGATTTTCTCGATGATAACTGCCTTAGTAGCCTTAGCGTCGATCTCAACGCCCTTAGCTTCTGCATATGCAATCAATTCATCCTTCTTCATCGATGCTAGGTTTTTTACTTCTTCTTTTGCTTCAGCAGCCTTAGCTACCTTAGCTGGAGCCTTGCCATCCAATGATGTAATCTTGATCATTGTGTATGGCTGTCTGTGACCCTGTTTCTTTCTGTAGTCCTTCTTAGCCTTGTACTTGAAGATAATAACCTTCTTTCCCTTGCCACTCTCAACTACTTCACCAAAGACCTTAGCGCCTTCGATGTATGGTGCGCCAACCTGAACATCACCATCTTTGCTTAGAAGCAATACTTTGTCTAGTTCAACCTGAGCTCCGTCTTCAACTGCTAGCTTTTCAACAGTTAGGACATCTCCTTCAGCAACTCTGTACTGCTTTCCGCCTGTTTCGATAATTGCGTACATGTTTTTCTACCTCCTCTATCCAGTCTCGCCTATTACAGGTAGCTTACGCTTTATAACCCGTTTCGTGCGGTCTAACCATGTAATAATAACATCAACGCATGATAATGTCAACAATTACATATTAAAATCTTTGAAAATAGAGAAAACCGGCGCATTGCACCGGCTTAAATTATTATTTATAAATTAATCCTCTAAAATTACTCCATCTTCATCGACTCTAAAATCAGCTACATCTCCTGGAACCTCTTCAGCAGAGTTGTTTGACTGCAATGCCACGAGAAGCTTTTGCTCTATCTCCTGAGATATATCGCTATGTTCATCGAGATAAACCTTAACATTCTCACGACCCTGTCCAATCTTCTCACCATTGTAGCTATACCATGAACCAGCCTTCTCAATAATGTTCTGTTCAACAGCACTATCTAAGATATCTCCTGACTTAGAAATACCCTCACCGAACATTATGTCAAATTCAGCGCGCTTGAATGGTGGGGCAACCTTGTTCTTAACAATCTTAACCTTGGTTCTGTTACCTAGGATATCGTCACCCTTCTTGATGCTCTCGCCCTTTCTTACATCAAATCTCATAGTTGAATAGAACTTAAGAGCACGTCCACCTGTAGTTGTCTCTGGGCTTCCGTACATTACGCCAATCTTCTCTCTAAGCTGGTTGATGAATATAACGCATGTTTTGGAACGGCTAACAGTACCAGCTAGCTTACGAAGTGCCTGTGACATCATTCTCGCCTGTAGTCCTACGTGTGAATCTCCCATCTCGCCCTCAATCTCAGAGCTTGGTACAAGCGCTGCTACAGAGTCGATAACGATTACATCCAAAGCTCCACTTCTTGCAAGTGTATCGCAAATCTCAAGACCCTGCTCTCCTGTATCAGGCTGTGAAACTAATAGTGAATCTACATCTACACCTATGCTCTTAGCATAAACAGGATCTAGAGCGTGCTCTGCATCAATAAATGCTGCTCTTCCTCCCTGCTTCTGAGCTTCTGCTACTATGTGAAGCGTCAGCGTTGTCTTACCTGAGGATTCAGGTCCAAATATCTCAATTATTCTTCCCCTTGGTACTCCACCAACTCCAGATGCTATATCTAGACTAATTGATCCAGTTGATATAACTGAAAGATCCTTGTTCTGTGCGTTCTCACCGAGTCTCATGATAGACCCGTCACCAAATTTCTTATGTATATGCTTCAGAGCTTCTTCTAAAGCTCTATCCCTATCATCGGGATTAGAAGCTGCAAATTTCTTCGTTGCCATCCTTACCTCCAAAATGAACATTCGTTCTTATTTTTATTCTACATTAGCTGTTAACAAAAATCAAGCATAAGTTTTACTGTATTTTTTATATTTACAGTTTTACATTTTCCCCTTATCAATGTCAACGATTTCTAGATTTTCCCCTTATAATCGATCGCTTTTTTTATTTGGTTAAACATCTCTAGACAGCAGAAGTTTCTATTCCAGTTTCTATCATTGCGATGGGTCTTTACCTCATGTACATGCTCATAGTCTCCAAATACTATTCCTATATACATGGTCCCAGCATCTAGGCCATGATATGCATCAGGTCCTGCTACACCAGTTGATGAAATACAGAGCTTGCTTCCGGTCTTTTCTCTTAGCCCCTTTGCCATTTCCAGTGCGACTTGTGGACTTTCTGCTGAGTATTTTTCTAAGCTTTCCTTGTTTACACCTAATTCGTCTTGCTTTGCTATCTCAGAATATGTGACAAGTCCTCTGTCAAATACCTTTGATATTCCCGCAACGCTAACAAGCATCTGTGAAAAAGCACCTCCAGTGCATGACTCGCATGCAGAAATGCTTATATTCCTATTTATTAGAGCATTACCTATGGCATCGCAAAATTCTTCGCCATCAAAACTATATATATAGTCGCCTATTATATTTTCTATTTCCTTGCAAACCTTATCAACTGCATTCTTCGCCTCATCAAAATTCTTACGCTTTGATGCAACCCTTATCATGCACTCGCCTTCCTTTGCATAGGTTGCAATAGTTGGATCAGTTTGGACATCTATCAGAGGAAGAAGTTCGGTTTCTAGAAGTGATTCACCAATTCCAAAGGTCCTTATCATTCTATATACTATGCTTTCATCTTGCTTTGATAGAAGAAATGGTTTTGCCTCATGCTCCCACACATAATGCACTTCTCTAGGCGGTCCTGGCAGGCTTATGACAATTTTACCATCTTTTTCTAGTGCAAAGGCTGGAGCTGTTCCTGCCTCATTATCCAAAACAACTGCATGCTGTGGCATCATTGCCTGTTTGTAGTTATTTTCGGTGAGCTTGCGACCGCGTTTTTTTGCATACCTTTCGAGCGCTGCAAAGCTTTCTGCATGCATTACAAGCTCTTCATCAAAGACATCTGCAATTGTCTCCTTTGTGATATCATCCTCTGTCGGCCCAAGGCCTCCAGTTGTAATTATAAGATCACATTTTTCAAGTGCAGATTTTAGTGTTTCGCTTAGCCTTCCATCATTATCACCTACAACAAAATGGTACATAACATCAAAACCAAGAAGGTTCAGTTCCTTTGATAGATAGGCAGCATTTGTGTTTATTGTGTGTCCAAATAAAAGCTCCGTACCGACTGATAAAATACAACAACGCATAATTTCACTCCTAAAAAAAACCGGCAAAGCTGCCGGCGAAAATTCAAATCATCTTTGCAAGATAATATAGATTACATTGAGAATACTTTTCTGTTCTTGAGAACATATTCTATTCCTGACCATACAGTCATAATTAGTGAAGCCCATAGGAAAATATTAGCAAGTAGCTCAAAAGGTCCTAATAGCTTTTCGTTTGAAATGGTCTCAACTAGTAGAAGAAGCGGAACTGCTATCATCTGAAGAACTGTCTTAATCTTACCTGTAAGACCTGCTGCTATTACAATTCCTTCTGCTGCTGCAACCATTCTCATACCACTTATTGTAAATTCTCTTGCTAGAATTATAATCAGCATCCACGCTGGAACTGCACCTGTTGTAATCAGCAAGCAAAATGCTGAATAAACGAGAATCTTATCCGCTAGTGGATCCATGATTTTTCCAAAGTTTGTAACCAAATTATATTTACGAGCAATCTTACCATCTAGCATATCTGTAAGAGAAGCTAAAATGAATATAACAAATGCTATAAGAAAGTGGTTAGTCATAAATGCCAAAATGAAGAAAGGTACTGCTATCACTCTGGCAACTGTGAGTTTATTAGGTAAATTCATATATAATCTCCTTAAAATTGCCCGAAACTCCGTCAAGGTATAATTGACGCCCTATCATTAGATAGGTGGGCATTCTATCATCCATTCTGTCTTCCACTCGAGGGAGGCTTGACATAGCGAATGAGCTCAAATTCCCTTGCAATTAGTGTAGGTTCAATTATGAACACTCAACGCAAGCTTCAGGCAACTCCATTATACTATAAACATACTAGCATTTCACTTATATTATAAATAAAGTTAAATGCAAAAGATTCTATATGGAATTATTCGTATAGATCGATTGCACAGTTTGTGTGCACCTTCTGAATATCATCGTTATCTTCAAGGACATCGATTAGCTTTCTTAGCTTTGGAATGTCGTTTTCTGATGGGGTTGAATCAACTGATGGTACAAATTCTACATCAGACTCAATGAATGTATAACCTGCATCTGTCAAAGCCTTATGAACATCTGGATATACTGATGGATCTGTATATACAGTGAAGGATTCCTCATCAGAAACAATGTCATCTGCACCAGCCTCAAGTGCTGCTTCCATGATATCATCTTCGCTTATTTCGTCTGTTCTCTCGATTAAAAGAACGCCCTTACGCGAGAACATGTATGAAACACATCCCGGAGTTCCTACGTTTCCACCGTGCTTATCAAAGCTAGACTTAACAAATGATGTTGTTCTGTTTGTGTTGTCTGTCAAGCAGTCTACGATGAAAGCAACTCCACCAGCACCGTATCCCTCAAATGAAAGTTCCTCGTAAGATACGCCTTCTAGTTCTCCTGTACCCTTCTTGATAGCTCTAGTAATGTTGTCATTAGGCATACTGATAGCCTTAGCTTTTTCTATTGCTACTCTTAGTCCTGCGTTATATTCTGGATCTCCGCCGTCCTTTGCTGCAACAGTGATAGCCTTTGCATACTTTGTGAAAAGTGCAGCTCTCTTAGAGTCTTGTGCAGCCTTTCTACCGGCAATTGTACCGTGTCTTCCCATGGAGACACCTCCTTCTGATTTATATGATTTTCTGCGATAATAGTATACACCATTTAATTGCTAATTTCAATTTGCGTCTTTGAAATTCTTCCTAGCAGTAGTCATCATCAGCTTGATACGATTTAGCTGATTAACGTCACTTGCACCTGGATCGTAATCGATAGCCGCAATATTTGCATATGGATTCATCTCTCTAAGTGATTTCATAACACCCTTACCTGTTACATGGTTAGGTAGACATGCAAAAGGCTGAAGGCAGACAATATTAGGCGCTCCACCATGTATAAGTTCTATCATCTCTCCAGTCAAAAGCCATCCCTCACCACACTGGTTACCAAGCGATATAACCTTTGTTGCAGCTTCAGCTGTTTCATGGATATAGCCAGGCTCTGTATAATGCTTACTCTCTCTTAGTGCTTTTCTCATAGGCTTTCTCAGCATCTCTATCACTTTGATAGCAAGCTGATTTATCTTTGCCTCAGTAAACTTACCAGATAGGTACTTTAGGTTATACTGCTTACTGTACATGCCGTATAGGAAGAAATCTAGTAGATCAAGCACAACTGCTTCTCCACCTTCGTCCTCAATAATATCAACGATTCCATTATTTGCGTTAGGATGATATTTTACAAGAATCTCACCAACAACACCAACCTTTGGTTTTTTGATATCAACTCGCTCAAGATTATCGAATTCTTCTACTATCTTTTTGAGATTAGCCTCATAGTCCTTCTTTTTGAAGTTGAGTATATTATCAATTATTCTATCATGCCAGCTCTCTAGTAAAGCCTCTGTACTTCCCTTCTTTGCTTCATAAGGTCTTGTTGCATAAAGAAGCCTCATCATAAGGTCTCCATAGATTGCACCTAATAGAAGTTTGAAGCCCATGTTAAATGTAATCTTGAATCCCGGGTTCTTCTCTAGGCCTACCATATTGAATGATACAACCGGAACCTGTGGCATATCAAGGTCAGTCAAAGCCTTTCTAAGAAGCGATACATAGTTACTTGCTCTGCATCCTCCACCTGTCTGTGACATGAATACAGCAGTCTTATTTAGGTCATATTTACCTGATTTAAGCGCAGAAATTATCTGTCCTAAAGTAACAATGGTTGGATAGCAAGCATCGTTATTTATATATCTAAGTCCTTCATTTACAGCGTTTTCGTCAACGGCTGGGAGAAGATCTACATTGTAACCACATGACTTCATAGCTTCAGAGAAGTAAGTGAAGTGAATTGGTGACATCTGAGGTACGAGAATTGTGTAGTTCTCACGCATTTCCTCGGTGAACAAAACTCTCTCATAAGGCTCAAACTTAGCATCTGAGCGAACACCGTTCTTCTCACGCTCTTCCATAGCCGCTTTAAGTGATCTAATTCTAATTTTGATAGCACCAAGATTTGATACTTCATCAATCTTAAGTACTGTGTATATCTTGTTGTTGCTATTACAGATTTCTTCTATCTGATCTGTAGTAACTGCGTCAAGTCCACATCCAAATGAATTAAGCTGGATAAGCTCGATATCATCGTTCTTTCCAACAAAATCAGCCGCCTTATATAGACGTGAATGGTAAACCCACTGGTCAAGAACTCTCAGAGGTCTTGGTAATTCTCCAAGATCTGATACAGAATCCTCCGTGATTACAACGAAATCAAAGCCAGTGATCAATCTATTTATTCCATGATTAATTTCAGGGTCAAGATGATATGGTCTTCCTGCAAGACAAATTATCTTTTTACCATGCTCTCTAGCATAATTTATTGCTCTTTGTCCTTCTGCACGAACATCTTCCTTAAACTGCTCTTGCTCCTGTCTAGCAAGGCGAAGCGCATTCTTAATTTCAGAACGTGAGATATTGTATTCCTTAAATGTTTCAACCAAGGCATTAAGCAGTCTCTTGTCATTATCATATGGAAGGAATGGATGCATTAGCTTTGCTCCTGCTTCCTCAAACTGCTCAGTCATGTTGTTTGCGATTACTTCAGCATAGGTTGCAACTATTGGGCAGTTATAGTTTGACGGTGCGTTTTTGTCTTCCTTAACCTCGTAGTTTATACAAGGATAGAAAACTGTTTTAATATCATGCTTTAGAAGCCATTTGATATGTCCATGTACTATCTTTGCTGGATAACATGCTGTATCTGATGAAATAGTGTCCATTCCATCCTCGTATAGCTTTTTGCCAGACTGAGGTGATACTAGAACTCTAAAGCCCATCTCAGTAAGCAAGGTGAACCAGAATGGGAAGTCCTCGTACATATTGAGAACTCTTGGAATACCTATGGTTCCTCTACTTGCTTCAGCCTCGCTCAAAGGAAGATATCCGAAAAGTCTCTGGGTTTTGTATTCGTAAAGGTCTGGAATCTCAGACTTTGTAACTTCAATACCCGCACCTCTTTCGCAGCGGTTACCAGTTATGAACTTTGATCCATCACCAAACTTGTTTATAGTCAAAATACAACGGTTTTCACATCGATTACATCTACCGTTGGTATGAACAACGTGGAAGTTTCTGAGTTCATCAGCCTTCATAATAGCTGATACATCACCTTCCTTGAAATTGCTTTGTGATATCAAAGCGCATCCATATGCTCCCATAAGTCCTGCAATATCAGGTCTTACAACATTTTTGCCCATTATTAACTCAAGGCTTCTGAGAACTGCATCATTAAGGAACGTACCACCCTGAACTACGATGTTTTCACCAGCTTCACTTGCATTTCTAAGTTTTATAACCTTATAAAGCGCATTCTTTATAACTGAATATGAAAGACCTGCAGATATATCTCCTATACCTGCACCCTCCTTCTGAGCCTGCTTAACCTTGGAGTTCATGAAAACTGTGCATCTAGTACCAAGATCAACCGGATTTTTGGCAAATAGCGCCTCCTTGGCAAACTGTCTAGTATCTAGATTTACTGACTTAGCATATGTCTCTAGGAATGAGCCACAACCCGATGAACATGCCTCATTAAGCATGATGTTATAGATAGCATTATCCTTGATTTTCATGCACTTCATATCCTGACCACCTATGTCTAGGATGAAGTCTACATTTGGCAGGAAGTGCTGTGTTGCACGAAAATGAGCCATGGTTTCAATCTCACCATGGTCAGCATGGAAGGCAAACTTAATTAACTGCTCACCGTATCCTGTAGTTGTAGTTCCAGCAATATATGCAGTCTCAGGCAATAAATCATATAACTCAAGAAGCATGTTTCTTGTTGTCTCTGTAGGATTACCACCGTTACCTTGATAAAATGAGTAAAGTAAATTACCCTCATTATCTATCAAAGCAGCTTTAGTCGTAGTAGAACCTGCATCAATTCCAAGGAATACTGGTCCACTTGCTTCCTTAATATCCTTGCGATTTACCTTGTCTTTATCGTGTCTAGCCTTGAATTCGTCATATTCTTCCTGGCTATGGAACAAAGCATCTATATGCTTGCTATCTGCCATCAAAGATGGATTAAGCTTTTCTATCTTTCTTAGCAGTGTTGTAAGTGAAACAGCTTCCACCTCTTCTGCTAGCATCTCAGCACCTATAGCAACAAAAAACTTAGAGTCATCAGGGAATATTACCTGACTCTCATCAAGACCAAGAGTTTCAACAAATCTCTTACGAAGCTCAGACATAAATGATAGAGGCCCGCCCAAGAATGCTACATTTCCCCTGATTGTACGACCACATGCTAGCCCGCTTATTGTCTGATTTACGACAGCCTGAAATATCGATGCTGCAAGATCTCCTATAGCTGCACCGTCATTTATCAAAGGCTGTATATCTGTTTTAGCAAATACTCCACATCTAGCCGCAATCGGATAGATGATATTATAGTTCTTTGCTGCCTCATTTAGACCATTTGCATCTGTATTCAACAGAATAGCCATCTGATCTATAAATGCACCTGTACCACCAGCACAAGAGCTGTTCATACGTTGCTCAACAGTTTTGCCGTAATATGTAATCTTGGCATCCTCACCGCCAAGCTCAATTGCTACATCTGTCTGAGGAATAAGCTCCTCGACAGCTCTACTACATGCTATTACCTCTTGCTCAAACTTTATTCCTAAAAGATTAGCTAGAGCAAGTCCTCCAGATCCTGTAATTACAGGTTTAATGTCGATTTCTCCAAACTGCTTATACAAATCAAGCATAAGCTCCTTAAGCTTATCCATTACATCAGACATATGTCTTTCGTAACGTGAATACAAGATTCTACCATCATTATCAGCTAGTATAAGCTTGACGGTTGTAGAACCTATATCAATACCTAATTTCATTGTTATACCCCATGCATCTGATACAAATTCAGATACTTAATGTCTTAACTATAGTTGTTTAATCTGCTTGTTATACAAGTGTGTTAGCATGATTGCTGAATACGATAATCCAAGTATTTCTGCAAGTGGAAATGAAAACCAAGATGCAGATACACCATAGAAATGATAAAGCAAATATGCTAAAGGTAAAATGCCAAAAAGCTGTCTTATCAAAGACGCAAAAAGGCTGTAAATCCCATGTCCTGTGCCCTGAAAGAGCGTTGCAGTTATGATACCAAAGGCCGCCGGCAAGAAACATATGCTTATTCTCCTTAGTGCCGGTACACCGATGCTCATCATACTGTCATCAGCATTGAACATTCTGAGGAAAAACTCTGGAATAACCTGAAACAGGATAAAACCAATTCCCATTATAATCAATGCTACAATTAGTGCTAACTTATATGTTTTCATCAACCTAGCTTTGTTCCTTGCACCAAAGTTATACCCAAAAAGTGGCATAGCACCTTGGTTAAGTCCAAAAACTGGCATGAAGATAAATGACTGTATTTTAAAGTAGATACCTAAGACAGCTACAGCTATTGGTTCTGCTGATAGAATATTATTATATCCAAGCAACATTACAGAGCCTATAGCCTGCATTATGATAGAAGGAAGACCAACCGCATATATATCCCTAAAGATTTTCCAATCCATCTTAAAGCCGAAAAGCTTAATATTTACTGCATGCTCCTTCTTCTTAATAAATGTAGCTGAAACAATAAGGCTACACGCCTGTCCAATAACCGTAGCAATAGCAGCACCAGCAACTCCTAGCTTAGGTGCACCAAGAAGTCCAAAGATCAAAATAGGATCTAGGATTAAATTAACTATCGCACCTGTAAGAGAGCAAATCATCGGTATTATCATATTACCGGTGGACTGCAAAACCTTCTCTAAAAGAATCTCAACTGACATGAACATGCTGAAGCACATTACTATCCTCATATAGGTAGTACCTGCGCTTAAAATATCAGGATTGCTCGTATAGTGAGACATAAAAGGAACTGTCAAGAACACCCCTATGAAGAGGAATATCAAATAATTTAGTATTCCTATCCTGATACTCGTACATGCAGCTAAATCAGCTTCCTTTTGCCTCTTAGCCCCGAGTCTTCTCGCTATCAAAGAGTTTACTCCAACACCTGTTCCAACTGTAATTGCAATAACAAGAAGCTGTATAGGCATTACAAATGAAACCGCAGTCAGTGCCTCCTGGCTTATCTGCGCTACAAAAATGCTATCTACGATATTGTAGAGCGCATTTATCGTCATGGATAATATTGCAGGCCAAGCCATAGACATTAGAAGCTTGCCAACAGGCATGGTTCCCATCTTATCAGCTTCTGATATGCTATTGTCTTTGATTTCTACTGTATTTTCCATATATTCTCCAAATAAAAACTAAGGGGCAGATCTATAAGCCGGGTTCTGTATTAGACGATCATCTATCTGAGGCGTAACATTACTGCACGCTCATGCGGTCCACCTCCTGAGCTGCAACGGGCCGCTGCATTTGGTGCTCAATTTCGACCTTGCTCCGAATGGGGTTTACACGGCAGCCATGTCTCCATGACTCCGGTGAGCTCTTACCTCACCATTTCAACCTTACCACAGCCTAACTGTTTCGGCGGAATGTTTCTGTTGCACTTTCCCTATAGTTACCTACGCCGGACGTTATCCGGCATTCTTGCCCTATGGAGCCCGGACTTTCCTCATGCCTATGGCACGCGACCGTCTGATCTTCCCTTAGCTAAGTAATTATACCACATTCAAAATTAAATAAAACCCTCGTATACCCACAAAAAACTAATAGATGGCCCTTTGGACCATCCATTGTTTCATCTTATACATAAGTCAAAATAATGACTTGTCAGCATGTTTTTGTTTGCTTTATTTTGATGCAATGCACTCGATTTCTACAAGTCCACCCTTTGGAAGCTTAGCAACTTCTACGCATGATCTTGCAGGCTTACAATCATCAAAATACTTAGCATAAATCTCATTAACCTTAACAAAGTCATTCATATCATCGATAAAAACAGTTGTCTTTACTACATCTGTAAGCTCGTATCCAGCTTCGCTCAAAACTGCCTTCATATTCTCAAGAGCCTGAACAGCTTGCGCTTCTAGGCCTTCCTTAAGCTCACCACTTACCGGATCAAGTCCTAGCTGTCCTGAAACGAAAAGTAGACTACCTGCCTGAACTGCATGTACATATGGTCCAACTGCTGCTGGCGCATTCTTTGCTATTATTGCTTTGTTCATTTCTTCCTCCCTCAATCATGTGTGATAGTTTCTGATTTTCTTAATACATTTATTATCTATGACATTTCACATTCGCTAAAAATCCTTAGCTATCTGAGCTTTGAATATACTCTTTGAACTAAGGATGTGTCAAGTTGTGTACTTTCCCCTTGTTCATAGATAATAAATTTAAGACAAAGTATCAAGGTCAAATTCAGTTAGTTATTTTTTATCAGTTAACTGTCCTGGACATATATGCTTAAATTCAACAGGAAAATCAATATCACAGCTACAAATTGAAATTTTATAATCACCTATTGTATATGTCCAGAGCTTTGGTACTATGTCATACAGGCTATGTGGATTTAATATTTCTGCATGCATTCCTTTCGGTAAAACAGTATATGATGACAGTTTTCTATGAAATCCTGTGCCACGCCATTTGACATAGCTTTCTTTAAGAGTCCAAATCGAAAAAAATAGTTCCTTTTTCTTTTCTGCACTCTCTAATGAAATTCTTCTTATCTCTTCATCGCTAAATACATCGCATGCAAAGCCAAAATCTATATCCTGCATTTTCTCAATATCAACACCTATATTTATATCCGATACACCACAGATTATATAATCACCTGAGTGTGAAATATTGAAGTAATATGGAATACCAACAATATATGGTTTACCAAATTCTGAAACATTAAAGCTAAGTTTTGATGCATCAATTCCGAAACAATGACAAATTCCATACCTTGCAAGAAGCTCCCCTATTATTGTTCTCAACCTATCTGCCTCAAACCTAAAGCATTTGGCTTTGGATTTACAATTTTCTGAAACCATACTGTAGCTTTTGTCTATAAATTCTAAATCGTTAACTTCACTGATTCTAGAAAAAAATACTTCTATCATAGTTTATCTCACATAATCTAATCAAAACTTTATATTCTAACGCCGGACGTTATCCGGCATTCTTGCCCTATGGAGCCCGGACTTTCCTCATGCCTATGGCACGCGACCGTCTGATCTTCCCTTAGCTAAGTAATTATACCACATTCGAAACCCTCGTATACCCACAAAAAACTAATAGATGGCCCTTTGGACCATCCATTGTTTCATCTTATACATAAGTCAAAATAATGACTTGTCAGCATGTTTTTGTTTGCTTTATTTTGATGCAATGCACTCGATTTCTACAAGTCCACCCTTTGGAAGCTTAGCAACTTCTACGCATGATCTTGCAGGCTTACAATCATCAAAATACTTAGCATAAATATCGTTAACCTTAACAAAATCATTCATGTTATCAATGAACACAGTTGTCTTCACAACATCTGTAAGCTCATATCCTGCTTCGTTCAATACCGCCTTCATATTCTCTAAAGCCTGAACTGCCTGTGCCTCTAGACCTTCCTTAAGGTCTCCACTCACTGGATCAAGTCCCAGCTGTCCTGAAACGAAAAGTAAATTACCTGCCTGAACTGCATGTACATATGGTCCAACTGCTGCAGGTGCATTCTTTGCTATTATTGCTTTGTTCATATCTTTCTCCTTTTGATACATCTCAGTATATAAATTCATACTAACCTATAAAATATTTATAAAACCTTAAACGGGTTCTTGCATGTTTTGCTACGAATAATTTCAATTTTATCCTTTAGCCTTTCTACAACTAGATCAGCAAATATATACTCGCTTCCATAGTGGCTTACATCAATTAAATTAAAACCTGCAAGTTCAGCATCTCTAGCGCTATGATGCTTAACATCTCCTGTGATATATGCATCTATCTCTGCTTTATATGCATCAAAGACAAAGTCAGCCCCTGAGCCGGTACACCAAGCTATTTTGTGAACCATATGTTTATCTTCCCCAGTATACCTTACAATTTCTCTTGGAATAGATAATTTAATAGATAGGTACTCGCATAGTTCACTCAAAGTCATTGCATGAGGAAGTTTTCCAAAGCGACAGTACTTGTTTATCTCAGGGGTGGATACTACATCTTCGGCTTCGATGGCTCTACCAAAGTAATCGTTAAGCCCTCCATCAGCTAGATCACAAGAAGTATGCGCCGAATAAACACTGATATTATTTTGGATGAGCTTAATAATTATTCTTCCCATAGGGTCATCCTTTGATAGCGACTTTAGGTTTGAGAAGAACAAAGGATGATGCGTAATAATAAGATCAACATCACTTTCTATCGCTTCATCAACAAGGCTTTCGGTTATCTCAATAACAGCCATAACCTTCTTACATTCATCACTCAAAGCAAGCTGAGTTCCTGAATTATCCCATTCCTCAGCTGCTTCTATTGGAAAAATATCATCTAGGTATGTAAATATTTCTTTAAGCTTCATCAGTCACCTCTAGCAACCTAGCCTTAAGCTCCTCAAGTCTTTTCTTTCTCTCAAGACGTCTCTTAAGATTAGGATTGTTCTCACAATCACTGCTCATCTTTATATTATCTAAAATAAAATTTTCCTTCTGCAGGTGTAAGTCGATATATTCTAAGCTATATTTATTTTTGTGCTCAAGTAAAAGATCAGGAAAATCATATTCTGCGCTGTCTAATTCTAATTCATGATCAGCATTGCAAGAGCTTTGATAAAAATCTTCACCCGCAGATTCTATGCATACAGTAAGAATTTCACAAATACGCTTTCCTTCTTTTACAAGGTCATAATTAGTGATATTAAAGTTATTATCTTTGAGCCATTTAACTAATTCGCCTAGATTATTTCTTGGCTGCAGTATGAATTTCTTGTAGGTTCTCGTTTTGATGATATCCCACTCGAGCATTTCTATTATTAGAAGAGCCCCCATTCCTGCCATTACAACAGTATCAACCTCGGATGGCTGTAATACCTCAAGACCATCTCCAAGCCTGCAATCAAAATCGAAATCAGGCTGACTGAGCTTGCAGTTATCCTTTGCTTTCTGGAGTGAGCCTTTGCTTATATCTGCCATAATAACCTTAGGAGAAATTTTATTCTCCCAAAGGTATATAGGAAGATAGCCGTGATCAGTTCCGATGTCTGCAACAGTCTCACCCTTATCTATCCTATTTGCAATACACTCAAGCCTTTCACTTAGCTTAATCATAGCTTACTCCAAATAATCCTTTAGCTTCTTGCTTCTGCTAGGATGTCTAAGTTTACGAAGTGCTTTAGCCTCTATCTGTCTGATACGCTCACGTGTAACGTCAAATTCCTTACCAACCTCTTCTAGAGTTCTTGAACGACCATCATCTAGACCAAATCTAAGCTTTAGGACCTTCTGCTCTCTATCTGTCAGAGTGTCGAGAACCTCAACGAGTTGCTCCTTTAGCATTGAAAATGCAGCAGCCTCTGCTGGTGCTGGAACATCATCGTCTGGAATAAAGTCTCCAAGATGGCTATCCTCTTCCTCACCTATAGGTGTTTCTAGCGAAACTGGCTCCTGTGCTATCTTTTGGATTTCTCTTACTTTATCAACCGTGATTCCCATTTCCTTTGCAATTTCCTCTGGAGATGGTTCTCTTCCGTATGTCTGAAGTAGCTGTCTTGATACTCTTATGAGCTTGTTTATAGTCTCAACCATGTGAACTGGTATTCTGATTGTTCTTGCCTGGTCTGCGATTGATCTTGTTATAGCCTGACGAATCCACCATGTTGCATATGTTGAGAACTTATAGCCCTTGCGGTAGTCAAATTTATCGACTGCTTTGATGAGTCCAAGATTGCCTTCCTGAATCAAATCTAGAAATAGCATACCTCTACCAACATATCTCTTTGCTATGCTTACAACAAGTCTAAGGTTTGCCTCACAAAGCTTCATCTTAGCATATTCGTCGCCTTCTTCCATTCGCTTAGCAAGCTCAATCTCCTCATCAGCTGTAAGTAGCGGAACCTTACCTATTTCCTTAAGATACATACGCACAGGGTCATCAACTGAAATTCCCTTAGGAACTGTTGCATCAACGTCAATGCTTCCATCCTTATCGAGGACAACGCCATCATCTTCATCTTCTGCATCATCTTCAATATTCATTAGCATAGAAAAATCCTCGGTGAAATTTTCTATCTCAATGTCATTTGTAAGCAAAGTATCGTAGATTTCATCGATTACAGTCTTATCTAGATCAAAGTGTTCAAGATAGTCGGAAACATCTATGTATGTCAAACGATTATCGTTTGATTTGCCCTTTTCCTCAAGACGCTTAATAAGTTCAATTTTTAGTTGTTCTGGTGGAAGATTGCTTAGCTCTTCTGCTTTGAATTCTTGTACTTTAGTATCTTCGATTTCTTTAACGCTCATGTGCTTCTTGGTCCTTTCAAATTTCACTGATTTCGTCTTGAATTTGTTTTAGTCTTAGCATCAGCTCATGTTGCCTTTTCTGAGAGTTCTCCTCTTCATCTAGCATGCTGAGCATAGCAATAACCTGTTCCTGCTCACTTCGCAGTCTTTCTTGCTTATAACGTCGCTTGCAGTCCTCAAATATCATCTCTTCCTCGCCATCTATTGGAATCGTTTCTATAACATCCACTAGTGCTTTTGTTTCATTTTCATCGAGTGAGTCGATAAGTGAGTTGACATCTAGCTGTCCATTCTCAGCAAATTGTTGTTTAATAGCCGAGAAAATATTTAATGCCAAAGTAGTAGTTAACATCTCAATGTTATCGTCTACTCTTTGGATATAGCTTTCATTTCGGGTGATCAATCTAAGACAATTCTTCTCTATAGAGCTTAGCGCCTCAAGTGGTTCTGTATTGTTTTCGCTCCTGCGCTGCAGCTGCTCTGCATTACTCGTAGAGTTGTTTATCTCCATTCGTAGTGCCGCCTCAGATACAGATAGTTCTTTTGATACCTTTTTGATATATATGTCCTGTTCTACAGCACCAAGCTTTGATAGACTATCTGCAATTTCTTTGATGCATTCTATACGCGAGTCATCGTCATTAAGATTGTATTTGGATTTTATATAGTTTAACTTGTAGTCTCCAAAGGAAAGTGCATTTTCTACAAGCTTTCTAAAGGCATCCCTGCCTTCGTTTCTGATTAGCTCATCAGGGTCTTTACCACCAGTAATTTTTATGATTCTCACCTTGAGACCATCGTTATGAAGTATCTCCATTCCTCTTAGTGCTGCTGCAACGCCTGCGCTATCTGAGTCATATGAGAGAACAACGTCCTTAGTATATCTCTTTATTAGGTGTGATTGATTCTCTGTCAAAGCGGTTCCTAGCGATGCAACTACATTTGTTATTCCGCCTTGATAAAGACTTATAGTATCCATATACCCTTCTACAAGTATTATAAACCCTTCTTTGCCCACTGAAGCCCTTGACAAATTGAGCCCGTAGAGATTGTTCTTTTTGCGAAAAACCTTACTCTCAGGTGAGTTTAGATACTTAGGATTGTCACTTGGATCTATGGCACGCCCTCCGAAGCCTATTACCTTGCCTGCCGTATTGATTATCGGAAAAATAACTCTGTTTCTAAACTTATCGTAATATCTTCCCTTAGATTCTGAAACAAGCCCGACTTCTATTAGTTTATCAACAGGATAACCCTTTTGGGCAAGATGCTCGTAAAGGCTATTCCATGACTCATCAGCATAACCTATTCCAAATTTCTTGAGTATCTCAGGCCTTATCCCTCGCCTCTTCATGTATGAATAACCTTTGTTAGCCTTCTCGGTAAAAGCCTTGTAGAAGAATAGTGCCGCATCTCTATTGATATTATAATAAATCTCTAGATCCTCGCCGTAACCTCTATTTTCTTCCATTTCAATTCCGTATTCACTAGCAAGCTGCCTTATAGCATCGTTGAACTCAAGATTATTATATCTTTTGACAAACTCTATCGCATCTCCTGAAGCCCCGCATCCAAAGCAGGTAAAAATCTGCTTTGCTTCTGAGACAACAAAAGAAGGCGTCTTTTCATTGTGAAATGGACAAACGCCTTTATAATTGCTTCCTGCCCGTTTCAGACTGATACGCCTTGAAATTACATCAACAATATCAATGGAATCTTTTAGATTTGCTATAGACCTTGCTGTAAAGGACATCTTCTGCCTCCAAAAACTTGCTCTACTAGTTATATTCTACATAAAAGCAAAATTTCCTTTTTATTTTTCAAAAATATTTTCATAAGTATTTATTGCGAACCTGTCGGTCATTCCTGCTATGTAGTCTTTAACTACAGTTTCTATGCCAAATTCTTCAATCAAAACTTGCTCGCCTGTAGGGAGCATATCTGGATGATCTGTAAAATACTTATATAAGGATGTGATAATCTTCTCTACCATTACAAGGTCCTCTTCATGCTTTACAAGTGGACTTAAGTAGACATTTTGGAACATATACTTTCTTAATGTATTAAGTGCATGCATATGCTCTTCATCCATAGATATATGCTTGCTATCTTCACTGTTTAAGATAACATTTAAAACCATGTTATTTATACGCTCACTGTGTTTTTGGCCGAATACATCGATGCCTTCTTTAGGTAAATCGCTCAGACTGATAACTCCGCTTCTTAGAGCATCATCAATATCGTGATTGATATATGCAATTCGGTCTGAAAGCCTTACGACCTCAGCTTCAGGTGTAAGTGGCATAGTGTCACCAGAGTGATTTCTTATGCCATCTCTAACTTCAAAAGTTAGATTTAGACCTCGTCCTGTTGGGCGAGTTTCTAATACATCAACTACTCTTAGACTTTGGATATTATGTTTGAATCCTGACCTATGTACGCTGTCTAAAATATACTCTCCATTGTGACCAAATGGAGTGTGTCCAAGATCATGGCCGAGTGCAATTGCCTCAGCTAAATCTTCATTTAGGCAAAGTGCTCTACAGATAGTTCTAGAAATCTGACTTACTTCAAGAGTGTGCGTTAGCCTAGTTCTGTAATGATCTCCCTCGCTACCGAGAAAAACCTGAGTCTTATGCATTAAACGCCTAAAGGCCTTTGAATGTATTATTCGATCTCTATCCCTTTGAAATTCGGTTCTAAGCTCGCACTTGGGCTCAAAGACAGCCCTGCCTTTGCTATCTGCTGACTTAGTTGCATGCTCTGAAAGCCAAATTTTCTCTCTGTTCTCCTGCTCTATACGATTTAGCATCTTATACTCCTGTATGACCGAAGCCTCCTGATCCTCTTTCCGTTTCACCTAGTTCTTCACATAGTTCAAACTCTGCTCTTTCGTGCTTTGCAATTACAACTTGAGCAATCCTATCTCCATCATTTATAGTGAAATCTTCATCACCCCAGTTAATCATAGGTATCTTGAGTTCACCGCGATAGTCCGCATCCACAGTCCCTATTCCATTTACAAGGCCTATTCCGTTTTTGATTGCAAGTCCAGACCTTGCGCGAACCTGAGCCTCATATCCACATGGTAGCTCTATGAATATGCCTGTTGGAACAAGCATTCTCTTTCCCTTTTCTAAAACTATGCTTCCTTCAGGCAAGTATGCAGGAAGATCAAATCCTGCTGACTGTGACGTACCATATATAGGAATTCTTCCTGATTTGCTAACTATCTTTATTTTCATATGCGGTTCTCCATCAATCTTCTTACATCAACTCTTTTATTTGAAACGAGTGCCATGCTGTAATTTGAGAAATCACTTATTAGCTTCTTTACCTCATTTATGTCATCGTGACTGACTTTATCAAAAGATGCAATTATCTCATCCTGCTCATAAGTTCTACCCAAAAGTAACTGATCTTTTCCGTTTTTAAACATTCTGCCGAGACTGCTTTCCTGGGAGAAGATGTAGCTGGCCTTAAGCTGCTCTCTTGAAGATTCTAGTTCTTCACTAGTGAGCCCGCCATCCTTAAGCTTATCTAGTTCTTCTTTGATTGCTGAAACTGCTCGCGTTAGATTTTCTTGTCCAACTCCGGCATAAATTGCAAACACGCCGTCACTGCTCAAGCTTGAATTTGTAGCATAAACTGAGTAAGCAAGCCCCTTTTGCTCTCTAACATTTTGGAAAAGCCTTGAGCTCATGCTTCCACCAAAGGAATTAACAAGAATTGAAAATGCAAATGATCTATCATCATCAAGTGAAATTGACTTTGTTGCAAGGCATATATGACTTTGCTCAATGTCTTTCTTTATAGATCTGTACTTTGCCTTGTATTCTCCCTGCCTTTTCTCTGTGTAGACTTGTTTTTTCTGCATGGAAACAAATGCATTTTCAAAGAAGTCTCTGACCTTTTCCTCATCAAATTTACCGGCCACTGAAACAACCATTCTATCAAGTGTGTACTTGTCTCTAACATAATTATGCATCACATTACTTGTAATTCTCTTAAGCGATGATGGGGTACCAAGTATTGAATTTCCAAGGCTTGAGCTCTCAAGAACAAGATGAAGTCCCTCATCTATAGCAAGATCATCTGGTGTATCGCTTGTCATTTTTATCTCTTCACATATTACAAGTCTCTCCCTGTCCATCTCCTCCTTATCAAAACGAGAAGAAGTTATCATGTCAACAAGGACATCAGCTGCCTTAAGCAGGTTGTTTTCCGTAGTTTTAACGTAGTAGCAAGTAGCCTCCTTGCCTGTAAATGCATTTATCTGGCCACCTAGCTTATCTATATCTGAAGCAATCTCCTTGGCACTTCTCTTGTCAGTGCCCTTAAACATCATATGCTCTGTAAAATGCGAAACACCTGAATGCTTAGCTATTTCCTCAGAAGAGCCAGTCCCAACCCATATTCCTACTGCAGCAGACTCAACATAAGGTATGTATTCAGTTACAAGTGTTATTCCGCAGTTTAGCTTACTTGTCTTTATCAAATTAATTCTCCTTCTTATCCCCAAATTTCTCTACAAGGTGTCTTATTATATAATTTGCATTTTCTAAAAATGCCTCATATGGCTGAACCTTGCTCCTAGCAACAGTCCAGTTCATATCCTTGTAGCACTCTAATAGTTCATCAAAGCTTGCCCCTTTATTATAGAGGCTCACTATAGTTTCTTTTTCCTTTTCGGCAGTCTCAAGAAATAAATCGTAATATCTATCGTTGTAGTACTCAGGTATTATTCCAAAGTGACTGCCTATCAAAGTCTTAGCTCCTATTTTTTTGCATTTATATGCAGATTCAATCGACTGATTATAGTCCTTTAGGATTGCAGTAGTTAGATATTCTGGTCCCCTAAGAACGCCTGTTGTCTCAGATAAAAACATAATGCTGTCCGGCAAAATGAGGTAGCAAACAGAACAATCCGTATGACCCGGAGTGAAAACGACTCTGACCGTTTTTTTGCCGATTTTTATATCTTGCATATCGGATGCGGCTATATCAACTCTAAGAGGTGAAACTAGAATTTCCTGAGATTTTTGGTACTCGCTTCCATAGTCATCTCTTGCTGCTTCGCCAAGCCTCTTCATGGTTTTCTTTGCTCCTTCGCTTAGGAAAACCTTCTCTGCCTTAGGTGCTGCAATAACTTTAATATTTGGATAAGCCTTAATCACATAAGGAAGCGCTCCAATATGGTCATAATGAGTATGAGAAAGCAAAGCGTAATCGAGCTTATCATAGCCCCATTCGTCAAGCTTTTTACTTATATTGCTAAGAAGCTCGTTGTGGCAATAAGCCATGCCACAATCATACAGAGCTGTCTTTCCTTTACAATCTATGAGATATGCTTCTCCTCCACTTCCGGCAGTCACTCTGGCAATTCCATCCGGCATGGAAAATCTATCGTAATCTTTAAATTCTTCATAATGATCCAAGTTCTGCATATTAAACCTTCTACTTCTTCTTGCTACTTATAAATACCCTAAAAAAGTTAATTGTTATCATGCTTATAACAATAAAACCGAAATAACCTTCAATAGGATACATATAAGCTACAAGGAATTTGAATCCAAGCAGACCCACGCAGAAAGCAATAATTGCAAGTACCATAGCGATATTAACCTTGTTAACACCTTTGATGTTGATTCTAGAGTATAATCCATAGAACCCCGAAGTTGCAGCTGCATAAATTGCAATCATCAAAGCAATTGAAATCAAAAGCTGAGCCCATGGTGCAATCTTGCCTGCAAATGCTAGCATAGGAAGATCGGACTTGTCAGAAAGCTTAGGGTCTGTCAACATCGCAAATATCAATACAACACCTAGAAGTGCAAGAAAGGATCCTCCCATAAAGCTTCCCATCAAAGCATGCTTCTTGCTCTTTGCCCTGAGGGCTGACTGTGAAACAAATGGAATCGTTGCCATGACATTATATGAAACATAAATAGCTGCCGCAATTGGCCAAGATGAAGCCATCAAAGATGGCTTAGTCTCTATGTTTAGATTCGCTGGAGTTTCGTAGCTAAATCCTATGTAAAGGCTCAAAGCCACAACCATGCACAGAAGAATTGGCATTATGTATTTGAATACACCTAGGATTCTCTCAAAATCTCCTATAACTGTAAAAAACGATAGAAGTACTATTATTGCACCACCTACCGCTCTATGAATTCCAAATAGCTGATTCAAAAGTGATCCGCCTGCTGCCGACATAGAAATTGCAGCTGAGAAAACAAAGATGGAAACTATATTTCCTATAAGAGTTTCTAAAAACTTACTTTCGAATGGAATGATTATCTTACCAATATCTGTCGTTTCTTTTTTGATTGCTATATATGAGGTCATAAGGCCTACAGCTACGAAAAGAAAAGCCTCAATAGCTACGCCGAAATATGCCTGTTCTCCAAATATGCCAAAGTACTGCCATGCTTCCCTTCCTGAAGCAAATCCAGCACCCATAACCGCTCCAATGAACATAAATCCGATTGATATAAAACTCATGAAAGTTCTCCTACATTTATGATATATTCGCTGATTTCAAGCTGGTCACAATCCGAAAAATCAAACACCCAGTCTGTTTTAGTTATACCAGCCAGCTTGTTTTCGTATATTGCATCTCTAATGCTAATCAGATTTTCTTTACCACTACTGAGATCTGTAGCATAGCACGACTGCGCATTAGAGTACCAATTGCGGAAGTTATATATCTCTCTACAAAGCTTGTGACTTTGCTCCTCACCCTTTGCAATTGCAGTAGAAATTGAAACAATGTTTCTCTTAACTGCCTCCATAGTATTATAAATATCTATAGCATTGTCAGGAAGATTCTCCATTACGTCATAAAAGTAACTTTCTGCCAGCTCAGAAAATGTAATACAGTCAAGTTCCCTAAGGAGCATACCGATGTCTTCTTCAGTCAAGTATTCATCCGCTTCCATTAGGTTAGCAAAGTTCTCAAAATACGTGAAATCCTCGCCAGTCTCTATATCTACAAGTTCAAAAAGTTCTTCTTTAGTCATTTTTCCACTACCTTATTTTCTCATGTCTATCAAAAAACAGTTATATATCTAAGTTCTTAAACTTAATATTAAGTTCGTCGCTATCTCGCCCTAATATTCTCTCAATCATATTTACGAAGTTCTCTGAAAGGTCACTTGCATAAAAAATGCTCTTTGCATTCTCGTTTTGCGAGAGCATATCTGCAGCCTCAAGCTCCATCTTGACTGCTGTAGCAACCTCCTTTGACGAACTGAATATCTTGATATTAGGATAAAGTCTCTTGAGATTCTTGGATATCAGCGGATAGTGAGTACAGCCCAAAATCAAAGTATTGATATCGTTTTCCCTTATGAAATCATCAAGGTAATACTTAAGAGTTAGATCCATTATCTCATTGTCGATAATTCCTTCTTCTATCAAAGGTACCAGCGCCGGGCACGCTATGGATTCTATAAAAAGCTCCTCGTTTAGCGACTTAATCTTGTCCTCATACACTCCTGATTTAACTGTCGCCTTTGTTGCCATTATTCCTATCCTGCTATCCTTATCACATATCTTGACAACTTCTTTTGCTGTTGGGGTGATGCAACCAACGATAGGAATATCAGGATAAGTCTCTCTCAACAGCTCTAGAGCTGTTGAACTAACAGTGTTACAGGCTATGACAATCATCTTGACATCGTTCTTTTTAAGAAATTCACCTATCTGAAGTGTGAACTGTCTTATTGTCTTTGCTGACTTTGAACCATATGGAGTCCTTGCCGTATCTCCAAAAAAGATAATGCTCTCATTTGGTAGCATTCTCATTATGTGCGGAATCGTCGTTACACCGCCAACTCCTGAATCAAAAAAACCTATCGGTCTATTGTCCATTTATGTTAATCCTTTCTGAAGTGTGATATACTGTCAATATTAAATATTATACTACAGCGGAGGAATATATGGAACGCAAAAAAGTCAAAGACAGGTCTGAAATAGATCTTAAATATAAATGGGATTTAAGCACAATGTACGCAAGCGACGAGCTTTGGGAAGATGACTACAAGAAGGCTTCAGAGCTAGCAGATAAATTCACAAAATACCAAGGTAATGTAACAAGTTCAAGCAGCACCCTTCTATCAGCGCTTCGCGATATTGACAGCATAGATTTACTTCTTGGCAAAATGATTTGCTACGCAAAGATGAAACAAGACGAAGACAATACAAATAGCAAGTATCAGGAACTATTTGGAAGAGGCATGACACTGGCTACCGAAGTCTCATCAAAGATGAGTTTCTTTACTCCTGAGCTTCTCAGCTCATCCGAAGAAACCATTCTTGGATTTTTAGAGGAGAACAAAGACCTCGCTCTTTATGAGTTCACCCTAAAAAATACTCTTCGTATGAAAAAGCATGTTCTATCTGCTGAAGAGGAAGGTATACTCGCTAAATTAAGTGCGGTTACACATGCACCTGACACGATTTTCTCCATGCTAAACGACGCTGATATGAGTTTTGGTGAGATTACAGGAGAAGATGGTGAAAGCTTTGAACTCACCCACGGCAACTATATTAATGCTATGGAATCAAGTGATAGAACGCTTAGGAAAAACGCATTTGAGGCAATGTACAAACAGTACAAGGAGCATATAAATACTATTACTGCTATATATAACACCAATGTAAAGGCAGACTGCACCAAGGCAAGTATCCGTAAATATGAATCGGCAAGGCAAGCTGAACTTTACGGTCACGATATTCCTGAATCAGTTTACGATAATCTTATTTCTGTTGTGCATGAGTATCTCCCAGTTTTACATAAGTACACAGAGATACGCAAGAAAATTTTAGGTGTTGACGAACTAAAGATGTACGATATTTACACACCTTTGGTTGATGTTCCTAACAATAAGATAAGCTTTGATGAAGCAGTTGAAATAATGAAAAGCGCCCTATCTGTACTTGGAGACGACTATATAGAAACAGTTGACCAAGGCATAAATAATAGATGGATTGACATCTACGAGAATAAAGGTAAGACGAGTGGCGCGTACAGTTTTGGATCATACGATAGCAATCCTTTTATACTGCTAAACTATGGTGATAAGCTTCAGGATGTTTTGACGCTTGTTCACGAGATGGGGCACTCCATGCACTCCTACTATACAAGAAAGAATCAGCCACCTGTATACGGTGACTATTCCATCTTTGTTGCAGAAGTTGCATCAACAGTTAACGAGTCTCTCCTTCTCAACTATCTTCTTGAGAATGAAAACGATAAGACATCAAAGATGTACATCCTAAACAAGTTCATCGAGGAATTCAGAGCTACTGTATTTCGTCAGACAATGTTTGCAGAATTTGAGAACTGGACTCACAAATATGTTGAAGAAGGTGGAAGTCTCACTGCAGAAAGACTTTGTGAAGAATATGAAAAGCTCAATTCAATGTACTTTGGCGATGCCCTATCAAAGGATGACTACATTAAATATGAATGGGCTAGAATTCCTCACTTCTATCGCTCCTTCTATGTATATCAGTATGCTACAGGATTTTCAGCTGCAACAGCTATATCAAAGAAAATTCTTAAAGAAGGCGAAAAAGCAGTTAAGGATTATAGACGCTTCCTAACACTAGGTTCAAGCATGTTCCCTGTTGATGAACTCAAAGTTGCAGGTGTAGATATGAGCAAGCCAGAGCCTATCAGAGATGCAATGGAAATGTTTAGTTCCTTAGTAGATGAATTTGAAGCGATGATATAGTTTCACACGGAGAGATGAAATGCAAAGAAAGATTTTGATCTACAACAGTCAAACAGAAAACTCAATTTCAACAAAAAAACTCCTTAGCGAAAAGCTTATAGCAAAGGAGTTCACAATAGTTAGCGAGCTCGACAGCGAGGTTGAGCTCATAGTATGCATAGGCGGAGATGGAACTTTTTTGGATCTAATTCATGAATTTGATTTTCCGATGATCCCTATTATTGGAATTAATACAGGTCATCTAGGGTTTTTCCAAGAGATTATGCCAGATAGACTCGATGAATTCATCGATAACTACATCAATCAGAAGTACTCTATTCAGAGCATGCAGACTGTTATGGCCCATGTCTACCACGACGGTATCTGCGAAGAACTTAAAGGCTTAAACGAGATAATAATAGCAAGCAATGCCAACTATGCATATTCGGTGCATTTTGATATATCAATTGCCGGAAGCTTTATTGAAAGATTCAGCGGTGACGGCCTTTTGGTTTCTACCCCAGCAGGAAGTACAGCTTATAACTACTCTCTCGGCGGAAGCATTGTTGACCCAAGGCTTAGACTGCTTCAAGCAACTCCAATCGCACCAATGAATACGACTGCATATAGATCATTTACATCAAGCATCCTTCTGCCACCTGATCTCAGCATGGAGGTGAAACCAGTTGACAATAGCAGTAAAGTCAAAATAACCATAGCCTTTGATGGATTTTCTAAATTCTTTGATAATGTGAGCAATATTGAAGTATGTCTCTCTGAGACAAATGTTAAACTGCTCAGGCTTGAATCTTACGACTTCTGGTCAAAGGTAAAGAGCAAGTTCCTATAAATTACGTGGAGGACATCCCATAGATGCCAGATAAATATCAGTTTACCATCTCCCCTGAGGAAGCCGGTCAGCAGCTAAAAAGAATAATCAAGCAGAAGTACCATTTTTCTTCAAGGTTAATGACGAAAATTAAATTCGGAAATCTCCTAATTTGCAACGGTGAGTCAGTTCCTGGCTGGACAACAGCAAATGAAGGCGACAAAATAACCGTTTTGATGCCAGAAGAGCAAAGCCACTTCCCTGCTGAAGACATACCCATTTATCCAGTCTACGAAGACGATGATTTACTTTTTATTGATAAGCAGGCTGAGGTCACAGTACACCCTACAAAGGGACATCCTGACCACACTATTGCAAACGGGCTCATGAACTATATGAACCAAACAGGCCAAAGCTTTAAGATTAGATTTATAAACAGGCTCGACATGGACACAACTGGGATTTTGATAATTGGAAAAAACTCCTATGCACAGGCTGAACTCAACAAACAAATGACCGCAAATACTACAGTCAAAAAATACTATGCTGTAGTAGATGGAATTATAGAAGAAGATGAAATAGAAATCGATCTTCCTATCGGTAGACCTATTGAGGGAAATATAGCTCGCAGAGTTTTACCTGTGTCAGAAGGCGGTTACCCTTCTAAGACATCTGTCAAAGTCCTTCAGAGGTATAAAACAGCCACTCTCGTCGATTTAAGATTGTATACCGGAAGAACACACCAAATTAGAGTTCATATGGCTCATATCGGACATCCTCTTCTTGGAGACTGGCTATATAAAGGCCCTTGCGATATTTTTGATAAAAGACAAGCTTTACACTCCTATTACTTTGAGTGTGACCACCCGGTCAAAAAGACAAGACTAAAAATCAAAACGGATATTCCAGCAGATATTAAAGAACTAATATCAAAGCTAGAATCTGAGATATAGTAAAAAAATTAACCTTGCAAAGCTACTCAGCAATGCAAGGCTGTTTTTATTATCAGTATTAATACATTTGATTATCTATTTGCCTTAGATGCCCAGAAGCAATTTCATAAAACAGTCCATTTGCTGTATTTATGTAAGACATAAGTATGTAGGTTGGTATTAAAAGAAAAATTTGCATTATGGATGTGATATAGATATTCACATACGGCACAAATAAAATTACTGTATCAGTCATAAGTACTACTGCTAATATAGCTAGCAAAGCCCATCCAAAGAATGATAAGTTTAGTCCAAATAAATATCCCTTGTTTCCCCTCATCATTATCTTAGAGCGTCTTAGGCATTCCATAGCACTTAGCTCAGGATTATCTGCAAGTATGTAAAATGCCAATGAATATCTAAAATAAGCTATAACTCCTGGTATAAAGAACAGCATTGACCAAAGGAATGCAAATACATTCATCAAAAGAAAAAGCGTAAAGGCCTTGAAAAATCTTTCGAATCCGCAAAAGAATAGATCATAAGCTGTCTTAGCTGTTCTTATAAAGTTAAGTACAAACATTGAAAATCCCAGAGTAAATGAACCCTGAATAGCTACCATATATAGAAATGGAAAGCGAGAATACTCATAATACTCATCTTGAGATTCGATGTAAATCGATGCGTCAAATACATGTATAATCCTTCCTAAAAACGAAGGAATCAGCGCGCTAAGAAGCATGAATATGAACATACCGAAAGAAAAAATCATCCATTTACCAGATAGAACTTTTCTTGCCATAGCACGCATATTTGTATATGATTCTGTAACGATTATGTTGTTATACATGTTTACCTTTCTGTGTCAAAATTTTCATCAGAATCCACTTGGGTTTCACTTGAATTAACAGCATCCTGGTGCACATTCTGAGCTTCTTGTATCTCCGATTCGCCAAAGCTAGCCTGATTTTTATCTACTCCATGGTTAAAATCAGTCTGATCCTGTATGTCATATCCCTGATTGTCATTAGGCATATTCTGGTTATATCCCTGATTGCTATTAGGCATATTCTGACCATATCCCTGATTGCTATCATATGTATTCTGATTGAAGCCTTGGTTATCGTTAAATCCATTCTGATTCAGAGTTCCATACATATTTGCGTATGTAGGATTAACGACTGGGCGAATATGTCCTGATGCAAGCTCATAAAATATACCATTCGTTACCTGAAGATATGCAAGCACAAAATACATAGGAATCTCCATTACAGTATGTACAAGCAACTTAACTACTGGCGATGTAATTATCATGTCCTGCAAAATATATTCCCCAACCACAATTGATATTGCTGCAAGCAGTGCCCATCCAATGAAGGAAAGCCTTAGGCCAAATAGATAACCCTTGTTTTCGATCATCATGATTCTTGATCTTCTTAGGCACTCAATTGCTCCAAGTTCAGGATTATCAGCTAAGATGTAGTATGCCTGTGAATACATGAGTCCAAAAATGATTCCTGGAACTATAAATAATACTAGACCTACAAATATAATTATGGACATTATAAAGTTTATCAAAAATGCTTTAATGAACTTTTCAAATCCAGAAAATAGTAGCTCCAAAGACACCTTACCTGCTCTTATAAAGTTAAGAACAAACATAGCAAGTCCTAGAGTAAAAGCAGCTTCAATAACAAAGCTATATAGCCCTGGGAATGTAGAATACTCATAATATCTATCCACAAAATTAAGGTATATAGTTCTTTTAAAAGCTGGGATCATAGCGCCTAGCATATTAGGAAGATTTGAACTCAAAAAAGTGTAAATCAACAAAGCTAGAGCAGACATAAACCACTTACGCCTCATCACATTGCGAGCCATAGCACGTACATCACTATACGCTTCAGACACTACTATATTATTATACATAACTACCTCCGTATAAATCGTTTCACTTTTACACTAGATATTATATAATATATTCAAATATATGAACAGAGGTTTATAATGAAAAAGGCTATTATAGTAACAGCATATGTAGATAACATTGAGGCAGTCAAAGGCCTCAAGGATTTCACCTCATGTATAGCAGCAGATGGTGGCTATCTTAATGCTAGCAAAATAGGACTTACTCCCGATATAATAATTGGCGATTTTGACTCATCAAAAACACCATGTACATCAAAAGCCGAAATCATCTCCCTTCCAAAGGAGAAAGATTTGACAGATACAGAGGCAGCTCTCGAGCTTGCAATAGAGCGTGGAATTGATGAGGTAGTAATCATAGGTGGCCTAGGCCGAAGATTTGATCATACACTAGCAAATCTAGGCATCCTAGCAAAATACTATAAGAGGCTCTCTCATCTTGCTTTCATGGATGGTTATAATTATGTATATATGCTGGCACCGGGCTTACACAAACTATCCAAAAATATACTCGGAACCGAATATAAATACCTTGGTGTAAATAGCTATAGTGACTGCTGCGAAAATCTTTTCATCAAAGGTTGTAAGTACCCTCTCGATAGCTTCACGCTCCCAAAAGCAACAAGCCTTGGAGCAAGCAATGAAGTAATATCAGATGATGCTGATATAAGCTTCAGCAAAGGCGAATTAATCATTACACATTCTAATGATTGATAAATGTCGTGCTTATTCACTTGAAATAAATTAGTGAAAATGTTATATTATTAACAAATAGTTTATTGCATAGTCGAAAGGACGAAGTTATGTACGAAAATATTAAATACGAAGTAAATGAAGGTTTAGCTATTGTTACTATCAACAGACCTAAGGCTATGAACGCACTCAACATGGATGTGCTTTCAGAGCTACTTGATGCTTTCACAGCTATCGAAAAGGACGATGCAGTTAAGGGTGTTTTGCTAACAGGTGAAGGCCGCGCATTCGTTGCAGGTGCTGACATCGCTCAGATGTGCGGACTCAATGCTCTTGAGGGTCGTGAGATGATGATAGCAGGACATAATGTTATGAATAAGATTGAACAGCTTCCAAAGCCAGTAGTTGCTGCTGTTAACGGATTCGCACTAGGTGGCGGATGCGAGCTAGCTATGGCTTGTGACATCAGAATCGCTTCTGATAAGGCAAAATTTGGTCAGCCAGAAGTTGGTCTAGGAATTATTCCTGGATTCGGTGGAACTCAGAGACTTTCCCGACTTGTAGGAAAAGGAATGGCTGAGTACTTAGTTCTTACAGCAGAGATTATCGATGCTGCTGAAGCACACAGAATCGGTCTTGTAGAGAGACTAGTTCCAGCTGAAGAGCTTATGGAAGTTGCTGAAAAGACAATCAGAACAATCATGTCAAAGGCTCCTATCGCTGTTGCAACTGCAATTAGTGCAATCAACAATGGATTCGATATGGATATGAAGTCAGCTTCAATGTTTGAAATTGAGACATTTACAGCTGCATTTGCTTCAGAAGATAAGAAGGAAGGCATGACAGCATTCCTAGAGAAGCGACCAGCAGAGTTCAAGAACAGATAAATCTGAAGGAACTATTACACTCCTTAGCAAGCTAAGGAGTGTTTTTTTTGCGTAGTTACTCATTTACTACATATAAAAACTGAGGGCTATATGACAAAAACTCCCCTTCACTTATGTGAAGAGGAGTTTATTTTGCTTATTTACTTTATCTTATAGGATTCCGCTTCCGAATAGTGGAGCAAATACAAGTGATACAATTGTCATAAGCTTGATAAGGATGTTGATTGATGGTCCTGATGTATCCTTGAATGGATCACCTACTGTGTCACCAACAACTGCAGCCTTATGTGGCTCTGAACCCTTGCCACCGAAGTGACCTGCTTCAATATACTTCTTAGCGTTATCCCAAGCACCACCAGCGTTTGCCATCATGATAGCAAGTAGTACACCTGATGAAAGCGCACCAGCAAGAGCACCTGCTAGAGCTTCCTTACCTAGGATGAATCCAACTAGTAGTGGAACTATGATAGCCATAACAGCTGGGATTACCATTTCCCTAAGAGCGGCACTTGTTGAAATGCTTACGCATCTTGCATAGTCTGGCTTAGAAGTTCCTTCCATGATTCCCTTATCTTCTCTGAACTGACGTCTAACCTCTTCGATCATCTGGTTAGCTGCCTTACCTACTGAGTTCATTGTCATAGCTGAGAAGATAAATGGAAGCATAGCTCCTATGAATAGTCCGATAATTACGATTGGATCTAGCAAGCTTACGATCTCGATCTTAGCAACCTCAGCATATGCTACGAATAGAGCAAGAGCTGTAAGTGCAGCAGAACCGATAGCAAATCCCTTACCGATAGCAGCTGTTGTGTTTCCTACTGAGTCAAGTGTATCTGTGATGTCTCTTACTTCGTGTGGAAGCTCTGACATCTCTGCAATACCACCAGCATTGTCAGATACAGGACCATAAGCGTCAACTGCAACTGTCATACCTGTTGTTGAAAGCATACCTACTGCTGAAAGCGCGATTCCGTATACTCCACCGAACTTGAAGGCTACGAAGATGCCTATTGCGATGAAGATGATTGGCATTAGAGTTGACATCATACCAACACCAAGACCTGAAATGATTGTTGTTGCAGCACCTGTCTGTGACTGATCTGCAATCTTCTTTACAAAGCCATAGTCTGCTGAAGTATAAATCTCAGTAAGCTTACCAATCAAGATACCGCAGAGTAGACCTGCTATAATAGCCCACGCATAGTCATATGTGTGAAGCATGTACTTACTTAGTAGAATTGAAGAAACGATTACAATGATACCACTTACATAAGTACCCATGTTGAGTGCCTTAGCTGGGTTAACATTGTCTCCACCTCTTACCATCAAAATTCCTAGAATTGAAGCAACTATACCAATTGCTGATAGAATTAGTGGGAAGAGAGCAGCTTCTAACTCTGAGAATGGAGCATTAACTGCTGCAACTGTTGCAAGTGTAATAGCTGAAATGATTGAACCAACATATGATTCAAATAGGTCTGATCCCATTCCTGCAACGTCACCTACGTTGTCACCTACATTATCAGCGATAACTGCAGGGTTACGTGGATCGTCCTCAGGGATGCCTGCTTCTACCTTACCTACAAGGTCAGCACCTACGTCAGCAGCCTTTGTGTAGATACCACCACCAACTCTTCCGAAGAGAGCCATTGATGAAGCACCTAGACCAAAGCCTGTCAAGCACTGCTGTACTGTTGCGAAGTCTAGAAGACAGAAAACAATTCCAAGACCTAGTAGTCCAAGACCTGATACGCAAAGTCCCATAACAGCACCGCTTCGGAAAGCGATCTTTAGGGCCTTAGGCATACCTGAATTCATAGCTGCGTTAGCAGTTCTTACGTTACCTCTTGTAGCAACGTTCATGCCGAAATATCCAGCTAAAACTGATAGACACGCACCAACTAGGTAAAGAATAGCTGTTGTCCAGCTATTTAGACCAAAGCCAAGTGCTAGGAACAAAACAGCGACTACGAAGACCATTGTCTTGTACTCTCTTGTTAGGAACGCCATCGCACCTTCTCTGATGTAGCTGGCAATTTCCCTCATTCTGTCTGTGCCCTCGTCTTCTTTTTTGATCCAGCTAGCAAGGCCAAAAGCTACTAGTAGGCCAAATGCTGCTGCAACGGGAGCGATATAGCTCATCATAAATAATACCTCCTACTCACAAAACAACAACTTGAGAGGTACCGAATTAGCACCTCTCATATTTTGCGAAAATAATAAACTACTTATTAACTGTGACTAGTACAAGCGACAACACAATAAATGCAATCGCTGCAATAACAGTCATTCTCTTGAGAAGCAAGTCATATCCTGAACTCTTCTTCTTTCCGAAAAGCTGCTCTGCGCCACCTGCGATAGATCCTGACAATCCATCACTATTTCCTGACTGCAATAGTACACTTATTATCAGAAACACACTGACAATAGCTAGTATAACCATCAAAGCTGTATGCATAGTTAATCCTCCTTGCAATTTAACTATTAAACTCTACCATAAGAAGAGTGCAAAATCAAGTAAATTGCATTAGAAATTGACAATTTTAATGAATTTTGATGCATCTAGACTAGCTCCACCTACAAGTGCGCCATCTATCTCGTCCATATTCATTATTTCGCTTGCATTTTCTGGCTTAACACTACCACCATACTGGATAATTACACTGTCACATGTATCTTCATCATATAATTTCTCTACGATGTTTCTGATGTGGGCACACATCTCTCCTGCCTGCTCTGGTGTAGCAGTCTTTCCAGTACCTATGGCCCAGATTGGCTCGTATGCAATTACAAGCTTTGATACATCTGCTTTATCGATTCCTTCTAGATCTGCCTTAAGCTGTCCTTCAACTACATCAAAGGCATTTCCTGCCTCTCTTTCGCTTAGGTTTTCGCCTACGCAGAGAATAGGAATGATCTCACTTGATGAAAAAAGTTTCTTTAGCTTGAGATTAACTGTTTCATCTGTCTCAGCAAAGTATTCTCTTCTCTCTGAATGTCCGATAATGCAGTAGTCAACACCAATTTCCTTAAGCATCTCTACTGAAATCTCACCTGTGAAAGCTCCCTCATCCTCGAAGTGAACGTTCTGTGCGCCAAGCTTGACATTTGTTCCAGCAAATGCCTCTTTGAGTGCTACAAGCTGAGTAAATGGAGCACATATAGCTGCTCTAACATCAGTATCCTTGTATAGCTTAGAAAACTCCTCAGCAAAAGCCTTGGCCTCAGCTGTGGTTTTATACATCTTCCAGTTACCTGCAATCAAAGGTATCCTAATCATTTTATTTCTCCTCTATGATGCTTATGCCTGGAAGAATCTTACCTTCCAAGAACTCGAGCGAAGCTCCTCCGCCCGTAGAAATATGACTCATCTTGTCTGCAAGTCCAAACTGCTCTACCGCAGCAGCTGAATCACCACCGCCTATAATTGTGGTCGCATCTGATTTTGCAAGTGCCTCTGCTATTGCCTTTGTGCCCTTTGCAAAGTTTTCCATCTCAAATACGCCCATAGGTCCATTCCAAACAACAGTCTTTGCCTTTGCAATTTCCTCGCTATAAAGTTTAACTGTTTCCTCGCCTATATCAAGCCCCATCATATCGCTTGGAATCTGATCTCTGCTATATGTCTGGTACTTAGCGTCGTTGCTAAACTCATCTGCACATACTATGTCTACAGGTAGCAAGAGCTTTACATTTAGGGAAGTTGCCTTCTCAAGGAGCATTTTAGCTAGGTCTATATTATCAGCATCTAGTATAGATTTTCCAATTTCTAGTCCCATTGCCTTGTAGAATGTATATGACATTCCTCCTCCTATTATCAAAGTATCAACCTTTGTTAGAAGATTTTCTATAACCTTAATCTTATCTCCAACCTTTGCGCCACCCATAATGGCAACGAAAGGTCTCTGAGGATTCTGTAAGGCTGAACCTAGGAACTTAACTTCCTTCTCGATAAGGAATCCTGAAACACATGGAAGATAATCTGCAACACCAGCAGTTGATGCATGTGCTCTATGCGCAGTACCGAAAGCTTCCTGAACAAATACATCTCCTAGAGATGCTAGCTCCTTAGCAAAGCCAGGCTCATTGTCTGTCTCCTCTTTGCGGAATCTAACGTTCTGAAGAAGTAGCACATCTCCATCCTTTAGTGCAGCTACCTTTTCCTTAACTGAATCGTCTACAACGACATCACTGTCTGCAAATTCAACTTGCTTACCTAAAAGCTCAGCAAGTCTTACAGCTACTGGAGCTAGGCTGAATTCAGCAGCAGCCTTGCCCTTAGGTCTACCAAGGTGAGACATTACAACAACCTTAGCACCCTGCGTAAGCATGTACTCTAGAGTAGGAAGCGCAGCTCTTATTCTGGTGTCATCTGTTATGTTTTGATTGCTATCAAGAGGCACGTTGAAATCACATCTGATTAGAACTCTTTTGCCCTTTAAATCTATATCTCTTATTGTCTTTTTCATATCTATTTATTGTCGACAGCGCTCATATGCTCTATCAAATTGAGAATCTTGGAGGAATAACCGAATTCGTTGTCATAGTAAGCTAGGAACTTAAAGAACTTTTCATCAAGCTGGATTCCCTGGCGTGCATCAAAGATTGATGTGTTTGCATCACCGATGAAATCGCTTGTTACGCACTCGTCATCCATGTACTCTAGGATGCCCTTCATGTATGTCTCTGAAGCCTCCTTAACAGCCGCCTTTACTTCTTCTAGGGTTGTAGCTGTCTTAAGAACAACGTTTAGGTCAACAACAGATACGTCTGCTGTAGGAACACGGAATGCAAGACCAGTAAGTTTTCCTGCAACTTCAGGAATAACTAGTCCAACAGCCTTAGCTGCTCCTGTTGATGTAGGAATGATGTTTCCGAATACACTTCTGCCTATACGCCAATCCTTTGTTGACTTTCCATCAACTGTTTTCTGCTTGGATGTAGCTGCGTGGATTGTTGACATAAGACCCTTTTCGATACCGAACTTATCTTCTAGAACCTTGCAAAGTGGAGCTAGACAGTTTGTTGTGCAAGATGCATTTGAAACAACTAGCATGTCCTTTGTGTACTTGTCTGTGTTAACTCCGCAAACGAATGTTGGAGTATCCTTGTCCTTTGCAGGAGCTGAGATAACAACCTTCTTGGCACCAGCTTCTATATGTCCTAGAGCCTTTTCGGTAGTTGTGTATGCACCTGTTGACTCGACAACATACTCTGCACCGCATTCTCTCCATGGAATATTTTTGATATCGGATTCCTTATAAACAGGTATCTTCTTGCCTCCGATGATGATACCTCCGTCATAATATCCTACCTCAGCAGGGAATCTTCCAAATGTGGAATCGTATTTCAGAAGATATGCGAGATATTCCATATCCTCTGCACTTCTGTAGTTGATTCCTACAATTTCGATCTCCGGATGTTCTAGTGACGCTCTTAGTACAAGACGTCCGATTCTTCCGTATCCACTGATACCAACTTTAATTGACATAATAACCCTCCATGTCTCTTTATTTCTTAATTAAAGCTATATTGTATGTTAAAAGGTGTAAACCTAAAAACGTCTTCTTTTGGACGAAGGCAGTATGCCTATATCATCTCTATATTTTGCAACTGTTCTTCTTGAAATATCTATGCCCTTCTCGTGAAGCATCTCTGAAATCTTAGAATCGCTTAAGGGTTTCTTATCATCCTCAGCGTCTACAAATTCCTTAATCATAGATTTAATGCTATTTGATGAAACTCCGCTACCATCTTCATTAAGGATTCCGCCTGTAAAGAAATACTTAAGCTCAAAAACTCCTCTAGGGCATTGCATATATTTGCCATTTATTGCACGACTCACAGTTGACTCATGAACTCCGACAGTTTCAGCAATTTGCTTGAGTGTCAAAGGCTTAAGGAACCTCTCTCCTTTAGCAAAGAAGTCATTCTGAAACTGAACTATTGCGCTGGCAACATTATAAATAGTCTTCTTCCTCTGCTCAATGCTCTTCATAAGCCACATCGCAGAATTAAATCTATTATTTAGATAGTTAGAAAGCTCCTTGTCGGACTTTGCCTCTTCTGTAAGTGAATTATAGTATGAGCTAATATGTAAACTTGGAGTACTTCCATCATTGGCGCTTACTATATACTCACCATTTGTTTCTTCCACGTATATATCCGGAAGTATGTACTTGATGCTATTGTCAGAATCAAAGCCTCTGCCTGGTTTAGGCTCAAGCGTCTTTATCAAATCAGCTATTCCCTGAACCTCTGTAAGACTTATGCCTACTTCTTTAGAAATAAGGGCATATTTATTATCAGCTAAGTCCTTAAGTCTATTTGATATGATAAATTCAATCTCATCGGTTAGCTCTCCTAAAGATGCAAGCTGAATGATGAGGCATTCGTTTAAGTCTCTTGCTCCTACTCCTGAAGGTTCAAAGGTATGAATAAGATCTAAAACTCTTTCGCAGCTATCTAGATCAACATCTAAAACACTGCAAATCTCTTCTAATGACATAGAAAGATAGCCGTTATCATCGATATTCTCAATTATGTAACGACCTATCTCGGCATCCTGACCCTTAAGACTCGAAAAATGTAATTGCTCTATCAGAAATTCCGTCAAGGTATAGTTAAAAGCAACAAAATTCTCGTATGAGTACTCATCGCTTGTGCTATGACTTTCCCACTGCTTATACGCTTCTACATTCTCGTCTGCCTGAATTAACTGATCTCTCAGGCTGTCTATATCTATCTCTGTATCGGACTCCTTGTGATATTCCGACTCAAGTATCGGATTCTCAAGAAGCTCCTTGTCTATATATTCATTAAGTTCCTGATTATTGTATTGCAAAATCTGTATCGCCTGAATAAGCTCTGGTGTCATCGACAGCTTTTGGGTCTGTTCAATTGTCAGTTCGTATCCTATCTTCAAAGCAAAATCTCCAGCAATTCAACAATATTATGCAATTATTATACCATATTGAAAAAACTATAGCAAATTATTTAAGCTCAGGAAAACCTAGTTGACGCAAGGCCTCAAACAAAATAATATTGGCAGAATTTGATAGATTAAATGACCTTAACCTAGTGTTTTCACTCATAGGAATTCTTATAGCCATTTCTTCGTTTTTGGCTATGAAATCACGAGGAAGCCCCTTTGTTTCCCTTCCGAACAAAAACATATCGTCGTCCATATATTCAAAATCTGTATATATGCGCCCACCTTTAGTCGTTGCAAGAAATTTGCGCTTATCCTTATATTTCTCCATGAAATCATCTAGTGACTCGTGAATCTCAAGGTCCACATAAGGCCAGTAATCTAGACCTGCCCTCTTAACAGCCTTCTCACTTATATCAAATCCAAGCGGCTTCACAAGATGAAGCTTTGTATTAGTTGCTGCACATGTCCTTGCTATATTTCCGGTATTTGGTGGTATCTCTGGTTCAACAAAAACTATATGTAATGCCATTATCTGCCTATATTCTCCCTAAATACTCTCATAGCATTTAAATGACTGATTTTCTCAATTTCGTCATCGCTAAAATGCTTGCTCATTTTGTCCATCAAAGGCACATAGCCAGTGAAATCAACAAGTTCTCCATTATCATCTATTCCATCAAAGTCAGAACCTAAAGCAATTGCATCGATACCTGCTTTATCCTTCATGTACTTTAGATGATCTATTATTCTATCAAAGCTTGCTGCATCTCCACTTTTATTCAAAAATGCTCCGTAGAAGTTAATTCCAACTACACCGCCCTTTTCTCCAAGCATGTGAAGCTGCTCATCGCTGAGATTTCTAGGATGGTCGCATAGAGCCCTTGCACATGAGTGCGAAGCCATAAACGGCTTTTTGCTAAGCTTTGCTACATCAAAGAATCCACCCTCGTTTAGGTGCGAGCAATCTATTACAATGCCAAGCTCGTTCATTCTCTCAATAACATCCATACCAAAGACCTTGAGTCCTCTCTCGTGAGCCACTGCGTCTCTATTATTTGGGTATGCCAAGCAGTTTTCGTGATTCCAAATGAGTCCTATCATTCTAACGCCCATCTCATAGGCTTCATCAAGCCTCTCAATTTTGTTCTCTAAAAATGCCCCATCCTCTATGGTCAATATGGATGAAAGCATTCCATCTGCAGCATTTTGCTCTATATCTGAAACACATAGGGCTGGTCTTATAGCATCTTTATTTAGTTCCATCTGCTCTTTATATGTCTCATAGACACCCTTAAGTATCTCATATGGTCCTATGTTCATGCTCTTCCATGGAAGATACATGGCAAAGCACTGAGCAAGGCTTCCGCCTTCTCTAAGCTTTTCTATATTTATTGCAGTAGGACCATCTTTTAGTCCTTGCTCCTTGTGTTTCCAACATTCCAAAAGTGTATCGCAATGTAGATCTATAATCTTCATACTGTTTTTCATCTAGCGTTCCTCCTTAGCTTATAAATATATATTAAACTTTTTACTGTAGAAAACAAGATGGAAAGAGCTAATTATTTTAATTTAATCAAAGACAAAACGAAAATTTTCGTTTATAATATTTTCTAATAAATTAAGGAGGCAGATTATGAAGAAGGTAAAGATTGGACTCTTAGGTTTCGGTACTGTTGCCGGAGGAACTTTTGATATATTGAAGAAAAACGCTGAGCTAATTTCAAAGCGCAGCGGTTGTGAAATAGAAGTAGCTAAGGTTTTCGCAAGAAATACAGAGAAAGCTTTGTCAAAGGGCCTTCCTGCAGAGATAGCTACTGCAAATGTAGATGATGTTTTAACTAACGATAATATAGATATAGTCGTTGAAGCCATTGGTGGAATTGAACCAGCAACCGAATATATGCTAAAGGCTATGAAGGCTGGCAAGCATGTTGTAACACCTAACAAGGCTGCTGTTGCTGCAAACTACAAGGAGCTAACAGAAACAGCTAAGGCAAACAATGTAAGCTTTAGATTTGAAGCTAGCGTAGGAGGAGGAATACCTGCCCTTACTGCAATTCAGGAAGCTTTGAGCGGAAATGAATTCCTAGAAGTTATGGGAATTGTAAACGGAACAACAAATTATATCCTAAGCTGCATGCAGGCTGATGGAATGGAATATAAGGATGCTCTTAAGGATGCACAGATTAAGGGATTTGCTGAAGCTGATCCTACTGCTGACGTTGAAGGCATTGATGCCGCAAACAAGCTTTCCATTTTGATGACTCTATGCTTTGACAAGTATGTTAAGCCAGGTGATATTCCAACGACTGGAATCAGCAAGATTACAATGAAGGATATTGAAGACGCAGAAGCAAAGGATAGCAAGATTAAGCTAATCGCATCTGCTAAACTTTCTGGAGATCAGGTCGAGTACAGTGTTAAGCCAGTTCTAATGCCTAACAGTCACCCACTTGCTTCAGTTTCAAGAGAGTATAACGCAATTTACGTTACAGGTGATGCAGTTGGCGAGCTTATGTTCTACGGTGCAGGCGCTGGCGCCTTCCCTACAGGAAGCGCAGTTGTAGGCGATGTAATTGCAATTGCAAAGACAGTATAATAAATGATAATTATTTGATGGAGGAATCAGAATGAGTTTATACAAAGATTGGGACAAGCTTCTCAACGGACAGACTAAGGAGACAATTGACGAGTTTTGGAAGGAGTATTCAGAGGCAGAAGCAAGAATTTATGCTTACATCCTTTCAAACCATAATGAGCATCTTAAGGGTAAGGTTTCAGATCTTGCAGAGAAGTTCGAATGTGATAAAGTTATCTTCACTGGCTTTCTTGATGGAGTTACAACTAGCCTAAAAAATGAGTTAGATGTAACTAAAATTACACTAGATAGTGAGATAGACCTTGACATTGACTTTGAAAAGCTGTATTTTAATATGCATAAGGCTGATGCCGATTATCTCTGGGGACTTGAGGAATGGAACGATGTTCTCAGCGAAGAGAGAAGAATAGAAATCTACAACGAATATAGACGTTCAAGAACAGTACATGTAGAGAAGAAGCCAGGCAGAAATGAACCATGTCCATGTGGTAGTGGTAAGAAGTACAAGAACTGCTGCGGTAAAAGAGCCTAAAATAAGAATTTTAATAAGGCCAGAATACTATAATTAACATGCTAACAAGACAAATGACCTTTAGAAAGCAAACCCCTTGGGTGATTATATCACCTGAGGGGTTTGCTCATTTTTGTAGTTCAAAGTATTTAAATGTTTTATCCTCGCCTATCTGCTTCATTTCTCTACTTAACATAAAGTATGATGGCGTATTTTCGTGAAAGCATTTAGCTACGACCTTTGATACAAGTCCGCTCTCAAGTGCCCAGTGAAGAACACCATAAAAAGCCTCGGCTCCATACCCATAGCCAGATTCACTTCGCAAAACCCTGCATCCAAGTTCAGCAATATCGATATCCCCTTCTTTTCTAAAATCAAAGAGAACGGCTTCTCCTATCATCTTACCATCTTTTCTAACGGCAAAATTGATAGCCTCATGCGCATCAAAATCCATGCGAGCAACCTTATAAAAACTATCGTATTCAGGTTCCCCGTCTATGCTGAGCATATCATCGTATCCCCAATATACGTTTCTATCTTTATCAAAGATAATCTCGTTATATATATCAAGGTCAGAGTATTTGATTTCATCTAAGATAAGTCTTGCAGTTTCAATAACTGGCATGCTCTCCCAGTTCCATTTTTTGGTATCTTTCATCTTATATTCTCTTCTTGCACATTGACTCTATAGGACATTCTTCGCAGTTTGGCTTTCTAGCACTACAGCACTGTCTTCCATGGAAAATCAAAAGATGATGAGCCTTTGACCACCTATCCTTTGGAATCTTCTTCATCAGCGCCTTCTCAGTTGCTAGCTCGTTCTTTTCTTTACAGATACCTATACGGTTTGCAACCCTGAAAACATGAGTATCTACTGCAATATGTGGCTCGCCAAAACCAACTGAAAGGACTACATTTGCAGTCTTTCTTCCAACTCCAGAAAGCTTTGTTAGCGCATCAAAATCTTGCGGAACAATACCATCGTGCTCAGCAACTAAAGATTTTGCCATATTGATTATATTCTTTGATTTTGTGCGATACATTCCTATCTTCTTAAGATACTCTTCTACATCAGCTTGATCTGCCTTTGCCAGAGACTTGGCATCTGGGTAGGCCTCAAAAAGCTCAGGTGTAACCTTATTCACGCTCTTATCTGTTGTCTGCGCAGATAATGCCACAGCAACAATAAGCTCAAAAACATTATTATGATTGAGCGCACAGTCCGCATCTGGATATGCTTCCTCTAATCTATCTAAAATGCTGTTAACAGTTTTCCTATCCATAACTTTCCTTTCTTGACAATATATACTCGAAAAAAGTATAATTCACACATGGATATTATACAGCAACTAAGAAAAGAAACAAATAAAGAACTTCCACTTACTGATAGGATTTATGAGGAGCTTCTGAGGGATATCCTGACCGGTAAACTAGCTCGTGATTCTTGGCTCACAGAGACCAAGGTTTGCTCTATGTATGGAGCTAGCAGAACTCCTGTTAGAGAGGCTTTTAGGCGCCTTGAGATGGATGGGCTTTTGGAGTACATACCTAAGAGAGGCGAATATGTGCGTGGTTTTAGCTATGATGAATTAATCGATATGCTTAATATACGCGCAGACCTTGAAGTTAGAGCTGTCAGCTGGAGTATAGAGCGCATCACAGATGATGAGATGGAGCAATTTGACGATATATTCCGCTATATGGAGTTTTATACAAAGAAGAATGATATTCACATGATGATGTATGCAAATTCAGCCTTCCACAGACATATTTACAAGACATCGCATGACAGAATGCTTGATAAGACTCTGACAACATACTTTAATTACTGTAAATACTCCTGCCCTCCTAACTACTTTGCTCCAAAGTTTTTAGACAAGACACTTGAGGAAAGACGCAGAATCTATAGTGCCTATCTAAAAAAGGATGTAACAAGTGGCGCAAGAGCTATGAAGCTTCATATGAGTAATACTATTAAGCGAGCTATTGCAAACATAAATCTAAATATATACGAAAAATAAATCCCGTATCTATCAAATGCTTTCTGCACATTGCCATACGGGATTTTTTCTTTTAATTAACTATTACTTATTTACTTTCATTTTCAAAAATAAGCTTTATGATTCCTGCTAAAATACCTCCAATTACCCAGATTATCCATGTTATTCCCCATGCATTTGTAAAGAAAGATACAATGAAGTATATAGCGGTAATCACTAGCCAGTAGATTTGTTCAAAGACACCTAATCTGTCGCGACTTCTCTTTTTCCTTATAGAATAATCATTGTTTTGAAGTAGCATATCATAGCTATCTTTGATTAGGATAGTACGTACAATCATATTTACAGCTATACCCACTATAAAAAGTAGAAGTGCAACCATTGCGATCATGACTACATCTCTTTCTGTAAAGCAAAGCGCTATAAACATTGGCATAATCGACAAAATGCATAAAACAACTCCAGCTATAAGAAATGAAGTATGGCTTGATGCATAAGCTTCTTTCTTTTCTTTTACCATTCCATCAACACCATAGGCTGTTTCAATCTCTTCATTCTCAAGAAATTTAAATTTATCGAGCTTGCTACTTGAATTTATAAATAGTGCTACAGCTGCAGCAATCATCAAAATAAGTACGCTTACTCCTATGCCACCTACGGCATTTTCTGATATCTTAATTGTCTTTTCCTCGTACAAGCCTCCAAGCATAATTATAGCTATAGGAGACCAAATACACAGCATTACTCCAAGAGCAAATTTGGGTGCGTAGCTTTTACGTAGCCTCAAGAATTCTGAAGCCTCCTCAAGGCTAAGCTTCCTTGCATTTCTTGGATGCTCTGCACTTTCTTTAACAGAATCACCTGAATCACGCATGGCATCATCCTTTAATAGGTAATCTGTTGTTACCCCAAAGATTTCTGCAAGCATTATTATTCTATTTATATCTGGGATTGACTGTGCGCCCTCCCATTTTGATACAGACTGTCTAGAAACATTCAGCTTCTCGGCAAGTTCCTCTTGACTTAGTCCGATTCGCTTTCTTTCTTCAATAATCTTATCTGCTAATATCATCTTATTCCTCCTATGAAAATTGCGTATCTGGTTTTCTTGTTCGAACAACTGTATTCTATGAAAAAAATAAGTTGCAAGCTATAAAGTTCGTTTGGCAATTTGTCAACTGGCGGTTGCGATATCTCCAAACCGTTGAAATTTCACTGTTTGTATTTTAATAGTATTTTGATTTTTAGTCAAGTGGATCCGAATTTGAAGTTGTATTTTAAATGAAATACCCCTAAACTCCTATGGTTTAGTGATATGTACCCAGAATCCTGGACACATTCATTAGCGAATTAAGCTGAACACATGGATGCGATCCTGTACTTTACAGGTGGCATCCATTTTGTTTTTGCTTGGATTCTTTTGTTATTATAATAATCTATATATTCATCAATAGCTTTTGAAAACTCTTCGAAGGAGGAATAATCTTTCTCATAGCCATAATACATCTCATTCTTTAGTCTTCCGAAGAAGGTTTCCATTATACAGTTATCATAACAATTACCTTTTCGCGACATAGACTGTACAATACCGTGTTTCTGTAAGGTATTTCTAAAATGGGCATGCATATACTGCCAACCTTGATCCGAATGAAATACTAAGCCTTCAACAGAAGGAAACTTATCAAAAGCTTTATCAAGCATTCTTTCTATCTGCTCAAGATTAGGGCTTTTGGACAAATCATATGAGATAATTTCATTTGTATTCATATCCAATACAGGCGATATGTAACATTTCCCCCATGAAAAGTTAAACTGAGATATATCTGTTGTCCATTTCTGCAATGGTGCTGTTGTACTGAAATCCCTATTTATTACATTATCAGCAATCTTACCTACTTCGCCTTTATAAGAATGATATTTTTCCTTTGGACGCTTACCAGCTAATCCTGCTTCATGCATAAGGCGTTGAACTCGCTTATGATTTACATGATATCCACGATTTAGTAATTCATGATAAATTCTACGAACACCATATCTATGCTTGTTTTCTTCAAATATTTCTCTAATAACAATCAGTAATTCTTCATTGCGATCAGCAACTACATCTGATTTGTTAATCTCGAAATAATAAGTTGATTTAGACAGGCCAATAGCTTTTAAGAGATATTTTAATTGGTATCCTTTTTCTCGGAGTTCTTTGATGATTGCTGCTTTTTCGCCTTGAGTTCCGCAGCCCATCTTTCGTGTCTCAAGGCGATTAATTTTTTTATTGCTTCATTCTCCGTTTTTAAGTATTCAGTTTCTGCTCTAAGACGAATTAATTCTTCACGTTCTGATGGGGTTAAATCAGTGGGTTTGGATTTCTTGCTCATGTTTGCTTCCTTCTTACTTTTTCTGCCTTTTTTGAGATTTAATCCTTCATACCCTTTAATTTTATATGTCTGAACCCATTTAGACAATAATCCACCCTCAATTCCTGCACTAATAGCAACAGATTTTTGTGATTCACCAGCAAGTACACGAGCTACTAACTGATATCTACATTCAGCCGAACGTTCTTTACATGTAGTTGGATGCCGAAGAGAATCAAGACCATATATATCTGCAATTCTTGACCATTGTACAATTCTTTTTCTAAAATTTTTTTGGCTTATACCTTCTGGTGTTTCAATCCACTGACCAGAGCGATATAGTTCTACAGCATTAAGTTTAAAAGCATAATTGTATTTCATACAAAAACCCCTTTCACTGGTTTTGTCCAGTAAAAGGGGTACATATCATTAGAGGGTATAACCAGCTTTCGCTGTTTAGTTATTTGATTTCAAGCTCAATGCCTTCACCATTTGATGTAATCTCAACTGTGTTTCCATCAGCGATTTCACCCTTAATAAGTGCTTCTGCAAGCTTAGTCTCAACATACTTTTGCATGAATCTCTTTACAGGTCTTGCACCAAACTCAGGACTGTATGCATTGTCACAGATATAGTCCTTACCTGCTTCGCTTAGAACAAGCTTGATATTTCTCTCTGAAAGCCTCTTCTGAATAGATCCAAGAGCAATTTCTATGATTCTTCCAATCTGATCCTTATTTAGTGGAGTGAATACGATTGTATCATCGATTCTGTTGATAAACTCAGGTCTGAAGAAGCTATGAAGCTTGCTTATAACTTCTTCCTTTACTTCCTCAGAAATCTGACCACCTTCCTCTATTCTATCAATGAGCTCACGGCTACCGATATTTGATGTAAGGATGATGATTGTATTCTTGAAGTCTACAGTTCTTCCCTGATTATCAGTCAATCTTCCGTCATCTAGAAGCTGAAGCAAGATGTTAAATACGTCTGGATGCGCTTTTTCTATCTCATCAAAGAGTATTACGCTGTAAGGTCTTCTTCTAACTGCTTCAGTTAGCTGTCCGCCTTCATCATATCCTACATATCCTGGAGGCGCTCCGACAAGTCTAGAAACGCTGTGTTTTTCCATGTACTCAGACATATCAATTCTTATCATATTTTTTTCGGTATCAAAGAGGGCTTCTGAAAGTGCCTTTGCAAGCTCAGTCTTACCAACACCTGTAGGACCCATAAAGATAAATGAACCTATAGGTCTATTTTCATCCTTAAGACCAGCACGTGCTCTTAGTATAGCATCAGAAACTGCAACTACTGCTTCATCCTGACCTATAACTCTCTTGTGAAGTATTTCAGGAAGCTTTAGAAGTTTTTCTCTTTCGCTTTCAACTAGCTTTGATACAGGAATTCCTGTCCACTGTGATACGACTTCTGCTATTTCCTCAACGTCGACCTCTTCCTTTAGGAGTCTATCCTCACTCTTATCTGCAAGAGCCTGCTTTTCCTCCTCCAGCTTCTTCTCGAGTGCTGGAAGTTCGCCGTATTTCAGCTTTGCAAGTGTCTCAAGATCATATGCTCGCTCAGCTTCCTCTATGCGGTGCTTCAATTCCTCGATATCCTGCTTTGTTTGCTTAGAATCAGTGATTTTCTTCTTCTCAGTCTCCCACTGAGTTCTAAGTGTTGCACTTTCACTGTTGAGCTCACTTAATTCTTTTTCTAATGCCTCAAGTCTTGCCTTTGATGCCTTATCAGTTTCCTTTAGAAGCGCCTGCTTTTCAATCTGAAGCTGCATTATCTTTCTCGAAATCTGATCAAGTTCTGATGGCATGCTATCAATTTCCGTTCTGATACGTGAAGCAGCCTCATCCATCAAATCTATCGCCTTATCTGGCAAGAATCTATCTGTGATATACCTATCTGATAGCGTTGCACAAGCAATAAGAGCATTGTCTGTAATTCTAACGCCGTGGTGAATTTCAAAGCGTTCCTTAAGTCCTCTCAAAATAGAGATGGTATCATTGATATCTGGCTGATCAACCATAACTTTTTGGAATCTTCTCTCAAGAGCAGCATCCTTTTCTATGTACTTTCTGTACTCTGTCAAAGTAGTAGCACCTATGCAGTGAAGCTCGCCTCTTGCAAGCTTTGGCTTTAGAAGATTTCCGGCATCCATAGAGCCTTCAGTTTTTCCTGCGCCAACAATTGTATGAATCTCGTCTATAAATAGGATGATTCTTCCTTCTGATTTTTCTACCTCGTTTAGAACTGCCTTGAGTCTTTCCTCAAATTCACCTCTAAACTTAGCACCGGCAATAAGCGCACCCATATCAAGTGCAAATATTGTCTTGTCTTTTAGACCTTCTGGAACATCTCCCTTAAGGATTCTCTGTGCAAGTCCCTCGACAACTGCGGTCTTACCAACACCAGGCTCACCTATCAAAACAGGATTGTTCTTAGTACGGCGAGATAGAATCTGTATAGCATGTCTAATCTCACTATCTCTTCCGATTACTGGATCAAGCTTACCCTTTCTGGCTAGCTCAACTAGATCCTGACCATATTTCTCTAGAGCTTCATAATTGTCCTCAGGATTTTGGCTAGTAACTCGCTGATTCCCTCTGACCTTGGTCAAAGCCTCTAGGAAGCCCTCCTTACTTATACCAAATCTTTTACATACTTCAATAAATGGACTCTTTCTTTCATTTAAAAGAGCAAGATATATGTGTTCGACGCTTACATAATCATCCTTAAAACGCTCTGCTTCCTTTTCACTTTCAGCTAGTAGTAAATTTAGACGCTGTGAGGCATAAATCTGTCCTCCACTAACCTTTGGTAGCTTATCAACAAGCTCAGAAACAGCTTTCTCAACTGAATTAGCGTCTATCTCCATGTATTTTAGAAGCCTTGGGATTAGGCCATCGCTCTGCTGTAGCAAAGCTAGATTTATATGCTCAGGCTCAAGACTTGGATTACCATTTTCGATTGCAATGCGCTGTCCTTCAACAATAGCAGCCTGCGCGTTCTGTGTGTATTTTTCTATATTCATGGTTATACCTCCTTGATTCTCATCTTCATTACTTATATTATATACCCCTTTATTTCAAAAAACAACAAAAATATTAGCACTCTTTTACGATGAGTGCTAATATTTTTCTTCTATTTTATTTTGCTTTGAAATTACAGGCCTTTTGCGATTTACACTATGCCCATTATTGCATTAAACAATCCGTATATTAGTGGATTAATTACTATATCAAGTACATTTAGTAAAATTAGTCCTAGCAAAATAAATGTACCAAGACGGTAGAACTGATACCACCATGAGTATTTATCAAGTCTAAATATCTGTGTTACAAAATTAAATCCATCTAGTGGCGGAATTGGAAGCAAGTTGAATACCATGAGAATTATATTTACTAAAATGCCATACTGCAATATCATAGCTATTACATGTAAAGGCTCATTAGTACTTACAGCAATTCCACTTGAATACATAAGCTTAAGTATAAGTGCAAATACAAATGCAATTATTAGATTCATAGTTACACCTGCAACCGCTACAAGTGCCTCACCTAATCTTCTGTTCTTATAGTAGTTAGGATTTATCTGTACTGGCACTCCCCATCCAAATCCTGCCATGATAAGTGCTACGAATCCAATTGGATCAATATGCTTAAGTGGATTTACAGTTACTCTTCCCTGTTCCTTTGGAGTTGGATCGCCAAGCTTATATGATACCATTGCATGAGAAAACTCATGTAGCGTAAGTCCTATGATTATTCCAGGAAGCATATATAGCTTTGTTATAATCATATCAATGCTGAATGTGTCGTGTCCTTGCAAAAGGTTAAGTACTACGACAAGTGCAACTAGCAGAATCGCTGAATTTAACTGGTTTTGATTTATCTTCATCTTTTTCTCCATTTACTATTCTATAACTTCGCCAAAGAGACTGAAGGTCTTGGCATCCGTAATCTTAACATCAACTATGCTTCCTATCAGTTCCTTCTTACCAGCAAAGTTCACTAGCTTAAATCCATCCGTTCTTCCTGTAAGCGTTGACTTATCATTCTTACTTACGCCATCTACTAGAACTTTTTCTACCCTATCCTGATAAGCTTTGTTCTTCTTCTCGCTTATTTCGTTTACAGCATTTACAAGAAGGTCAAATCTCCTATGCTTTTCGCTTTCCTCAATCTGATCCTCAAACTTCTCTGCAGGGGTTCCCTTTCTTATAGAATAAATAAAGGTGAATGCTGAATCGTACTCAACTTCTTTGACAATGCTTAAAGTTTCCTCAAAGTCTTCGTTTGTCTCTCCAGGAAAACCTACTATTATATCTGTAGAAAGCGTAATATCAGGAACTGTCTTTCTAAGCTTTTCTATGAGCTTAAGATAATCTTCTCTGGTATACTTTCTGTTCATTCGCTTAAGAACTCTATTACTTCCTGACTGAATAGGCAGATGCAAGTTACGGCAAAGCTTATCACAGACTGCAAAAGCTTCAATAAGCTCATCTGAAAGGTCTTTTGGGTTTGATGTCATAAAGCGTATGCGCTCAAGCCCATCTACATCGTTTAGCATTTTGAGAAGTTCAGCAAAGCTAGTTCCATTACCATCATATGAGTTAACATTTTGACCAAGGAGCATAATTTCCTTAACTCCATCTGCTACTAGGCCTTTAACCTCAGCTACTATAGCCTCTGGCGCTCTGCTCTTTTCACGTCCCCTTGTGTATGGAACTATGCAGTAGGTGCAGAAGTTATTACATCCAAACATGATGTTTACTAGTGCTTTGTGATCAAATAGTCTCTTAGCTGGGAGCCCCTCGACTATTTCCTCTGTGTTTTCAATAATATCAACAACCTTCTCCTTCTCGATTGCAACCTTTTCGATTAACTCTGGAATATGGTGAATGCTGTTTGTACCAAAAATTACATCTACCCAGGGGTACTTAGCTTTTATAGTATCGACAACCCTCTGCTGCTGCATCATGCATCCACAGACACATACGATAAAAGAAGGGTCGCTTTCTTTTCGTTTCTTAAGCTGTCCTAGCGTTCCAAAGAAGCGCTTATCAGCATTATCTCTGACGCTACATGTATTTATAATTACTATAGAGGCATCTTTTCGCTCTTTGACGCTTGAAAAGCCTCTTTCTGTTAGAAGACCGTCGATAACCTCAGAGTCATGCTCGTTCATCTGACAGCCAAATGTTGTTATATGAAATGTTCTGGACATCTGTCCTCCTAAGTTATTTTCTTTCGTCTTTTGGGCTACGTGTCATTAGGACATCTATAGCTTCCTTTGCATTGATTTCGCCGCTTAAGCAGGCATGAATCATCTCAGTAATAGGCATATCTACACCCAGAGATTTAGCAAGCTTATATGCAGCTTCGCATGTGCTTATTCCTTCAACAACCATTCCTATACTATCAGCAGCCTCTGTTGGACTCATTCCCTGGCCAATCAAAAGACCACAACGTCTATTTCTTGAGTGATTACTTGTGCAGGTTACTATAAGATCGCCTATGCCACTAAGTCCTGCAAAAGTTTCCTTCTTTGCACCAAGACTAACTCCAAGTCTTGCAATTTCTGCAATCCCCCTAGTCATCAATGCTGCCTTTGCACTATCTCCATATCCTAGACCATCAGATATTCCTGCACCGATAGCCATAATATTCTTAAGTGCACCGCCAAGCTCAACACCGATAATATCATCGTGTGTATAAACTCTAAATCTATCGTTCATGAATACTTCCTGAACCTTAAGCGCAGCCTCATTGTCCTTAGATGCTGCAACAACGCCAGCTGGCATATTTCTGCCAACCTCCTCTGCGTGTGATGGACCAGATAGAGCAACATAACTATTATTTGGTGCAATCTCTTCAGCAAGCTCTGAAAGCCTCTTGAGGCTCTTCATATCTATACCCTTTGCAACATTAACAAGTATTGTATCCTCAGAAATTGAACTAATAGCCTTTCTTAGCGTGTTAGCAAAATGCTGAGCCGGAACTGCAAATAGAATTATGTCTGCATCTTCAACTGCTGTATTTAGCACGCTCTCAAACTTTACGCTGTCCGGTATTCTAACCTGTGGCAAATATCTAATATTTGATCTAAGATACTCTACCTCTGCAATGTGGTCAATATTTCTTGCCGTAACTTTGACATCATAGCCTTTATTTGCTAAAAGAACTGTTAGCGCTGTTCCCCAGCTTCCGAATCCGACTACTGTAATCTTTGTATCGATTGTCTTATTCACCTTTATTCTCCTTTTTCTTAAAGCTTAGCTTACTTTCGTTTCCAGATAGAATTCTAGCTATATTAGCTCTATGCTTGAATATCAAAATCAGAGCCATGCAAATGCCAGCAGGAAGAAACTCTTTCTCCATAAAGTACGCTAAAAATGGAAATGCAAGAGCTGCCGTTACAGAACCTAGTGAAACCATCCTTGTAACAAGTACTACTAGTACTACTATACCTAGGCATATCAAAGCGAGCTGCCAATTGAGTGCCAGTAGCGCTCCAAATGCTGTAGCAACGCCTTTTCCTCCCTTGAATTTTAGCAACAAAGGCCAAACGTGTCCTAGAAATACTGCTAGTGCACAGAAAGATACCTGCATAGGGTTAAGAAACATACCTGCAAAAAAAACAGCGAGAAATCCCTTACCAATATCTATTACTAGAGTTATAACTGCTGCCTTTGCACCGAGAACTCTAAGAGCATTCGTTGTACCTGCGTTTCCACTTCCCGCCTTTTTGATGTCTATACCCTTTGCCTTAGCAAGGATTGTAGACGGTGAAATATTACCTAGCATGTAAGCTATCAAAAGTAAGATAACAAATTTTATGCTGATCATCCCTACTCCTTTTCTCCTCTTTCTCTAAACAGGAACTTTATAGATGTTCCCTCAAAACCAAAGGCTGCCCTTATCTTATTCTCAAGATATCTAGCATATGAGAAGTGCATAAGTTCTCTATCGTTTATTGAAAATGCAAATAGCGGTGGTTTTACACCAATCTGGCTCGCATAGTAGACCTTAAGTCTTCTACCCTTGTCAGCTGGTGGCTGGTTCATCAAAACAGCGTCTGCAATCAAGCTATTAAGCTGTCCTGTAGGAACTCTGAGAGCGCGTTTTTCGGCAACAAACTTAACCATTGCCATAACCTCACTGAGCCTTTCCCTCTTAAGTGCGGAAATAAATACAACTGGCGCATAGGACATGAAAAGAAGCTCTGCCTCTATCTTACGCCTATAATCGCGCATCGTATTTGTTTCCTTGTGAATAAGGTCCCACTTATTTACTACAACAACTATTCCCTTACCAGCCTCGTGAGCCTCACCTGCAATTTTCTTATCTTGCTCTGTAAGGCCTTCCTCCGCGTCTATCAAAAGAAGACATACATCACATCTTTCTATCGCTGCTATGGATCTAATTACGCTGTATCGCTCTATATCCTCATTTACTTTGCTCTTTCTTCTGATACCTGCAGTATCGATAAGAAGGTATTTGTCGCCTTCCCACTCAAAAGGAGTATCTATAGCATCTCTAGTTGTTCCTGCAATTGGAGAAACTATAACTCTATTATCGTCAACTAGAGCATTTATTAACGAAGACTTGCCTACATTCGGTTTTCCTATCACGGAAACCTTGATATCATCAGTTTCTTCGTATTTATTATCTGGGAATGATTTAACTATATCGTCAAGAACATCACCTAGATTAAGCATATTTACTGAAGAAATAGGAATTGGCTCGCCAAGTCCTAAGGTATAGAAATCATAGAAGTTATCAGGAATCTTGCGAGGGTTATCTATCTTGTTTACGAGCAAAATAATCTTCTTTCCGGTTCTGCGAAGCATGGTTGCGACTTCTTCATCTGCTGTAGTAATTCCATCCTTACCATCTACGATAAAGAGAATTACATCTGCCATATCCATAGCCATCTGCGCCTGCTCACGCATCTGGGAAAGGATTATATCCTTGCTATCTGGTTCTATACCTCCAGTATCGATAAGATCAAATCCAATTCCGTTCCATTCAGCTTCAGCGTATATACGGTCACGTGTTACGCCTGGAGTGTCTTCAACAATTGAAACTCTTCTTCCTACTATCTTATTAAAAAATGTTGATTTTCCAACATTTGGTCTGCCAACAACGGCAACGATAGGTCTACTCATCAAAAATACCTCCTGCAAACTCTCTAGCATCAAAAGGCTTAAGATCATTTAGACCTTCACCTACTCCAATAAACTTTATAGGCATGTTGAATTCATCTGTAATGCTTATAGCTATACCGCCCTTTGCTGTTCCGTCAAGCTTTGTTAGAATGAGTCCTGTAATTTCAGCAACTTCATTGAATTCCTTGGCCTGAGAAATAGCATTCTTGCCATTTGTGGCATCAAGTACAAGCAAAGTCTCCCTGTTTGCTTCTGGAAACTCTCTCGAAATAACCTTATTCATCTTCTCAAGTTCATTCATGAGGTTCTTTTTAGTCTGTAGTCTTCCAGCTGTATCGCAGATAAGTACATCTATGTTTCTTGCCTTTGCTGACTGAATAGCATCATAAATTACTGCAGAAGGATCTGCTCCTTCCTGATGCATAACAGTATTTACACCGATTCTGTCTCCCCAAATTTTTAGTTGTTCAGATGCTGCAGCTCTAAAAGTATCTGCTGCTGCAAACATTACGCTCTTACCTTGAGCCTTTAGCATATTTCCAAGCTTTGCAATTGAAGTTGTTTTTCCGCCACCATTTATTCCGATTACAAGGATTATAAGCGGTGTCTTATCGCAAAGCTTACATCTATCTCCCTTGTTCAAAATCAGCGTCATTACATTTGTAAGCGCGTCTTTGACTCTCTCTGGTTTTGTTATGTGGTTAATCTGGATATGGTCACGGAGGTCTTGCATTATCCTCATAGTCGTATCCATTCCGATATCTGAGGTTATAAGAATCTCTTCTAGCTCATCGAGCATCTCCTCATCTACCGTTGCGCGCGACATCAGAGTATCGCTTATTCTCTCGGATAGTTTTCCGAAAAAACCTTTTTTCTTTCCTCCTAAGATTGCCATCTTTCCTCCTTACTCTATCTCAAAATCATCGCCCAGTCTCAGACTTAGCACTTTAGATATTCCGTGCTCTGGCATGGTTACACCGTATAGTACGTCCGCATGCTCCATCGTTGCTTTTTGGTGAGTTACTAGTGTAAACTGTATTTCTTTAAAGTTCTTCAGATACTCTGCAAATCTATCTATATTGCTATCGTCAAGTGCGGCTTCTACCTCATCAAGTATGCAAAATGGTGTAGGTTTTGTCTTGAGTACCGCAAACATCAGTGCAATTGCTGTCATGGTCTTCTCACCACCTGACATTAAGTTGATGTTCTGAAGTTTCTTTCCTGGTGGCTGTGCGATAATCTCAATTCCACTTGTCAGTGGATTGTTCTCATCTTCTAGCCTTAACTCTGCATATCCACCGCCAAACAGAGACTTGAATATCTCCTCAAAGTTAACAACCACCTTATCAAAGTTATCTTTAAATCTCCTCCTTATGGTCTTATCCATATCTGAGATGATTTTTAGAAGTTCTTCTTTAGCTGCATTTATATCGTTTCTCTGAGATGTCAGGAATTCATAACGCTCTGAAACCTGTTCGTATTCGGCTATGGCACCAATGTTTACATCGCCTAGCTCTCTCATACGACTTTTGATTCTGCGTTCTTCCTTGGCTGCTTGTGAGTAAACAAAATCTTCTTTTTTGAAGTCCATGGCCTGAGCATAGCTTATCTCAAACTCATCCCATAGTTTTTCCTTCAGTGATTCTAGCTGAGCCTCACTCTTGCTAATCTTTAGATCTAGCTGATACTTGTTATCTCTTAGTCCATTGAGCTTATCTAAAGCGCCTTTCTGTTTCTCGTCAAACTCCTGAAGCTGGGTGATTACAGTCTGTCTATCCTCGCTTACCTCTGCTAGGTTTGATTCAAGTTCTAGCTTTTCTCTTTCAAAAATCTCAAGAACTTCCTTATTGTCTCTGCTATTCAAAAGCAGATCCTTCTCTAACTTAAGCTTATCAAGAGCCTCCATCTTATCATTTAGCTGGCTTTCCATAGACTCAAGCTGTCTTTTTATCCTGCTCTTTTCAGATTCGCTGTTTTCTAGCCTTGTCTCAAGCTCATTTAGTATGATTCTGTGCTTTGTTACGCCTTCGCTTGCCTTATCGGTTTCATCTTTGATAGAATCAATTTCCTGAAGGACTGATTCGGTATTTGCCTGAATTATATCGATTTCATTCTGCAGCTCTAAAGCTTGATTATTAAGCTTTAGAATTAATTCATCAGCTTCCTTGGTCTGCTTATCAATCTCAGCAAGCTCTGATTCTACACGCTTTAGGTTCTTTGACTGCTCCTCAGCTCTGATTTTTTCTGACTCTACAAGGCTTTTCAATCTGTTAAGATTTAGGTCTGCATCTCTATGGTCAGAACTTAAATCATTGAACATCTCTCTTTCGTCAGTCTGCTTAGCTTTGAGTTTTGATAACTCCTCGCCCATCTTCTCTATGCTGAGTTTGTATGCCTTAAGGCCCTTCTCTAGGTCGCTTATCTCAGCCTTACGCTCAAGCAGATTTGCCGATTTATTCTTATATGCACCACCTGTGATAGCACCTGATGCATTTACAATTTCTCCTTCTGGAGTAACAAATCTTAGTCCCTGTGACACCTTTGATAGTCTAATAGCACTATCCATGTCTTTAACAATAGCAACTCTGCCTAACAGATAGCTATAGATATTTGCTAGCTCTTTATCAAAGCTTATAATATAAACAGCCATACCCAAAAAGCCCTTATCGTCTTTTAGTTTATCGCTTATAGCTTGCTTGCTAGCTCTAATTGATGCTATAGGAAGGAAGGTTATTCTTCCTACGCGATTTTCTTTTAGGAACTTTACAGCACGCTTTGCATCATCATCATTTTCACAAATTACATTCTGAAGCGATGCTCCCATTGCAGTTTCAATAGCAAGCTCATAGCCCTTTGGTACATCCATAAGCTCAGCTGTTACGCCTCTAATTCCGCTTAGGTTCTGCTTCATCAAAGCTCTAACGCCTAGGTTATAGCCTTCATAATTGCTCTCCATCTCCTCTATGGTATGGAGCCTAGTCTGTATTCTTCCAGCTTCTAGACGCTCTCTAGCAAGCTGTTCTTCCTTATCTTTAATGTTTGCAGATGTCTTTGCTATGCTAGTCTCTAACTCTGAAAGCTTTAATTTTAGCTTCTCAACCCTTGCCTCACACTCTTCGATTTCTTGAAGATTACCACTTAGACTATCGCTTATCTGCCTATCTGCTTCGCTATTTTCATCTCTAAGTTCTTCTAGTTCTTCTCTTCTTCTTAGAAGCGTCTTCTTGAGGTTCTCGTAACCCTTAGATTCACTTTCGCTTGCGCTAACTCTATTATGAAGCTCAAATACCTTACGTTTTCCATCATCAGCCTCTGCAAGTTTTTCTGCCTGACGTGATGCCAGCTCATTATACTTTGCAATTTTCTCATTTAAAATTAGCTTTGCATTTTCGAGTTCTTTGCTTAAATAGTCAAATTCCTCGCTAGCGCTAGAAAGCAATTCCTCTTCTGCAAGCTTTCTCTCGTTAATTGAAACAATATCTGAGTTTATAATATTGCTTTCGTTTTCAATTCCGACTAGTCTTTGCTCGCTGAGTTTGCCCTCGCTTATAGCAGAGTTAATTCTCTGGACCGCATCCATAATCTTATCGCGAGTCTCATCTGAAAGCTTGTCTAAAAGTTCTCTTCTACTTGTTAGCTCCTCATATCTATTTATTAGAGCCTCGCTCTCTTCTTTTACCTTTGATATCTCAGACTCAAATCCTGCAATATCTGCCCTATATGTTTCGCTATTTTTTTCGATATTAGCGATGTTTCTTAAAATAAGATTTATCTCTAAATCCTTATACTTATCTCTAAGCTCTACAAATTCCTTGGCTTTTTCGCTATCTTCCTTAAGCTGGCCTATACGAGACTCGATTTCAGAAACAATGTCATCCACACGTTCGAGATTAGCCGATGTCGATTCTAGCTTTTTCTCAGCATCGCTTCGTCTGTTTTTGTACATTACAACACCAGCCGCTTCCTCAAAGATTTCTCTTCTACTCTCCGGCTTGGTGCTCACGATATCTGCAATCTTACCCTGTCCAATCAAAGAGTACCCATCTACTCCTATACCTGTATCCATGATAAGCTCACGTATATCCCTTAGTCTGCAAGGATTGTTGTTGATAAGGTATTCACTCTCACCTGAGCGATACATCCTTCTTGTTATTGCTACCTCGTTGTAGTCAACATTTAGGATTCCACTAGAATTATCTATGACAAGAACAACCTCTGCCATACCGCGCGATTTTCTACTTGCAGTACCAGCAAAGATAACTTCTTCCATCTTGCCACCTCTCAGCGCTTTCGGACTTTGTTCTCCGAGTACCCATCTGATGGCATCACTTATATTGCTCTTGCCGCTTCCGTTAGGACCGACAACGCATGTTATTCCCTCATGAAACTCAATAACAACAGGATCTGCAAATGATTTGAATCCATGCATTTCTAATCTTTTGAAGTACATTAAATCTCGCCTTTCTGAAGGGCATACTTTGCAGCCGCCTTTTCTGCTTCTTTTTTTGTATTACCCGTACCTATACCGTATATAAGATCGTTGATTTCCACCTGAACGCAAAACTCCTTGCAATGCTCAGGACCTCTTTCTGAAACAACGATGTATCTTATCGGCACGCTACCATATTTCTTCTGAACTACTTCCTGCAGCCTTGTCTTATAATCAAAGTTAAGCTGCCCTGAAACCGCCTTATCAATAGTATCCTTAAATAAAGCTAAAATTAGCTTCTTTGCCTCTTCAAAGCCACCATCTATATAAACAGCACCTATTATCGCTTCTACTGCATCAGCAATTATATGCTTATTGCCTCTTCCCCTGTTTAGCTCCTCGCCGTTTCCAAGCAAAATTTCCTTGTCAATGCCTAGTTTTAGACCAATTTCTGCAAGGCTATCTGAGCAGACAATCTGCGCTCTTCTCTTTGACAAAGTGCCTTCGCTATTATCCGCTAGTCTTGTGAAAAGATCAAATCCAATTACAGCATCGAGAAACCCGTCCCCAATAAATTCGAGTCTCTCGTTACTTTGCTTGTTAAATTGTCCTGCGTATGAGCTGTGCGTAAGTGCTGTGGCTAGAAGATTCTTGTCTTTAAATTCGTATGAAATTTTCGCCTCTATATCCCCTATCAAGTGAATCTCCTATTCTGCCGTTACAATGTCTTCGATTTCTAGCACTGAACTTTCTATAATTTCTACAACCTTACCTTCTACATAAGGAATAGCTTTCATAATCGTCTGCTTAACAGCAAGTGCATCTGAGCTTCCATGCATCTTAAGTAGTGCGCCCTTAACTCCAAGAATTGGCGCGCCGCCATATTCGGAATAATTCATTTCAGTCTTTATTCCCATGAGCTGTCTCTTTAACAAAAGTGCACCAAGCTTGCTCTTTGTATCAGCGAAAAATCTCTTCTTAAGCTCTCTGAGGAACATAAGTCCCATACCTTCTGTAAGCTTAAGAATAGCGTTACCTGTGAATCCATCTGCAACTATTACATCGCAGGCACCGTTTGGAAGTTCTCTAGCCTCTACATTGCCTATAAAGTTTAGGTGGCTCTTCTTTAGCATCTCGTAAGCTGCCTTTGTTAGAGTCGTTCCCTTCTTCTCTTCGCTTCCGTTATTTACAAGACCAACAGTTGGGTTTTCTCTACCCATAACCTTTTCCATATACACTGAGCCCATGATACCGAACTCTAGAAGATTATTAGGTTTGCACTCTGCGTTTGCTCCTGCATCTGTCAAAAGTGAAGGTTCGCTTCCTATGACCGGATAAACAGTAGCAAGAGATGGTCTATCTATTCCTTGGATTCTTCCTAGAATGAAAAGTCCTCCTGCGAGGAGAGCTCCAGTGCTTCCTGCTGAGATAAATACATCTCCTTCACCAGCTTTAACCATGTTTATGCCCTTAACCATAGAAGAGTCTTTCTTTGATCTAACAGCTCTTACAGGTGCTTCTTCATTAGTGATAACTTCAGTTGCGTTTACCACGCTTATCTTATCACCTGTATAACCTGTGTTCTTAAGGCATTCGTTAATTGCCTCTTCCTGACCCACAATGATTATCTCATGTGGCATTTCTTTAGTGGCTGCAACAGCCCCCTCAACTACTACCTGAGGTGCGTTATCTCCACCCATTCCATCTAAAACAATTCTCATGTTGTTACTCCTGAATCATTTCTTTAACTATTTTATCTATCTTACGTGCAACCTCACGGAAGTCCTCTTCCTTATATCCGCGAGATGTCATAGGTGCAGTACCTACACGCACACCACTAGCTTCCTGTGGTGGTCGCTTATCCCCTGGCACGCAGTTCTTGTTTAGGGTAATATGATTTTCGTCTAGTCTATCCTGAAGATCCTTTCCGCTAAATGGCATATCCGAAAGATCTATGAGGAATACATGATTTTCTGTGCCGCCTGTAACCACCTTGTATCCAAGCTTGATGAACTCATCAGCAAAAGCTGCACAGTTTAGAACAACCTGGTGCTGGTATTCCTTAAACTCTGGTGTCAAAGCTTCCTCAGCACAAACTGCCTTAGCTGCAATTATATGCTCTAGTGGTCCGCCCTGAGCATATGGGAATACAGCGCTATCAACCTTCTTGGCAAACTCAGGTTTACAGAAGATAAGTCCTCCACGTGGTCCTCTTAGCGTCTTATGAGTTGTTGTAGTTACAATATCAGCATGTCCAAACGGAGTGTCATGCTCGCCTGCTGCTACAAGTCCTGCAATGTGAGCCATATCTACCATGAAATATGCACCTACAGACTTTGCTATATCTGCAAAAGCCTTAAAATCAATCCTTCTTGCATACGCAGATGCACCTGCGAGAATCATCTTAGGCTTAAACTCTTCAGCCTTCTTGCGTACGTCATCCATATCGATGATTCCGTTTTCATCAACATCGTAGAAAACGACATTGTAAAGCTTACCACTGAAGTTTACAGATGCACCGTGAGTTAGGTGTCCGCCATTGTCAAGTGACATAGCAAGTACTGTGTCTCCTGGTGAAACGAGTACCTTATATGATGAGAAATTTGCCTGAGATCCGCTATGTGGCTGTACGTTAACGTGATAGTCTGTATTGAATACTTCACGCCACTTGTCACAGCAGTATTCCTCTAGTTCATCTACGAACTTTGTTCCACCGTAGTATCTACCTTTGTTTCCGCTTGTTCTCTCGTATGGATATCCCTCAGCATACTTCCAAGATAGGCAGCTTCCACAAGCTGCTAGAACTGCTTCAGAACAGTAGTTTTCTGATGCGATGAGCTCAATGTTATCTCTTTGGCGCTCATACTCTCCTTTGATTAACTCAGCCACCTTAGGCGATGTTTTAGCTATGAACTCAAAGTTGTCTATGTTATATCTATTGCTATCGTTTCCAAATTTATCAAACATTTCTTTTGTTCCTCCTGCTATTATAGCGATTTATAAACTTAAAAATAACTGTTATGAACACTATGCCAAGCCCTATTGCTAAAGCTATTGCGACTGCTGTCATTCCATTTATCCTAGCATTTACATAGTCCTCTGTAACTATGCCGTACATGCTTAGATATAGGTTTCTGCCTGGTATCAAAGGTATGGCAGCCGCAGTCAAAAATATCGTAGCTGGCGCTCTATTAACTCTAGCCATTATCTCTGCATAAAGTGCAACAAAAACTGCTGCAACAAAGTTTGCTATGAAATAGCTTTCGGTAAACTGATATCCTAAAAGGTAGATTCCCCAGCTTATTATTCCGCCTATTCCTGCATATGCTACCTGCTTTCCTCTCATGTTAAGAAGCATTGCGAATCCGACAGAACCGACTAAGGCAGCTAGAAGTTGTATAATCATAAAAATCTGCCTCCCAAGATAATCGAAAGTGCAAAGCCTGAAGCTATAGAAATAGCTATCATCACTGAGTTAAGAAGTCTCAGTGTACCAGTAGCAATATCGCCAGTTAGCATATCCCTAATTGAATTAGTCATAGCAATTCCTGGAATCAAAATCATTATGCCTGCAATCATTATGATATTCACATTGGAGCCTATTCGCGTAAGTACAAGTGCAAATGCCGATACTCCTGATATAAAAGATACTGCAAAGCTGCTGACAAAGAGGTTCTTTTCCTTCTTAAACACGATATTATTTAGGAGAGAAATTATAACTCCTATTATTGCCGAGGAAATCACATCTCTAAAACTACCACTGAAAAATACAGCAAAGCCAGCACTAACTAAAATACTAGCAAATATATTTCTTCCAAGGCCTCCTGAAGGTCTACTCATGACTTTCTCAAGCTCTACGTAAATTTGATCTACTGGATATTTCTCCCTGCAAATCTTTCTAGACAAATCATTTAGATAGTCAAGTCTATCAAAGTTAACTCCGTAATCATAAACTCGTCTTATCTGAGTACAGATTTTCCCTTGCGGAGTAATCATAGTCACCTGCATGTTAGAGGTAATTATAAATACATTGACCTTGTAGCAATCGTAGCTTTGGCACAGTCTTATAATGCTGTCTTCTACTCTGCTTACCTCTGCACCAGCAATAAGCATCTGTTCACCTATCTCAAGAATTGCTTGCAAGAGCTTGTCGTAATCTATATCTTGTGCAGGCTGTACATCAACTTTTTCTTTGATTGAATTATCCATTCTACTTATTACCCATATCCTCTTCAGCTGTCATTATTCTCAGCTTCTTATGAAGAATGCTAAATGTGAGTGGAAGCTTTTGACCATGCTCTCCATCTATATCCGTAGGTATGTCAATGTCTGATTCTATCTTTAGGTACGATGTCTTAAAGTGTAGAACCTTTCTGCTAAGGCTATGCTTGCCCTGCAGAATCTTCATAAATACCTTTGGCATTTCGAAAACATTCATAGGTCTAAAGAGAATTACATCAAGAAGTCCGTCATTGATTTCGGAAGTAGGCGAAATCATTTTAAATCCACCTGCAGATTTTCCGTTCATTACAACCATGAAGTACATCTTCTCATCATAAACCTTATTATCGGTTGTGAGCTTAACCTTAATCGGCTTTAGATCTGTAAGTTCTGAGATTCCCTTTAGGTAGTAAGCTAATACACCTATTGAGTTTTTTAGAACTGGATCTGTCTTTTGGCTTACATCAACAACCTGTCCCATAGCAGCTACATTGATGAAGTATCTTCCGTTTACTACACCAACATCCGCATATGTTGACTTGCCACCAAGTGTAATGTCTAGCATCTTATCTATATTGCTAGGTATCTCAAAGTAGTAAGCAAAGTCATTTGCTGTACCAGCCGGAAGGATTCCTAGCGGAAGGTCAATTTCGTTATTTATCATCGCATTGACGCAAATGTTTATAGTTCCATCTCCGCCAGCTACAAGAACCTGACAATACTCTTCTAGGTAAGTCTCCTTGTTCATACTCTCAAAGAAATTTGTAAGGCTGTTGTCAGCTGCTCTAATAGGAATAACTAGCTTGCCGTCAGCCTGGTACCTTGCGATTATCTTATCAAGATTATTCTTGAACATTCCATTACCGGAGCGATGATTGTAAAACAGAATTACTTTATTCTTAATTGGCACTTAAAGCACCCCCTCACTGTAATTTATAATTACTTTAATTTGCTCATAACTATCTCTAGATTTGACTTAACCTTTGCAAGCTGCTGCTCATAATCAGCTAGCTTTGCCTTCTCAGCATCTATTAGTGCTGCTGGCGCCTTAGCCACAAAGCCTTCGTTTGATAGCTTTGATGAAGCTCTCTTAACCTCGCCCTCTAGCCTCTTTACTTCTTTCTTAAGTCTCTCAGCCTCAACGTTATAGTCAATCAAGTCAGCCATAGGTATCAGAATCTCTACACCTGTAATAATTGCACTCATTGCATCACTTGGTGCTTCAGCCTTGTTTGAAACAAATGCAATCTCAGTTATGTTGGCAAGCTCTTTGATGTATCTTTCGCAAGACTTTATGTTCTCAAGTGCTTCACCTTCAGCAACCATAACAGCTGTAAGCTTACGACTAGGGGCTGCCTCTACCTCGGCTCTTACATTTCTGATTGCCTTAATAGCTTCCATTGCAAGCTCTACTCTTGTAGTTGCTTCTTCGTACTTAGGCTCATCTTCACTAGGCCAAGGGGCACTAATTAGCATTGATTTTCCTTCAGAGTCACATTCTCCATCTGTATGTGGCAAATATCCCCAAATTTCCTCTGTAATAAATGGCATAAATGGATGAAGAAGCTTGAGCATGTCCTTCATTGCCTTAACCAGTACTGCTCTTACAAGCATCTTGTCAGCTTCGTCATCAGCCCATAGCCTTCTCTTAACAAGCTCTATATACCAGTCACAGTATTCACTCCAAATTAGGTCATATACTCTCTGGCCAGCTAGCGCAAGATCAAATCTATCAAAAGCATTGTTCACATAAGCAGTAGCTTCTACGAGCTTATCTAGTATCCACTTGTCTTCATCCTTTAGCTCAACTTTTTCTAGATCAGCCATAGGCAGGAAATTACCTTCATCATCTTTAATATTCATGATAACAAAGCGAGATGCGTTCCAAAGCTTATTAGCAAAGTTTCTTGCTGCCTCGATCTTGTCGTCCTTAAATCTCATATCATTACCTGGTGTTATACCGGTTGAAAGCATGAATCTTAGGGCATCTGCACCATACTCATCAATCTTCTCTAGCGGATCGATTCCGTTACCTAGTGACTTACTCATCTTGCGGCCTTCAGCATCTCTAACAAGTCCATGGATGTAAACATACTTGAATGGACTATTTCCCATAGCTTCGCATGCTGAGAACACCATTCTGATAACCCAGAAGAATATTATGTCGTATCCCGTTACAAGAACGCTTGTTGGATAGAAGGTCTTTATATCCTCTGTTTCATCAGGCCATCCAAGTGTTGAGAAAGGCCAAAGCGCAGATGAGAACCATGTATCAAGTACATCCTCATCCTGTACTAGATTATTGCTTCCGCACTTAGGGCAGCTGCAAACATCATCTTCGCTAACTACAATTTCTCCGCATTCCTGACAGTACCATGCAGGTATTCTATGACCCCACCATAGCTGTCTTGATATACACCAGTCTCTGATTCCCTCTAGCCAGTGCATATAAATCTTATCGAATCTATCTGGTACTAGGTTTAGCTCACCGCTCTTTAGAATATCGATGGCTGGTTTTGCTAGTTCATCCATCTTGACGAACCACTGATCTGATAGCATAGGCTCTATAGGCGTATGACATCTGTAGCATTCTCCTACCGGAATCTTTATATCTTCAGTCTTAACAAGGAAGCCTGCCTCATCTAGATCCTTAACCCACTGCTTTCTGCACTCATATCTATCCATGCCAGCATACTTGCCTGCAGTCTCAGTCATGCAAGCCTTACTGTCCATACATTCAATGATTTCTAGATTAGCACGCTCTCCAACCTCAAAGTCATTAGGGTCATGAGCTGGTGTAATCTTAACTGCACCAGTTCCTTTTTCTGGATCTGGATATGGATCTGCGATGATAGGAATTTCTCTGTTTACAAGCGGTAATAGAACCTTCTGTCCTATAACATCCTTGTATCTTTCGTCTTCTGGGTTTACTGCAATTGCAACATCGCCAAACATTGTCTCTGGTCTTGATGTAGCTACTGTAATATCCATTCCGCCCTCATTTGCTGCAGGGTAACGGAAATACCAATACTTGCCGTCTCTATCAACATGCTCAACTTCTGCGTCGGAAAGCGATGTTCCGCACTGAGGACACCAGTTGATGAGTCTATGTCCACGATAGATCATCCCTTTGTTATATAGCTCAACGAAGAAGTGTTTAACAGCCTTATTACATCCATCATCCATTGTAAAGCGTTCTCTTGACCAGTCACATGAATCACCTAGCCTACGACATTGCTGAGTAATGCGTCCACCGTACTCTTCCTTCCATGCCCATGCGCGCTTTAGGAACTCTTCTCTGCCTAGTTCTTCCTTCTCCTTGTGTTCTTCCTCGCGAATCTTGTTCACAACTTTAACCTCAGTAGCAATGCTAGCGTGGTCAGAACCAGGAAGCCAAAGAGTATTAAACCCCTGCATTCGCTTATATCTAATCAAAACATCCTGAAGCGTATGATCAAGTGCATGCCCCATATGTAGCTGTCCAGTAATATTTGGTGGTGGCATAACTATAGTGAACGACTCCTTGCTCTTGTCCTCACTTGGTTTAAATGCACCACTATTTTCCCACATATCGTAGATGCGCTTTTCAAACGATTTTGGGTCGTAAGTTTTCGATAAATTATGTTCCATATATTTAGAAATCCTTTCGTAAAATAAAGATTAAAATAGCTACAAAAATACATATATAATAATACAGCAAAAAGCTCATTTCTTCAAGCATATTTAAGCATTTTCAAGCACTTTTAGCTTCATGAAAAACTGAATATTTTATCAACTAATTTATATCAAATTAACATTGATTTTATATCTCATTTTGATATGATATATTATGTATAATAATGAAAAAATCGAATGGAAATGGTGTAATAAATGAACAATAGATCAACCAGAAATAAGTTAAATTTGCGAGCTATTATCGTACTACTCGCAGTTCTAATACTAGCCTTCATGTTTGTTTTTAATCTTTTAAAAACAAATCGCAATGCAAAAATATCTAAAGAAAAGGTCAAGGCAAACATCACAAAGGTTTCTAAGTTTAACTTTTCTACTGTTGTAGATGTTGAAGCTGAGCTTCAGAAAATGAAAGAAGCCGAAAACGGTGGCTCAGAGGACGGCAAGAACTATAGAACAATTTTTGCAAACTGTGCAATTGTCGGAGACTCTATCACAGAAGGGCTCACCGTTTATGGTTTCCTTGGCGAAGAGCAAGTTTTCTCTGCTGTCGGTGGTGCAGTTAGCAAGGATGAGGCAATGTTTGATAAAGCTGCTGCAACCTACCCTAAGGCTGCTTTCTTCTCGTATGGAATGAATGACATGGGTAACTTTAATGGAGATGCAGATAGTTTCATAGAGCAATATTCTAATCTTATAAATAAATTTAAGAAAAAATCACCTAAGACAAAGATTTTTGTTAACGGCATCAGCACTCCTGATGAATCTGCAATAAGTGCAAATAAAGTTCTAGGTAATTACAAGAATTTTAATAATAAGATCAAAGCCATGTGTAAGAAGCTTAAGGTTACATATATCGATACAGCTCACATTTTAGTAGATGATCCATCGCTTTACGCTGGTGACGGCATACATGTTCAGCCTGCCTATTATGTTATTTGGCTTGATTTGATGCAGAAGAAAGCAGGTCTATAAAGTGAAGAAGAAATTAATCTTTCTGCTCATTTTAGTTGCTTTCCTTGGAATCGCCTATAGAATTCAAAGTGCTAAGGATGTTCCGGTTGAATCTATAGAGAAATCTATGGCAAAAGAATTGAAATCGCAGAAACTTAACAAGTGCGTCGATCAGGATTTAGTCCATTTTATTGAGATAGATCCGTCTAGCACTAAAGGATATATTTATTATAAAAGCCCTGAGGCCCTCAGCGTCGACGAACTTTTGATTGTAAAAGCAAGTGATAGAAACAAGCTAAATAACTTCAGAGATAGCGTCGATAAGAGGATTCAGTCACAGCTAAAGATTTTTGAGGGCTATGGTCCTAAGCAGGTAGCTGCTCTAAAGAACGCTTTAATCATCCAAAAAGGCACATATTTACTGTATTATGTCGGTGATGATGGACAAAAGATAGAGGAGGTATTCAGAAATGCTGTTCAGTAGCATCTTCTTTCTGTTCACATTCTTACCAGTTTTATTAATTCTATACTTCGCTGTGCCTTTTAAGTACAAGAACTACGTTCTACTTGCTGCCAGCTTGCTTTTTTATGCTTGGGGCGAGCCAATATACGTATTTTTGATGATATTCAGCATTGTCTTTAATTGGGCGATGGCGCTTGATATAGAGAAGGAACGAATAATTGGCAAAAAAGTAACTTTGATATTCACTGTTGTTGTAAATCTGTTAATCCTCTCCTTCTTCAAATACTATGGTTTTGCACTTGACAGCGTAAATGCTTTACTAGGCACAAACATCTCCTACACAGCATTGCCGCTTCCTATAGGTATATCATTTTATACCTTCCAGGCAATGTCGTACATAATAGATGTTTACAGAGGTGATACAGAACCTCAGAAAAGTCCGCTAAAGTTTGGGCTATATTTATCGCTCTTTCCTCAGCTTATCGCAGGTCCTATTGTAAAATATAAGGACATTGCGGCTGAACTAGATAACAGGGAGATTTCACCAGAGCTAATCGGTGAAGGAAGTGCAAGATTTATAATTGGACTTGGAAAAAAAGTAATAGTTGCAAACAATATGGGTGCTCTACATACTTTGATTTTGTCGGATGGATCAAATGCATCGGTTCTCACCTACTGGCTAGGAGCTATTGCTTATACTTTACAGATCTACTTTGATTTCAGTGGATATTCGGATATGGCAATAGGCCTCGGCAAGGTCTTCGGCTTCAATTTTATGGAGAACTTCAACTACCCATACATATCTAAATCTGTTACTGAGTTTTGGCGTAGATGGCATATATCACTCAGCACTTGGTTTAAGGAATACCTGTATATTCCACTAGGTGGTAACCGAGTAAATGCTAAAAGGCATATAATCAATCTTCTCGTAGTATGGACGCTTACTGGACTTTGGCACGGAGCAAGCTGGAACTTTGTCGTTTGGGGATTATACTATGGAGTTTTCCTGATAGCCGAGAAATACTTTTTTGCAGAGCGTATGGAGAAGCTACCCAGTGTCCTTCAGCATATAATTACTATGTTGATAGTTATAATAGCTTGGGTATTTTTCTTTAGTGATGACCTAGCAAGCGCTATGCACTATATCGGTAACATGTTCTTTATAGGCAAGCTACCATTTGCAAACATGCAGTTCCTATACCTACTAAAGTCAAATTTGATTTTGATGGTTATTGCCTGCGTACTATCTCATCCAAAACCTTACAAGATGTACACACTTCTCAGTAAGAGTAGCACAGCATTTTCGATTGCAAGTCTGCTGATTATATTTATGGTTTCGGTTTCATACCTGATATTCAGCACCTACAATCCTTTTTTATACTTTAGATTTTAGATGGAGGAAAGATGAATCATAAGACAGCGAAAATATTCGGATTTGTATTTCCAGCCATATTGATTGCGGTAATGTTTTTTAATATTTTCTTGCCAGACAAGAATTTTTCTGCTGAGGAAAATCGTCTGCTTCAAACCATGCCAAAGCCAAGTATTAGCAGCATTTTTAGCGGAAGATTTGAAACAAAGGCAGAATCATATGCTGCAGATCAGTTTATGCTAAGGAATATGTTTATCAAAATAAAATCATCTTTTGATACCAGTCTTGGTTCCACTGAATCAAACAATGTATTTATGTGCAAGGATAACTATTTGATGGAAAATATAAGCAAGGCTGACGCCAAAAAGATGGAGAATAATTATAACTCTCTTGCCAAACTCAAGCAGCTCTACCCTAACATAAATATGGATTTCATGCTCGTTCCAAATGCAGCAAATATAATGTCTGACAAACTTCCTCTGTTTGCAGTAACCGAGGACCAAAACAAACAGATGGATGATTTCTTCAAGAAGATACAGTCAATCGGAATTAACCCAGTAGATGTCAGAGCTACGTTCAAAAAGAATAAGGAAAAAATTGAGCTCTATTATCATACGGACCATCACTGGACAACGGATGGCGCATATCTAGCATATCAAGACTTTGCTAAGAAGAATAAACTGAATAGCAATATAAAGTATGATGCCCTAGCGGTCAAAAACGACTTCCGTGGAACACTAGCATCTAAGAGTGGCTTCACCAACGGACTTAACGATATGATAAAGATTTACCTTCCTAAAGAAGGTCAAAATTACAAGAACAGCGTTATCTTCTACTCTGATACAAAGGAGAAGACAACCGAGTTCTATAAGCTAAATAACCTCAAGAAGAAGGATACATATACAGTATTTGGTGGAAGCAACCACCCAATTTACTCAATTAAAACGCCTGTAAGCTCACAGCGAAAACTTCTTCTCATCAAAGACTCCTATGCCAATAGCTTCATCCCATTCCTATCGCAGGATTATAGGGAGATTATAGTCATAGACCCAAGATACTTCTTTGATGATATCAGCGAAATCATTAAAGCAAATGGCATAACAGACATACTTTTCTTGTATAACGCAAATACATTCTTTAATGACAATTCATTAGACATGATGATTAGCGCATCAAAGGATATAAGCACAAAATAGAAAATGCAGCAGACTAAATCTGCTGCATTTTTTTACATATTCTCAAGTACTATATCTGTAAACACACTTGCTTTGATTTCATCTGGTCTAACTCTAATAGCCTTCTCAAGTGCACTTCTTAGATGATCAGCTTTTTCAGTATAACCTATATGCGTAAGCATCATGCAAACTGCTGTAAAAATACTAGTAGGATTTGCATATTCAGCAATTCCCATCTCAATAAGAAATGGTGCCGAACCATGCACAGCTTCAAACATAGCATACTCACTTCCAATATTTGCTGATCCAGCCGTGCCTACTCCACCTTGAATTTGTGCAGCTTCATCAGTAATGATATCTCCGTATAGATTAGGCAAAATAAATACTTCAAAATCAGACCTTATGCTCATGTTTATTAGATTTGCGGCCATGATATCGATATACCAATCTTTAAGTTCAAGCTCGGGGTAATCAGCTCCAACTTCATGACACACTCTTGTGAACATACCATCAGTCTTTTTCATTATGTTTGCCTTAGTTACAATCGCAATCTTGCGCTTTCCAGCCTTTCTAGCAAAATCCATAGCTGCCTTTGCTATTCTTCTCGTTCCGGATTCCGTTGTAATCTTAAAATCTACAGCGAGCGAGGCATCCTCACCATTAATCAAGCATCCTTTACTTCCGAGTACATACTCTCCCTCAGTGTTTTCTCTAAAGAAGGTCCAATCGATTTTTTTCCCTTCGTCCTTAATCGGTCTTACATTTGCATAAAGATCTAGCTCTCTTCTGAGGGCAACATTGGCACTTTCAAGGCCATCACCCTTAGGAGTCGTTGTAGGACCCTTTAGGAATACATCACAAGTCTTGATTTCTTCTAGAACATCTTTTGGTACTGCCTCCCCTTTTTCCATACGATTCTCAATTGTAAGACCTTCAATTTTTTTAAGTTTTACTTCTCCGCGCTCAAGCTCACCTGCCAAAATCACCTTAAGTAGTCTTTCAGCTTCGCTAGTTATTATTGGCCCTATACCATCTCCATAGGCAATTCCAATTACAATAGCTTCATTATTTTTATATCTTGATTTACCAGGACTATCTATCCTTACAGCTCTCTGATATTGCTCTTCAAAAAGTTCTTTTAGGTGCTCGCAAGCTTTTTCTATTTCTAGCTTGATATCTTTATTAATACTATCATTCTTTGACATACATCTACCTCCTAGCTATGTATTTAAGAAGTCCACCGGCAAGCAGAATGTCCTTTTGTCTTTCTGTAAAATCACCAGAAAGTGTGTATTTCTTGCCAGTTCTTTCATCTATCAAAGAGAAGCATCCTGATTTAAGGCCATTCATTACACCTTTGAGGACTAGCTTATCACCTTGCTCAATTTCCTTGTAATCTTCCCTGTTTTCTAGGGTCAACGGCAGTATTCCAACATTAATCAAATTAGCCATATGAATTCTTGCAAAGCTCTTTGCTATTACTGCTCTAATACCAAGATAAAGGGGTACAAGGGCTGCATGCTCTCTTGATGATCCCTGTCCATAGTTTTCTCCTCCGAGAATAATTCCCTCGCCCGCCTTAATTGCTCTTTCAGGAAACTTCTTGTCACAGGTTTCAAAGCAGAATTTTGATAGATATGGAATATTTGACCTATAGGGTAAAATCTTTGATCCTGCAGGCATTATATGGTCGGTAGTTATATTATTCCCAAGCTTAATAACAAGCTCTGCCTCTATCTCATCACTAAGTGGTTTGCTAACTGGTAATGGCTTAATATTAGGGCCCCTGAGGATTTCAAAATTGAGCCTTTTTTCTTCTTCTAGTGGCGCAATAATTGAACTATCGTCAACCTTGAATTCATCTGGGACTACTACATTCATGTATGCTTTATATAAATTTGTATCATCTGCCATATCCATCGGATTTGTAATTACACCCTTTATTGCTGATATTGCAGCAGTTTCAGGTGATACAAGAAATACCTTGGCATCAGCAGTACCACTTCTTCCCTCAAAGTTACGGTTAAATGTTCTTAGGCTTATGCCTGATGAATTTGGTGAGAAGCCCATTCCTATACATGGACCACAGGCACATTCCAAAAGTCTTGCACCTGAAGCTAGTATATCAGTTAATGCACCAGATTCTGAAAGCTGCATGAGTACCTGCTTTGATCCTGGTGAAACGGACATGCTGACTCTACTGTCAACAGTTTTACCAGACAATATGCTAGATATCTTAAGCATATCAAATAGACTTGAATTTGTGCACGAGCCAACACAAACCTGATTAACTTCAGTTCCTGCTAGCTCCGAAACCTTCTTGATATTATCAGGGCTGTGAGGACATGCAATAAGTGGCTCTAACTTTGATAAATCAATATCTATAAGCTTATCATACCTAGCGTCTTCATCGCTTTTTAGGGGTCTAAATACATCCTCTCTTCCCTGTGCTTTCAGGAACTCTCTTGTTACTTCATCTGAAGGGAATATGGAAGTTGTGGCACCAAGCTCTGCTCCCATATTTGTTATGGTTGCTCTTTCTGGAACCGATAGTGTTTTGATGCCTTCTCCGCCCCATTCTATGATGGCACCTACTCCACCTTTAACAGTGAGAATTCTTAGTATTTCTAAGCTTATATCTTTTGCACTTACAAAAGGTCTGAGCTTTCCTGTGAGGTTGACCTTGTACATTTTAGGCATGGTGATATGATATGCACCTCCGCCCATGGCCACTGCGACATCCATACCTCCTGCACCCATTGCTAGCATTCCCATTCCTCCACAAGTTGGAGTATGGCTATCTGAACCAATCAAAGTCTTTCCTGGAACAGCAAATCGCTCGAGATGAACCTGATGGCAGATTCCGTTTCCTGGTCTAGAAAAATATAGTCCATATTTTGCTGCTGCTGACTGAATAAATCTGTGGTCATCTGCATTCTCAAAGCCCGACTGCAGTGTATTATGATCTATATATGCAATGGAAAGATCTGTTCTTACGCTTGGAATTTCCATTGTTTCAAACTCTAAATATGCCATGGTTCCTGTAGCATCCTGGGTCAAAGTTTGATCTATTCTTAGACCTATTTCCTCGCCACATTTCATTTCACCAGAAACTAGGTGTTCCTTAATTATCTTCTCTGCTATTGTCAGTCCCATCTGTTGCTCCTTTCATTATGCTATTATATGCATGGTCAACATGGAGAAGAAGTAGTTCCTCTACCTTTGATGCATTACCTTCTGAAAGCGCGGAAACTATGAGTTTATGCTCTCCTGTCGATTCTCTTATTCTCTTCTCATCCTTTAGCGATGCAAGTCTATACTTCAAAAGTTTATGGTGTACTTGAGATAGCACAGTCTCAAAAACGATGCTACCGCTTATCTGATACATTGCATCATGAAATTCCGTATCAAGTCGCATCACCTTCTCATAGTCGTCTTTACTGCTATAGAACTCCTGCTGATCCACTATATCCTTGAGCCTATTTAGCTCTTTTTCTGTCATATTTTCGGTGAGTGAAACTGCAATAAGTGGCTCGATTCTTTGCTTTATGATTATTAGATCCCTAAGATCCTTTGGCTGTATTCCTAGAATTATACTGCCGTTAACCGTGTCCTTTATGAGTCTATCCTGAGATAGTCTTGTCATAGCTTCTCTTACAGGAGTTCTGCTAACACCTAGCTTTTCGGCTAATTTTTTTTCGCTAACAAGCTCTCCATATTCAAATTCACCTCTTAGAATCGCGCTCTGCAAGGCCTCAAATACTTGATTAGCTAGCGAAACGCTCTTATACTCTATCATCTTCAAGCTCCTTTATCTTCTCTTCCAGCTCAACTGTAGAAATACTTATGGTTCTATTATCAGAATATATCTCATCTACCCAATCCTTTAGCTTGATAACTAGGGGATGGTCCTTATTAACAATATCATCACCAGTGAGTTTATAGTGCTGATTAATCCAGTAGGCAATGCCTGCAAGCCCTGAAGTCTTGCTTATTGTGACTCCCGGCTCTCTGCCAAGAATTTCTCTCGTATTGAAAATATTATATATTTCTTCATCCTTCATTAGACCGTCAGCATGTATTCCCGCTCTTGTTACATTGAAATTTTCTCCAACAAAAGGTGTCATTGGTGGAATATCATATTTCATCTCTGCTTTAAAATAATCAGCAATCTCTGTTATTGCATGAGGATCCATTCCGTCAAGAGAGCCCCTGAGACTTGCATATTCAAACACCATTGCTTCTAGGGGAATGTTACCGGTTCTCTCTCCTATTCCAAGCAATGAGCAGTTTACTGCCGAAGCTCCATACATCCACGCACATGAGGCATTTACAACGGCTTTATAGAAGTCATTATGTCCATGCCACTCAAGAAGGTCACTAGGCACATTGGAGTAATGTTGAAGTCCATATATCAAGCCTGGTACTGATCTTGGAAGAGCTACTCCTGGATATGGAACGCCGTATCCCATAGTATCACAGGCTCTAATTTTGACAGGAATTTCCGCCTCCTCAGATAGCTCCATTAGCCTATTTACAAAAGGTACTACAAATCCATAAAAGTCCGCTCTTGTTATATCCTCAAGATGGCACCTAGGTACAACTCCCGCATCAAAAGCATCCCTTATCGTTCCAATATAGTAATCTATGGCCTGAGCTCTGGTCATATTCATCTTCTTAAAGATATGATAATCACTACATGAAACTAAAATTCCTGTTTCTTTGATTCCCATGCTCTTAACAAGCTTAAAATCTTCTTTATTAGCTCTTATCCAAGTTGTAATCTCCGGGAACTTAAGGTCGAGACTCATGCATTTTTCCACAGCTTCTCTATCTTTCTTGGTGTAGATAAAGAACTCTGACTGTCTAATAAGCCCAAAAGGTCCACCTAGTTTATTTAGCAGCTTATACAAGTCAACAGTCTGATTAACTGTATACGGAGCCATGGATTGTTGTCCATCTCTAAAGGAAGTATCAGTAATCCAAATATCATCAGGCATGTTCATCGGTACTCTTCTGTGGTTAAACACAACCTTCGGCACCTGATCATAGCTGTACATATCTCTATATAAATTAGGGTTCTTAACATCCTGAAGTGAATATTTATAGTTTTTCTGCTCGAGCAGATTACTTTTTTTAGAAAGCTTTAACATAGTTTCTTCTCCATTTCGTCCGTAGTTTATTATACTTGTAGACCTGTATACAAGTATAATGCTATTTAAATTTGATGTCAAACGACTTCGAAAAATTTCTCAAAAAAACACACAAAACCGGATGCATAATTAAATGCACCCGGTCCGTATAAATCTTATATTTAGTGTGTATCGAGATTTTTTAGAAAGCTTTTTCTATGGATTTCTGTAATTCCAGCCTTCTTGATTCCCTCATAATGAGCCTTTGTTCCATATCCCTTATTGGATGCAAATCCGTATTCAGGATAAACTTTGTCATATTCCTTCATCAAATTATCTCTCGTTACCTTTGCAAGAATAGATGCTGCTGCAACAGAGAAATATGTCTGATCACCTTTGATTACCGACATTTGTTCCTTCTTTAAATCATTGATCTTTACAGCGTCAAAGATTACAATTTGAATCCTATCTCTTCCCTTAGATTCCAGCATTTTATCAGCTTCATCTATCGCCCTTTTCATGGCAAGTTTAGTTGCTTCTAAAATATTAATTTCATCGATGACTTCACACGAAGCTTCTCCAATACCATATGCTAGAGCCTTATCTTTAATTTCATCAAAGAACTGCTCCCTCTTCTTTTCGCTTAGTTTCTTGGAGTCATCTATACCAACTATGTCTACATCTCTATCAAAAATGCAAGCGGCTGCAACTACCGGACCAGCAAGAGGGCCTCGGCCAACCTCATCGACACCAGCAATTAGACTATATCCCTTGTCCATGAGCTCTATTTCCGGCCTTCTAAGCTCCTCAGTCCTTTTGATAGCAAGCTCAAGTCTTTCAGCTTTAGTCATATTACTTGGCCCTTTCTAAAGTGATTCTACCAATCTGAGCAGACCTAAATTCATCTAGGACAGTCTTTGCACATCTGCTATAGTCTATTCTACCTTTTGATAGAATAAATCCTCTATTTAGCGCAATATTATCCATGTTCACAAGCCCCTCGTCAGAAATTTCCTCAAGCTTATATCTATTTGCTAAGAGCTTAGGATACTCCTCCTGAAGAAGCTCAATTAGCCTAAGCGCAAGTGTCTCTAAATCAAGAATTTCATCCTTGATAGAGCCACAGAAAGCAAGTTTAATTCCTACATTTTCATCTTCAAACTTAGGCCACAGGATGCCTGGAGTATCGAGAAGCTGCATTCCGTTTGAAAGGGTCAGCCACTGCTTTCCCTTAGTCACACCTGGCTTATCCCCAGTCTTTGCACTCTTCTTTCCCGTCAGACGATTAATCAAAGATGACTTGCCAACATTGGGAACACCGACAATCATTAGTCTTAGGTTCTTCTTACGAACCCTATCTTTATTGATATCGTCCTCAATTTTAGACATCAAATTTATAAGTTCCTTAATTCCAACGCCGTGCATAGAATCAAGAGTCATAACCTTGCTTCCATCCTTGCTAAGTTTTTCTATCCAGCGCTTATTTTCCTGACCGTCTGATAGATCGCTCTTGTTTAGGATAATTATTCTCTGCTTACCTGCTGTAAGCTCATCGATTACTGGATTTCTGCTCGAAATAGGAATTCTAGCGTCTATAACTTCTATTACTATATCAACAAGCTTGAGATTGCTAGCAATAAGCTCTCTCGTCTTTTTCATATGACCTGGATACCAGTTTATGTTTTGCAATGACATCTTGAACCTCTTTCAATTTCAACGCAACTACGCAACTATTAGTAAAAAGGACACCCATGCGGATGTCCTTTGTGACCGTTATTATTTAGTCTTAATCTTAGCAGCCTTACCGGTTCTGCCACGCATGTAGTGAAGTCTAGCTCTTCTAACCTTACCTTCTCTAACAACTTCGATTTTCTCGACCCATGGAGAATGAAGTGGAAATGTCTTCTCAACACCTACACCAGAAGCAATCTTTCTAACTGTAAATGTAGCACCGATTCCACCGTTCTGCTTCTTAAGAACAAAACCTTCAAAAATCTGAATTCTTTCTCTTGCGCCTTCCTTAATTTTAACGTGGACCTTTACCTGGTCACCTACGTTAAATGCAGGGACATCCTTCTTGAGATAATCCTGAGCAACTGAATCTAAAATATTCATTGATTGGGTTCCTCCTTTCCCTCCAAGGTGTTCTTGCCACTACTGTATGCAGAGGACCACCCGTACTAACTTAAATATATTATCATCTCAAAGAGACAAATGCAAGCAAAATTGTGCATTTTTGATAATTTATCGCCAATTATATACCAAATCTAGGCTCTTGGATGAGTTCTATCGTAAACATCCTTGATTCTACTCTTTGAAAGCTGCATGAAAACCTGAAGTGCCTGCATGTCATCATAACCTAAAAGTTCCTGCAAAGTCTTTAGATCTGCACCGTTTTGTATCATATGAACAGTAAATGAATTTCTGAGTATATGAGGAGTAATTCTCTCCTCCATTCCAACAGCCTTGCCATACTGCTTCATAAGCTTCCAAAGGCCCTGCCTAGTGAATCTCTCACCCATGTAATTTAGGAACAAAGGTGCACTTCCATCCTGATAGTTCTTGTTCTTTGCTAGGCTTGGCATACTGCTATCAAAGTATTTCTTAATAGCATCCTTCGCATAACTTCCTAAAGGTACAATTCTTCCCTTGCCATTACCCTGACAGGTTATGAATCCCATGCGAAGATTTACATCATCAAGGTTTAGCTCAATCAGCTCATTAACTCTTATTCCAGTTCCATATAGAACCTCAAAAATGGCTCTATCTCTATAGCCCTTAACGCTTTCACCAGGCTGCTTTAGAAGTTCCTCTACCTCTGCTATGCTTAGAAAATCAACTTCCTTACGCTCGGCTCTAGGAGTTTTAATATCATCTGCAGGGTTTGTCTTTAGCTCATTTTCCTTAATCTTAAATGTATAAAAAGCTCTGATTGAAGCAAGTTTTCTATTTGTTGTAGATGTAGACTTCCCTGCCTTGCTAAGTTCCATAATGTATGAAAGTACATCTGTCTGAGTAGCCTCTAGAAGTTCTTTTCCCTTCTTGTCTAAGTACTTTTCGAAAGCTAGGATGTCTCTGCTATATGCGAGTATTGTATTTTCTGATGTATTTTTGCTATCTCTTAGATAATCTGAAAAACTACGAATATTATCCATCGCTTCTCCTTCTCAGTACTTCTGCTGTCATCATAATAGCCACTATGCTCTTTGCATCTTCAATCTTTCCCGCCATAATCATGTCAACGAGCTCCTCAAGCGGAATCTCAAGGATGTCTATGGCTTCGTTATCATCAAAATCAGTCTCCCCAGCTGCAAGATCTTCAGCAAGGTATATATCCAAGACCTCCTCCGAATAGCCTATTGCTGGGAATATTGAAGTCAGGTATGTCATGGACTTCGCAGAGTATCCAGTCTCCTCTTTTAGCTCTCGCCTTGCTACATCAAGTCCTGCTTCTTTACCGTCTCTTTTACCTGCTGGTACCTCTAGCATGACGCGATCAGATGGCTTTCTGAACTGCTTAACCATAACTAGTTTTCTATCGTCTGTCAAAGCAGCTATCGCTGCCCCTCCATTATGCTCAATTATCTCACGATGTGAAGTTCCATTGACTGTTGTAACCTCATCACATCTCAAATTAAGTATTCTACCTTCGTAAATACGCTCTGAATTAAGCGTTTTTTCTTCAAATGTCATAACAAAACCTCCTCGCGGATTTTAATATATTATATCATATTTTATCTAAGCATTATTAAATTAATTACATATGTTTTTTATATGTATTATTTATACATTTTATATGAATATATAAAAACTCCGTCAATTTCCTCACAAAAATGTTACTAAATTTCAGACATTTTTTGATGAATTAAACAAATTTCTAATTTTTTAAGCATTTTTTTGCTATTTATTACCAAAAGTTAAAAAAATAACAGTATATTTATGCAATTAGTACTTGCAATTCTAAGGATTAGTAACTATAATATAAATGAGGGTTATCCCCTGATAACCTCTTAATCTCTAATCCCAATACCCCTTTTAACAAAAGAAACCTTTTCAGGTTTCTTTTGTTTTTGTGTTATAATACTTTCGTATATGGATACATATATATTAACGTGAGGTTAGTATGATAAATATAAAAGAAAAATTAGATATAAGTTGCGATTTTCCTGCGTTCTTTAACATGTTCTTCGCTGGTAAAAGCTTTGCAGTTTTAGATATTGAGACAACTGGCCTATCGCCAAACTTCAGTGCTGTCATTTTGATAGGTCTTGTTATCTTTGATGGAAATGAAGCTCGTCTTGAGCAGTTCTTTGCAGAAACACCTGCTGAAGAAAAGGAAATCATCGCTTTAGCAAACAAATCCCTTGAGTATGTCGACTATGTCGTAACATATAATGGAAAACTCTTTGATATTCCATTTTTGAATAAACGCTCTGAGAAATACGGTATCAAGTTCAGAGCTCTTTGCAACCTCGACCTTTTCATGATTATGAAGCACTACTCTGACCTTCCTAAACTACTTGGAAGCATGAGTCAAAAGTCGCTTGAAGTTTTTGCTGGTCTATCTACAGATAGGAGCGATAAAATCAGTGGTAAGGAGAGCGTAGAACTCTATTCTCAATATCAAACGACGGGTTCCAAGGATATGCTTTCTCAGATTTTGCTTCATAATAGCGATGATATAAAGCAGCTATTTCAACTTGTTAGTGTCATTAAACACGCAGATTTTTCGAGAGCTATATGTCATCAGGGCATGCCTCATGAAGGCGGTTTTATTGAAAAAATTGACTTTAAGCATAGCACACTTTTTATAAAAGGGCATATGGAAGATGCTATTGACTACATCTCCTTCCCTTCCTTTGAGGCACCATACAGCGTGAATATAAGCAAGATAGATTCTAAATATGTTATAGAGATTCCCGCAGAAACTATAACTGGATCAGCTTTCATAGATATAAAGAATATGGTAAGCATGGATGAACTCGGAGATAATAGGCTTCCAGGCTTTGACAACAAATACCTGATAATCAAAGAAAATAACCGCTTCAATTACACCGAGATTGCTATCTTTGCTCAGACATTTACATCAAAGATAATCTCAGAAATACAGAACAAGCTTTAGGAGGAAAAATGCAGACTGACCAGATTTATAGAGACACTAGAATTATTGTAGACTTAGATCAAATAGCTGCCAACATGCGTGCAATTAAGGAAATGGTTGGCGATGAGGTTTCAGTAATGGCTGTAGTTAAGGCTAATGCATATGGACTAGGCTCACTTGCAATTGCGCCTACTCTCATGGAAAATGGTGCTAGCCATCTTGCTGTTGCAACTTTGACAGAAGCAATAGACCTTAGAGAAAAATACCAAGACTATCCCTTATTTATCTTAGGACATACTCCTGACAGATATCTGCATAAGGTAGCAGAACTAAACATCACTCAAACTGTCTTTTCGCTCCATCAGGCGAGACTTTTATCAGATATCTCAAAAGAGCTTAGTACAAGGACTAAAATCCATGTAAAGCTCGATACGGGCTTCCACAGGCTAGGTTCAGAGCCTACAGAGGACTTTGCACGCGATGTAGAAGAAATGTTTGGTCTTGAAGGAATCGAGGTTGAAGGTATCTTTTCACATCTTGCACTCGCTAGTGAAAAAGATGATGCAAAACAGTATGAACTTTTGACTGGCTTCATAAACCGCATTGAGGAAAAAGGCTTTAAGTTCAAATATAAGCACATAGCCGATAGCATAGCCTGCGTTGATAGTCCAGAGCTTAGAATGAATATGATTAGACCAGGTGCTTTAATCTACGGAATGAGGGGCTTTCACAAAGGAAGCATAGACGTAGAAAGCGCTATAACATTTGAGACTGCAATTTCACAGATTCACAAAATAAACAAGGGCGATGGTGTTGGTTACGATTTCCTTTGGAGGGCCGAAAGAGATAGCATTGTCGCTACTCTACCTTTCGGATATGCAGATGGCTACCCACGTCAGATGCGTGACAAGGGTTATGTTATCATCAAAGGTCAAAAAGCAAACATTGTCGGAGTCCTATGCATGGACCAGGTTGTTGCAGACGTAACAGATATCAAAGATGTAGCTGAGGGCGATAAGGCAATCATCTATGGTAACGGTAAAGATGGATCTATGACAATCCAGGAAGCTAGTGAACTTGTAGGAACAAATAAGAACGACATTATTTGCAGGCTCTCTGCAAGACCACCGAGAGTATATATCAGTAAATAATGGGGCTATATGACAAACGCTGTAAGCAATTGCCTACAGCGTCTTTATTTATATTAATTTTTGTCACTAAGCCGTCCATCGTTATAGTGCTTCCTGCAAAGCGAAACATACATCTCATTTCCACCAACCATAACCTGTCTGCCATGCTTAACTATTTTGCCATCTACGACTCTGGCAACCATTGTCGCCTTGCGTCCACACCAACAAATAGTCTTAATTTCCTCTATCTTGTCTGCGTATATTAGTAAATAATATGATCCTTCAAACATCTCGTTTCTGAAATCATTCTTTAGTCCATATGCAAGTACTGGTACATCAAAGCTATCCACTATCTCAACGAGCTCTAGTACATGATGTTTCTTCAAAAACTGACACTCATCAATAAGAACACAGTCTATCTTATGTTTCTCATTTTCTGATATGAAAAGTTCCAAGATATTTGTATCATCATTAACAATTGTCGCTTCTCTCTGTACACCAATCCTCGAAGTGATAACGCCCTGTCCATATCTATCATCTACTGATGGAACAAGAGTCATTACATTCTTTCCGCGCTCATCGTAGTTATATGCAACTTTGATAAGTTCAATCGATTTGCCTGCATTCATGGTGCTATATCTATAATATAATTGTGCCATAATTCACCTTTCTATATATAAGTTACTAATGAAATTATATCATATTGATCTATCAAAATGTGATATTTTGCACATGGTTTGAAAAGATAATTGGATTGGAGATGAAACGTGTTTGGTGCTGCAGTAGCCTATGATGAAGTCAAATATAAATACACTGATTTGCAGTCACTTGTTGCCAGTTGCTTTGCAACTGGACAAGTGTTGCATAAAGCCTACGACGAAATCAAAGATTTCTGTAGGCTATTAAGTCACTCGTTGCCAATAGCTTCGCTCTTGGGCGAGTGTTGCATAAAGCCTACGACGAAATCAGAGACATTTATATTTAGTTCACAGTAGTTTGCAGCCAACAGCGTGGCTGTTGGGCAAACCTTGTGTAAAGCCTACGACGAAATTATATACAAATACATAATATATAATTTCTGTAGGCTATTAAAAAACAGCTCTCCGAGCGCGAAGCATCGAAAAACTGCTTATTAATGGTGCTCAGACTCGGAATCGAACCAAGGACACGGGGATTTTCAGTCCCCTGCTCTACCAACTGAGCTATCTGAGCACATCATAATTTAATTTTGGTGGGCCATCGGGGACTTGAACCCAGGACCTGCCGGTTATGAGCCGGACGCTCTGACCAACTGAGCTAATGGCCCACGCCTTAAAAAATGGTCGGGGTGGCAGGATTTGAACCCGCGGCCCACTGGTCCCAAACCAGTTGCGCTACCAAACTGCGCTACACCCCGATATATGTATTAAATTGGCAGGGGCAGTAGGATTCGAACCCACGGCACGCGGTTTTGGAGACCGCTGCTCTACCAACTGAGCTATACCCCTATATTAATGTGGCGGAGAAGATGGGATTCGAACCCATGCGGCCCTAATACGAACCCTAACGGTTTAGCAAACCGTCCTCTTCAGCCTCTTGAGTACTTCTCCAGGCTTGATCTACTACCTATAAATTATGTGGCGGAGAGGGTGGGATTCGAACCCACGGTCCCTTTCGGAATCACTGGTTTTCAAGACCAGCTCCTTAAACCACTCGGACACCTCTCCATAAATGTGGATTCTTTTAGTTATTAAATAATCAAATGGTGACCCATCGGAGATTCGAACTCCGGACACCTTGATTAAAAGTCAAGTGCTCTGCCGACTGAGCTAATGGGTCATCTCTACTGGCTGGGGTAGCAGGACTCGAACCTACGAATGACGGAGTCAAAGTCCGTTGCCTTACCACTTGGCGATACCCCATCGTTCACCAAATAACAATGGTGAGTCCATAGGGATTCGAACCCCAGACACACGGCTTAGAAGGCCGTTGCTCTATCCAACTGAGCTATGGACCCACGCTTATCTGAAAAAAATGGAGCGGATGATGAGAATCGAACTCACGCCATCAGCTTGGAAGGCTGAGGTTCTACCATTGAACTACATCCGCATAAATTGGAGCGGAAGACGAGATTCGAACTCGCGACCCTCGCCTTGGCAAGGCGATGCTCTACCCCTGAGCCACTTCCGCATATATATTTGTAAAATTGGTCGAGGGAGATGGATTCGAACCATCGAAAGCTCAGCTAACGGATTTACAGTCCGCCCCCTTTGGCCACTCGGGAATCCCTCGACGACCTCATTCAAATTAAGCATATCCCAGCGCCAATATTCACCTGGATACCATATTATTGACTTGTATAGTTTCTTAAAATGGAGCTGGCGGAGGGAATCGAACCCCCAACCTGCTGATTACAAATCAGCTGCTCTACCGTTGAGCCACGCCAGCATATTATATATATTTATTGTTATTATGTCTTAATTATGTCCTAAAAATCGATGGCGACCTGGAACGGGCTCGAACCGTCGACCTCCAGCGTGACAGGCTGGCATTCTAACCAACTGAACTACCAGGCCGCAATAATGGTGGGCGTTATAGGGCTCGAACCTATGACCCCCTGCTTGTAAGGCAGGTGCTCTCCCAGCTGAGCTAAACGCCCTCAATTGCTTCCATCGTTGTCCGACGCACTTACATATTATAGAGTGTCGTCTTGACATTGTCAAGAACTTTTTCTCTTGAGTGCTAATTCGGATATTTCCTTGGATAACTCAGCTATATGAATTTACCATATTTTATTATGCTTGTCAATAATAAAAACGACATTAATCGAATTTTATCCATAATATATGCAATTTAATGTTCTAAGCCTATTATTTTACTCCTCAATCGGAATTGCTTTGATTTTGTCCTCACATATTTTGATTGAAGCTTGTCCCCTGCTCAGGTTGTCTATCGCATCTTTTAGCTCTTCGAGCCTTTCTGGATCAAAGTCTATTTCTACTAACACTGCATCTTGAAATTCAGTTGATACAATCTCCGTATAAAATGGAAGACTTAGTTTTATTAGCTTGCTATATGATGAATAGTCAATCCTAGCTTTGATGCTAGCAATCTTATACACCTCACAAAGTCCAGAAGCCTTGATTGCCTCAAGTGTACTATCAGTGTATGCTCTTACAAGTCCGCCAGTACCAAGTTTTTTTCCACCAAAATAGCGAGTAACAACGACAACTGTATTAGTTATACCTTGCTCCTCTAAAACCTTTAGAATCGGCATTCCAGCCGTTCCCTGAGGTTCTCCATCATCAGTTGCCCATTTGAGTTCCATCTTTGGTCCTATGACAAAGGAGGATACGTTATGCGTCGCATCCTTATATTCAGCTTTTATCATTTGAATAAAGGCTTCCGCCTCTTCCCTATTGTTTGCATGGGAAATGTGCGAAATAAACTTTGATTTTTCTATATTTAGCTCAGCCTTTGCTGCGTCTTTGATGGTTTTATACTCTGCTTCCATTTACAATAAGTTCCTTATAGTAGAAAGACCGCAGATTAAAACCTGCGGTCCTTGAAATATCTAGTAAATTAAATTTCTACCTTCTCAATTTCTTCTCTCAAGAACTCGTTTGTGATCTTGATTCTTGTTCCCTTCATTCCGAGAGATCTTGACTCAATAACACCAGCACTCTCTAGCTTACGAAGAGCGTTTACAATTACTGAACGTGTGATTCCTGACATGTCAGCAATCTTGCTTGCAACAAGAAGTCCTTCGTTTCCATTGAGTTCCTCAAAGATCTTAATAACAGCCTCAAGCTCGGAGTATGACAATGTCTCAAGTGCTACGCTTACTGCAGCCTTTAGTCTATTGTCTTCCTCTTCCTCAAGTGCAATTCCTCTTGTTACCTCAATACCAACTACTGTTGCACCATATTCGCAGATAGCTAGATCCTCGTCTGTAAATGCCTCACTTGCTCTTACATATAAAAGTGTAGCAACTCTCTTACCACCAAAGATAACTGGTACGATTGTGTGATACTTAGATGATAGTGAGTATTCTTCTCCATAGATGTTCTTGATAGCATCGTTTGTTAGGTTCTCACAAGCCTCTTTGCGCTCAAGGAACTTGTCGTTGAACTCCTTAGGTAGCTCGAAGTGTCCTCCCTCTACCTTTACTAGTGGTGCTTCTTCACCGTCGTCAAATTTTGCTGCTAGCACCTTACCTCTCTTGTTCAGGATATATACATTTGCATTTAGCATGTCGTACAGTATATTGCATAGTTCATCAAAAGATACAAATCCTGATGTACTCTCTGATAGTACATTGTTAAGTCTTCTGACTTTTGATAATAAATTACCCTTCATTTTTGAATCCACCTTTTCCTTTTCATTCAAAATTCTATTACATTATAATATTTATAATATATATTTATCAATATCATCTTTATGAACTGTATCATTAAACTTACTTATGACATAATTCTTATCTATCACAATTGGCTCACCGTTAGTTTCTGGAATATCGAATGAAATGTCCTCTAAAAGCTTCTCCATTACTGTATATAGTCGTCTGGCACCAATATTTTCTGCCTGTTCATTCATAAGATACGACATTTCGGCGATTTCGTCAATAGCATCTTCTGAAAATTCCAATTTTATTTTCTCGGTTGCCATTAATTCTTGATTTTGTTTAATGATAGCATTTTCCGGTACAGTTAGAATTTTTCTGAAGATTTCTGTGGTCAAGTTCTCTAACTCCACTCTGATTGGGAAACGTCCCTGTAGTTCTGGAATTAGATCAGTTGGCTTTGATACATGGAAGGCACCTGCCCCTATGAACAAAATGTGATCCGTCTTAACCGGTCCGTACTTTGTATTTACTACGCTTCCTTCTACAATTGGAAGTATATCTCTCTGAACACCTTCTCTTGAAACAGATGCTCCACTTGTAAACTCAGCTCCAGAAGCTATCTTATCAATTTCATCGATAAATATTATTCCGTTTTGCTCAGCATTTTCTATAGCGTCATCTGTTACCTGTTCCATATCAAGCAGGTTCTGAGCTTCCTGCTCTCTGAGAATCTTGCGTGCTTCACTGACACGTACATGTTTTGTTCTCGTCTTATTAGGCATCATATCCCCAAAGATATTTCCGATTGCAATGCTCATGCCTTCGTTACTCATGTCAAGCTGATTTCCCTTTGGAGCATCAATTACTTCTATGTCGACATACTGATCTTCGAGAAGTCCCTGTCTTAGCTGATGTCTAACCTGCTCTCTAGCCATTGCTACATCTGTAGTAGCTTCCTGCTCAGGCTCATCTTCCTTCTTCTGTCCGTATGCTGTATTCATTAGCATCTCAAAAGGATTCTGAGGTTGCTTTGTTGCTTCTTTCTTTTTCTTGCCAGGAACCATAGCCTCAACTATCTTATCTTCGGCAATTTTATCTGCAATGTCGTACTTTTCCTTAAGTCTTGACTGCTTAGTAATTCTGATGGAGCTCTCTACGAGATCTCTCACCATGGAATCGACATCTCTTCCTACATATCCGACTTCGGTGAACTTTGTTGCCTCTACCTTTACAAAAGGTGCATCCATGAGCTTAGCAAGTCTTCTTGCTATCTCTGTCTTACCACAGCCTGTAGGTCCTATCATCAAAATGTTCTTAGGTGTAATTTCTTCTCTCATTTCTTCGGAAAGAAGATTTCTTCTATATCTATTTCTCAGCGCAATCGCTACAGAGCGCTTTGCTCTATCCTGACCGATTATATACTTATCGAGTTCTGCAACGATTTCCTTCGGAGTCATTTGTTGAAATTTGTTTGCCATAATAACCTCCTAAAGTCTCTCAACACTAATATTGTCATTAGTGTATACACAAATCGAAGAAGCAATCTTCAGCGATTCCTCAACAACCTCTGCTGCGCTCATATCTGTATGATTGAACAAAGCATTTGCTGCTGAATACGCAAAGTTGCCACCAGATCCGATAGCTACAAAATCTTGATCAGGTGCAATAACTTCACCCGTGCCGGAAATTACCAACATGTCATCCTTATCAACGACAATCATAAGAGCCTCAAGATTACGCATACCTCTGTCAGAACGCCACATCTGAGCGAGGTCTACAGCTGCTCTTTTTAGGTTTCCACTGTGCTCCTCAAGCTTCTTCTCAAACTTCTCAGTTAATGAAAAAGCATCGGCAACAGAACCTGCAAATCCTGTTAAAACCTGGTTGTTATATATTTTCTTTACCTTCTTAGCACCGTTCTTCATTATCGCTGTTTGGCCCATAGTAACCTGTCCATCTCCACCGATGGCTATGTCATCTGGACCTCTTCTTACTGCGCAAATTGTTGTTGCGTGGAATTCGACCATGTCAATAACCTCCTAATGTTACTATTCTGTATACCCACACTTTTCGTTCGAACAAACAAAATTTTTATTCTTTGTCTTTTTTTCTAATAATATGCTATTGCATTCAGGACATCTTTTATCTGTTGGTTTGTTCCAAAATACAGTTTTGCAATCAGGGTATCCGCTGCATCCGTAGAAAAGTCTACCTCTCTTACTTTTGCGCGCTACTATATCTTTACCACAATTTGGACACTTTACACCAATTGTCTTAATAATTGGCTTGGTGTTCTTACATTCTGGATATCCGCTACATGCGATAAAGTCTCCGAATCTTCCCGCCTTTATAACCATAGGTTTTCCGCAAAGCTCGCATAGTTCACCTGTTGGGACATCTTCTACTACTATCTTTTCAATTGCACTATCTGCAATATCAAGTTCCTTTTTGAATGGACCATAGAATTCAGAAATAAGATCCTTCCACTTCTGACTGCCAACTTCAACATCATCTAGACGATTTTCCATATTAGCAGTGAAGCCTGCATCGACGATATCCTTGAAATATTCCTCCATCAAATCGTTTACGAGGAATCCTAGTTCAGTTGGTTTAAGAGCCTTCTTTTCTCTTCCTACATACTTACGCTCCGTCAAAGTGCTTACTATAGGTGCATATGTACTTGGACGTCCGATATCTTTATCTTCTAGTTCTTTTACAAGGCTGGCTTCAGTATATCTTGCAGGTGGCTGGGTAAACGACTGTTCTCCCTTTAGGCTTTCTGCATTAAGCTTTTCGTCCTTCTCTAAGCTTGGGAGGAGCTTTGCTCCCTCATCATCTGCAGTATTATATAGTCTTCTGAAACCATCAAAGAGTAGTTCAGATCCATTAGCCTTGAATCCGTAGATTCCGTTTGCAATGTTTACCTGCATGCTGTTTGACTTTGACTGTGACATCTGGCTTGCCATGAATCTATTCCAGATTAGCTTGTATAGCTTAAACTGATCTGCTGTAAGTGAATCTTTGATAAGTTCTGGTTCAAGCTCTATGATTGCTGGTCTAATTGCTTCGTGTGCATCCTGTATGTCTTTCTTCTTATTTGAGAAAACATTGTTTGCGCTGTATTCAGCACCAAACTTTGATACTATTAGATCCTTTGCTGCCTGTTTTGCTGCATCAGAAACACGCACAGAGTCTGTTCTAAGGTAAGTGATAAGACCAGTAGTTCCTCTACCTTTTACATCTACACCCTCATATAGCTGCTGTGCTATCATCATAGTTTTCTTTGCATTGAAATTCAATTTGTTTCCTGCATCCTGCTGTAAGCTACTTGTTGTAAAAGGAGGATAAGGTTTTTGCATTCTTATCTTTTCCTTTACATCAGATACAATAAACTCACCCGAATTAAGTTCCTTTATTATATTGTCATTTTGTGCTTTGTTTTCTACAACGATTTTCTTACCGTTTGCCTCTGCAAGCTTTGCCTGAAACTTCTTGCTCTTCTTGAACTCAGCTGTAATGTTCCAGAATTCCTTTGGCTCAAATTTCTCTATCTCGCGTTCTCTATCACAGATTATCTTAAGGGCTGCAGACTGAACTCTTCCGGCGGAAAGTCCCTTTCTTACCTTCCTCCAAAGAAGCGGGCTAATCTGATATCCCACAAGTCTATCTAGAACACGTCTTGCCTGCTGCGCATCAACAAGACCCATGTTTATCTTACGTGGGTGTTTAATTGCTTCCTTTATAGTGTCTTTTGTGATCTCATTGAATTCTATCCTGCAAGCTTCCTCTGGATCTAAACCCAAAAGGAATGCTAAATGCCAAGATATAGCTTCTCCCTCTCTATCAGGGTCAGTTGCAAGATAAACCTTGCTCGCCTTAGAAGCCTCTTTCTTAAGACTCTTGATGAGGTCACCCTTTCCTCTTATAGAAATGTACTGAGGCTCAAAGTTATCATCTATATCTATTCCAAGCTTGCTCTTTGGCAAATCTCTTACATGGCCAACCGAGGCAATTACGTTATACCTGCTGCCTAAATATTTTCCTATTGTCTTCGCCTTGGACGGGGATTCCACGATTACTAGAGTCTTGTTGCTCTTTGAACTCGGTGATTTCGCTTTGCTCTTTCCTGATTTGACAGCTGCCATTTAACTCTCCTAAAACTATCCCTATCTTTTCTAAATATATTACAATTATCGCAATAAACTATGTTTACAAATTCCTATTGTATAGTTATTTCCATAAATTTGCAATGCTTACTTTTCCCATTTCACAAAAAATAAGCCCTTTCATCTCAAGAATCGTAATTATAGCATTGATTTCTGCTAGATCTATGTCAATTATGTGACGGATTTGTTCAATTGAGAGTTCTGAACTGCTTTTGACTACCTCAAGTACCCTTGATTCTGTTTTACTTAGAAAAATTTGATTTATTTTCTTGTTTGATTTGCTTAATCCAAGGTCTTCAAATAATTCATCAAAATTTATAAGTGGAACTGCACCATCTCTGATAAGCTTATTTGTACCAAGACTTCCTGGGCTTGTTATATTACCAGGTATTGAGTAGACCTCCTTACCTTGCTCCTGCGCACACTCAGCTGTTATAAGTGAACCACTGCGCGATCCTGCTTCAACAATGACAATTGCATCAGATATTGCACTTATTATTCTATTTCTTACGGGAAATGTATATCTTTGTGCTCTTGTTCCATCCTCATATTCACTAAGAAGAAGTCCTGTTTCTTCTATTCTTTTTTGCAGTGCTTGATTTCTCTTTGGATAGAAGACATCAACTCCATTAGCAAGTACAGCAATTGTCTCTCCTCCATTTTCTAGACATGCACTATGAGCTTCAGAATCTATCCCTAAAGCAAGGCCACTAACTACTACGGCACCATACTCTACCGCACATTTTGCTAAAGCTCTTGCACAGCTCTTTCCATATGCTGAAGCCTTTCTACTTCCAACAATAGCAATGGAAGGTTTATCTAAAAGTGATAAATTCCCTCTATAATAAATCGGCTTGTAATCCGAAAGACATTCCTTAATCTTGATTGGATAATTTTCATTTTTTTCTTCTATCACATTAGTCATCTACCACCTCTGTCTGAATTGTATTGCTTCAGATATATGTTTAAGTTTAATTTCCTTGCTTTCGTCTAAATCTGCTATAGTTCTTGAAATCTTTCTGATTTTCACCATACTTCTTGGGCTTAGATTTAGCGCCTTATATGCTTTCTCTATAAATGCCTCGCCCTCTCTATCAAAGCTACAGTATTTAGCAATTTTATTATCATAAATACTAGAATTCAGCTTAAATTCCTCCCTTGTATAACGCTCTGATTGAAGTTTTCTAACCTTTAATACCATACTTCTCATATCTGCACTACTTAGACCCTCACTAGATATAAATTCGTCAAAATTAGGCTCGGTCACAAAAACATGGATATCTATTCTATCGCTTATGGGACCTGAAAGTCTTGCCTTATATGTAGCTAATTCGCTAGCTGTACAGGTGCACTCTTTTTTGGGACTATGAAGATAACCACATTTACATGGATTAGCGCAAGATATCAAAAGAAAATCAGCTGGATAATTAAAAATCTCTCCTCGTTTGTTTAAACAGACACTCTTTCTATCTAGTGGAACTCTAAGAGTATCAACAGCAAGCCTGTTCATTTCATTTATCTCTTCAAGAAAAAGAACGCCTTTATGTGCCATAGTAATCTCTCCCGGTCTTGGTGGATATCCAGAACCTAAAAGACTTGGAATACTTATATTTACCGATGGTCTTCTAAAAGGCGGAGTGCTTGTAAACTCCTCATTTAATGATTCTCTTGAAACAGAGCGAATTACACCTGACTCTATAATTTCGTCCTGTTCTAAAGGTGGCATTATACCAGGAACTCGCTCAGCTAGCATGCTCTTTCCTACACCTGGGCTACCAACCATCAAAATAGGATGACCTCCAGCTACCGCAATTAGAATAGCCCTCTTTGCCGCTTCCTGTCCTTTAATGTCGCTGAAATCTTTGCTGAAATTATTGCCACTTAAAAAACTGCTTTTGTGTTTGATTTTGTCTGGTATTTGCTTTTTGTTCACGAAATTTACTACGTCGGCTAACTTTCCAAACGTGTAGATATTTATGCCATCAACGAGCTCTGCTTCATGCATATTAGCCTTTGGAATTATCACGTTCTTGAACTTCTTCTCTTTTGCCTCAAGGAGAATTGCTAAAATACCTTTGCATGGATTAATCTTACCATCCAAAGATAACTCACCAACAAAGCATGTGTTCTCTAATTCCCCATCAAATACCTGACCACTTGCTGCAAGAAGTGAAATAGCCATAGCAAGCTCTAGCTGACTCCCCCTCTTAGGTATATCCGCCGGAGCAAGATTTATGGTTATTCTTGACATTGGATATTCTAGACCTGAGCTTTCTATGGCCGATCTAACTCTGAGAATAGCTTCCTTAACGATGGTATTTCCATAACCAATTACATTGCAGTGAGGTATGCCTCTAGAAATACTACTCTCTACCTCTATCTTTATAGCCTTAAGTCCGTGCACTATCATTCCATAGGCTTTCATCATCAAAGTACCCCCTCTATATGGTTTAGCTTTACTTCAATTACATCAAAAGAGTATCTGTAAAACTCGCACTTATTCTCTTTGATAAATACCTGCGCAAGTCTTAGCATCTTAGACATTTTCTCGCTATTTACAGCTTCTGCTGGCTTTCCAAATCTGTCCGTTGAACGAGTTTTCACCTCGATAAAATGAAGCGTTCCCTTGTGAAGTGCAACAATATCTATCTCCCCATATTTTTTCCTATAATTTCGTGTTAAAACCTCAAACTGCTTATTCTCTAAATAGGTGTAGGCAAGATCCTCACCTAGTTTCCCAAACTTTTGCTTATACAATGCTCCTCCATCAAAAATGTAATATATTTCCAATTTATCATCGCGCGGTATAAATGTCAAATTTTCCCATACAGGATTTTGATTTTGAGCATCAAAAAACCTGAGCTTCATCAAGCCCAGGTTTGTCTAATTTAATTCTTGTAAATCTATTACGCTCCGAGGATTCCTCCAATGATAACACCAAGATATGTGCCGATAACATAACCGAATGTACCTATGAGCATTACAGGTCCTACAAGCTTGCTCCAGCCCTGTGAAATAGCCATTCCAGCCGCTGTTGTTGGACCTCCAATATTTGCATTTGATGCGAGGATGCAGTCTTCTAAATTAAACTTGAGAAGCTTACCGCCAACAAAGCAGAATATCATATTTACAAGCACCATTATCGCTGTAAATAGCAGCAGCGCTGGTGTATTTGTAATAATCTCTACGATTGATGCTGGAACACCGATTACAAAGAGGAACATGTAGATAAAATATGTACCGATTTCCTGTGCACCATTCATCTTTTCAACCTTCTTTTCACCGTAGGTAGCAACTATCATTGAGAGTGTTGTAATCCAAACATACTGTGATCCAAAGAATATATTGCACATCTTTAGAACTGCATTATCTGTTGGAATTGCACCTGCAATAGCATGTGAAATTAGATTTGATAGGAAGACAATTGTAACTGCATATGCAATATTAAATGCGATGTCTTTGAGCGAGATATCCTTGCGGCTCCAATAAGCTGCTGCCTGTGTCTTTGAGTCATCTAGCCCATTTTGTTCAACCTCATCGATGTGTGGATGAGCAAAGTGCTTACGGAAGAAATTAAGTCCCGCAAACATGATTAATGCAAAGAAATACAATGCCATCAGTAGATTGTCTGCAACGGTTACTGCTCCTATTGTCTGTCCTGTAACCTTAAACTGAGTTGCAAGCGCTGCAAAGTTAACGCCTCCGCCTATGTACGAACCCGTCATCATAGCCGCAACCCCAGATGCCTCTGGAATGTAATTATGCAAAAGTGTGTAAGCTAGCAAGGCACCTACGCATGTTCCCACAGCACCTATTAGAAATACGACCATCATTCGGCCAGTTTCTTTCCAGATTTTCTTCATATTGCACTGAAGAAGTAATAGCGGAATTCCTATTGGAACTGCATAGCCCCAGATGATATCATCGTACAGAGTACTATGAATAGGAATAACTCCTAGATTTGATAGCACAAGTGCCATAATAAGTGCAATGATTGCTCCTGAAATTTTAGAAGCCCAAGCGTACTTCTGCTCTAAAAAAATTGCTGTAGCAACTGATGCAACAAGGATGAATAATAGTGTCCACGTATCATCTGCTGCCACAAGAGTATCTCTACCTAGAGCACTCTTGAAGAATGAACTTAACATAATCAGGTCTCCTTTCTGATGCTAGAATGAATAGTTAAAATAATTATACATCTTCTTTTTTGAATTAACAATGCAGTTAATATTTAAAAATCCCTTTATATAATGCAGATTTTCCTTGGATATCAGCCCAATTTTTATCTCCGTATTCATAGTGCCACCATTCAGATGGTAGATTTCCAAAGCCAGCGTCCATCATCAAATTGTATAAAAACCTTCGATTATTGCGTATTTCCTTTGCTTTAGAATCACCCTCAACATCTATGGTCTCGTAGTAGGCTGCTCTCGTTTTTTCAGTAAATGCATCAAAGGCAGTTCCAAAATCTAGACATTTACCATCAGGTCCCATGATTGTCAAATCAATCGCTCCACCGGTCGTGTGAGCTGGCGGAAGCTCTTCATTTGGAATTGGATCAGCTATAAATTTAGCGATTTCGTGTTCCTGTTCCTCAGAGGTCAAATTTTCTAAATGGAATTCTTTGATTATTTTACTACTATACGAAATGAAAAGTTCCTTTTGTAAGGCAAATGGTCTCCATGCATCCCAAATTACAAATTTATACCCTGGAGGAAGATTCTCTGCTGCTCTATACAGCATTTCTACAACTTCCTTCCTTGCCATACAACGCTTTTCAGCATTTTCGAATCCTAGAATTGGATACTGCATCTCTATCAAAAGCTTGTCGTTAGGCTCTATATCAACTAGTGGAGAGTCGATAAAAGCCCTTCTTTCACAATTCCCTGGATCTGCGATTACAGGGATAGGATTATCAAGGTATTTATTCATATAGGCCTCCTTAAAACTGTTATATATTAATTACTTATATCTGAATTCATCCTATCTTTCTATAAATATAGCAAAAATAAGGCTGTTTAAATTTATAAGTAACTATGTATATTATATCACTATGAAATTCATATGCTAGATATAATCCGAAAATTCTTATATATAATTTATAATATTTGATATTAGATTTTTCTAAGTCCTTGCAAATAAAAAACTTCCTCGCTTGATTTAAGCAAAGAAGCTTTATTTATGTACTTTAGCTGTTAATTATATAGATTTTAATGCGTATTTTTCTATTGCATAGGCTACGCCATCTTCCTCATTTGATAGAGTTGTAATATCTGCAGCATCCTTTACACAGTCATCTGCGTTTTCCATAGCTATGCCTAGTCCTGCATGTTCAATCATTGCAATGTCGTTTCTACTGTCTCCACAAACCATTAGATTATCCTTGTGAAGTCCAAAGCTTTGAAGTAGGAATTCTAGTGCATCCGCCTTGCTCGTAGTCGCACCACCGATTTCATTATTTAGTGGAAATGATGATGTAACTGTAATTCCTTCAATCCCAGCTAACTTCTTTTCACAAGCACGCTTTGCCTCATCATTTGGATAGTTCACACTAATATTTTCTATGTGATCCTCCCAGTCGATCATATGTGTAAATATATCGTCTATCGGTTTTCTTGTGGCAATTACATATCCCCTACTTCTTGTCAAAATATCACCAGAAACAATGGCATCGTATTCACTTCTGCTTATATATGCCTTGCCGTTTGCAAACATTTCAGCCCTAGCATTTTGTGATTTTAGAACTTCTATAACCTCACGAACTTTGTGTGGCTTAATGAAATTTTTATACACTACAAATCCATCGCTCAGCCTTAGGACTCTAGCTCCATTTGATGTAATCACATATTCTAGACCTTCAATTTCTGCGATATTTTTGGGTAGTGAAAACTCAGCTCTACCTGTTGCAATCACAACATGTATGCCATGTTCATGTGCTCTTTTAAAAGCCTGCCTTGTTCTCTTTGAAAACTCGCCGCTATCATTTAGTGCCGTACCATCAAGGTCAAGACCTATCATCTTAATTTCCATCGCCAGCCCCTTGCATTATAGCCAGATATTCTGTGTTATATTTTCTTACCTGCTTCATTGTTGCACTAACATCATGACCTGGGTAAATTGTGATGGAATTGTCCCACTTGCTGATTACATTTCTTATGCTGTCTTCCATTTCTTTCTGGCTTCCGCAGTTTAAATCTGTACGTCCAAGGTCGATATCAAAAATAGTATCACCTGTGAAGCAGGCCTTACTTTCCTCACACATTATGCATATTGAGCCATGGCTATGTCCTGGAGTATGAAGAATTTTTATAGTCTCACCTTCTAAGTCCAGTTCTTCTCCACCATACAATAGCACATCAATGTGCCCTTTATATTCCTGTGCATCCTGTGCATGCATATAAGTAGGTACATCAAATTTTGCCTTTATTCCATGGACTGCTCCAACATGGTCATGGTGCATGTGCGTCAAAAGAATTCCCTTTGGCTTTAAATCCTTGCTTTCTATATGCTTTATAATTTTTGCTGCATTATATCCTGGATCTATGATATAGCACTCGCCGCCCTCATTATGGTAAATAATGTAGCAATTGCTCTCAAGGCTTCCCTGAACAATTCTCTCTATCTTCATATCTTACCTCATCAAATATATAAAAAACCGCAGAAAGCATAGCTTCCTGCGATTATAAATTCATCTGCGATTAAGCTTCTTCAGTAGCTTCAACTTCCTCTTCTACTACTTCTGGAGCTGGAGCAGCTGCCTTAATGCTTAGGCTGATACGCTTTCTATCTACATCGATATCAAGAATCTTTGTATCAACAAGCTGTCCAAGCTGAAGTTCTTCAGCAATGTCAGAAACTCTCTTGTGAGCAACTTCTGAAATGTGAACAAGTCCGTCTAGACCAGGTTCCAGCTCAACGAATGCGCCGTATTCCTTGATCTGAACTACCTTACCGCTTACAATCTCACCTACCTGGTACTTATCGTTGATAACGCTCCATGGCTCTGGGGTGATCTGCTTTAGTCCAAGTGAAATCTTGCCCTTCTCCTGGTTCATTGAAAGTACCTTAACCTGAACAGTCTGTCCTGTCTCAAGTACTTCCTGTGGGTGCTTTAGCTTACCCCATGAAATCTCTGAGATGTGGAGTAGTCCGTCGATTCCGCCGATGTCTACGAATGCACCGTAGTCAGTGAATCTCATTACTGTACCCTCAACGATGTCACCTACGCTGATGCTATCCCAGATACCTGAGATTAGCTTCTGCTTCTCAGCAAGAAGAATAGCCTTGTGTGAGAATAGTGCTCTGTTTCTCTTAGCATCAACTCTTGTTACAAGAACATCTAGTGTCTGTCCGATGAATTCATCTGCATTCTCAACATATCTATCTGAGAGCTGAGACATAGGAATAAATCCTGTAACTTCCTTGTATGCTGCGATTACACCGCCGTTTACGGCTCTTAGCACCTTAACTGTTATTACCGTCTTATTCTCATGAGCTTCGTTGATCTCTGCCCAATGCTTGCTAATTTCTAATTTCTTCTTGGACAGTAGGATGCTTCCGTCACCGTCATCAGTCTTTACGACCTTTGCCTGGATCTCGTCGCCCGGCTGAAATAGATCAGTCAGTTTTTCTCCTTCCTCAAGTGTGACTTCTTCTACGGGAAGAATTCCGTCTTTCTTGCAGCCTAGGTTTACAATCACTTCTCTATCAGAAACCTGATGTACCTTTCCGTCTACAATTTCGCCGTTATGTGGGAGTCTCAAAGATGCATCAATTTCATCCATGAAATCCGCCATTGTGGTTTTTTCTGTTTCGCTCATGTTGGCAATAACCTCCTTAATTACGCTTTCAGGTGTTGAAGCACCTGCCGCAACTCCTATTTTATTATATTTTTGAATTTCTTTCAATGGTAAATCACTAATATTTTCGGCAAAAAACGAATTATTGCAATGTTTTTTTGCAATTTCATATAATTTCTTCGTATTCGAGCTCTGCTTGTCACCAATAATAATCATCGCATCGACTTCCTTGGCTAGTCTCTGGCATGCATCCTGTCTGAGACTTGTAGCATTGCAGATAGTATTTTTTATCTCTAGCTTACAGCCCTTTGCTTCTAGCGCATCGATTATTGACTCAAAAAGCTCTTTTCTTATAGTCGTTTGGCAGACCACAAGATACTCTCCACTTTCTACTTTTTCGACCTCGTCAGGGCTGTTAATAATATATGCAGAGTTATCGCACCATCCATTGGTTGCAATAACCTCCTGATGATTTTCATCCCCTATAATTATTATCTTCTTTCCTTCTTTACAAGCACTATTTACTATGGTGTGTATCTTTGAAACAAAGGGACAAGTAGTATCTACATAGTTTAGGTTAAGCTCATCCATTCTGTCATAGAAAGCCTTTGGCTCACCATGAGACCTTACGATTATTGTATCGCCCTCTTTTGCCTCATCTGGCGTTTTAATAATGCGAACGCCATCATTCTCAAGCTGGCTTGTAACAATTTTGTTATGAATCAAAGGTCCACAAGTAAATAAACTTCCCTTGCTACTGTTAGCTTTGCTCTCTTTTATCTGGTCCTGTGTTGTCTCCAGGGCCTTCTTTACTCCGAAACAAAATCCGGAATTATCTGCTCTAATTATCTCCATATTTTTTTCTTAACTCTTCTAAAAACCTTTTGAAATTTGCTTCCGAGCCATTTTCAGATGGCTCATAATATCTCACGCCTTCTGCATGAAGATTATCAGGCAAGTACTGCTGCTTTACATATCCGCCAAAATCATGTGGATACTTGTAATCCTTGCCTAGGCCCTTATCTCTTGCACCCTTGTAATGTGAGTCTCTAAGATGATCAGGTACCATATCTGTCTCCTTGTGCTTAATATCGCTCATAGCTTTATAATATGCCATTACAGAGCGATTTGATTTAGGAGATGAAGCTAGCATTATTACAGCTTCCGCTAAGTTTATCGCAGCTTCAGGGAATCCTACCATAAGCGCAGCACTTACACATGCATGAGTTATACTTATCGCTGAAGGATATGCCATACCTATATCTTCACTAGCTATGACAAGGAGCCTTCTACCAATCATCTGTACATCTGCACCCCCATCTACAAGTCTAGCAAAGTAATATATTGCCGCATCAGGGTCACTTCCCCTTATCGATTTTTGAAGTGCTGAAAGCAGATCATACTTATCGTCTCCACGGTCGTAAAAACCTATTTTTCTCTGCATTGCTTCAGATATATCCTCTGCAGTTACAGTTTTACCGTCTTGATGATTTTCAAAGACGAAGCCAAGTGTATCAAGTGCAACTCTTGCATCTCCATTTGATAGTTCTGCCAAAACATCTATGGCCTTGTCATCGTATTTAACATCAAGATTTCCTAATCCTCGCTCCTTATCATTTGCAGCACGCAAAAGAAGCGTTTTGATTACCTCTTTATCAAGACGCTTGAACTCGTAAATATTTCTAACCCTGCTCAATATCGCGTTGTTTATTGCAAAATACGGATTTTCGGTTGTACTTGCAATGAACTTAATTACGCCTTCTTCTAATGCCTTTAGGAGCGAATCCTGCTGAAGCTTATTCCAGCGATGAAACTCATCAATATAGATATAACTTGATTTTGCCTCTAAACCATAAAATCTAAGGCGTGCTCTATCTAGTATCTCCTTTAGCTCCTTGGTTCCAGTAGTACTTGCATTTATCTCATGAAAATCACTATCGAGCTCTGCAGCAATTAGTCTGGCAAGAGTAGTCTTACCCGTACCTGAAGGTCCGTGAAATATTGCTGAACCGAATGTTTTGTTCTTTATTGAATTGTATAGCAACGATCCTTTATACAAAAAGTGCTGCTGACCCATGAATTCGTCTAAATTCTGCGGTCTCATCTTTGTTGAAATTGGAATCATAGCTTAATCGTACACGAAATCATGCTATAAAGCAATAGTGCGACTTATTTTACCCTGCTCGCTTCTCCATATATTTCTTTTATGTGCGTTTATCTTAGCCGTAAAATCATTTACTGTGTCAGACTTACAAATTAAGCTTTTTAGAGATTTTATTTCTGTATCGGCCACTATACCTATGAACTGTTTAAACTCGTCTAGCAAAGCATTTAAACTCTCTAGGACTATCTTATTTAGGCTATTCATGTCATCTAGATGCTCTGTACTTGGTATGAACATGAGTTTAAACTTCTTTTGACTTTTGCTATAGTAGATATAATCTAGGCTGATTCTATATTCATACGGAAATACATATCTATACATCGATTCATTTATGCCCTCAGTTAGCTGTATCATCATATCCGCTATATCCCATGCCTCTAGTGAAGAATCCCTTAGATATTCTTTTAGGTTTACATATCCATCAATATTTACAAAATACTCCTTGACTTTAACTTTGCTATCATCTCTAATAAACTGAAATTTCATTGGCAGAAAAAGTCTATGTATCCCTGACGATAAAATTAAAGCCCTATAATAATCTATCTCTGTTATTGGCTTTATCAAAATATTACTCTTCACATTATCCTCCACATATTGAGCAGGCTGAGTACCCTCTGCTAATTGCCTCTCGCTTTTGTATCTTCTCGTAGTATTTATCTACGCTTGGACAATCACCGCGGTGATAGACCTCACCGCTATTGAAAAAACAAAATACTGCTTGATTTCCCTTGTATCCCTTCTTTTTGCATATATCACACTGCTTAAACCGCGATTTTATTGCCGGTGTAATATACACCTTTTCACAGGCTGGATTAAGACATTGACAAGATTTATTGTGGTACTTTCTACCTGACTCTGGAAATATATATACTTCCTTGGAATCCTCTTTTTTATTAAAACTATCCTTGTCGCTATCCTCATCTAGACTAGCTCCCGTAAACGCCCTTGACCTTATTTTCATATCCATATCAAGGCTTCTAATTGCAAGCGGAACTCGCTTAGAAAAACTAGCATCTATGCGAACTGTTATTAGGTCGTTAAATTTACCATCGCTATGCCTATATTTATATTGAGTCACTTGAATAGGATCTATGAAGTGGCTTTCTTTATTTAACCTATTATTAAGTCTAACTTGGCCAATTAGCTTGTCATTATAAAAGTGCGCTCTTATATCACTTGACCTTAGCTCATCACAGGCTGAATATACGGCATTTTCCCATTCCGCCATCACGGGTATCAAAGATAATAGCATTATTATTGCGATTATAAATGGTGGAAACACTATGCATGCTTCTAGAATATATGCACCCCTTTTATTACTTATCATAGATTTATTTTGTTTTGGTAAAGCTAGTCTAATATTCTGCACTGAAATTATGCGTCCTCCCATTTACATCCATGCTGTAATCAATACCCGTGTAATGACTTGAAATACTGAAATTTCCATAATAACAGTATTTCATATTTATCTCTATCAAATCCATCATCCTTAGAAGTCTATTATCCTTATTTGTTAAAAATATCATCGCCTGAAGATATTCGTTATATGTGTTCCCTTTTTCATTATCTTTGTCTATATATTCAGGATTTGGATTTGTTATTATCGATTTTAAATTGACTGCCCATGAATCATCATCCTTCATCAGAGGCACCTTCTTGCCATGAACAAGCAGTCTATAGTCGTTTACGCTTTCAGCATATGCCCACGCAGCTATTAGTGCCTGCTGAGTTGCTGGCGCTGCAGCTGGCGATGAGATAAGCTCAGCAATTGTTAGAGCAAGATCCCTCATCTGTGGATTTTGATTTATATAAGCTATGTTCATCGCTTCTCTTATTGCAATTATCCTGTTCCTAGTGCTTTTTAGATTTCCTTCGTCTGAAGCTTTACCTGCGAGTATATACTCTAGCTCATACTTAAAGAAACTATCATCATCTTCACTTTGTGAAACTGCACTTTGGAAGTGATTTTTCATGTATTTCATTTGTAGAAGTTCATCTTTGCCGCCCTTTAGCACATCTTTGATATCATCTACCTCTTTAATCTTATTTATAAAGTTACTTAGCGAGAAGCTGCTCAGTCTTCCTTTTGATGGAAGTCCTGCCACTATAGCATCATTTGAAATCGTTCTGTCTGACGGAGTATAAACATCTAGCTCGATATCCTTAAATTTCTTTTGTTTATCTGCTACAGCAGCCTTATTAACTTGCTTCTGAAAATTATCAAGCTCTGCTAGGGAGTATCTATATAGACTGCTATTGCACCCCTCACAGTCTATATATCTCTTCCCCTTGAAGGTAATTTCGCTAAGCTGGTTAAGCTTATCGTCGACTTCGGCAGGTGACTTGGCTTTATATGCGAATATTCCATATCGCTCATAAAGCTTGTCTGTATATTCACCTAGGATCGATTTAGCCCATAGGTGTCCCAAGCTTTCTACACTTGAACTTATAGCCTTTGCCCTTGTCCCTCCAATAAAAAGCATGGCTAATGATATTATTGAAACCGAAAAAATCATTACGAATACGCTAACCATACCTCGCTTGTTTCTTACCATCTCACTCTTTTAACCCCTTTACAAAATTCCCTGCCCTAACCAAATCTGCTTCATTTATCAAATATATATCCGCATAAATATCCTTTCTCAGCAAAACTCTTGCAGCTCCACTTATTAAGGATGAGTCTTCTACTTTATATTTTTCTTTTTTAAACAGTGAAGAGCTCGTTTTTGCCTTATCAAGCGATACCTTATGTAGCTTCATTTGCCTATCGGCATGACCGTAAAAAAACATCATCGCATAAATCATGCTTACAATCAGAAGTACCAATAGCGGAAGCACGATTGAGGCTTCTACATACTCACCTCCTTTTTTATTCATTAGCATCATAAGTGCCTCCCTAAGCGTTTAGATCTGCAAAAGTTGTATTGATAAACTCTGTAATTTGCGATCTAAAAATGATGCCTAGTGAAATTGCTAGCGCAATCAATATTGCTACCTGTACCATCTCCATTCCCTTTTTGTTTCTTAACATTTTGTCCCCCTAATTTAGAATTGTATTACAGCAGGTGCAGCTGTGATGATTATAAGTGATAGTAACTGTAAGGCTAGAGGTAGTGAGAGTTTCAGCTCTGCAAGCTTAGCATTCTCTTCTGCAGTTTTAATCCTTCTCTGCCAAAGATACTCACCTTCTCTAGAAAGCTTTTCTCCTAGCTCAGTACCTTTATATTTACTATCAGCAATCATTGCTGTAATACGCGTTAGTTCTTTGATTTTTAATGACCTAGATTTTTCTCCGAGTATTTCCATCTCATCTCTTCCGCTAATCAACGAAAGTTCCTTTGCATCACTAATTAACTTAGATAACTCATTAGGAAATTCTTTGCTATATCCGTCTATCACCTTGCTCATCGCATCCTCGTACACCATTCCGCAATTTAGAAATAGCTCAAGCTTTGTTCCAAAGGCTGGTAAATTTCGGATTATATCATTTCTTTTATGCTGAGTCTCTTTCTTTTCCTTGTCCTTTTCACTCCTGTAGGCAAAGAGCATCACCATTGGTGCTGCTGCCATTACAATAGCGTAGTTTGTCTGCTTTGATCTAATGCTCCAATTAAGCCTAGTTCCATCATCTAACTGTTTAGGTAAGCTTATCATCTTGTTTGCCTTTGTATTATTTTTTAGCTTTCTTATGATGTCTGATAGTTTAAGCTCAAGGCTATTGTCAACAGCTTTATCCTTTTTAGAATCCTTCTTATTTTTAACCGCCTTAAGATATACTGTTTTGCTTGCTTTATCGCTACCATTTGTCGCTGAAACCCTTATCTCCTCGCCTTCATTATTGCTATTTAGAGTTATTCCACTCAGGTTATCTCTGCTTCCTCTTATGCTGACAGCCTTCCTAGATCCAAATACAAATGACATCATGCTTATCCCAACGGAAATAGCTATAACTAAAATCAAGAGCCTTTTCTTTCTCAGACAAAATTTGGTAAATTCAAATCCATAAATTTGTGATTTTATTTTGCCTGTACTAAACTTCAATTTTACATATCCTTTCTGATAAAAAAATAGCTGTAACTGATATAGAAAGTGCTAGTAGCATTATTATTTTTCCGCCTACGCCTTCGTACATAGGCTTTATATAACTAGGAGAGCATATCCTGAGAAACAGTATTATTATCACTGGAATTACTGCTATTACTCTGCCTTCTATAATCTTTTGTTTGGCTAAAAGCTTAATATTATTTTCCATCTCTATCTTCTCACCAATAGTTTTTGCTGCGGCTTCAATAGCGACTATCATATCTCCGCCACTTGATGTACAGCCTCTGTATACCTCTGAAAACAGCTTTATGTCTTCTACTACACATCTTGCTGCAAGATCTTCCCAGAGAAAAACTGGATCACTAGCTGTACTCTCTAACTTGCTACACATACCCTCAAGCTCTCCTAACATTATGGAGTCCTCATCAAAAATCTCTCTTAGCTTTTTGCACCCATCCTTCATTGCTGACTGCATACTTGAACCTATTGCAAATGAAGCACTGAAGCTGTACAATAACTCCTTAAATTCATTTCTTAGTCTTGTCCTTCGTTTTGCTATCATATAGCTCATATATCTTTGCGATGCAAAGCCATAAGCTATTGGACTTATTACTACGGTTATAATTGAATTTATATAAAGTGTTCCTGCAAGTAATAAAAACCCTACTGATACCATAACCAAAGTAAGTCTCTCCTTATTGCTTAGCTTGTACTCGTTGTAATCCTGTATCATTTATCCCTCTTAATCTAAGCTTAATATCGTCGCTGAGCAAATTCTCAGTTCTAACAAGACTCATCTCATCAGATAGTTCATACAGCGGATTTAGAACATATTCTCCATCCCTATATCCTGTTAGCTCATTTACCTCTATAATCTTTCTTCTTCCACTTGGAAGTCTCTCCATATGTATCAAAATATCAATGGCTTCACAGATTTGCATTCTTATGGCATCAACCGGAATTTCAACAGCTGATAGATACATAGCCTCTATTCTTCTAAGCATTCCACATGATGAATTTCCGTGTCCAGTTGAAAAACCACAATGTCCTGTGTTTAGTGCCTGAAGCATGTCAAGAACTTCTCCACCTCTTACCTCTCCAACCACTATTCTATCTGGCCTCATTCTAAGACTTGACCTAATGAGGTCTGCCATATTTATTGCGCCCTTTCCTGCACTATTTGCGTTTCTACACTCCAGTCTGACAATGTTTGCTATGTTGTTTAGCTTAAGCTCTAGTGAATCCTCTATTACAATTACTCTTTCGTTTTCTGGAATATAGTCACTTATAGCGTTAAGTAATGTCGTCTTACCAGAAGAAGTACCACCGCTCACAAATATATTAAGACCTCCTCTGACCATAGTCCTTATATCATCTGCACATTCAGCACTAAGTCCGCCTCCCTTTACCATCTCATCTAGAGAAATCTTGTTGTTACCAAACTTTCTTATGCTTAGGCTCGGCCCTCCTATTGCTATATTTTTCATAACAGCATTAACCCTAGAGCCGTCCTCAAGCCTAGCATCAAGTATCGGCTTAAACTCATTAATTTCTCTGTGAACTGAGGCAGCTATCCTCCTTATAACATGCTCTAATTCTTCTGTACTATCAAAGCAGTCATCTACCTTCTCAATACGTGAATCCACTTCTATAAAGATGGTATCAAAACCATTTACCATTATCTCATTCACATTGAGGTCAGAAAGATAGCTTAAGCTTCCGATATCACCTCTAAGCCTTCCAAATATGCGATTTATAAGAAAAATGATATTGTCTATGGGTAGATCTTTAGCATCCTCTAAAACAATTTTCTCAATGCATTCCTTTGCCCTGTTATCATCTTCAATTCTGTGCTCCATCAAAGTATTGGTTGCCTTTGCCAAAAGCTCCTCATACTGCTTTCTATCAAACTTAGTATTAATATTCATCTATGCTCTAAGTATCTCCTCTAGAATGCTCTCTATCTCAAATCCATATTCATGGTCAAAACTTCTAAATGATAAATCCCTACAAAATGGAACCATAATAGTCTTATATTCATCGGTATTTTTCCCTGTCATATCGATGCCAATTTTATGTATTTTAGCTCTTGGCTTTATATATTCAGATAGGAAATCGCAATTTACAAATATTGCATTATCAGAGCTCTCTGCAATTTCTATCGCCTGCCTACTAAGGCTTGTCCCTATATCGATAATCAAATATTCATAGCCCTTCTCATGAAGCCTTTTCCTTATCTCATCTATCAGCGAGGCATCAAAATCATCAAGCCTTCCGTTTATCAAAGCAAGATTAAAATGACTTATACCGTGACTTTGATTTAAAAAAGAATCTATATCTAAATCCTTCCTCTGCTTAAGAGCATACATAAACTTAATAGCAGAAGAATCATCAAAATCTACGCATTTCTCACTCTTATCTAGACTTCCTCTAAGAAATTCTATAGCTCTATAATTACTGTGAGAGAGACTCAAGTATGCAGTCTTAATCCCAAACCTCACATCCATGATATAGCTAAAGGCCAGGGCGCTTGTGCTAGTACCGCAATAGCTCTTTTCGGATACAAAACTCATTAGTTTGCATTTGTTAAGTTCCTCAGTCCCAGGATTTTCCTTATATCCAAAAATAAATCTAAGCTTCTCAATGATTACTACAGAGCTTGAAAAGATATATAAAGTGCAGGTATCTGCTAAAAGAATCTCATCATCAGAATTCATGCTAAGCGCTACATGTCTTGTGTATTTATCTCTATCATATACATCAAAAGACAAAACAATACATCCCAGTAAAACATGCTCTGATGGTTCCTCAATATATACATTAACTCCATCACAAAGGCAGAAACTCTTAGCTAGTCTGCTACTAAACTCCCTGTCACTATGTTTAATATATAACTGCATGTTTTCCATATTTTCCCATCTCCCTTACTGAAAGTCTAACTGCTTCCCCATAGATGGTCAATACCATTTTTTGGTAAATCTCAGTTTGTATTTTCAGCTTGATATTTGAATGGCACTCTGAATTATCGTGTGGGTGGACTATAAATTTTTGCACGAAAAAACTCCACTGCATTGCAGTGGAGCGTGGTTTATACTTGTTTGTCTGCTTATTTATAGCTTGATAAATATCTGAGCTTTGATACAAATAAAACCCCTGTTAGCTAAAATGCTCTATACAAATACTCTGCTGTCTAATCCTGTTTTGTCAATTCCTTAACTGATGCTGCAAGACCCGCAATTCCCGCTATCTCTGAAGGAATGATAATCTTGGTAGCCTGACCATCTGCAGCCTTAACAAATGAATCTAAGCTCTTAAGAGCGATAACCTCTTGGTTAGGCTGCGCTTCAACGAGCATTCTGATACCATCAGCAGTAGCCTGCTGTACCATTTTGATTGCTTGCGCTTCACCTTCAGCGGCGCAAATTGCAGCCTGCTTCTGAGCTTCTGCTTCCAAGATTGTTGCCTGCTTCTTAGCCTCAGCCTCAAGGATTGTAGCCTGCTTGTTACCCTCTGCTGTGAGGACTGCAGACTTTTTCTCACCCTCAGCTCTAATGATCGCTTCACGACGTTCACGCTCAGCTCTCATCTGCTTTTCCATGGCTCTCTGGATATCTCCAGGAGGCGTAATATTCTTAACTTCTACACGGTTAATCTTGATTCCCCAAGGGTCTGTAGCTTCGTCTAGGACTACTCTGATTTTGGAGTTGATTGTTTCTCTACTTGTGAGAGATTCATCAAGCTCAAGGTCACCGATAATGTTTCTTAGTGTTGTAGCTGTTAGATTTTCGATAGCGTCCATTGGGCTTTCTACACCGTAAGCATATAGCTTAGGATCTGTAATCTGGAAGTAGATAACTGTATCGATTTCCATGGTTACATTATCCTTAGTGATTACCGGCTGTGGTGGGAAGTCGATAACTTTCTCCTTCAGTGAAACCTTCCTTGCAATCTTGTCGATTAGTGGAATTTTGAAGTGAAGTCCTACCTGCCATGTCTGGTGATAAGCTCCTAGTCTCTCAATTACATATGACTTTGCCTGAGGCACGATTCTTACATTGCTTGCGATTACTGCTACAGCGATCACAATGAATATAAGTCCAATAAAAATTTTTAGTATCTCTTCCATTGCAAACTCCTATTTAACTAACTCTCTTACAATAACTTTAACACCTTTTATTTCAAGAACTTCGACCTCCGCTCCTGCTTTGATAACATCGTCATCGTTTTCGGGCATAGCACTCCATTCCTGTGTACCTACTCTAACGCGTCCATTTCCATCAAAATATATATCCGATATAGCTTTGCCACGCTCACCTATCAATGTCATGGTATTTGTCTTGTATTCACCTGTCTTTAGCTTTTTGACAAATATCTTTCTCGTAAATGCGAGAAGGACTACTGAAACGCATAGGAATATGACAAATTGTAGCCAAAACTCTGCACCTAGGATTCCTGCAATCAAAGCAGCTACGCTTCCTCCTGCAAACCAAATGGTTGTAAGACCAAGTGTTATGGCCTCTATAATCACAAATGCTAGTGCAAGCACAAGCCAAAATACGACTTGGCATACGGTTGATTCAAATATAAAATTCATACTCACCTCCGCAAGCTATGCTTGAATGCCTCTTTCGCTAAGTTCCTTCTCAATCTGCTCAAGCTCGAGTGGTCTCTTAGTCTTCTGAGTTGTAGTCTTGATTGTTGGCCTATCTGATAAGAAGAAGCGCTTAACCATCTTGTAAGCAGGCATACCCTCATTAATCTTATCTAGGTCTTTATCAAACTGCTTTTCTAACTGTTCAACAGTTAAATTATTCTCACTTAGGTACTCTTTATTATATACTACTTTCATCCACAAAACCACATCGTTTTGGCGGTTTCTAGAGAATAACATGCACTCATCTACATAAGGAAGTAGCCCCACTAGATTCTCTATTTCTTCAGGGAAAACATTCTTTCCGTTCTTCATTACGATTACGTTCTTCTTACGTCCCATGAGCCATAGGAAATCATCATTATCAAAGCGAGCAAGGTCGCCTGTGTGGAACCATCCATCGACGATAACTTCTTTGGTTGCAGCCTCGTCATTGTAGTAGCCGAGCATTACATTTTCTCCACGAACTACAAGCTCTCCGATTCCGTTTTCGTCTGGACTATCGATTCTACCCTCAACAAAAGGCATTAGCTTTCCGACTGAACCATGTCTTATATTAAACTGAGATTCACTGGCAATTGTTGGCGCAGTTTCTGTAAGTCCATACCCCTGAACTGTTAGAATCCCAAAATCGTTCATACCTTTTGCTACGACTGGATCAAGCGCTGCCGCACCATTGATAATAAATCTTATTTTGCCTCCGAGCTGGTCGATTATAGACTTAAATACCTTGCGTCTAATATTGATACCAAATTTCTCTGAAATAGCACAGATTTTGAGGGCTTTTTCTATCTTTCCACCCATTCCTTGCTTTTCTGCGGCTTTGATAATCTTGCGATACATGTTCTCAAGGAGTAGTGGAACTGTCATCAAAACAGAAACCTCGTATTCCTTCATGTTAATCAAAATATATTTTAGACCATCAAAGAAGGCATTCTTCATTCCCTGAGATATGAAAGTAATCATGCCCATCATTCCGTAGATATGATGAAGTGGCAAAATCATGAGGTTTACATCATCTGGGAAGAATTCCTCTTCGAGGTTCATGCTGTAGTTTACAGACATGATGTTGCTGTGCGATAGCATAACTGCCTTTGATGCAGATGTCGTTCCCGATGTAAATAGAAGGAATGACATAGCTTCTGGATCTATAGGCGCCTCAGTATACTCAGTATAGCCAGATTCTACAAGTTCCTTACCTCTATCTAAAAGGTCATGTATACAAAGACCTCCCTCAGGTGCAAAGTCCATACCTATTGCAACCTTAAGTGAAGTATTACCCTCGTCCATGATTTCCTTGACAGTCTTGTAGCTCTTCTTGTCGCAGAAGATAGCTGTGCATTCACTTCTCTGAAGAAGTCCGATAAGTTCATCCTTCTGAAGCATTTTATCAAGTGGAACAACTACGCCAAGTCCACATGCTGTCGCAAAATATGATAGACACCAGTGATAGCTATTATCTCCCAAAACTGCAAGTCTTGAGTTGTTATATCCAAGTTCCCAAAGAGCTGAACCTAGATAGTTCATCTCATCTAAAAGCATCTTATATGTTGTATTTATATAGCTAACCTCTTTGTTGCTTCCTCTTACTTTTGTTACATACGCAACTCTATCTGCATACTTTTCGGCAGAGGTTTTTAGTAGCTCCCTAAGATTCTCAAATCTATGGAATTTCTGCTCTAGACGCAGCTTTCTTTTATTCATCATTATTGGCTTTCTCCTTATTTCATTTAAAAGATTCCATTTGGTTTAAGATTATCATTATTAACAGCCTATGTCAAATTGACTACATAAGTTTGATGTGATAAAGTTAATATAACTGATGTAAAAATCAAAAGAACAGAAACGAGGCGTTTTATAATATGAAAAGAGTTTTTTCCGGCGTACAACCTACAGGCAATATTCACTTAGGAAACTATCTAGGTGCACTGCGTCAGTTTGTTGAATTACAGGAGGACCACGAGTGTCTTTACTGCATAGTTGACCAGCATGCAATCACCGTAAATCAGGATCCTAAGGAGCTTAGAGAGCATATACTTGACGTTGCAGCTTTATACCTTGCAATCGGAGTGGATCCTAAGCGCTCAATAGTATTTGTTCAGTCAGACGTTCCTGCTCACACGGAGCTTTCTTGGATTTTGACATGTAACTCATACACCGGCGAGCTCTATCGCATGACGCAGTTTAAGTCAAAGAGCCAAAACAAGGAATCTGCGCCAGCGGGACTTTTGATGTACCCTGTCCTCATGGCAGCTGACATTCTTTTATATGATACAGATGTGGTTCCTGTCGGAAACGACCAGAAACAGCACATTGAGCTTTGCAGAAACATCGCGACAAGAATTAATAATACAAGAAAGAAAACCTTTGTGATTCCAGACGGAAGATTTATGAAGGAAGGCGCACGAGTTATGGCTCTTGATGACCCTACTCAGAAGATGAGTAAATCTGCACCAAATGTTCACAGTCGTATTTCTCTACTAGATGATGCTAACAAGATTAAGAAATCAATAATGAAGGCTACTACGGATTCTGAAGGAATCATCAAATTCGACATAGAGAATAAGCCGGGTGTAAGCAATCTTCTCAATATTTATAGCGTTCTTTCAGGCGAGACGATCTCCGATATAGAAGCAAAGTATGAAGGTAAAGGCTATGGCGATTTTAAGAAGGACCTCGTAGAAATAACTGTAAACGCCCTTGCACCTATCAAAGAAAGATATGAGCAGATTAGACATTCAGATGAGCTTATCGAAATTCTAAAAGATGGTGCTGAAAGAGCGAATGCGATTGCAGACAAAACTATGAGAAGAGTCAAGGATAACTTTGGTCTTGGACTAAAAAAATAGATATATTTTATATCAAAAATAAATAGCAAAATAAAACCTCTACATGCTGTAATCAGCGCCGTAGAGGTCTTTTTTGGTATTTTATTTTCCGCTCGTATGCTTGGTTACGTGAACCGACTTTATCTCGTAGTGACCATCTTTTTCCTCTGGATTTCCGAAGTGAAAGATTGTCATAGTATCACCCTTCTTGAGTTCTACTTTCTGAGTAGTCTTTACATAAAACACATCCTTGGAGCTATATTCATCCTCGTCACCGTTATAGTTGCACTTTAGGATAGTCTCTTCTCCCTTGCTCTCCTGAGATACATATTTCACCTCTGTCTGATGAAGCAGCTGAGCAAAAATGAAAAGCCCTAGTGAAATTGAAAACACTACAACTGCAGTTACTATTCTTACCTTTGATCCTCTATCCATCGCGTTCTCCCTAAATTCTATGGTGCGCTCAGAGGGGATCGAACCCTCGCCACCACATTCGGAGTGTGGTACTCTATCCACTGAGCTATGAGCGCAAGCCTCTACTCCGAGTATAATAAACGTTCCTGTCTATATTACCACAGCAAAAGCTAATTTTAAATATTAAACTTCATATACCTTGTGCTCCACATTTCCAAAAATATCTAAAATGTTTATAGAAATTGGCGTCTTATCAGTCTTAAAACTGCTGAAGCATGTCTTAAGCTTTCCACCCTCACTCACTTCGATAATTTCAGGCCTATGCACGCTTCCATCATAGTCAAAGTCTATACTCCACGCAAGGATAAGGCTTAATGGATTCTCATCTATGAGAGTTTTTATCTTCTCTATTTCATCTGCTTCAAGCTTACTCTCTGCCCTGTTAAGCTTTATGCTCTCGAGCTCAACCATAATCTCATATATTCCTGATACATCGTTCTTATCTGAACAAATATTTACTTTTGACTTTAGAGATGAAGTCTTTGGCTTTTTCGTATCAAGTATGGTAAAGCTAGCGTTTTCTTTGAAAAGCCTTGCCGTTGAAGTTGCAATTGCAAGCTTTCCGATGTCGGCTATAACAAAGCGTCTATCTAGCTTTGATGCTGCAGCGCCAACAGTTCCGCTTCCGCAGAAAAAGTCAGCAACTATATCGCCCTCATCTGTGAATGCCTCGATGATCCTATTTATGAGCTGCTCCGGCTTTTGTGTTGCATAACCCGTGCGCTCAGCCGAAGTTCTTCCAACCATATCGATGCTCCAGACATCCTTCATGTTAACCATGGTGTACCATCCGATGTCGTCCTGAAATTCCTCAACACCTTTAAATCTATATGGCTTGAAGCCTCTGTTATATGACTTTTCCTTTTGCGGTCTAAACTTGAATTTCTTTGTCTTTGAATAGATCAAAATATTATCGTGTTTGCGCGAAAATCTTTTGTTAGTGCTACCGCCAGACTTATAGTTCCAAATTATCTCGTTTACGAAGTTTTCACTGCCAAAAATTTCATCGAGCAGTACTCTCGCATAATGAGACGCGTGCCAGTCTAGATGAAGGCAAAGCACACCATCATCACTTAAAAGTTCTCTCATCAAAAGGAGCCTTGACGCAAGCATTTTTAGATACTCGGACATTCCATACGACCAGCTATCCTTATATGCTGTGTGCTTAAAGCTCTTTTCTCCGGCCTGAAGCACTGCATCGTAATCAGCCATTGAAAAGAATGGCGGATCGACATATATAAGGTTTATCTTTTGATTGAAGTTTTCATCAGCTATAAGACTTCTGATTACTGTCCTATTGTCGCCTTGAATCAGAAGATTGTCGCTAGGACTCTTGCTCAAAAGTCCCTCTGGCTTAATCTCTGCTCTAAGGTAAAGCTTCTTTGGCGAAGACTTCATACTCCTTTGATACATCTGACTTCCAGACCTATATATTCTGTTGATTTTAGCTAATAGTCCCATAGGATTCCCCCTGCACTATAATCAAATCACCTTGCAGATCACTCCGCCGCCGTAAACAATGTCACCATCGTACATTACAGCTGATTGACCAACTGTTATAGCCCTCTGCGGTTCATCAAAGATTACTCTCACCCTGTCATCTGAAAGCGGTATAACCTTTGCCTTGTTTTCCTTCTGGCTGTATCTAACCTTTACATATAAAGTCATTTCTTCAGTAGGTGGCTCGCAGGCTATCCAGTTGAAGTCACAGGCTTCAAACTCTTTCTTGAACAGGTCTTCATTTCTTCCAAGAATAACTTTGTTGTCGATAATATTCTTTTCGCAAACATACATAGGTTCCTTTAGTGCAAGTCCAAGACCCTTGCGTTGACCTATAGTATACTTGATAATTCCCTTATGTTCACCGAGTACCTCGCCGTCCTTATCTATAAACTCACCATGAGGATACTCCTTGCCTCTATATCTTGTTATGAAGCTAGCATAATCGCCATCTGGAACAAAGCAAATGTCCTGACTGTCGCGTTTTCTTGCATTGATAAAGCCATGCTCCTCAGCTATACGTCTCACTTCTTCCTTGTCATCCATCTCGCCTAGTGGGAAAATTGTATGTGCTAGTTGCTCTTGAGTTATGGAATATAGAACATAGCTTTGGTCCTTATTCTTATCTACAGCCTTGAGAAGCTGATATCTTCCCGTTTCTTCATCAAATCGCACTCGTGCATAGTGACCCGTTACGATGTAATCCTGACCTAGCTCCTTAGCTCTCTGATAGAGTCTTTTGAACTTAATGTATCTATTGCAATCTATACAAGGATTAGGAGTCATACCTTCTTCGTAGGCATTTACAAATCTCTCAATAACCTCGTTTTCAAAGTCATCCTCAAAGTTAAAGACATAATACTTAATCCCGAGCTTATTTGCGACATTTCTCGCATCTTCAACATCGTCAAGACTGCAACATGTATTACAGGCCTTTTCGCCTATCATCTCGTTGTCATAGAGCTTCATAGTAACTCCTATGGTTTCATATCCCATATTCTTTATGAGAAAGGCTGAAACACTGCTGTCTACACCTCCACTCATGGCAATCATAGCTCTCTTGTTTTCTCTATTATCTATTAATGGTGTTATCTGATTCATAAGCTTCCTCTCTAAGCTTGGTCGACAGCCTGTTAAGGAATTGTGCTGTCATTCCCCATATCACTATGCCCTCATACTCATAAATCGGTATTCTCATAGTGCCTCTCCTCCACTCGTAATCTGGAGGTATTCCCACCTTATCGTATGGGAATTCTCTTATATTTGTCTCATATTTTTCTCTATAGAATTCAGGATCATTTTCGACAAAATATGAAAGCGGTATCAAATATAATTTTTCTACTTCATCCTTTTCTATCTTTATCCTTTCATAGCTTGCCTCACTTATCTCCGCTATGAAGGAATAAATGGTGAAATCGGCCTGTCCATAGAGCGTATCTCCTTGTGCCAGTAGCTTGATTTCGCTGACAGGAACGCCGATTTCTTCATTGCACTCGCGCAGCGCCGCCGCCTGCGGCGGCTCCCCGGCCTCAATGCGTCCGCCGGGGAAGCATATTTCGCCTGGCTGCGAAATATGCGCGGCGCGCTTCTCCAGGAGCACATGCATCTTACCCTCTCGCTCCACGAGAGGTATTAAAACCGAGTAAAAGCGATGCTCCTTGACAACGGCCTCGCTTTTATATTCTTTAAAAAAATCTCTTATATCCTCTGAACTATACATATATATTCTCCTGCGATAAATATCTAAATCGCATTATTTTTCACTTCATAATGTACACATAAGTGCTCTATTATTAACAGTAATAAGTATATCATATTTTGATATGTAAAGTGTAAAAATTCCGTTCTCATCTCATTTCAGGGTGTTTTAGATAGCTCGTAATTTGACAAGCCCATTTTGATGGGTTATATTTTATCTATTCAATTCGGAGGTACATCATGAATAACTTAGACCTTTTAACAAAACACCTAAATAAAATTTTTGAAGAGAAAAACTTTCCCGGAGTCAGCGTATGCATTCGCGGTCCTGAGGGAATCGTATATGAACACGGCTTTGGCCACATCGATATGGCAAAGAGCAGAGAAATTAACAAGGACACGATAATGGGCATAGCTTCCATGAGTAAGTCCATGACCTCACTCGCCTGTGCAGTACTTCAGGCAGAAGGAAAGCTCAACTTCTCAGATCCTGTGACTGACTACTTTCCTCAGTTTCGTATTCCTGGAACGCCAAGAGAAAGCGTTACACTGAGACATCTTGCTATGCATACTGCTGGAGTTCCACCTATTGCACCACTTGAATGGTCAATTGTAATGAATACTCCAGGAAGAGATTCCGAATACGAAAGAGAGCTAAAAAAGAGCGCTCCTAATAAGATGGATACGATAGAAGATATCATCGATTTCATTGCAAATAGCGGAGCTTACGAACCACTTGGTGCTCCTGGAGAATATATGAGCTACTCCAATGATGCCTATGCTATTTTGTCTTATGTAGTGGATAAGGCTGCAGGACAGAGCCTTGAGAACTTTCTTGAGGAACGTATATTTAGGCCTCTTGGCATGACTAGAACCGTGCTAGACCTAGATGGTAGCGAAGCTAATAAGCTTGGAAGTGACGGTAATATTACGGAGCTATTTGAAAAGGACGAAGACGGCAACCTCTACTCCGATAGAGTATGGTCAGTTTTACCGCCATTTAGAGGCTGTGCCTGCGTAAAATCCACAGCAGATGATATGGCTAAATACTATCTTATGATTGCGCAAAACGGCGTTTACGAAGGAAAACAAATAATCCCTGCTGAAGCAGTTGAAATCCTTATCGGAAGAGAGTTTCCTGAGAGACAAAGACCTTTCTACTGCTTTGGTCTAAATAAGAGACTTATGGCTGACCGCGTTCTCTGTGAACATGCAGGTGGCCTTCATGGAGTTTCCACAAATGGTGGCCTAGTAAGAGCTGAAGCTAATCTTCCTGGCTATGGACTTGCAGTTTTGTGTAATGAGAGCGAAGTATCTACAGAGAATATGTTCTACGCATGCTATAACCTAGTTTTAGGGCTAGAGCTAGACCTTATTCATCGCTGGTTCATTCCTTCAGGCAAGAAATTCCTCGATCCTGAAATGATAGTTGGAAAATACATATGTAGAGAGGCAAATCCTGCATATAACATAGTTACACTTACAGAAGACTTTGAGCTTCACGCAGAATATCAAGGCGAGCCACTTGAGCTTCACCTATGCTACGGCACCCTTTTCAGTGCAAGAACAAAAGATGACCCAGATACTCATTACACATCAATGGAATTCTTTGTCAGAAATGGTAAGGCCTGGGGCGTTAGATGCGGAACCCGTATCTATCAGAGAATCGAAGAATAAATATACTGAGTTTGCTTAAGTGTGCATGAAGTTTGCGACAAGTCACATTTAATATGATTAGCTACTTTTGACAAATCAAAATTAATACAATTAGCAGTTTGCGACATGCATTTACAAACAAAAAAATGAGAGGAGGTCTTACCTCCTCTTTCATTTTATAACCTTCTATCAAATTAGTTCAAAACCTCGTAATCTGCGAAGTCTACACCAATCATCTCTTCCTTCTCTGCGCTCAGGCTTACAACGAAGTCCATACCGTAGTCCTTAGAGATGTTCTTTAGTCTTTTCAAGAACTCCGGTAGATCTCCAAGTGAGAAATCAGCATGCTTAAGTATGCTGTCTATGTAAATAGTCTTGATATCGTGATCAGAACTTATGATTCCATATAAAAATCCGATGTATTCGTCGCTATTTGTTACATGCTCATAATCCTCCATGCAAACGACTCTGATCTTATACTTAAGGTCATACATCAGACGGGCATTCTTGTTGATAAAAATGATGTTGCCATCACTCTTTTCAGCTTCAGTATTTGCAAGTTCAATCATCATTTTGGTCTTTCCTGTTCCCTTGTGACCAATCAATAGTTTAACCATAATGCAGTCCTCCTATCATTTTATTATCGCTATTATACACTAAGTATCATAAGTATTCAACGACAATTTTGTAAAACAATTTTGTAAATTTAATAATATTTTTTCATATAATCAAAGATAGTCATTATGTTTTGATATGCTGCCTAAAAACATTTGGTTTTACTTACTTATAACTTGCTCAAAAATCTTAAAGCGGATTTTCTACCCTTTTCTATTTTTGCTTCATCGACATCATCTACTGCAGATGAGCTCACCCACTTTTTACCGTATAGTGTCTGCACTGATTCCAAGATGAGTCCGCAGGCCTGAATATCCTTTTCATCTGCTAAGACCTTTGCAAATGCATCCTTTGATGCTTCACATATCTCTTCCTTTCCTATCCCATGAAATGATAACTGCATGAGACTTGAAGCAGACCAAACCCTGCAAAGCACATCATCTTCGCTGAGCATCTGTCTAGTCAGAAAGCTTATTTCATTTGATGTGCCAACCCAGCCAAGAGCTATGATTAGTTTTCTTCTTAGAATTTCATCGCAAATTTTGATGTCAGATATGAGAATAGGAATCAGTCTTTCGCAAAATCCTGTATAAAATTCCCTATGTCTTGATTTTGATAGAATCTCAGCTATCAAGTATTCTGTTAGAACTTTGATAACTTCATCTTCGGCTTCGGAAATCTTTGTAAATAGAAATTCAAGTCCATCAGGTCCGTGCCTATCAAAGCTATTTTCTAGGTAGAGTCTTCTGCCTGACTTCCATGAATCACAAATCAGCTTGTAGTGGTAGTCTATCTCACCACTTGCTCCTAGAGCGGCGATGAATTTAATTCTATCTCCGTCTGGAAAGTCTTTGATAGCTAATTCATTATATGCTTTTTCTAAAACTTCTCTTACATCACTCATTATTAAGCCTCAGCTGTCCGCAAGCAGCGTCTATATCATCACCTAGTTCTCGTCTTATGGTTGCAGGGATTCCTGCCTCTTCCAAAGCCTTTTGAAACTCAAAGGCCTTGCTCTTGCTAACTGTGACAAAACCGCTATCCTTGACCTCGTTAAGAGGAATTAAATTGACATGACAGAGTTTTCCCTTTAGCAGCCCAGCAAGTCTCTTTGCACTCTGCACGCTGTCATTTACCCCACTTACAAGAGTATACTCGTAGGTTATTCTGCGATTTGTCTTTTCGGTGTACTCGTCGCAGGCCTTTAAGACGTCTTTAATGCTGTACCTGTTATTAATTGGCATGATAGCACTTCTATCTTCATCGCTAGATGCGTGGAGTGAAATTGCAAGATTAACCTGATTGAAGTCTTCTGCAAACCTTAAAATCATAGGAACTATACCACATGTTGAAACAGTTATATTTCTCATGCCTATGCCTAGGCCCTTTGGTTCATTGACTATCCTGAGAAACTTTGATAGGTTCTCATAGTTATCAAATGGCTCTCCACTGCCCATAACGACGATATGACCAATTTTTTCACCGGTATCCTCCTGAGCAGCCATGATCTGCGAAACCATCTCTCCAGCTGTCAAATTTCTTGCTAGTCCCTTAATCGTGGACGCACAAAATCTGCAGCCCATCCGGCATCCTGCCTGCGATGAGACGCAGATTGAGTTTCCGAACTTATATTTCATGAAAACGCATTCTATGGTGTTTCCATCTGAAAGCTCAAGTAGATACTTGCGAGTTCCGTCAAGCTTTGATTTTTGGACAGTTCGTATATTAAGTTTTTCGAGGTATGCCTTGTCTTCGAGCTCATAGCGCAAAGCTTCCGGAAGATTATTCATCTCCCGAAAGCTTTTTTTGCCCTTATATATCCAGTCAAATATCTGCGCGCCTCTAAATGCAGGCACGCCTATACCGCTGGCGAAGTCCTTCAGCTCATTTAAGGTCATACTCCTCAAATCAACTCGTTCAGACATTCTATTTCCTCACTACGCAGATTCCTGTCTTGTGACCATTGATGTCAAAGCTCTCCTCTGTCTTTGCAAATTCAACTGTATCTGCTAGAGTTTCGTCCTTGATGTAGTCAGCAAACTCCTTAACAGCCTCGCAAACCTCTTCGTCTGCTTCAAGAACAATATCGATTCTATCCATCATCTCAAAGTCGTTCTGCTTACGTAGCTGCTGTACCTTTGATACAACTTCTCTTGCAAGTCCTTCCTTAACTAGCTCTGGTGTTAGAACTGTGTCAAGTATTGTAAATACGTTGTTTTCCATAGCTACTGCAAATCCATCCTTAGCGCTGATTCTTACATCAACAAAGTCCTTAGGAACATTTACAACTTCGCCAGCTACAGTCATCTCTACTTCGCCCTTTGCTTCTAGCTCAGCCACAAACTCAGCAGCGTCTAGCTTTGCTAGCTCATCTCCAAACTGCTTGATGTTCTTTCCTAGAACTGGTCCAGCAACCTTGAAGTTTGGCTTTAGAGATAGGTTCATGTACTCACCTAGCTCATCAGCAAATACAACATTTTTGACGTTAAGCTCTTCCATTACTAGGTCTGTAAGGTCAGCAACAAGTGGTTTGTACTTACCATCTACGAGTATCTCGTTAAGTGGCTGTCTAACCTTGATTCTCTCTTTTTCACGAGCACCACGTCCAAGAGTTACGAAACTTCTTACTAGGTCCATACGCTCCTCAACCTTGTTATCTATGAGAGCTTCATTGCATTCAGGAAGATATGCTGTGTGAACAGTTTCCTCTCCTGTTAGCTTTGTATAAATTTCGTCAGAGATGAACGGAGCAAATGGCGCAATCATGAGTGATACACCTACCAATACCTCGAAGGTTGTTGCATATACGCTCATCTTATCTTCTGTCATTTCGCTTCCGTAGAATCTTCTTCTAGCACGTCTAATGTACCAGTTTGAGAAGTCCTCGCTGACAAATTCAGTAAGTGCTCTAACAGTCTTCATATGGTCGTAGTTATCCATATGCTCTCTAACTTCTTTTACAAGCTTGTTATATCTTGAGAGTATCCATCTATCTAGCTCCGGTCTCATGTCGTATGCTAGCTCTAGATTTGCTACATCAAGATCATCCTGATTTGAATATAGTACAAAGAAGTTATATACGTTTCTAAGTGTTCCAAAGAACTTGCTTACAACGTCCTTAAGTCCATCTTCGTCAAACTTTGTTGGTGTCCAAGCTGGCGATACTGAAAGCAAGTACCATCTTGTAGCATCTGCTCCGTACTGGTCAAAGAGTTCAAATGGCGAAACTGTATTTCCCTTGGACTTACTCATCTTCTTGCCATTCTTATCAAGGATGAGGTCGTTAACTAGAACATTCTTATATGGTGACTTACCCATGATGAATGTCGAGATTGCCATTAGTGAATAGAACCAACCTCTTGTCTGGTCGATACCTTCACAGATAAAGTCAGCCGGGAAGAGTTTCTCTTCGAAGTGCTCTGTATTCTCAAACGGATAGTGCCACTGTGCAAATGGCATTGCTCCTGAGTCGAACCAGCAGTCCATAACTTCTACTATTCTTGTCATTTCCTTTCCGCAGTGTGGGCACTTTAAGTGTACATCATCAACATACGGACGGTGTAGCTCTATGCTCTCATCGATATTTTCTACAGCCTTCTCAACTAGCTCTGCACGGCTTCCTACGCACTCAAGGTGACCGCAGTCGCACTTCCAGATTGGGATTGGAGTTCCCCAGTATCTAGATCTTGAGATTGCCCAGTCCTTAACATCTGCTAGCCAGTTTCCGAATCTCTTCTCACCTACGAAAGGTGGATACCAGTTTACTGTATTGTTATTAGCAACAAGCTGATCTTTAAGATCGCTCATCTTGATGTACCAGCTCTGTCTAGCATAGTAAACTAGAGGTGTTCCGCATCTCCAGCAGTGTGGATAGTTATGTTCTATCTTCTGCTTAGCAAATACCTTATCATCTAGGTACTTGATGATTTCTACATCAAGACCATCCTCCATTATGAAGTGACCCTTCCATGGAGTTTCAGTATAGCAACCCTGCTCGTCGACAGGCTGAAGGAACGCCGCTCCATACTTCTTACCACACTGGTAGTCGTCCTCACCAAATGCAGGAGCTGTATGTACGATACCTGTACCATCCTCGATAGATACATAGTCCATGCATGTAACAAAGAAAGCCTTGTCACCTTCCTTAACCTGACAGAAAGGCATTAGCTGCTCGTACTCCATGTACTCAAGGTCTTTACCCTTCATACGCTCAACTACCTCATAGTTGCCTTCGCCAAGAACTCTATCGGCAAGAGCCTCTACTAGGTAGAAGTAATTTCCTTCATCATTACCATTTAGCATCTTAACCTTGACATAATCAAAGTCAGGACCTACTGTAAGCATTGTGTTTGCTGCAAGTGTCCAAGCAGTTGTTGTCCAAGCTAGGAAATACTCGTTATCAGTTCCCTTCTTCTTGAACTTAACAACAAGAGTATTTACCTTAACCTCCTTATATCCCTGAGCTACTTCGTGTGAAGCAAGACCAGTTCCACATCTTGGGCAGTAAGGAAGAATCTTGTGTCCTTCATAGATGAGTCCTTTATCAAAGAACTTCTTTAGGATCCACCATCCGCTCTCGATATAGTCGTTGTTAAGTGTGATATATGGATCATCAAGGTCAACTAGATATGCCATTCTCTCTGTCATCTCTCTCCACTTATCTGTATAAGTAAAAACAGACTCACGGCACTTTTCGTTAAACTCCTTGATTCCGTACTTTTCTATATCCTGCTTGCCGTTCATGTTGAGCTGCTTCTCAACTTCGATTTCTACAGGAAGTCCGTGTGTATCCCAACCAGCCTTACGATTAACCTGGTAACCCTTCATTGTCCAGTATCTACAAACGGAATCCTTAAGTGTTCTTGCCATTACATGGTGTATTCCTGGCATTCCGTTAGCCGTTGGAGGTCCCTCGTAAAAGACATATTTTGGTTTCCCCTCGCGTGCTGTTACGCACTTCTTTAGTAAATCCTCTCTTTTCCACTTCTCAACCTGTTCCTGCTGAACTTCAGCTACAGGCTGTTCGGATAATCTCTCAAACATACTTCTCTCCTTCAAAAAATTAATCCCTATACAGAAAAAACTGCATAGGGACGATTATCAAACCGCGGTACCACCCTAGTTGCTTACCTCTGACAAGGTGCCTCTCATTAAAGTGTCAGGCTCCAGAGTGATATTCGTATTTAGGTTCACCGCAAATCTCTCAGCAATTGATCTACTCTCTGTAAGGGTCTTAGCCTAAACCTACTTTGTCTCCTTCATAGCCTAAATATTAAGCTTTAGCCGAGCTCAAACTCGACTATATGCTATATTAACATCTCGCAGATAAGATTTCAAGTTATTTTTGTAAAAAAAACTAAGATATTATAAGATAATTTGTATACTCCATATAATCCCCATAAACAAAGCAAAAGCCCTGTGATGTACAGGGCTTAGTACTTATTTATTTTGCTCTCTCAAGATTGATACGGTTCTGCTTGTCGATTTCGTAAACTCTTACCTTTACTTCATCTCCAACATTCATAACATCCTCAACCTTCTCTACGCGGTGGTCTGCCATCTTTGAGATATGCAACAGACCTTCCTTACCAGGAAGAATCTCGATGAAAGCACCAAAGCTCATAATCTTGGTTACCTTACCCTCGTATGTTTGGCCAACTTCTGCGTCCTTAGTTAGAAGCTCAATCTCGCGCTTAGCAGCCTCTGCTCCAGCCATGTCTGAGCTGTAGATGCTGATAAGTCCTGATGCATCTTCTGCGATGTCAATCTTAACACCAGTCTCATCGATGATTCTGTTGATTGTCTTTCCACCAGGTCCGATAACTATTCTGATCTTATCAGGATCAATCATCATATTGATGCTTCTTGGAGCGTACTTAGACATCTCCTTGCGTGGCTCAGGAATTTCCTCGAGCATTACATCTAGGATATGAGCTCTACCTTCCTTAGCCTGTGCAAGAGCCTTCTCTAGGATTTCTCTTGAAAGACCGTGAATCTTGATATCCATCTGTATAGCTGTTACACCGACTTCTGTACCTGTAACCTTAAAGTCCATATCACCAAGGAAATCTTCCATTCCCTGAATATCACTTAGGACAGCGATTTTCTGGCTGCCGTCTTCTTCTGTTCTTGAAATAAGTCCCATAGCGATACCTGAAACAGGTCTCTTAATTGGAACACCAGCATCCATAAGTGCTAGAGTTGATCCGCATGTTGAACCCATCGAGCTTGAACCGTTTGATGAAAGTACATCTGAAACGACTCTTAGTGCATATGGGAACTCTTCTACCGGTGGAATTACTGGAAGAAGCGCTCTCTCAGCAAGTGCTCCGTGTCCAATCTCTCTTCTGCCTGGGCTTCTTGGTGATTTAGCTTCACCTGTACAGTAGCCTGGGAAGTTATAGTGGTGCATATATCTCTTCTCTGTCTGCTCTGTGATACCATCAATCATCTGAGCTTCGCTAGAAGGTGCAAGTGTGCATGTTGACATTACCTGAGTCTGCCCTCTTGTGAAAAGTCCGCTTCCGTGTACTCTTGGAAGAAGTCCTGTCTCACACCATACAGGTCTAATCTCCGTGGTCTTACGATTGTCAGGTCTAATACCTTCATCAAGAATCATATTTCTTACGGATTCCTTAGTTATATTGTAAAGAACAGCTGCGATATCCTTCTCGTTGTCAGGATAGATCTCAGCGAAGTGTTCCTTTGTCTCTACTTCTACAGCATCCATGTTATCTAGACGCTCAAGCTTATCAAATGTATGAATAGCCTCCTGCATTCTGCCGGTAGCATATGCTCTTACTGCAGCATCGATATCCTCTGGAATCTGCTTTATTACGAGTTCCTTCTTAGGCTTACCAACCTCTGCTACAATCTCATCGATAAACTCAACGAGTTTCTTGATTTCTTCGTGTCCGAAGAAGATAGCATCAAGCATTACTTCTTCTGAAACTTCGTCAGCTCCGGCTTCTACCATCATGATAGCATCCTTGGTTCCTGCAACTGTTAGGTTGATGTCTGACTGCTCTCTCTGCTCAAGTGTAGGGTTGATGATGAATCTTCCATCAACTCTGCCGACTCTTACTGCAGCGATAGGTCCTTCCCATGGAATGTCAGATGTAGCGATAGCAACCGATGCACCTACCATAGCCATGATATCAGTCTCGCAGTCAAGGTCAACTGACATTACTGTTGCAACAACTACTACGTCGTTGTGGTATCCCTTAGGGAAAAGTGGACGAAGAGGTCTGTCCATAAGTCTTGAGCTTAGGATTGCCTTCTCGCTAGGTCTTCCCTCTCTTCTGATAAATCCTCCAGGAATCTTACCTGAAGCATACATCTTCTCTTCGTAATCGCATGATAGAGGCAAAAAGTCGATATCCTCTCTTGCCTCCTTAGAAGCGCATACTGTAACGCTGACAACGGACTCACCGTACTTAACCATAACCTGGCCGTTTGCCTGCTCACAAATCTTTCCGAGTTCGAACTCTAAAAGTCTTCCTCCAACTGCGGTCTTAAATGTTCTGTAATCTGTAAATCTTGCCATTAATAAACAACTCCTTCCTGTTTATCCTATTCCAAGGCAATAACTTCTGGCATCTCAGTCACTTTATCTGATTTGCCTAAAAAAAGCGAGGTCTTAGACCTCGCTAACATACTTAGTATAACTACTTTCTCAAGCCTAGACGAGCAATAAGATTTCTATATCTTTCTATATCTACGTTCTTGAGGTAGTTAAGAAGGTTTCTTCTCTGGCCGACCATCTTAAGTAGTCCGCGTCTTGAGTGGTGGTCCTTCTTATGAACCTTAAGGTGCTCGTTCAAATCGTTGATTCTTGCTGTTAGTACAGCTACCTGAACCTCTGGAGAACCTGTATCTCCTTCTTTAGTTGCGTATTCGCTGATGATTGCAGCTTTCTGATCTTTAGTTATCATGTCTTTTCTCCTTTTTATTAAATACGCTTTTGTCGAGAATGCGTTGGAGTGTCGCAAAACCAAACAAAAGTAAATTACTAAACAATGTTATCACGTTATGCGTTAAATTGCAAGTGATTTATTTAGCCCTAGCTTATTAGCTGTAATAGCGGAAAACTCCCTTAACCTTACCGAGAATCTTAACATCTCTAACGATTATTGGGCTCATATCATCGTTCTCAGGCTGAAGTCTGATGTGATCCTTCTCCTTGTAGAAAGTCTTGACTGTAGCCTCGCTCTCAAAACCATCTACCATAGCTACGACAATCTCTCCATTGCGGGCAGTCTGTCTCTGTTCAACCAAAATAAGATCGCCATCAAATATACCAGCATTAATCATGCTCTCGCCCTTAACCTTAAGCATGAAGTTGTTACCAGATACATATCTAGCTGGAACTGGGAAGCAGTCATCTACATGTTGCTCTGCAGTTATAGGTGTACCTGCAGCTATAGTTCCAACAACTGGTACATTGATTATCTCTTCGTTGACTGGTTCTAGCTCTGGCTCCTTGACAGGCTTATGTGTTTCTCTACCCACTATTACAAGAGTTCTAGGCTTAGCTGGGTCCTTCTTAACATAACCCTGCTGCGCGAGACTCTCAAGATCGTTATGCACTGTTGATGTAGACTTAATATCTAGGGCTGCGCCTATCTCTCTAACCGTAGGTGCATATCCTTTCTCATCGAATTCCTTGCGCATAAAGTCAAGGATTCTCATCTGCCTTGCCTTTGCTTTTTCCTTTGCTTTGGACATATCAAACTCTCCTTTTTATCTATCCAATTGATAATATCATATTTCAAACAAAAAGTAAACATTAGTTCTTTATTTTTGATATGCAAATATTTATTCTTTTTCTGTTCATTTTCATGCTCACGCGATTTTCACATAAGTATTGACAGAATTATGATATAATATAGGAGCTATTTTTGATAGAGAGGAGAATTTTATGCTTAGACACAGGATATCCACCGCACACAAAGAGAAAGTAATTTCCATCCAAAGCATTCTTATAATTCTATCCATATTTATATTATTATTTACAAGTATTCCATCCCCTAGCTATGCCAAGAGCGCTAAAACACTACCGCTCAGCAAAGAATCTGTCGACGGAAGCCCTGCAACAGGCAGTTCATTGGCTGTGGCAAATAGCAAGGGATATTCAATAGACCAAAGATATTCACCAGCTGGTACGATAATAACTGAAATCAAAACTGGACAAATTCTATGGGACGAAAACAGTACGGTAGAATGGACCCCAGCGAGCATGTCCAAGCTCATGACAATAGCGCTAACCTACGACGCAATTAAAGAAGGAAAGCTATCTATTGACACAGTTGTTCCAGTTAAGGAAAGACATGCAAGAGTTTCTGCAAATTCAAATCTCAGCAATAACAAGATGCAGGTCGGAGCCTCATATACTGTCGGTGAGTTAATGGAGCTAATTGCAGTTCCCTCTTCAGCAGCAGCTACCTACATGCTCATGGACCTTCTGGCACCAGATATTGATACCTTTGTTACAATGATGAATAACAAAGCTAAGGAACTTGGAATGGTCAATACCAAGTATGTAAATCCTATCGGCGTCCTAAATGTTCTCCTAGGTCAAGATGGCCCTTCAGGAGACCCTTATGCTGATAACTACACTTCAGCAAGAGACTACGCATGTCTTTGCACCTACCTGGTAACCAACTATCCTGACCTTTTAAACCACACGATAAATGCAAATCTCGTATCAAAGCCTGGAACTATATACGAGGAGCGCTTTGAAGGTCATAACTACTCCCTTCCTGGAGAAAAATATGCATTTCCTGGTGCTGATGGCATCAAAACTGGCTCTGCTAGAAAGGGATATAACTACAGCCTCACGGCAAAGCAAGGAAATACGAGAATGATAGAGATTGTCCTAGGCGTAAGCGTTTGGGGCGATAGCTCTGCAGAATCCATGAGACACTTAATCGGTAACTCAATACTTGAAGATGCCTTTGCTAAATATGAATATCGCAAGGTTTTATCTGCGGGTAAATATTCAGTCAAAGGCAAGATAATAGATGTAAAAGAAGACTTCTACGACTGCGTTCCAAAGGACTATAAACCGAAGTTCATCTGTGACTTTAAGAACAAGAAGTTAAAGCTCAATATTTCAAATAGACAGTATCTCAATGGCTTTGCCGAGCCGAGTGCAAGTTTTGAACTTGTGAAGACCGTAGCATCTAAGAATGCAGTTGAAAAATCAAAACCTATCAGCATCGGATCGACTTTGATGTCCATACTCGTTATAAGCTTAGCTGCCGCTATTTTAGCTTTAATATACGTTAAGAAAAGAAACAAAAAAGCACCTGAAAGCAGACGCAGACATAGGCGCAGATAATAAAAATTCACATAAAAAAGCCTGCATTGAGCAGGCTTTTATAGTTTCTAAAATTCTTATATCTTGAATGTCTGGAACTTCTCTTCTGTTCCGTCATCCTCACCGAACTCGTAATCGTTGCCTGGCAAAATTGCATTTACTAGGATACCAACGATAGCTGCGATAGCAAGTCCTGAAAGTGTGATTGTTACACCTTTGATTGTGAAGCTTGCTCCACCAACTGAGTTAAATCCAAGTGCACAAACGAGTATCAAAGCTGCGATGATTGTGTTTCTTGACTTTGTGAAGTCAACCTGGTTCTCAACTACGTTTCTGATACCGATTGCTGAAATCATTCCGTAAAGGATGAATGAAACTCCTCCGATTGTTGAAGCTGGAATGCTCTCGATTAGGAAGCTCACCTTAGGAATGAATGAAAGTCCTACTGCAAAGAATGCTGCGATTCTGATTACTCTAGGATCGTAGATCTTTGTTAGAGCAAGAACTCCAGTGTTTTCTCCGTATGTTGTGTTTGCAGGACCACCGAATGCTGAAGCTAGGCAAGTTGCAAGTCCATCTCCAAGAAGAGTTCTGTGAAGACCTGGGTCTGCAATGTAGTTTCTCTTTGTTGTAGCACCGATTGCTGTGATATCTCCTATGTGCTCCATCATTGTTGCAAGAGCAATAGGCATAATTGTAAGTATTGATGATACATCAAACTTCATCATCTGAATTGGCGGAAGACCTATCCACGACCTTGAGGCTGCTGCACTAAAATCAATTTCTCCCATGCAAGCTGCTACAGTGTATGATGCTGCCACACCTAGGATGATAGGTATAATCTTGAGCATGCCCTTTCCCCAGATATTGAAGATGATAATTGTTACAACTGCTACTAGCGCAACCACCCAGTTTGTCTTACAGTTAGCGATAGCCGAAGGTGCAAGGATAAGACCGATAGCAATAATGATAGGTCCTGTCACAACTGGAGGGAAGAACTTCATTACGCGCTTAACACCAAAGCCCTTAATCAGAGCTGACATTACTAGGTATACAAGTCCCGCACAGAAAACTCCTCCGCAAGCATATGGAAGCATTTCCTTGTTTGGTGCACCGTTTACCATAGGTGCTACAGCTCCATAGCCACCTAGAAAAGCAAATGATGAACCGAGGAATGCAGGAACCTTTCCCTTAGTTAGAAAATGGAAAAGCAAAGTTCCAAGACCTGCCATGAGAAGTGTTGTGCTTACGCTTAGTCCTGTCAAAATAGGCACTAGTATGGTAGCTCCAAACATGGCAAATGTGTGCTGCAAGCCTAGGATTATCATCTTAGGGACACCTAGCTGTCTGGCATCATAAATGCCAATTTCATTAACATTTTTGTCTGACATATATTTCTCCTTCTTAATAATAAAATAACTTATAGAACACTTATTAACGATTATAGATGTTTACTACGGGCTGTGTTCCCGTCTCATCAAAGTCAATCCTTATTGTCTCAACATGTGATGTAGGAATGTTCTTTCCTACATAGTCAGCTCTTATCGGTAGCTCCCTGTGTCCCCTATCTATCAAAACTGCAAGCTGTATGGTGCCAGCCCTTCCAAAATCTGAAAGTGCATCAAAGGCCGCTCTTGCGGTTCTGCCTGTATATAGCACATCATCAACTAAGACAACTTGCTTTCCGTTGATATCGCAAGGAATCACAGATTCACTAATCTTGGCATCATCAACCTGATTTGGCTCAATATCATCCCTATGACCACTTATATCTAGTACGCCAGTTGGAATATTGCGCTGCTCTATTGTTTTCAGAAACTCGCTGAGCTGATTTGCAATGGGAACACCACCTTTGGCAATTCCAACAATTACAACATCTTCAGTACCGTTATTTCTCTCGGTAATCTGATGTGCGATTCTGCGAAGCGCTCTCATAATTTCATCTGTTGTCATTAGCTGTGATTTGAATTCCATGCTCTCACCCTTACTTTGGACACAAAAAAATCCTGTCAAGACATGCTGACAAGATGCGCAAAAATCGTATGATCTATCACTACCTTATCGGCATCTCTGTACCGACTTAAAGATGTTCTTTTCACATAGAATAATATAATATCTATAGACTTATGTCAAGCAGGTGTATATAATAATTCGTATCTAAATAAGCTAGAAAAAGGAGAATTACCATGGATTTGAGCTATGTAAAATCCCTTTCTTTTCCACTCCCAGAGGAGCTTGAGAAACTAAAGGGCGCAGGATATTTTGACGAGTTTAAAGAGAGAGCAAAGTATCACCTTGATAGAGAAAACCTTCCAGAGGAAGTCAAGAAGAGAATCATTTTAGAGATGCACAATGCCGATGTCAAGCTCAGGGAGTACACCCTAACAGAGAGCGAGCTTATCGAGCAGATTGCTGAGTATGCGCCGGGATTTTCTAGCGAAGATTTCAAGAAGCTTGCCGGAGATACAGACTATATCTTCGTTAATGGTGAGAAGCGATATGTTGACTTTAGCGTTGCTTCACTCTTCATCACAAGCATGCTTTTGACAAACTGGCCAGGAAGCACATATCCTGACGATAAGAGCCCAGAAGTATCTGAATCAAGAGACCACATGAGAAGTACAGGCTCAGCAGAGGTAGCTATCGACCTAGAATTTATCGCAGATGTGGATCCTGAGGCAGCAAAGAACAAGAAACTTTCTGTTCACCTACCTTATCCTTCACCTAATGGGATAGGTATGAGCGATATAGAGCTTGTAAGTACATCAAAGGAATGCGAAATCGCACCTGAGAGCGCACTTCAAAGAACAGTTCACTTCAGCGCAGACGGAAATGAAGAGCAAAGCTTTAAGGTAAGATGCAAGGCAAAGATGACTCAGACATATATGAGCTTTGATGATATTGTTTCTGCTGGAGCAAAGGTAAGCGAAGCTGAGGAAGCTGAGCTCAAGAAGCAGATTCTAGAGAGCGACCTTTCCGAGAAAGCACCTCACTATGTATTCACACCTTTCATAAAAGAACTTTCTGCTTTGATAGTTGGTGATGAGACTGATAAGACTGTAATTGCAAAGAAGATTTTCGACTTTATCACTCACAAATATAGATATGCTTATGTTCGCGATTATGCTGCTATTGACTGGCTTCCAGGCTACTTTGCACTGAGAGGCAGAGGCGACTGCGGACTTCAGGCATCTCTTTTGATTACACTTTGCAGATATAATGGCATCCCTGCTAGATGGCAGTCTGGTGTTGTAACTGATGGAGAATGCGGTGGTGCTCACGACTGGGCTGCTGTTTACTTTAGAGGCGTAGGTTTTAGACCTGTTGATCCATCATTTGGTGGCGGTGCTGTTCGCAGAGGTTCAGAAGAAGATTGTCAGTTCTACTTTGGAAATATCGATCCTTATAGACTTATTTTCAACACTGACATTCAGGAAGAATTCACTGTTCCTAAGAAGTTTTATCGCTATGACCCATACGACAACCAGTATGGAGAAGCAGAAACTGAAGATGCAATGGTAAAGAGAAGCGATGTTAAGCTTTATAGAGTAATTCACTCAAAGACATTTAAATAAGGAATCACAAAACCCTGTTAATTGACTTAACAGGGTTTGATTATCTTATATACTAGTTTGATTTTATGATTTTTGTCTTAGGTACTAGGAAGTAAAGTGGAATTAAATTTAATATGAACGTTCCAACAAACAGAGCTAGGTCTTTAAGCTCTACAGCCTTTGAAGCTGAAATTGCATTTATTATCTCGCTATAGTAATAGCCTGGAAATATCATCTGTATCTTACTTATAATTGTCATGAAGCTTCCTTCAGCTCCAAAGCTTGCAAACGGTATAACAGTCATTGCAGCTAATATTATAAGTGGAAAACTAACTGTATCTATAATCTTAGGCTCGAGTCTAACACCAACTACGAATCCAATCATGCTGAAATAAATCCCCATAATTGTTAACAAGAAGAACTGAATTGCAAGTTCTCCAGTTATTTGAAATTTAAACAAGGCAACTGCTACTGCAAGCACTACTAGAAAAATCAATGTGTTCAGAACTACCTGCACTATGGTCTGGTCTAATAGATATCTCTTAACACTGTACTTTGTGAACTTTGATTCAAATGAGAAAAAATCTATGTTAGATGAAATTCTTTTACTGAATGTAGCCATGCTGTTTCCGATAATACCGATGAAAACTGCAATACCAAACATGATGTTTGGAACTATTCCCTTCTGCACATTGTAGATAAAAATATACCATATAACAGGAACAAAGATTGTAAATATTAGAAATCTCTTATTTCTAAGGACTTGCCTTAGCTGTATTTTCATAATCATGATTATGCCTCCTTTTCTACATTTTCTCTATAATACTGCTCTATGGTCTTACCATCTGCATGAATCTTATCGACTGCATCACTTGCTGCAATTCTGCCATCTTTCAAAATCAAAACCTTTGTAAAGAAATGGTCAATTTGATTGAAGTCATGTGTTACAATTACCGATGTAAACTTCTGCTCATCAAGCAGTTTCCAAAAATTATCGACTGACTCTAAATCCATTCCTGTTGTAGGTTCATCTAGGAATATAAGTTTAGGTGAATTTAAGATTGTTAGTAAAAGAGAAAGCCTTCTTTTCTGACCACCTGATAAGCCACCTACATTCTGATTTCTATGCTCCCCCAGGTCCACCATAGCAAGTAAGGCGTCATAGTCTACATTATTGAGCTTATTCATCTGTGTTTTTAAGATAACTAAATCTAAAACCGTAAGATCATCAATCAAAATATCACCTTGTGGCATCATGCCAATCTCGGTCTGGAAATCTAGCTTTGTGCTTACACTTCCAGAATTTGCTATGAGTTGTCCGGATATTATCTTAAATAAAGTACTTTTTCCAGCACCATTGTTACCGAGCAAAGCAATTCTATCACCTTCTTCTACAGAAAAGCTTACCCCCTTCAGAACTTCTTTATCTTTAAAGGATTTCTTTATTTCTTCAATCTTAAACATATATCCCTCCACTTCAAAATTTTTAACTATTTTATTATATACACAGGTTTATGATTGTCAACAAAAAAAGGCAGACTTTTCTTTGCGAGCCCGCCTTAACAATTTTAATATGCTTTATAAATATTTCTTATTTTCTACGCATTTAGCTTGATTAAGAAAATGAATCTATCTCCATTCATTTCAATCTTATGTTCGATTCCGTAGTTTATGAGGATGTTTGAAACAACATAAAGTCCTATGCCGTTTCCATTCTCCTTGTCCAGGCTAAAACCGATTTCAAAGATTCTATCTAGATTAAGTTCACCTAGATTTTCTCCAGTGTTTTCTACATAGAGCCAGCCATCTTTAACACCAATATTTATCTTACCATCATTTACATTGTACTTTGTTGCATTGCTCATAAGGTTTGATAAAACTATCTTTAGCGCCGTTCTGCCTATGTACAGCTTTTCATCGCCAAGTTTGATATCAAGATGTAAGTTTTTCTTTTCTATTTGCGCCAAATACTTCTTCTCTACATCAGAAATCATATCCTTTAGGACTAAGATTTCTTCATCATTTCTTAACTGGTCGTAGCTAGAAATAGAGAGGGTCTGAGATATGCTGTGATTTAACTCATCTACCATGTTTATGCACTCGCCTATGTAGAAATCCTTGTCCTTGTACTTGCCGATGTTGTACTTCATGTTTTCGAGAACTATCTTAAGTGAAGCTAGCGGTGTCTTTAGCTCGTGAGAACGTCCCCTAAAGAAGTCATACCTCAATTTGCTCAGTCTAGTTATCTCTTCATTCTTCTCTTCTAGGTCATCTATGAGTCCTAGCAAGGTTTCGTAGAGCATGTTTAGCTGTCTTTTGAGGTGTCCAATTTCATCCTCGCTTTTTATTTCTAGGCGTGCATCTCTATCTAGATTTGCCATCCTTTCTGAGACGGCTACAATTTCGTTTACATTCTTACTTATGGATTTGGCAAAAATATATGAAACTATCATTGAGAAAAGCACCGATACTAAAATTGAATAAGGAAGAAAGCTTAATGTGAGGTGTTTTGCATCTTCCTGCATGTTCTCAGAGGAAACAAACTGTAGGGTTATTTTTTTGCCATCCTTAAGCTTAATATCTCGTTCCTCTAATATAACAGAGTTCTCATCGCTATAATAATCTACGTCTATATCTTCCTCTACCTTGATACTGTTATCGCTTTTTATGCCTTTGATATAAGCCTTAATCTCACTGTTATTTGAGTAAAATTCAAGTGCCTGCATGACAAATTTAAGGTCTTTTCCGTTCATACTAAGAGCAATTTCGTCTGCCTTAATATCGACCTCGTGCTTACGGGTTTCTAGATACGACTTTGGAAAAATCAAATACACCGACAGATGAATCACGATTATCAGTATATTAATGATGATAAATATCTGCAAAAATATTTTTGGGAGTATCTTTAAATTTCTCATTTTCTCTCTAATTTATATCCTACATTTCTAATTGTAACTATGCAGTCTAACTCGAGCTTCTTTCTGAGTTCCTTGACATATACATCGATGACTCTATCAAAAGGAATTTCCTCTGACTCCTTCCAAACATTATCGATAATCTGCATTCTCGTCAGAGCCTGACCCTCGTTATTGAGAAGAAACTTAAGGATTTCGAGTTCCTTAGCCTTGATATCGACTGGCTCACCGTTTAGTTTGGCCGTATAGCCTATGAAGTCAACCTCAGCATTTCCGTATTTGAAGCTTTCTGACTGAGACGAGTACCTTTTGATCATAGACTCTAGCCTTGCCTTTAGCACAGGAAGAGAACAAGGCTTTTCCATGTATCCATCAGCTAGGTTTGAAAAAGCATCTATCACGTACTCCTCATCGCCGAAGGCAGTTAGCATCAAAACAGGAACCATGCTCCTAGTTCTTATCTCTCTGAGAACCTCAAGTCCGCTCATAAAAGGAATCTGTATATCTAGCACCACAAGTCCTATATCATTAGTATCAAAACGCTCTAGTGCCATTTTTCCGTCCTCTGCCTGAACCATCTCATAGCCAAACTCAGACATGTATTCGCAGATACCTTCCCTTATCATCTTGTCATCTTCAACAACCAGTATTTTCATACTATTACCTCATTGTCACAAATTCATATATTTAGATTATAATACAAAATGACGAACATCGATAGAATAAACATCGGCATTCGTCATTTTTGTTCCTTACTTAATGTCTGTTAGCAAATCCTTTGGCTTTTTCCTTAGGACGTTAAATGAAGATATCAAAAGTGAAATTGCTAGAATCACCACCATGAATATAACAACATGGATGAAGATTTTCATGCCTACCTCTATGTCTAGGCTAGTGAGCGTCTTATTGAATCCATCTACTTCGGCACCGCCACCAAGCTGGGTTCCAGATGATTCTCCTGCAAGTCTCTTTGATACATCCCCGGTAACCTTCTTGAGAATTCTGTTTCCCATCTCCTTGCCTAGGTATGATGCTTCAAAATATGAGCAGGCAAATGCCGGAATCGAGATAAATACTAGCTCAGAAGCAAACTGAAGGAAAATTTTGCCCTTTGATATACCTATTGAAAGCAATACTGCAATCTCTTTTTTTCTCGCATTTATCCATAGGAATAGAAGAAGCGAAACTACAAGTCCTGCAAATATCAAAGCGCCGGCAAACAGCTTATTGGCAAGTCCATATACACCTGAAATCGACTCCTGAAGCGCTGGATAGTTAGATGAATTCTTGACTAGAGTGAAATAGCTCCAGTCAATATCTAGCTCCTGAACCTTTTCCATGACCTTATCTAAGTCCTTATCTCCCTTTACAAAGAATGTTGCATCCATGTAAACTGCTGTATCCTCAGTGTTTCCATAGACCTTAGCTGCTGTGTGAAGATCTGATACTATATTGTTCTCATAAAGCTCCTGCGCTGCGCTTACGCCTCCATTGTTGTGTCCATCAAAGAGTCCCTTGATTTCAACCTCTACAGTCTCATTAGCTTTTTTTTCATTATCTGCATCAAAGAGATTTGATTTAAGTTTTATCTTATCTCCCACCTTGAGATTGTTCTTAGCGGCAAGGTCCTTGTGCATCAAAATCTTATACTTGTCATCCTGAACTAAAGGCTTACCCTCTACAAGTGTAAACGCCCCTGATACGAACTTCGTTTCGCGTGTTGAATCATTTACGCCAGTTATCATCACCGCGCGTCCAAAGTTCTTTGCTCTTTCAGGAGAAGAATTTGCCTTGGTTTCATCTGTTTCGATTATGTCGTAGTCTACTAGGTCTGCTACGCTTCCAATTCTTTTGACATAGCCATCTATTTCATCCATTTCAGAGATTTTTTTGATATCCTGTCCCCTAACATTTCCGCCACCTCGCGGGGTTCCAGGATTTGTGGATCTATTGATTTCCATACTAAAGCTATTTGTTATGTTCTTAAAGGTTTCGTTTGAAGCCTTATCCGTTGCATCTTTGATAGATAGTCCAATCATCGATAGTGTCGACATCGATAGAATTACAAGGAAGATGACAATGGTTCTAAGCGGCTTTCTCCATACATATGTAAAAGCATTCTTAATCACAGCTAACCTCCAAACTACTTTCTCTTAAGCTTCTTATTGCTGATTTCTAGCACGACATCTGCTGCATCTGCAATATCCTTGCTATGAGTAACGACAATAACGCATTTGTTTCTCTCTTTTGCAAGTCTCTTGAAGAGATCAATAATTTCCTTTGAGCTAGCCTGGTCGAGATTTCCCGTAGGTTCATCTGCAAGTATTACTGGTGCTTCAGATACCAAAGCTCTTGCAATCGCAACTCTCTGCTGCTGACCGCCCGATAGCTTAAGAACGTTTCTCTTTATTTGGTTTCTGTCTAGACCAAGCTCAAGCAGTATATCTTCGCTTGCATGCTTATTTACAAGCCTGATGTTTTCAAGCGGTGTAAGATACTCAATGAGATTGTAGTTCTGAAATACTAGCGAGATGTTATCTCTCCTATGTTTGCTATATCCTTCTTTCTCAATATTTTCACCACGGAATAGGATTTCTCCTCCCTGCGGCGAGTCAAGCCCAGCAAGTAGTGACAAAAATGTCGATTTCCCTGCGCCTGACTTTCCAATAATCGCGTAAAACTCTCCCTCCTCAAAGCCCTGGTTTACTGATGATAAAACCTTTTCCTTTGAGTTTGCATAATTGTAGCTTAAATTTTTTGCTTCTAAAATATTCATCATTGCTCCTAACTAACTTTTGATAGAATATCCTTCGGTTTTTTAACCAGTATCGTAGCCGAAGCTGCGACAACAGATATAACGATTATTCCTATTAGTACTGCATAGCACTGTAATAGACTTGTAATATTATCGAGTCCAAATCCCTGCTGGTAAATTCCTCCTTGAACAAAGGCGCTCTCATCTGTGACAATAGCTCCTAGAAGCTGTGATATCAAAATGCTTCCTGAAAGCAAGGCCACTATCAAAGCAGGAATAGATATGAACACTAGCTCAAGTATGAACTGGCTCATTATCCTAATCTTACTATATCCAATCGAAAGCAGAATTCCTATCTCATAGGTTCGCTCTCTTATCCACAGAATCAGTATCAAAGTGAGAACGACTATGGCACCAACAACTATCAAAGTAGATATCAGTCTTATGATGTGCTTCATGCTTCCAACTGCAGCCGAGGCCTGCTCAAAAGCCTTGGAATCCTTGATTATCTCATATTTTGACCAGTCGATATCAAGAGCTTTGATATCTTCCTTGACCTTGTCTAGCTGCTGTGCATCTTTTACATAAAGCCTTAGGCTTGTTGCAATTTCATCATCCTTTGATAGGCCAAGAGCCCTCTGGCTTCCATAATAATCGGTAAATACCATGTTTTCACTCAGGTCAGATGAAAGTCCTGTATACTGCTCTGTCGTCTTACCGCTGAAGATACCAACTATCTCAAAAGTCTTAGCTTCAGAGGAAGCACTATACGCCTCGTCCTTAAATATGGATAAGCTTACCTTATCGTGTAGCTTCCAGCTATTCTTCTTTGCTAGCTCTTTGTGTACGAGAATCTTATACTTATCGCCTTCCTTTAGAGCGCGTCCATCTTCAACAAAAAAAGCACCGCTACGAAATAGTAGATTTCTTCTACTTTCCGTAACGGCATGGATGGACACGAGATTATTTAGCTCCTGCGGCAAATCGTCTCGCTGGATTTTTTGCGCACCGTCAAAAATGCTGCCACTTGTCAGCTTTGCAGTGCCTGCATATTCTGCTGTAATTTCTTCGATATTGCTGATAGAATCTAAAGAACTTAGATCCTTTATATGAAATGTTCCCTTAGCATTCTTACTAGCTATGGAAATAGATGAATTCGATAATTTATAGATAGATTTTTCTACGGCGCCAATTGATTTTGCGACATAGAAACAGGAATAAAGAGATGACAGCACCAAAGCTATGAGAATAAATGCAATCAAGCTTCTGTTTCTCTTTCGGCTGATATATGCTAAAGCATTCTTAGTCATGATTGCCTCCACTTAGTCGCCGTCCCCACGGCTCTGGTACTGTCTAGATTCCAACCCCTCGGAACCTATAATTCTAGCCTAATCTCCCAAGTAAATATCCCTCTTATCTACCATATTAAGTTGTATTTATGAATTCTTTATGAAATGGTTTGAAAAAATTTATTCTGTTCTCAAAGCCTCCACAGGATTCTTCTTTGCTGCTATTCTCGATGGAATAAATCCAGCTATCAAAGTGAGCACAACGCTAAGTATTATCAAAGATATAGCAGTGCTAGGGCTAACGCTAGCATTGAATCCACTTATATCAAGTGACTTTGCCACAAGCTTATTAATTGGAACTGTAAGCGCTGTAGCTACAGCAACACCTAGAACGCCCGATGTAAATCCGAGAATTCCAGCTTCTGCATTGAATATTCTCGACACGTCCTTCTTTCGGCTTCCTAGAGCGCGCAGAATTCCTATTTCTTTTGTTCTTTCTACAACTGAAACGTATATCAAAATTCCTATCATAACAGATGATACTAGCAGAGAAATAGCAGAAAACGCAATCAAGATGAAGGTTATTGAGTTAATAATATCCCCAAATGCCTTGGTTATCATCTTTGCTGTATCAGTATATGAAATAGCATATCTTTGATAGTCATTGCTATTTTTTTCATACTTCTTCTCAAGATCCTTGTTGAACTTTGATATGGTGTTAATTATATTTTCTCTATCATCAAAGGTCTTAGCATAGAAACTTATGCTCTTAGGCGTTCTATCACCACCAAGCTGCTGCATAATCTCTTGATATCTCTCGTCTGTCAGTGAGTCTCCGCTTCCACCTATTACACTTTTGCTCTTGCTATTTTCTTGAGCCTTAACTATATCAGAATTCTTTTCTGAGTTTAGCATAGTATCTAGGAACTTTCTGTTATACCCAATTAGACCATTAAAGGAGTTTTTTGAGCTATCATTAAGCCTCATAACTGCAATAATCTCTAGATCCTTACCCTCCTCGTATAGGCTGTCTGTAATTTCATTTGGAACGAAAACATCACCAAACTGACGGAAGTACTGGTTGTTTGTCAAAACCTTAAATTTCTTGCCTATAAGCTCCTCAGGCTTGATGCTCTTTCTTCCGCTGTAGCCTAGAAGCTCAAGCTGTGTCTCGCTAAGCGTTCCCTCTGCACCAACAAAGATAATGGCTTCGTTTTCTGCTGGATATTTAAATTTTCCCGATTTGCTAGCCAGCAAGTCGTAGTCATTTGTTATAGTCTTCTCGTCAGCTGGAAGAACGGCGAAGTTACTTATGGTATTGAAGATTGTCTTTACTTCATTTTCCTGAACAGACTGTATCTTGCCATTTTCATCCTTAGTCAGAGCCTTGAGCATGTATCCTGTACTGTACTCTAGACTCTTATAGTACTTGCCCGCATGCTTTTTCATGTATGATATGAAGTCTCCGTTATCTCCCCCTAGAGCATTTTCTGTATATCTATTTAGGTGGAGGCTTCCCATTTCAGCTAGTTTGATTTCCTTGCTTTGATTTACTTTTGGAGGTGCTGTTCTGAGAACCTTCTTTGAATCAACAGCTGAGATTATGACAGGCATGGTCGCGATAGTATCTTCCTGAGTTGTTTTGATATAGCTGTTCATTCCAGATGATATAGCCATTACGGTTGCAATACTTATAATTCCAATGCTTGCTGCAATTGTCGTAAGAACTGTTCTGACCTTCTTTGTGAGCAGGTTCTTAAAGCTAGAATTTATCGCCTGAGCAAAGGACATAGATGTCTTAGGCGAATTGTACTCGCTATCTTCAGTCTCAGTATTTGGCGCTGTGTCCTCAATAACAACACCATCTGAAAGTCGAATAATACGGTCGCTGTATTTTTCTGCTATCTCAGGGTTATGAGTAACCATGATTACAAGCTTGTCCTTGCTTATCTCCTTGATCAAATTCATAATTTGGGCACTTGTACTGCTGTCGAGTGCGCCTGTTGGCTCATCTGCAAGTATAATCTTAGGGTCTGTAACAAGGGCACGGGCAATGGCAACCCTCTGCATCTGCCCGCCAGATAGCTGATTAGGCTTCTTATTCATGTGGTCAGCAAGTCCGACCTGCTTCAGTACCTCAGTCGCCTTCTCCTTACTTTCCCTACTTGATATCCCAGAAATCGACATCGCAAGCTTTACATTTTCAAGCACGGAAAGATGGCTAATCAAGTTATAGCTTTGGAAGACAAATCCGATTGTTCCATTTCTATAGCTATCCCAGTCCTTGTCCCTAAAGGATTTTGTCGATGTGCCGTCGACTATCATATCTCCTTCATCGTAGCCGTCAAGCCCACCTATCAAATTGAGAAGCGTCGTTTTTCCACTACCGCTTGCTCCTAGTATGGAAACAAACTCGTGACCAGCAAATGATATGGAAACATTGTCTAGCGCCTTTTGCGCACCAGCCCCACTGTTATATATCTTTGTTATGTTTTTTAACTCTAGCATATTACCCCCGTATTATCTAGTTCTATTAAGCTATGATATCCTTTTAACCTTTCTATTGTCTACTCTATATATACCAATCATGTCGATGAGCAACCATGTGTTCTTTGGATAGGCGACATATCTAGGCTCCCATACAGGTCCGAACTTTTGCTTATACTGCCTTAGACCATTAAATGAATAGAACCTATTTGTAAAGGCATATATTAGGTAGGCTATTTTTTCATGCATGAAGCTATGCTTTGCTCTTCCTACATTTGATAAAGGTGCCATGCCTAGGTCAAAATTACAAGCTCCCTGCTCCTTAAAATAACTCATAATCTTTATAAAAAGATAGTCCATTATGCCATTTTGCGATTTATGTAAATCATATCTCATCAAATCTATACCAGAAATCGTTTTATTATTTACTACGATAAATGTCACAAAGGCTTGTATTTCCCCATTCTCATCCTTTGCGATAGCAACAGGTGCAAGCTTTATATATTCTTCATCAAAATATCCTAGAGAAAAGCCTTTTTCTTGACGTCCATCTAGCCAACTATCTGATATTTTTCTAAGATTATCCATTAATTTATCATCAAAAGGAGGCTCTACCACCTCAAATGTATAACCTTTGTTCTCTAGTTTGTTAACAGCTGTTCTGAACTTTCTGCCTGCCTTCCCCTCTAAAGTGAAACGCTCTAATGGAACATGTGCCATCTCTCCGAATTTCATGAAATCGTATCCGTAATCATGAAGTACGAGCGTTGTTTCTTGATTTACTTCGTAGAAAACTACTGATATATTTGCAAGTTCAGCGTCAGCTAGTATTTTGGATATTGCCTGATCTAGATATCCTGGTTGCGATATTGGATCGGACATTACAACACATTTGTTGTTTTCCATTGCGAATTGAAAAACTGCTCTATCCACTCCATCCTCTTGATACCAATATAGATATTTATCACCTAAAAATGCAAGTGCAGCGTTTGGATTTATATTATCAATTGTAGCTAGGAAATTTATATACCTTTGCTTATCAAATTCGCATCCTAAAACAGCATCATCTCTTCTTATTAGGCGTAAAATCGTGCGATAAACTACAACTATAATAAGAGCCATAATTAAAAGACCTAGCCAATGTGATACAAAGTATTTCGTATGATAAAAGCTTCCTAGGTGATGTGAGTCAATTCGAGCAAGCAAAACAATCGTAGTGATTAATACTATACCTATTGCACCAAAATCCTTTACTATATCCTCCCATGCATAGATATAGCTTATACGATCAAACTCCCTCCTGTTCCACCAGGTAAGTGCTATCAAAGCCAAAAGAAGTATACTACTTGGTATAGAGTAGACCCCTATATTTAGGTAAATCAAAGTTAATACCCCTATTATTGTGGTAATAACTGGCACTATCTTCAAGTTGCGAGCAATCAATCTTGCTACTAGAAAATACACTATACCTAAAAGTATACATGGGTATTGCCAGATAAACTGCCCCTCTACAGGCTTAAGTTCCTTTAATATTGGTATATGACTTAATTCCTGTGGAACGATTGCAGATATTATGAGGAATATAGCAAAAATCCTAAATCCCCAAACTAACATTTTAATGGATAGAGACTCCAGAACTTTTTTAGGGATTCCAAGATATTTTTCATTTATCTTTCCACCCATATTTTTGATAAATAATATCACCCCTACTGCAAATGGACACATATAATAAAACAGTCTGTATACGAATATCCAGCTAAGTGCCTGCACCTTGTCAAGTCCAAGACTAACAAGGCCTGTTACCATTACTAAATCAAAACTTCCTAAACTTCCTGGAATCATTGACATGATGCCAACAGTTATGGAAATCATAAATAATGGGACTAACTCAGAGATTGGTAGTGAATAACCTAAACATCTGCCCGATAATATGAAAAAACTGCTTACACAAATCCAATCTATCGCTGATGACAGAAATAAAGCTATTGCAGTCTTTCCTTTCATTTGCCCAAAGTAAGTCAAGCTTTTTCTATTTGAAATAAAAAGAATGAAAGGAAGATAAAGTCCTGCTGCAAGTAGTGCAGGCCAGTAGCGATGTATATCTGATGAGCTAGGAAAAACTGTAATCAAAACTAGCGCTATGAGTGACATAAATGAAAAACCACTCATAAAATATGGTATAACGCGAGATATTGCCTGCATGCTTGCATCTGGTTTTTCCTCATCTGCATAAAATGAATATCTTAGTCCAACATCAACCAGTCCTGCAAATCCAATCATATTATTCAGCGTGTTGATTGTCCAACTTGTCTCGATGAGATATGAAAGCCTTGGACTTTGCTTTAGTTCCTTGTTCAGAATATAGTCATAAAGTATCATTGGTGATACAGCAGCAAATCCCAGCACAAATAGGAATAGCACCTTCTCAGGTGCTATAGTTCCTATCGTACTTGTTACTTCATCGATAGAAATGGACCTAAACATCCTAATTATTTCTATGATGACGAGGCTTCCTATTGACATGAACAAGACAAGCTTAATCGGGTTTTTCCATTTTTTTAGAATTCCAATAATCTTATTCATAAATATCCTCTATCCTAATATCATATCAACAATAGGTACAACGATTACAAATAGAATTGTACTAATAGTTACAACATTTGTCGAGAACTCTACATCTCCATCGCCTTGATGAGCAAGGATTGGTAGTACTGCAAGTGCTGGAGCGGCAGACTGGATTACAAAAGTTCTATACTCAGCTGTAGGCATTCCTTTTGCAGTCAAAGTTAGAAGTGCAATCATAACAGCAGGTCCAAGTATAAACCTTCCAATTAATGTTATGATTGTATCTCTATCTAAAGTAATGGTTTTTAGTCCTGCCTTTGATAGAACTATACCAATGTATAGGAGAGACAGTGGCGTTACCAGATTACCTATATATGTTAGAGTGCTAGTTGCAAAGCTAGGTACCGGGATTTTAATAACCAAAAATACTAGAGCAATCAAAAATCCAACTAGTGGAGCAGGAAGAAGTTTCTTCCAATCAAACTTACTTGCGCCCTCATTCTTACCAGTCTTGCTATCGCTTGTCATTAGGTAGACACCTAGGGTCCAAGTCGAAACAGTATTTGTAATATAGTAGATCAAGAAATAAGGAAGTGCCTCATTTCCAAATAAAGCTATGTTTAATGGTAATCCAATAAATATAGTATTTGCATTTACAAAAGTATTAATCATAGTGCCTCTTCGACCAGGCCTAACTTTGAACACCTTTACGGTGATAAAGGCTACTATATAACCTAATATGAATGCTCCAAATGTATATATCAAACCACCTGAAAGACTTATCAGCTTGTCTAGTGTGAGATACTTCATAACCGAAACAAAGATTGATGCAGGAAGCGCTACATTCATAATTAGGCGTGATAAATTAGCTCCAAAGCTATCCTCAAACCATCCACGACACTGAAGTACATATCCTAATACGATTATAATTATAATCGGAATTATACTCTCTATAGATGTTAGTAATATATTCATAAAAAACCTTTCTTTACTTCATACCGAGAATATTAAGCATGCGTGCCAAGAGACAAGGTCTCATTGGCACACTTTATAAGCAAACTATAAATTATTAACGATACTTAGGGTACCACTTAAGTTCATGTACTGCCTTTGCCATATCCTTTTCCTCGCAGCGTGCAAGTCCTTGCTCCTGAGCCTTATTAGCAACTGCTTCAGCTACCTTTATTGAAACCTCAGCAACATACTTAAATGGAGGTAATACAGGAGCACCTGGTTTTTTCATATCTATAATTCCACCTAAGGCGCGAGCTGCAGCACCTATCATCTCATCTGTCAAAAGACTTGCCTCTGATGCTAACATTCCTAGTCCTAGACCTGGATATATCAAAGCATTATTTGCCTGACCAATTACATGTTCCACACCTTTATATGAAACATTATCAGCTGGTATTCCTGTTGCAACAAAAGCCTTTCCATCCGACCATTTGATAAGATTTTCAGCACTTGCTTCAGCAAGCTTTGTTGGATTAGAAAGTGGGAAAATCATTGGATGAGCAGAGTTCTCACACATAGCCTCCACTATTTCTTTAGTGAAAGAATTAGGATTTGTCGATGTTCCTACCAAAATAGTTGCCTTTACGGTTTTAACTACTTCTAGAAGGTCTGTGAGCTTTTCAGCATTTGTAAAATCAGAACGCTTCTTTGCAAAAGGTCTCTGCTCATGAGTTAGATCATCCATGTCGTCAAATAGGAGCCCTTGCTTATCTACCATGAAGAAATGTTTATAAGCCTCCTCTTCCGAAAGTCCTTCATTTACCATCTCTCTAAGTACACGTGATGCAATACCAGCTCCAGCCGTACCACCACCGTAGCACACATATACCTGATCAGTCAGCTTCTCACCTGATATTTCCAGAGCTCCGTATAGACCACCTAGAGTTACTATTCCAGTTCCCTGAATATCATCGTTAAATGTAGGGATTTTCTTGCGATATTTTTCTAGTATGTTTGCTGCATTTGATCGTCCAAAATCTTCCCAGTGTAGATATAGCTTAGGGAATAACTTTTCTGCAGTCTGAACAAACTCATCTATAAAATTATAGTATTTGTCTCCCGTAATACGCTCATGGCGATTTCCTAGGTAGTTAGGATTTTCAAGAAGTGCTTTACGGTTAGTTCCAGCATCTATTACCAAAGGAAGCACCATAGACGGATCAATACCAGCAGCTCCTGAGTAAACCATAAGCTTGCCTACTGAGATATCCACACCATTTGTTCCCCAATCACCTATTCCAAGAATTTCCTCAGCATCTGTAACAACTATGAGGCGTATATTACGATTACCTGCTGCATTTCTAAGCGTCTCCTCAATATATTCAGGATGGTTTATATCTAGATATCCAGCATACTGAGGATCTACGAAGAGGTCACTATAGTTTTCTATGGTCTCAGCAATTGTTGGATCATATACAATAGGGTTAAACTCCTCTAGGTGCTGTGAAAATAGATAATAGAAAAGAGTACGATTTGTATTGAAGATTTCCATTAGGAATAGACGCTTCTCCAACATACTCTCCTTCTTTTCCATATGTGCATAAGTTTGTGCAGCCTGCTCCTCTATAGTCTGAACATATGGTGGAAGTAGCCCAATAAGACCTAGTTTCTTACGTTCTTCCATGGTAAAAGCAGTTCCCTTATTTAGAAATGGGTTGTTTAGGATTTCGCGTGATTTCATAGTACACCTCCACACTTGTGTAATCCCATGATTACATTATAAAAATACGATTTGAACTTCATGTTCATTTTTTTAGCAAAAATACTCATCTATACAGCTATTGTATCACATTATACCCTAATTGTATTATTATACATACCTGTAGAACAAATATTTTCTATGTATTATATTATTCATCAAAGTATGATATTATTTATTTAATTATATAGTTATTATCTGAAAGGAGCTTATGCTATGCTTTACGGACATGATAAGGTTAATATTTTGATGCAGCCTTCACAGATCACATATCTCAAGAACGTTTCCGAGGATCTAGGAATAAATCTATATCTCAAGAGAGACGATATAACAGCGCTTGGAACTGGCGGAAACAAGCTTCGTAAACTTGAGTACCTAGTTAAGGATGCTTTGGATAAAGGAGCTACAATGCTTCTTACAACTGGTGGTGCTCAGACTAACCACGGAAGACTTACTGCCGCATCAGCAGCTCGCTTTGGACTAAAATCTGCTATTGTAGCCGTAGATGAATATCCAGGTGAGATTTCTGCTAATCTTATACTAGACGGCATCATGAACTGCAATGTCTACCTCGTTCACAACGATGGCACAAGAACCAAGCAGGAAGTTGCTGAAGAAGCTTTTGCGAAGATTACTAAGGAATGGGAAGACAAAGGCGAAAAGGTTTACTTCATCTGCACTGGTGGTTCAAACAATATAGGTATGCTCGGTTACTATGACTGCGCTCTTGAACTAGATAAGCAGCTTAAGGAAATGAAGTTAGAAGATCCACGTGTAATCACAACCGTTGGAAGCATGGGAACATATATGGGACTCTTTGCAGGACAGAAGAACGAAGACCTTGGATTTAGACTCACAGGTATTGCGATTGAGCCATTCCCAGATGGAATAGAAAAGACAGCTATCGAGTACTACAATAGCTGTAAGAATCAGTTTGGTATGAAGTTTGACGCCAAGGAAAGTGACTTTGACCTAACCTGCGACTACCACAGAGGTGCATATAACAACCCTTGCAAGGAAGTTCGCGATGCAATCTACTACCTAGGAAGCAAGGAAGGTATAATCATGGATCCATGCTACACAGGTAAGACATTTGCAGGAATTCTAGAGATGGTAGAAAAAGGCGAAATAGCAAAGGGCGAAAATGTTGTTATGATTCACACTGGCGGAATTCCAGGAATCTACACAAAGCACCATCGCCTAGAGTTCGAAAAAGAGCTAGAAAAATACATTCATATAATCTAAAATCTGAAATACAAACCGCCTGCGGATAGTAGCTCGCATAGAGCATTCCGAGGCGGATTTTTAATGCTTATTTACGGAATCAATTTGATTTGAATTTCTTCCAGTACTTGTTATACATATCGTCGTACTTGGTGCCGAGGTCCGTCAAGGACTCACATTTTGATATGATGCTCTCATCGGGGAAGATGTACTTCTTGCTCTCCGTATCCTTTGATACCTTCTCTATTACTGCCTTATTAGGGATGGTGTATGTTAGGTATTCATAGTTTTTAAGCGCGGTATCCTTTCTCATCATGAAGTCAATCCACTTCTCAGCATTCTTCTTGTGCTCTGCATTTGCAGGTATAGCCCACATGTCAAGAAACTCCTCGCTTCCCTCCTTTGGCACTACGAAATCTAAATCGCTGTTCTCCTCCCTAGAATAAAGAACCTCACCGTTCCAAACAATAGCAATATCCGTAGATCCTCCTATGGCTAGGTCTCTTGCTGCGTCGTTTGAGTACTTGTAGACAAGAGGACTTTGATCTTGGAGGAACTTTGTTGCCTCCTTGAGCTCAGACTCCTTTTTGGTGTTTATAGAATACCCCCTAGCCTTAAGCGCAATCGCAAAGTTGTCACGCACGCTATCAGGCATGACAATCTGCTGGTCATACTTCTTCTTGAGAAGATCATTCCAAGATTTTATCTCGCCCTCGCGTACCTTCTTGGTATTGTACATGACGCCTAGCACTCCCCATGTATGAGGAACCGCATATTCGTTATTTTTATCAAACTTTGATGCAATCTGCATATACCTTTGGTCGATGTTTTCAAAGTTTGGAAGGTTTGCATAATCAAGCTTTGCTAAAAGCTTCTTCTTGATGAGCCTTTCAATCATATAATCAGATGCACAAATTACATCATACTTTACAGTTCCCTTTGAAATAACCGGATACATCTCTTCGTTTGTATCAAAGTTATCTAAAATCACCTTGATGCCAGTCTCTTTTTCAAATTCATCTATCAAAGCAGGATCAAAGTAGTCGCCAAGGCTATAAACCTTGAGGACTTTGGAGTTATTTTCTTTCTCTTCACCCTTTCCTCCGCAGGCTGCAAGTCCTAGGCATAGAGCGAAAATAAGAAGCATCGAAACTATTCTTTTCTTCATCTGTCCTTGCCCTCCTTTATTCCTGAAAGGATGTTAGTTATTATAAGTATAACAAGCACGAGAATAAAGATTACCGTCGAAAGCGCAAATAGCGTAGGCTTAATTCCAACCTTGACCTGACTATATATCAAAGTTGAAATCGTATTTATTCCCGCACCTCTTGTAAAGTGCGTTATAACAAAGTCGTCTACTGACATCGTAAAAGCAAGCAGAAATCCCGAGAAAATTCCCGGCCAAATCTCAGGCATGACAATCTTATAAAAAGCGTACTGCGGACTTGCTCCAAGGTCTAGCGCCGCCTCATAGGCACTAGGACTCAGCTGCTTTATCTTCGGTAGTACCGAAAGTATTACATAAGGTATGCAAAAGGTAATGTGTGATAAAAGCACCGTCGTCCACGAAAGGTCAATTTTGAATGCTAGGAAGGTCATCATCAAGGATATTCCGATAACGATATCTGCATTTAAAAGCGGAATGTTATTTAGACCCATCAAAACATTCTGCGACTTCTTTCTCATTTTGTTCATGCCAAGGCAGGCAAAGGTTCCTATAAATGTTGAAACAAGAGCTGCCACAAAGGCGATTGAAAAGGTATTTCTTATAGCCTCGATTATCTGGTCGTTTTCTAGCATGGCTCTGTACCATTTGAGCGAAAATCCTGACCAAACTGCCATAGTCTTAGCTTTGTTAAATGAAAAAACGGCTAGTGTCAAAATCGGTAGGTACAGGAACATGACGATAAGCGCAAGGTAAATGTTACTTCCAATCTTTCTCATATCAAAGCACCATCCCCATCCTTATCGAGCCTCGACATCAGCTCCATAGTAACCAAAATGAATACCATCATTACAAGCGAAAGTCCTGAGCCGAGATTCCAGTTCGAAGTTGTCGTAAACTCCTGCTCGATGATATTACCTATCAAATATATCTTTCCTCCACCCAGCATATTCGAAATAGCAAAGGTTGTCAGCGCAGGTACGAATACCATGGTTATGCCACTAGCTATTCCTGGAACGGAAAGCGGAAGAATGACATCCTTGAAAACCTTGGCCTTGGTTGCGCCTAAATCATACGCAGCTTCGATAACTGCATTTTCGATCTTAATCATTGAATTATATATAGGCAGTATCATAAAAGGCAGATAGTCGTAGACCATGCCTAGTACAACTGCTACCGGTGTATTTATAATCTGAAGTCCTGGCATTCCAATATTCTCAAAGAAGCTGTTAATCAGACCACCTCTCTCGAGAAGAACTTGCCAAGCCATGGTTCTAAGCAGGAAGTTCATCCACATAGGAAGTATAAAAATAAACACCAAAAAACCCTTGCTGCTCAGCTTACTGTTTCTGAGAATCAAAGCGAGTGGCAGAGAGATTATTAAACATATCAGGCTGCTGATAAAAGCGAGTAGTAGCGACATCCAAAGTGCCTTAGCATGCTCAGGTGCGAGAATGCTAGTCACATTATCCATCGTAAAAGACCCGCTCCTATCCGTAAATCCATAGAAAGCGATAACTAGTCCCGGAACAATAGTACCGATGAGTATCCAGCCTATGAATGGAATTGCAAAAGGCTTTTTATACATCTATCTCTATTGCCTCCTCTTCCTTGGTCTGAGGCTTGTGCATGATCTGTATGTTGAAAGGAATTACATCAATGCTTACATGCTCACCTACTGCAAAGCTAGTTGTGTTCTGAGCAAGCCAAGTGAATCCACCTGCCTCTATCTCCATCTCATAGTAAACACCAATAAAGATATTGTGTGTAACCACTCCGTCTATCTTACCCTTACCAGGCTCTCTGATGATAATATCCTCAGGTCTTATCATTACATCGACTGGCTTGTTCTTGCCAAATCCAGTATCCACACAATCAAAGACAGTCTCACCTATCTTTACATATTTATCCTCTAGCATTACAGCGTCAATGATATTGCTATCGCCAATAAAGTCAGCAACAAACGCGTTCTCAGGCTCGTTATATATCTCCTCAGGAGTTCCCATCTGCTGTATGTAGCCACCATTCATAACTATGACCTTATCGCTCATGGTAAGAGCTTCTTCTTGGTCGTGAGTTACATATAGGAAGGTAATCCCAAGCTCGTTCTTAAGTCTAATAAGTTCGTACTGCATGTCCTGCCTTAGCTTTAGATCAAGAGCTCCAAGAGGCTCATCAAGGAGAAGAACCTTAGGCTCGTTAACTATAGCTCTTGCAATAGCAATTCTCTGCTGCTGTCCACCTGATAGTGAATCTATTCTTCTTCTCTCGTATCCGCTTAGGTTTACGAGGTTTAGTGCATACTTTATCTTATCTCGGATATACTGGTCGCTCTTTCCTTTGATCTTTAGACCAAATGCAATATTGTCTCCTACATTCATATGTGGAAACAGAGCATACTTCTGAAATACAGTATTGATATGTCTCTTATTTGGCGCAAGGTCTGTAATATCCCTGCCCTCAAAAAACACCTTACCCTTATCAGGCGTCTCAAAGCCACCTACTATTCTGAGCGTTGTAGTCTTTCCGCAGCCTGAAGGTCCTAGCAAAGTGATAAACTCATTCTCATTTACACTCAAATTGAAGTTATCCAGCACCGTCGTATCGCCAAATGCTTTGCTTATGTTCTTAAGTTCTATTAATGATTGCATTTTCCCTCCTAAAAGCTTGGCGGCGTGCTAACCCATATCAAAAGGGCTCCGCTCTTCGACATGAAATAATGTGTTTTATCTGCTTTATAATAAAAGGCTTCTCCAGCCTTGGCTTCGTACTTCTTACTGCCTAAATGGATGCATATGCTTCCCTTAAGTATGTATCCAAATTCCTCTCCCTCGTGAGGGTTATCCGGATAGGTTCTTCCATTAGGTTCTATCTTTAGCCTTATAGGCTCCATCTCGTTCTTCTGAGCATTAGGAATGATCCACTCGATGATATTTCCCTCAGTAGCATCTTCCTTCTCAAAATAGTCCTCTTCTCCGAAAACTATCTGCTCATCCTCTTCGCTAGCAAAGAATTCAGATACGCTTATTCCAAGGCACTGCAAAATATCCTCAAGCGTCGAAATCGACGGTGAGGTAAGGTCTCGCTCAAGCTGGGAAATGAATCCCTTGGAGAGCTCTGCTCTATCTGCTAGCTCCTCCTGAGTTAGCCCATTTCTTATTCTAAGCTCCTTAATCTTTTCACCGATTTGAATAGACATTAGGCATATCCTTTCTAAACTATTTGTTTAGTATTGCTAAACCAACAAAAAAGATTATATCGTATTTTGATTAAAAGTCAAGCAAATAAAATGGATGCTTCTAGAAATTCTAAAAGCATCCGAGCATTTAAGATTAGTTTAGGATTAGCATAAGATTAGTTGGAAAATCTACTACTCTGATTTAGATAATGTATTTTCCTAGCTTGTCCTTAATATACCTTTCGACATCTTCTCTATTGGTATCGAGTGCGACTGCGATTTCGCTATAAATCAAGTCCTCCGCGCGCTTCATATACCGTTTGTCTATCTGCCCTAGGTGTTTCTTATTCCTACCAGCTACCATAGATTTAATATAAATAGACTTGGTCATGGCAAGTAAATCTGCACAGCAGTGATTTTCTATTATGCTCTGATAGTGCTGCGATAGCTGCTGAGAGCTCTTGCACTTGTAATCATCAACCTCAATCTCATCAAAATGATCAAGTAGCTGCGAGGCACTCTCTGCTGAAATTACTGCTCTGATAGGAATCTTATCATTGTCAATAGGTGCATAGATGACACCGCTCTGAAAAACTGGCTCTAAGAGGTAGTAGATACGCTCGTCGTCCTTGTCAACAAAACTTGGCCTGCCAATCTCCTTTACGCGACAAACGCCGGTAGAACCGTACATTACCAATTCGTTTTCTTTGAACATTTGTAACTCTCCTCTTACCATATTTAACTTACAATAATAGTATACACCATCTGCGTATAAAATGTAAGGGGAAAAGCAATTGAAAAAGCCCCTTAGTAACTAAAGGGCTTTTCGTGTTGAATCATTGTCAATTGAATATAAATTTATACACCTTAGTGTAATTTATTCAGATTCTTTTCCGTAAATCTTAACTAGTACAGCTAGTACTGCAACCATCATAGCAAATGCAACTGGAAGTGCGATGAATACATTCTTTACAAATCCAGCAACTATGTATCCTACAAATGATACTGCTGCTACTGTCATAGCGTAAGGCAGCTGTGTATTTACGTGGTTGATGTGATTGCTCTGAGCGCCTGCTGATGCCATTATTGTTGTATCTGATATTGGTGAGCAGTGGTCTCCGCATACAGCACCTGCCATACAAGCTGACATTGCTATTACCATCATCTCCTTATCGTTAGAGAATACTGATACAACGATAGGAATTAGGATACCAAATGTTCCCCATGATGTTCCTGTAGCAAATGCGATTACGCATCCGATTAAGAATACTACAGCTGGTAGCAAGTTTACAAGGTTACCTGCGAGTCCACCTACGAACTCTTGAACAAATTCCTTGCTGCCTAGGCTATCTGTCATAGCCTTTAGTGTCCATGCAAGTGTTAGGATCATGTTAGCAGGAATCATAGCCTTGAATCCTTCTGGGAAGCAATCCATGATATCCTTAAATGAGATAAGTCTTCTTCCTAGGAACCAAGCAACGCATACTAGGATAGCTAGAAGTGATCCTGTTGATAGACCAACTGATGCATCTGTGCTTGAGAATGATTTTACGAATCCTGTTCCCTTGAAGAATCCACCAGCATAAAGGATTCCGCCGATGCAGAATGCGATTAGAATAAGTACTGGTAGAATCATGTCGATAACCTTACCCTTACCTTCGATAGCATCGCTCTGAGCGTTCTCATAAGGTCTATCTGGTGTTGTGTAGATATCGCCATTGATAGCATTGTCCTCGTGAACTCTCATTGGACCATAGTCGAAATGGAAAGCTACGATGCAAACCATCATGAGAATTGTTAGAAGCGCATAGAAGTTGTAAGGTATGCAACGTACGAATAGTGAGAAACCATCTTCTCCAGGAACAAAGCCTGCTACCGCAGCCGCCCATGATGAAATAGGAGCGATGATGCAAACAGGAGCTGCTGTTGCGTCAATTAGGTATGCTAGCTTAGCTCTTGAAACGTGGTGCTTGTCTGTAATAGGTCTCATAACAGCACCAACTGTTAGACAGTTGAAATAGTCATCTACGAAGATAAGACATCCTAGAAGAATTGTGCTGTACTGAGCACCTTCTCTTGTCTTAATGCGTTCTTCCGCCCATGCTCCGAAAGCTGCTGAAGCACCTGTCTTGTTCATCATAGCTACTAGTGAACCGAGTATAATAAGGAATACTAGGATACCAACGTTGTAGCTATCTGAAAGTCTTGAAATAATTCCGTCATGAAGTACGTGATGAACTGTCTGTTCGAAGTGTCCACCTGACCAAAGTATTCCACCACATACAATACCGATGAATAATGAGCTATATGCTTCCTTTGTAATAAGTGCAAGTATAATAGCCACAAATGGTGGTAGTAATGACCAAACTGATCCAAATAAAGCAGGTACATACTCTGCTTCTTTAGCCATAGCGAGAATTGGCATACACATAATTAGTAGTGCCGCAAATCCTATGATCCAGATGGCCCTTGATTTGAGATTTTTCATTAATAAGTCCTCCCTAAACCATTGAGCAATAAATCCAACAAATGTAATTTAGCACTTTTTGATTAAAATGTCAATTAAATATGATGGCAATGTGAACGATTTGTGTTTGGAACAATATAATATTCCTCCTTGCATATGCAGGTTCACTATGTTAAACTTAAATAGCTGTTTTGAGCAGATATTGTATACTTGCCAAGCGTATAATGATACATAATGTGGAGGATTGACCGAGTGGCTAAGGAGCTCGCCTGGAAAGCGAGTAGGGTGTAACAGCCTCGTGGGTTCGAGTCCCATGTCCTCCGCCAATGCAAAAGAAAGCCTTTAGGGGCTTTCTTTTTTACTATCTAATATTCTATTTGTCTCTTTACTGCTAAAAAGCGTTTTGATACACCTTACAAAATAACTTAGGCCATACAGTTTTGATTAATAATTATTTACAAGTAGCAATAATTATCGTGAGCCCTCTATTTTAGTACTATGTATACATTGAATCTCTTCATCAAAACGATTGCATTGTTTTATGAACAAAACTCTTTTTTTTGTACTTTTGTACAAAGCTTTTGTAAGTTCTTTTATCTATTTTAGCTATATGCTCAATATTCCAAGGTGCTCAAGTAATATTTTTGTTCCTATCAAAATGAGAATTACTCCACCTACCCTCTCTGCGCCTGATTTAAACCTAGTTCCGCAAAGGTTTCCGAGCTTTACTCCCGCAAAACCAAATGCAAAGGTCGTCGCACCTATAAGAGTTACTGCAAGAACAATGTTTACCTTAAGTACAGCAAAGCTTATACCTACAGCGAGCGCATCTATGCTAGTTGCAATAGCCAAAAGGAGCATGGTCTTCACATCAAAGTTAGCATCTTCCTTTTCCTCATCCCCTGCCTCTTTGATCATTTTAAGCCCGATTATGAGGAGAAGAACAAAGGCTATCCAGTGGTCAAAATCTGCTATGATTGCAATGAACCTTGCCCCTAGAAAATACCCGATGCTAGGCATTAAGGCCTGAAAGATACCGAAATAAAGTCCGCAAACTATAGCGTATCTCCACTTCATATCTCTAAGCGCAAGCCCCTTGCATATAGAAACGGCAAAGGCGTCCATCGAGAGTCCTACTGCAATTAGCAGAATCTCAATTATAGACATAGAGCATCCTCTATCGCATCGAGCATTTTATCCTTTGCAAATACCTTATCGTGCTTAACTTCCCTGCTTTCTAGTCCATCTATAGCCTTAGGTACTTTAACTCCTGTAAATTCCTTGAGCTTATCTACGCACTCAAAGTCACTCATTCCTTCAGGATTAAGTCCAATTGATGATGCAACGCTTCTTGGGAACTTGTATGGTGAGGCTGTTGAAGCTATGACATTCGCTTTTTCGTCACCCGTCTCCTTCTTGTACTGCTCGAAAACTGCATAAGCTACGGCTGTATGAGTGTCTACAAGATAGCTTTCTTTCTTGTATAGTTCTCCTATTGTCTCGCAGGTCAAATCCATATCCGCAAAACCTGCGTAGAAGCAGTCTAGTCCCGCTTTGATAGAATCAGAAACCTTGTACTCCCCCTTGCTATCTAAAGATTCCATAAGTTTCCTAAGCTCATCAGCACTGCTTAGGTGGTATAGAAGTCTTTCTAGGTTGCTTGAGATCAAAATATCCATGGATGGTGAGTTCGTCAAAACAAAATCTCTCTTTATATCGTACTTGCCACTTACAAAGAAGTCGGTCAAAACCTTGTTCTCATTGGAAGCACATATAAACTTTGATACTGGAATTCCCATCTTCATTGCATAGTAGGCTGCGAGGATATTTCCGAAGTTTCCTGTTGGAACTGTGATGTTTATTGCATCGCTAGCTTCAATATCCCCTGCTGCTACAAGTCTTGAATACGCATAAACGTAGTATGCAACCTGAGGAATTAGTCTTCCTATATTAATTGAGTTTGCAGATGAGAAAACGTATCCCTTTGATGCAAGCTCCTCCTTGAGCGCATTGTCAGTAAAAAGTTTTTTAACTCCCGTCTGCGCATCATCAAAGTTTCCTTCTATTGCATATACGTGAACATTCTTTCCCTCCTGAGTTACCATCTGGCGTCTTTGCACCTCACTAACTCCATCCTTAGGATAGAACACGATTATCTCTGTATTTTCTACATCGGCAAAGCCCTCCAAAGCTGCCTTTCCAGTGTCTCCAGATGTGGCTGTCAAAATGCAAACCTTCTTATCTACACCGAGCTTCTTCATAGATGTAGTCATAAGATAAGGAAGAATTGAAAGCGCCATGTCCTTAAAAGCTGCAGTCTTTCCGTGATATAGCTCTAGGAAGTTTGCTCCGTCAGCCTTTGTTATCTTTGCGATCTCAGGAACCTCAAACTTCTCATCATAAGCATTGTCTACGCAGTAGTCAATCTCCTCACTTGTGAAATCTGAGAAGAATGATCCAATCACTAGCTTGGCAACCTGCTGATAAGTCATCTTAGCTAGCTCATCAAAGCTAACTGAGAGCGCCGGTATCTTGGTCGGTACGAACAGACCCTTGTCGTCAGCGATTCCTTTAACTATTGCTTCAGCTGCGCTAAAGCTACCTTCCATGCCTCTTGTACTTACATAATTTATCATATGAATTCTCCCGAAATTATTTAAATAAAAAACTTTACAAGTCGATTATCTTAGTATATAATATCCCTTGTAGCATTTCAATAAATGATTTGTGATTTAACAATTTAATTTGTCGCCTTGGTCAAGTGGTCAAGACGTAGCCCTCTCACGGCTGAATCAGGGGTTCGACTCCCCTAGGCGATACCAGTTAAGAAAAGCCCTGAAATTCAATATTCAGGGCTTTTTATCTTGTTTATATTTGGTAATTATTTAGATTTCTACATCAAAAGACATCAATTAAAACCATTTAAAGTGTGCCATTTGGTGTGCCACTTTTCCACAAGTCACTGTAAAGATGTACGCGATCGAATTGCTTTTATAAACCCATTCTTAAACATCTTATTACTTTCCCTTTGCTTTTTATTTTATTTATTTTTAAAATCACACCTTACCTTAAACTCGAGCAGATTCAAAACATATTTCGGAGGTATTCGCTCTCCCATTTCCCAACTTTTTATTGTGCGGACTGGTATCTCATAAGCATCTGCAAATTTGTTTTGTGTTAAGCCTGTCATTTCTCTTATTTTTCTTAACTTGTCACTTGCAGTTTTTGTTCCCTTGTTCCACAAAATAATGAGATGTATGTATCTTCTTTTAAATAGTTCTCTACCCATATTTTTGCTTCCTCTTTTGTAAGAGGCTTTATGCCAATTTTTGTGTCAAGCTTGAAGAATTCTCCCGTTTTTTTCTGAAAAGTTCTTCCTCCCCAAACTTTCCTATTGTAATTGCTGTGTCTGTATCATAGAATTTGCCTTTTATGATGGTCTTCATATGTTGCACCTCCTTATTTTATAGCTAAGTAAACAATGCATCCAATCAGTATTCCCCACACGATGCCGCCAATAATCTTTTCTTTTGCTGTTGTTTTTCTATTCTTAACTGTGATTCTCATTCTCTTCTTGCCTTTCATATTTTATTATGGTATGATGTCCATAGAGGAGCTTACGCTCTCTCTATGGTGATTTCTAAGGTGAAGATGAGGAAATTTAACTTTATTGTTAATTTCTTTATCTTCATTTTTTCTTTTTCATACCTTTTAGGAAAAGCCCTGAATTTCAATATTCAGGGCTTTTTACTATTTCAAATTTAGTTCTGCTTTAAGAGCTGCTTGTAATATAGCCGAGAAATTTATTCCTGCTTTTTCCGCCTCAAAGTTAAGCCATGAAGGAATCGTACAGTTTTTCCTAATTGCTCTCATATCATTCTTTCTTCTGTATTCATCAAAGTCCACATCCACGAGACTTATAAACTCATCTTTATTTGTTTCTATTGATGTCATTGCTGATGGTTTAGGCAAAACCTCGTGTTCATCCTCCATATCAATTCCCACTATTCCTATCGCATCTCTTGCCATTTCAATAGCTGTAGCCATGTCTTCACCTTCTGTATTAATATTGAAATCTGGAACAAATACAATGTAATTATCCTTACTTCCTTTTTTTAATACTATTGGATATACATTTTTCATTTTCTCCTCCTTTTTTTCATTTATACCCTCTTTTATATCATTATACGCATTAAATACGCATGATTTAAGTTGTATTCAAAATTCCCCATAAAAAAAGCACCTTACGGTGCTTCTTTTATTATGATTTTTTAGCAAGCTCAAGCAACAATGCTATTGGGAATAGAATTATTGCAAGTAGAATAATCATATATCTTTGCCTCCAAAACTATTAAACATAAAAGTTAATTTCAGTATTGTGCAACTTTTTTCTCTTGTGCTAATTATATCATCTATTTATCATTAGTAAAGCTATTTTTTTATGCTTACAAATACTCTCTTGTCTATTCTTTCGATTTCTAGACCGCGAAGGTCTGCAACGAACTCTCTAAGGAATTTGTACTTTCCGCCACCTTTTTTGTCGTAGTATCTTACGTCAAAGTTTCTGTAAAGTCTGCTCAGCTCATTTCCAATCTGCCCAAGGTCTGTTGGCTTTCCTAGATCCTCATTTGCCATGATAATCTGCTTAATCTTGCTGCTTATTAGCTTCTTGCTTGGAATGTTTCCTGTTTGGTCAGACTTTCTTTCCTGTCTTGGCTTTATGCCAGCTGCAGCCTCAGCGTCAGCCTCCTTCTTCTTTTCGGCCTCGGCTTCCTTTGCTAGAACATCTATGTAGACAAACTTATCAAAGGCATTTTCTAGAGCCTCAGTTGCCTTGTCGGACTCACCCATGCCGATTACGAGAAGTCCGGATTCTGCAAGCCTTCTAGCTAGTGAAGTAAAGTCACTGTCCGAGGAAACTATGCAAAATCCGTCGACATTTCCACGATAGAGAATATCCATCGCATCGATTATCAATGCAGAATCCGAGGCATTCTTTCCCCTCGTGTTGTTAAACTGCATCATAGGCTTTAGGGAGTTTTTGTTTATCTGACCCTCCCATTTTGTTTGGACAATCTTGTCCCAGCTTCCGTAAATTCTCTTGTATGAGCACTCACCGTAGTTTGTTATTTCATCTATAATATAGTCAGCATACTGTGCTGAAATATTTTCTGCATCTATCAGCAGCGCCATCTTTCTCTCTTTGTTCACTATCTCACCTCTTTTGCGTATTTTGATATAACGCTTAGCATGATATCAACGAGCATTACCATCTCCTCGACAACGGCGTATTCTCTATTACCGTGATGGTTATAGGAACCCGTTCCAAGGTTAGGACAAGGAACTCCCATGCGTGAAATTCCGGCACCATCTGTGCCACCTCTCATTGGAGCTGGCCTTGCATCAAGCCCCTGCTCTCTTATGGCTTCCATTGCATATTCTATATGCTCCTCGTGACCCTTCATGCATTCAGCCATGTTTCTATATGAATCCTTAAAGGAAATTTCGACAGTATCAGCACCGTACTTTTCGTTTAGGAACTCTGCACATTTTGACATCAAAGCCTTCCTCTGTTCAAGCTTATCAATGTCGTGGTCTCTAATTATGTACTCTAAGATAGCCTCTTCACAGTTTCCGTTCATCTCCATCAAATGGTAGAAACCCTCGTAGCCCTCGGTGTGCTCAGGTCTTTCGCTAGCCGGGAGCGCCTCTGCAAACTCGCACGCCACGTGAAGAGCATTTTTCATCTTGTTCTTTGCTTCACCAGGATGTGTCACTATGCCATGAATCTTTATGCTAGCAGAAGCCGCATTGAAGTTCTCATATGAGATTTCATCTGGTGCTGCGCCGTCTAGTGTATAGGCTCTATCTGCCGCAAGCTTCTTGACATCAAAGTGGTCAACGCTAGTTCCAATCTCCTCATCTGGAGTAAATGAAAATGCGATATCTCCATGCTTAAACTCAGGAGTCTTAACCATGTATTCAAGCGCTGTCATTATTTCTGCAACGCCAGCCTTATCATCTCCTCCTAGAAGAGTTTTTCCATTTGTAACTACGATGGTTTTTCCCTTTGCATTCATCAAAGCTTCATTACATGCTGGATCTAAAACCACACCTTCACAGAGAGTTACTGGCTCTCCATCGTAGTTATCTATAACCCTAGCCTCATCTCCTGGATATGGGAATTCTAGTGCCGTATCCATATGAGCTATGAAGCCTATTGTAGGAACCTTTGCATCGATATTTCCTCTGAGCTTTCCGTAGATATAGCCCTTGTCATCTAGCTCTACCTCTGTGATTCCAAGAGCCTTGATTTCTTCTATCAAAACCTTGGCTAGATTCAGCTGCTTTGCTGTACTAGGAACAGTCTCGCTAGTGTCGTCAGACTGCGTATCTATTTTGATGTATGTTAAAAAGTTTTTTAGTACACTTTGTTTTTTGTCCACTGCCTTCTCCTTAAAAATAAGCAGGGCATGCAATACACGCCCCGCTTTTTGTTAGTTATTTGAGTACTGCAATCATCTCGCCAGCCTTAACCTGCTGACCTTCCTTAACGAATACCGTATCAACGATACCATCAGTAGTTGAAATGATATTTGTCTCCATCTTCATTGCTTCAAGTACAGCGATAGCCTGATTTGCTTCGACCTTATCGCCTTCCTTAATGAGAATCTTGATAACAGCACCAGGGATGTTTGCACCGATTTCCATTGGGTTTTCTTCGTCTGCATATCTTGTAACAGCTACAGCTACTGAGTCCTTGATGTCCTCATCCTTAACCTTTGCAACTCTGCGGTTACCGTTGATTTCGAATACAACCTCACAGATGCCTTCGTTATTTGTAGCTCTTCTCTCGATAAGTCTTACGATGAATGTCTTACCCTCATCGATCTTGATTTCGCAAGTTTCACCCTCAGATAGTCCGTGGAAGAAGATGTCAGAACCCATGTGTCTGAAATCACCGTTCTTGCGAACATATTTGATATAGTCATCAAATACCTTAGGGTAGATAGCAGCACTGATGACATCCTGCTCACTTGCCTCTATTCCTAGCTCATCAACTAGGTGCTTTTTGATTGCGTCAAAATCCTCATCCTCTAGGAGCTCACCTGCACGGCATGTGATTGGCTTCTTATCCTTGAGAACTAGCTTCTGAAGATCCTTTGGGAATCCTCCAAGTGGCTGACCGATCATTCCCTCAAAGAATGAAACTAGTGAATCTGGGAAGTCTACATTCTTACCCTTCTCATAGATGTTCTCTGGTGTCATGTCATTCTGAACCATGAAAATTGCAGTGTCACCGACAACCTTTGATGTAGGTGTAACCTTGATGATGTCTCCAAGCATCAAGTTAACCTTGCGATACATCTCCTTAACCTCATTGAACTTATAGCCCAGTCCAAATGAATCTACCTGAGCCTTTAGGTTTGAATACTGTCCGCCAGGCATCTCATACTTGTAGATTTCTGCAGATGGTGTACGTAGTCCAGACTCAAAGCTTGCATATACTGGTCTTACATCTCTCCAGTACTCTGAGAGCTGCTGGATTCCCTCGTAAGCGATTTCTGTATCTCTTGATGAGTGCTCAAGAGCTGCAACGATTGAGTTTAGACCAGGCTGTGATGTTAGACCTGCCATGCTGTTAAATGCAGCATCGACGATGTCTACACCTGCCTGAGCAGCCATGAGAACTGTTGCGATACCGTTACCACTTGTGTCATGTGTATGTAGATGTACTGGAATCTTAAGAACCTGCTTGAGTTCTCCGATGAGCTCTCTTGCAGCCATTGGCTTTAGAAGTCCAGACATGTCCTTGATACCGATGATGTGAGCACCCTCAGCCTCAAGTTCCTTAGCAAGCTTGATGTAGTATTCTAGATTATACTTTGTTCTTGACTTATCGAGAATATCGCCTGTGTAGCACATGCATGCCTCAGCAAGCTTACCCTGCTTGAGCGTCTCGTCAAGTGCAATCTTCATTCCCTCTGTCCAGTTTAGTGAGTCAAAGATACGGAATACATCGATTCCAGCCTTAGCTGACTGCTTAATGAACTCTCTGATAACGTTATCAGGGTAGTTCTTGTATCCTACAGCATTAGCACCTCTAACGAGCATCTGGAACATCACGTTTGGAATGAGCTTTCTTAGTGTTGCAAGTCTCTCCCATGGATTTTCGTGAAGGAATCTAAAAGCTGTATCAAATGTAGCTCCACCCCACATCTCAAGTGAGAAGAAATCCTTACCGTAGAGCGCTGTACCAGGAGCGATTTTCTCCATATCTATTGTACGAACTCTAGTAGCCATAAGTGACTGCTGAGCATCTCTCATTGTTGTATCTGTGATCAAAAGTCTCTTCTGATCAAGAACCCACTTGCTTACTGCCTCAGGTCCCTGCTCATCAAGTAACTGCTTTGTCCCTCTTAACTTAGCAATTTCCTCAGGGCTAACGCGTGGGAATACAGGTACGTCAAAGGTTGGCTTTCTTCCCTTTGTCTCATTAACAATCTTGTTTCCGAGGAAGTTAATAATCTTTAGCTCTTCATCTTCCTTGGTTCTGATATCCATAAGCTCTGGATGAGCTGAAATAAAGCCAGTGTTACAGTTTCCTTCAGCGAAGGTCTCGTGGTTTAGAACGTTTAGGATGAAGCCGATGTTTGTTTTAACGCCCTTGATCTGAGTCTCTCTAAGAGCTCTGATAGCCTTGCGTCTTGCTGCATCAAATGTAAGTGCCGTTGCTGTAACCTTAACTAGAAGACTGTCGTAATATGGACTGATTGTTGAACCAGTAAATCCATTACCGCCATCAAGTCTGATGCCGTAACCTGAAGCACTTCGGTAAAGCTCGATAGTTCCTGTGTCAGGAGCAAATCCGTTGCTAGGGTCTTCTGTTGTGATTCTGCACTGGATAGCATAACCTCTTGTGTGAATATCATCCTGAGATTCTATTCCGATTTCTGGATCTGCAAGAGCATATCCCTCAGCAACTAAAATCTGAGTCTGAACGATATCTATACCTGTCACCATCTCAGTAACTGTATGTTCTACCTGAATACGAGGGTTCATCTCAATGAAATAGTGTCTTCCGTCTGAGTCTAGAAGGAACTCAACTGTACCAGCACTGCGATAATCAACTGCTCTTGCAATCTTGAGCGCGTCGTTACATATAGCCTTTCTCTGCTCATCTGTTAGACAAAGTGAAGGTGTAAACTCGATAACCTTCTGATGTCTTCTCTGAATGGAGCAGTCTCTGTCGTAGAGGTGTACGATGTTACCGTACTTATCTCCGACAATCTGAACCTCGATGTGCTTAGGGTTTTCGAGGTACTTCTCAATAAATATATCATCGATACCAAATGCTGCCTGAGCTTCACTCTTTGCTCTTCTATACTCATTTACGATATCATCTTTGCTTCTTACGATTCTCATACCACGGCCGCCGCCACCAGCTGCTGCCTTAAGCATAACTGGGTATCCACATCTGTCTGCGAATTCAACCGCCTCGTCCTCGTCCTTGATAGCTGAGTCAACACCTGGGATAGTAGGAACCTCAACTCTAGCAGCTACAATCTTGGATTTGATCTTGTCGCCAAGCTGATCCATCATGTAGTGGTTAGGTCCGATAAATTCAATTCCTGCGTCCTCGCAAGCCTTTGCAAATTCTGTATTCTCTGATAGGAATCCATATCCTGGGTGAATAGCATCAACACCCTTAGCCTTTGCAAGCTCAATAATTTCCTCAATTGATAGGTATGCCGCAACAGGAGTCTTTCCCTTTCCTATCTGGTAGGATTCATCTGCCTTAAATCTGAATAAGCTGTTCTTGTCTTCCTCAGAGTAAATTGCAACTGTTCTAATTCCAAGCTCTTGACATGCTCTGAATACTCTAATTGCAATCTCGCCACGATTGGCAACCAGAACACGCTTGAACTTCTTAATTTCTCTCATTGTTTTTCTCCCATTCTCTATAATAAAAAATTAAACGTGTCAAATCTATATATCACTGCATTACTGCATGTGGATATCAATATTCTTGTAAGATAGATCGAGTTCAGCAGACCTGAGAGCCTCAGTAACATCCTCTTCTATCTTGTATGATAAGTTGTAGTAGTCATCTGCATTGCACCAAAGCTTAAAGTCTACAGAAAGTGCATATGCATCTATGGAGCCAACTCCAATTATCGGTTCAGGCGTGCTTAGCACGAGAGGATTGCTCCTTGCTACTGCAAGAAGAATCTCCTTAACTTTAGCTATATCTGTATCCTTAGCAAACTTATATACCTTGTCTATTCGTCTTATCCCAGACTCAGTGAAGTTAGTCAAAACCGAAGCTGACATCACTCCGTTTGGCACTGTAACAACCTTGTTATCACCAGTATGCATCTTGGTGTACATAAGGTCAATCTCATCGACAATTCCCGTCGCATCAACATTTCCGTTTACTGCTATCAAATCACCACACTTGAAGGGCTTGTTGATCAAAATGAGAAAGCCTCCAGCGACATTGCCAAGACTATCCTTTAGGGCTAGCGCAATCGCCGCACCTCCAGCACCGAGGACTGTCAAAAGAGATGAAGTATTCAGTCCTAGCTCCTGCAAAATTATAATAGCAAGTACTATCAAAAATATTACCCTTATGCCATTAGTTATAAACGCGTGTAGTGATTTATCGATATTTGACTTCACAAGTATCTTGCGAAGCAATTTAATCAAAATCGTTATCACTACCCAGCCAACTATGAAGGATAGTAAAGCGATTCCAGTCTCCGTCATTAATTTTGTAAAACGCTCTGTGTTTATCATCCTCTACCTCTGCCCTCTCACGGCTGCACCAGGGGCTTGCCGTAAGACCTATCTACATAGCAAAACGCCTTCTTAGCGTCCTGCTCTTCTTCTCTCTATTTCCTTAAGTAGCTTCTTTCTGAGCCTGATATCATCTGGGACGATTTCAACTAGCTCATCATCAGCTATGAACTCCAGTGCTTCCTCAAGAGTGAAGTGACGAGCCGGTGAGAGCTTAACATTCTCATCGCTTCCTGCCGCACGCATATTTGTCGCCTTCTTAGCCTTACATGGATTAACCTCCATGTCGTTTCCTCTCGAGTTCATTCCGACAATCATGCCCTCATAAACTCTAGTCTGAGGCTCTACGAACATCTGAACTCTTTCGCTGATATTGAAAAGCGCATAAGGTGTGCAAACACCTTCTTCTATCGCAATAGCTACTCCGTTATTTCTGCCCGGAATCTCGCCCTTGTACTCTTCGAATGCAAAGAATCTTCTCTCCATGTTTCCTTCGCCACGAGTATCGTTAATGAACTCAGATCTATATCCCAAAAGACCTCTAGTTGGTGCATGGTACTCTAGCTTAGTGTATCCGTTGTCACCAGACATCTGAACCATGATTCCCTTTCTGAGGTTTAGCTTGGAGATTACCGTTCCTGAATACTCATCTGGAACCGTAATTATAACTTCTTCGATTGGTTCAAGCCTAGCGCCGTTTTCGTCCTTGTGGTAGATAACCTCTGGCTTTGATACAGCTAGCTCATAGCCTTCTCTTCTCATATTCTCTATCAAAATAGAAAGATGGAGTTCGCCTCTTCCTGAAACCTTGAAGCAGTCTGTTGAATCTGTGTCCTCAACAGTGAGTCCAACATTGACCTCTAGCTCCTTGTTCAGTCTTTCTCTAATATGCCTTGATGTCACATACTTACCCACCTGACCAGCAAAAGGAGATGAGTTAACCATGAAGTTCATCGAAAGCGTTGGCTCCTCAATCATGATGCTGCCAAGACCCTCTGGTGCTGACGGATCGCAGATTGTCTCACCGATTGAGATATCTGAGATACCTGAAACGACAACTATGTCTCCGCACTGAGCTTCCTCAACAGGCATCCTCTTAAGACCTCTGTAAACGAAAATCTGACCAATTTTGCGAGTTTCTACGCTGTTTTCTTTGACCACAGAAACCTGACTGCCCTGTTTGAGTACGCCTCTTGTAATTCTTCCGATTCCTAGTCTTCCGATATAGTCATCGTAGGCAAGTGTTGAAATCTGCATCTGCAAAGGCTCTTCTCTTCTATCTGGATAAACCTCGCAGTGCTCAATTATTGTATCAAAGAGCGGCGTAATATCGAATCCGCCGTAGCCCTCTGGTGTGTGCTTTAGCTTGCTATCTCCCTGTCTAAACTCTAGGCCATCTATATCTGATGGGTCCTTAACAGCTATACCCTGCCTTGCAACTCCGTATAGAATTGGGAAGTTCAGCTGATCATCGTTTGAATCTAGGTCCATGAATAGCTCGTATACCTCGTCGACAACCTCGTCGATTCTGGCATCCTTCTTATCGATCTTGTTAATGAACAAAATAGGATTTAGCCCCTGCTCTAGCGACTTGCTAAGAACAAAGCGAGTCTGTGGCATAGGTCCCTCACTTGAGTCAACAAGCAGAATAACTGTATCTACAGTCTTCATGATACGCTCTACCTCAGATGAAAAATCCGCGTGGCCTGGTGTATCTACGATGTTTATCTTAACGTCATTATGCATTACTGAGCAGTTCTTAGAGTAAATTGTTATACCTCTCTCACGCTCTATATCGTCGCTATCCATGACGCAATCTGCCATCGCTTCGTTGTCTCTAAATATACCGCTCTGCTTTAAAAAAGCATCTACGAGCGTCGACTTACCAGCGTCTACATGGGCTATAACGGCAATGTTAATTATTTTTTGTCTTTCAGACATAATTTTACCTTCTTTATTCATTGATTTAACGATAAATTATACCACAAAATGCTCATTATTTCAAATCTGTAATATCCCAGTTTATCGCTTTTTTACCATTCTTTTCTAGAAATTCATTAGTCCTCGTAAAGTAGGCTCCGCCATAAAAACCATTATATGCTGATAGTGGGCTTGGATGTGCACCCTCGAGTATCAAATGTCTTTCGTTTGTAATTAGGGACTTCTTAGCTCTTGCATTCGCACCCCAGAGAATAAAGACAACAGGCTCTGCTCTATCGTTTAGCTTAGAAATTACAGCATCAGTAAGTCTTTCCCAGCCCTTTCCCTTGTGTGAGTTTGGCTTTCCTTCCCTCACAGTAAGGCAGGTGTTCAGAAGCAGAACTCCCTGCTTGGCCCAGCTGAGTAGATAACCGTTATCAGAGCTTGGCATAGGCGCTCCTAGTTCCTCGCGAAGCTCCTTAAAAATATTTACAAGCGACGGTGGCTGCTTAACTCCCGGCTTTACAGAAAAAGCCATGCCGTGTGCCTGCCCTGCTCCGTGATAAGGATCCTGACCCAGTATCAAAACCCTTGTATCATCAAAGTCGGTTTCCTTTAGTGCATTGAAAATATCGTGCATATCAGGGTAGATAGTCTGAGTGCGATATTCCTCTATCAAAAATTGTCTAAGCTTCTTATAGTACTCGCTATTAAACTCGCCAGCGAGCACCTCATCCCAGTGATTTCCTATGTTTACCATATTTCTCCTAAATGTATCAAGCCCGCAGCTTAGCGTAGTTTACGCGAGATGCGAGCTTGTTATTGAGCATATAGCCCGTATTATATCTCGTAGCTTGTGATTCTTCTGCGAGTCATATCCTCGCCCATAATCTGCTGTATGCACCAAACATCAGGTGACTGAGCTCTTCCCATAAGCGCAATTCTAATAACTGTGCTCACATGTCCTACATGCCCCTTATAATCCTCTGGATTCTTCTTGTAATCCTTAGGCTTTGCAGCATATCCAAGCTCAACAGCTATGTTTCTAATCTTGTCAAACCACTGGCTCTGGTCGTCTGCATGGTCATAGCTTTCCATGTATTTCTTTAGAATTTCTCTTGCATCCTCAGCTGAAACCTCTGCAGGAATCTCATCCTCTCTTGCAAACATATCGTCAAAGAAATAGCTTATAAATTCGACAATCTGCTCTGCGTAAACAAGGTCCTTTCTTGGCTTCTTATCATTTCTACCAAGGTCTATAATCTTCTTAAGGTATTCCTCATCATCAAAGATGTACATAATCTCAGGCCTAAATTCCTCAGCCCAACCCTTTAGAAACTCTATGATTTCCTCTGCCGGGATTCTAAGAAGAACATCCTTGCTGATGTCGTTTAGCTTATTCAAATCAAAAAGCGCACCAGAGTTACTCATCTTCTCTGTTGTAAATGTGAACTCGTCAATATCTGCATCCTGATGCTCTGCTCTCCACTCCTCAAAATTTGAGTTTAGGATGGTTAGCAGATATTCTCTTACCGCAGCCGGATGGTATCCTAGGTTGCGATAGTAATCAAGCGATAGCTCTGGGTCTTCTCTCTTGGAGAGTTTTCGCTTGTTTCCGTTTTCGTCTAGCTTCATTAGCTGCGCTGTGTGGCAGTAGATTGGAAGCTCTAGGCCGAGCTTTTCGAAGAGCTCAACGTGGATTGGCAGTGAAGGAAGCCACTCTGCGCCTCTTACGACGTGAGTCGTTCTCATCAGGTGGTCGTCAACCACGTGTGCGAAGTGGTAGGTTGGGATTCCTGTGGTCTTGAGGATGACGACGTCCTGAAAGTTTTCCGGCATTTCGAGAGTTCCTCTTATAGCGTCTTCAACCTTGATTCTGCGTGCCTTTTCTGGGTCTGGATTTCCATCAGACTTAAGTCTTAAAACATAAGGTTTTCCGGCTTTAATATTAGCTTCTATTTCCTCTAGGCTTAGGTTTCTGTGCGCTGCAAACTCACCGTAGATTCCAGGGTTTTGCTTCTCTGCTTCTTGCTTTGTTCTAATAGCAGTGATTTCTTCTTCTGTCAAAAAGCATGGATACGCCTTTCCTTCTCTCACTAGCTTCTTAGCAAACGAAGCATAGACTTTGCCTCTCTTGCTCTGAGTGTAGTTACCATAAGCGCCTGTATCTCCATCTAGTCCTGCCCCCTCGTCAAAGTTTATTCCAAAGAATCTGAGAGAATCGATGATAATCTTAACTGCACCATCGACAAAACGCTTATCATCAGTGTCCTCGATTCTTAGATAGAATACTCCGCCTGACTGATGAGCAAGTCTTTCGTCTACAAAGGCTCCGTAAAGGTTTCCGAGATGAATAAAACCAGTTGGTGATGGTCCTAGTCTTGTAACCTTGGCTCCTTCTGGCAGATTTCTCTTAGGATAGATTTTCTCATAATCCTCAGGGCTTTTATCTATATTTGGAAACAGCAGTTCTGCTAATATGTTGTAATCCATTTCATCCTCCACAAATTTAATCTCATATATCATTAATTATATAATATTTTTGCCCGTATTTGTAGTATAATGTCATCATGAGTAAAATATATATAGCAAAAGATGCACACTATCATCTTAAAGAGTATTTAACAGGGCTTGGGCATGTGCTTGAGCCAATTTCATCAAACGGAATTGTTGATCGCGGGATTTCTAATCATCCCGATATTTTCCTATGCAAAATGGGAATCGGGGACAAGGCTCCCGTCTACATGGCGGCGCCTGAGGACCTCGGCAGGTACTATCCTCAGGATGCTGCATTCAATGCAGCATGTACAGGAAAGTACTTCATACACAACCTTTCCTGTACGGCGCCGCGCCTACTCAAGGTCGCTGAGGAAATGGGAATGTACCTCATCGACGTCAAACAAGGATATACAAAGTGCAGCATCGCTATCGTTGACGAAAACTCAATCATCACCTACGATGCTGGAATTGCAAAAGCCTGTGAAGGCATAGAAGATCTTTCAGTTCTTCTAGTGCAGCCAGGCTTTGTTCGCCTCGACGGCTATGACACAGGATTCATCGGTGGAACCTGTGGCAGAGTTGGAGATGAACTTGTATTTAACGGAGACCTCTCCTCTCATCCTGATTTTCCAAGGATTTTAGAGTTCACTGAGGAGCGCGGAATAAGATGTAAGTGGTTCCCAGAGTATCAGCTCACTGACATAGGCTCAATTCTTTAGTATATGAAGCTATAAAGCAGGGAGCATAGAGTATGAAGAAACATGCGATAATACCCATATTCATCCCCCATCTCGGCTGCCCCTGCCAGTGTGTTTTCTGCAATCAGCAGAAGATAACAGCAAGGACTAAGGCCGTTAGCACAGATGAAGTCAGAGAAACCGTAGAAAGATACCTGTCGACGCTCGGAGACCTTGACACAAGCGAGATAGAAATCGCTTTTTATGGAGGAAGTTTTACAGCGATTCCAATAGATGCGCAGACCGCATATCTTGAGGTCGCAAACGAATATATAGATCAGGGAAGAGTTTCATCCCTACACATATCGACAAGGCCAGACTGCATAGACGAAGAGATTTTGGAAAATCTCAAACGCTATAATGTAAGCACCATAGAGCTAGGTGTTCAGTCCTTTAGCGACGAAGTGCTTAGACTATCCAAGCGAGGGCACGATAGCGACATCGCAAGAAAGGCAGCTAGGCTAGTTAAGGAGCGAGGGTTTAAGCTTGGTATTCAGCTCATGATCGGGCTTCCAGGAGATAGCCTAGAGAGCTGCATTTATTCAGCAAGAGAAACTGTGGCACTTTCCCCAGAGCTAGCAAGGCTCTACCCTACTTTGGTCATAGATGGCACAGAGCTTTATGACATGTATGAGGACGGAAGCTACGAGGCTTTGAGCAAGGAAGAAGCACTACTCCGCACCAAGGAGATGTATAAGATTCTGCATAAGGCAGGAATAAATATAATGAGGGTCGGGCTTAAGAGCACAGATATAATCGGCGGAAGCGATTTATCTGCAATCAACGGCGGACCCTATCATCCAGCCTTTAGGCAGCTCGTCGAAGGCGAGATAGCATATGAGGCACTTAAGGGACAGCTTGATGCTTTGATGAAAAAGACAGACGGCATGAGTCCTGCACATGCGCTAAATATAGATGGCACAAGACTTGCGAGAGCTGAAGGCTCTGACGAGGCAAGTAACCCACCAAAGCCAAAACTCAAGGTCGACCTATTTTCAAATCCTCAGTCTTTCTCCAATATGATTGGAAACTGCGGAATTAATAAGGATAGGCTTGGTGCTGAATATCCTAATTTTGATATAAAATATAGAACAGACAATAATTTAGCAAGAGATATTTACATAGCAGAACTAAAATAACTGGAGGAAAAAATGGACAAAATTATGGAAAAAGCAGTTGTAACTGTTGTCGGCAAGGACACTGTCGGCATACTCGCAAAGGTATCCAAGGCCTGCGCAGAGGCAAATGCAAATGTTATCGATGTAAGTCAGTCAGTTTTGACAGAAATATTCTGTATGATCATGGTCATCGACATCTCAGAGCTTTCAATTCCGCTTGACGAGCTCAAAAAGAATATCGAAGCAGAGGCTACTGGCATGACAATTCACGTTATGCATGAGAACATCTTTAACGCAATGCACAGGATTTAGTCTGCTGGAGGGATACATGATAAACACAAACGACATCTTAGAAACCATAGGCATGATACAGGACGAATCCCTTGATATTAGAACGATAACCATGGGAATTTCCCTGCTCGATTCCGCCGATAGCGACATCGATAAATCATGTCAAAAGATATACGACAAGATTTGCCGCAAGGCAGAAAAGCTAGTTTCAACTGGTGAAAGCATAGAGAAGAAATACGATATTCCAATCGTAAATAAGAGAATTTCTGTAACTCCGATAGCTATGCTTGCGGGTGTTTCTGGCGGAGACCCAATCAAATACGCAAGGATTCTTGACAAGGCTGCAAAGGAATGCGGAGTTAACTTCATCGGTGGCTACTCTGCCCTAGTTCACAAAGGTTTTAGCGCAGGTGACCTTGAGCTGATAAATTCTATCCCTCAGGCTCTTGCAGAGACAGAGCTCGTTTGCTCATCAGTAAATGTTGGCTCAACAAAGGCCGGAATCAACATGGACGCTGCCTCTTTGATGGGAAAGCAGGTTCTCGAATCTGCAAAGCTCACAAAGGACAAGCAGTGCATAGGCGCAGCAAAGCTAGTTGTTTTCTGTAATGCTGTAGAAGACAACCCATTCATGGCTGGTGCATTTCATGGTGTCGGCGAGTCTGATACTGTCCTAAGCGTTGGTGTTTCAGGCCCTGGCGTAGTTAGATCAGCTCTATCAAAGATGGACCCTTGCGCAAGTCTAAACGAGGTTTCAGAGCAGATTAAGAGAACTGCTTTTAAGATTACAAGAGTAGGTCAGCTAGTCGGAAGCGAAGCAGCTGAAGTACTAAATGTTCCATTTGGAATCGTAGACCTTTCGCTTGCTCCAACTCCAGCTGTCGGTGACTCAGTTGCTCACATACTTGAGGAAATAGGCCTTGAGCAGTGCGGTACACACGGTACTACAGCTGCGCTTGCAATGCTAAATGACGCTGTCAAGAAAGGCGGAGTTATGGCTTCATCAAGCGTTGGCGGACTTTCAGGAGCTTTCATCCCAGTCAGTGAGGATGCTGGCATGATCAAGGCTGCAAGAGAAGGAACACTAAGCATAGAAAAGCTAGAGGCTATGACAGCTGTTTGCTCAGTAGGTCTAGACATGATAGTAATTCCTGGAGATACGCCTGCTGAAACCATCTCAGCTATAATTGCTGATGAAGCGGCTATCGGAATGGTAAACTCCAAGACTACAGCAGTTAGAGTTATCCCTGCTATTGGACTTTCCGAGGGCGAGGAGCTGAACTTTGGCGGCCTTTTAGGCTACGGTCCAGTTATGAAGCTTCGCGATAAGTCCCCAGCAAAGATGATACTTCGCGGCGGCAGAATCCCTGCTCCACTTCAGAGCCTAAAAAACTAATCGTTCATAAAAGCAAATCAAAGCCTGTGGAAATCCACAGGCTTCTTCGTCTCTTATATTCTAATTTCCCTCGTCACTTGAGTAGTCGAGTCTCTGAGTATTAAACAGCTTTGCATATCTGCCGTCAAGCTTCATGAGCTCAGCATGAGTTCCCTCTTCTGCAATTCTTCCATCGTCAACTAAGATTATTCTATCCGCGTTTTGAACGGTTGCGAGTCTATGTGCTATGATTAGGCAGGTTCTATCCTTTGATAGCTCGTCAAAGGACTTTTGAATCGACCTTTCCGTAATCGTATCAAGTGCCGATGTCGCCTCATCTAGAATCAAAATTCTAGGATTTTTTAGGAAGATTCTGGCTATGGAAAGTCTCTGTTTTTGGCCTCCTGAAAGCCCTGTTCCCCTCTCCCCTACATAGGTATCAAACTGATCAGGCATCTCCATGATGTCATCAAATATCTCAGCCTTCTTTGCTGCAATAACAACTTCTTCGTAGCTTGCTGATGGCTTACCATATCTGATGTTTTCTAGGATTGTGTCCGCAAAGATGAATACATCCTGCTGAACAATTCCGATATTCTCACGCAGAGAATTCTTAGTCACGTCTCTAACATCAACTCCATCTATTTTGATGCTTCCGCTGCTCACATCGTAAAACCTCGGAATTAGCTGGCAGACCGTAGTCTTACCGCCTCCAGAAGCTCCGACAACTGCTAGAGTTTCTCCAGCCTTAACATGAAGGTTCATGTTATTTACAACATCGTGTACTCCGTCGTATGCAAATGTAACATCATCAAAGTCGATATTTCCCTCTTTGACATCAAAATCAATAGCATCTGGCTTCTCCTCTACCTGAGGCTTAAGCGCCATGATTTCGCTGAATCTCCTAAGCCCAGCCATACCGTTTGCAAAAATCTCAGCAAAATTTGCCATCTTTCTAACTGGCGTAATAAATGCTGAAACATAAAGAGTAAATGTGATCAAATCTATGTAGTTAAGCTGCCCGTCCATTATGAGCTTTCCACCTATGGCGATAACTGCAGCCGGCATGATGCACATAAAAAATTCCTGCGATGCGTTGAAGGTTCCCATCGCTTTATAGAACTCACTCTTTGATGTCCTATACACATAGTTTGAATCCATGAATCTGTCGTTATCGACATCCTCGTTGGCAAAGGCCTTTGATGTCTTAATTCCTGAAATACATGACTCTATCTCTGTGTTTATATCAGCAATTTTCTTCTTTACATTAACCGAAGCTCTCGACATCTGCTTTCTTGTCAGCACGACAATCAAAAGGAAAATAGGTACAAGCACAGCTACAACAAGTGCAAGTCTCCACTCTATGCTAAACATAACTATCAGCGCACCTGATATCGACAGTATCGCAATTACAAGGTCCTCAGGGCCATGGTGTGCAAGCTCTGTAATCTCAAAGAGGTCGCTTGTCAGCCTGCTCATCAAAGTACCAGTCCTATTCTTATCGTAAAACTCAAAGTCTAGACTCTGCAGTTTATTGAAAAGGTCCGCCCTTATATCGGTCTCAACTCTGATACCGAAGGTATGTCCCCAGTAAGTCATAATGTAGTAGCAAATCGACCTAAGCACGTATGCAACGGCAACTATAGCCATTACAACAAAGAAGGTCCTGTACTTGCTCTGCGGAAGCATATCGTACATCGCAGTCCTTGAAACTAGCGGAAACGCAAGGTCGATAAATGCAATCATAATGGCACAAAACATATCGAGCGCAAATATCTTTCTATGTGGTTTAAAATACCTAAATAAATCTCTTAGCATCCTGTCTCCTTCCAAATATACTTATTTATATATTTCCATAAAAATGGATATAACACTTAATATAACAAAAAATCTTCTGTGATATATTCTACCACAGAAGACCTTTTTATAATGAGTATTTAAAGAAAATCTTAATTTAATTATTTATCTTTGCTTACAGCATTCTTTAGACCTTCAACTGCTCCTTCTACAGAGTCCTTTACGCTTTCGCCTACCTCTTTAACCTTAGCAGCTGCCTTTTCTACTGCACCTTCAAATTCAGTCTTTTTGTCTCCACCTACTTTTCCTAGACCTTCTTTTACAGCACCCTTAGCCTGATCGATTTTGTTTTCTATTGACATGATATTAACTCCTTTCAGTTAACTTGTCTATTCCTGATTACACTTAATTGCTGCCTGTGCCGCTGCTATTCTTGCAATTGGAACTCTGTATGGTGAACATGAAACGTAGTTTAGTCCTAGCTTATGGCAGAACTCTATACTTCTTGGGTCACCACCGTGCTCTCCGCAGATACCTATCTTGAGGTCGTTTCTTGTCTGTCTTCCGAGCTTAACTGCGATATCGAGTAGCTTACCTACACCCTTTTCGTCAATTGAGCGGAAGATATCTTCCTCAAAGATGTTCTTCTCGATATATGTCTCGATAATTTTAGCAGTATCGTCTCTTGAGAAGCCGTATGTCATCTGAGTCATGTCATTTGTACCGAATGAAAAGAACTCAGCACTTTCTGCGATTTCGTCTGCTGTAAGTGCAGCTCTTGGAGTCTCAATCATTGTTCCTATCACGTACTTGATGTCTGATGACTTCTCCTCCTTACATCTCTCAGCTTCCTTAGCAACGATATCCTTGATATATGCCATTTCCTTATCGCTTGATGTTAGAGGAATCATGATTTCGGGTACGATGCTGTATCCCTTCTCTTCGCTTACCTCTATGGCAGCTTCCATGATAGCTCTTGTCTGCATCTCTGCGATTTCAGGATAGCTTATAGCAAGTCTACATCCTCTGTGACCAAGCATTGGGTTGTTCTCGTGAAGCTCATCAGTTCTTCTTACAAGCTTTTCGTATGGAACGCCAATCTTTTCTGCAAGGCTTCTAATCTCAGCATCTGTGTGAGGTAAGAACTCATGTAGTGGAGGATCTAGAAGTCTAATAGTTACTGGATTCTCCTTCATAACCTCGTAAATTCCCCTGAAGTCGTTCTTCTGGTATGGAAGAAGTGCATCAAGAGCCTCACGTCTTTCGCTTTCTGTATCTGCAACTATCATTCTTCTGATAGCTGGGATTCTATTCTCCTCAAAGAACATGTGCTCAGTTCTGCAAAGGCCAATTCCCTCTGCACCAAACTCTAAAGCCTTAAGCGCATCCTCTGGCTTATCTGCATTTGTTCTAATCTTGAGGCTTCTGATTCCGTCAGCCCATGACATGATAACGCCAAAGTCACCTGATAGGTTTGGCTCTACAGTGTGGATTTCACCCTCGTAAACCTTTCCATCATAACCGTCAAGTGAGATAACATCTCCCTCTCTGTAAACCTTGTCCTTTGTCTTCAGTTCTTTCTTATCCTCTGAAACTAGGATTTCTGAACATCCTGCTACGCAGCACTTACCCATCTGTCTTGCAACTACAGCAGCGTGGGATGTAACTCCTCCCTTTGCTGTAAGGATTCCGCCTGCTGCGATCATTCCTGCAAGGTCCTCTGGTGAAGTTGTCTCTCTTACGAGGATAGCCTTCTCGCCCTTCTTTACTGCAGCTTCAGCTTCTAGAGCGTTGAAATATATCTTACCGCTAACTGCACCTGGTGATGCTGGAAGTCCCTTTGCAATAACTGAAACTCCCTTTAGCTCCTCCTCGTCAAATCTTGGGTGGAGAAGCTGGTCAATCTGACCTGGCTCTATTCTCATAACAGCTGTTTCTCTGTCGATGAGACCTTCTCTTTCCATATCTACAGCAATCTTAACCGCTGACTGAGCTGTACGCTTTCCGGCTCTTGTCTGAAGCATGTAAAGCTTGTTACGCTCAACAGTAAACTCCATGTCCTGAGCATCCTTATAGTGCTGCTCAAGCACCTTTGCGATGTTCATGAAATCCTCATATACCTCAGGGAAAGACTCTGCCATCTCGCTTATAGGCTTAGGTGTTCTAATACCAGCTACAACGTCCTCACCCTGTGCATTTACAAGGAATTCACCGTACACGTGGTTGTCTCCGTTTACAGGGCTTCTAGTAAATGCTACACCTGTTCCAGATGTATTACCCATATTACCAAATACCATGGACTGAACGTTTACGGCAGTTCCTAGTGAATCAGGAATTCTCTCCATTCTTCTATATCTAATCGCTCTGTCGTTATTCCATGAGCGGAATACTGCCTTTACGGCTTCGATTAGCTGAACCTTAGGATCTGATGGGAAACCACCTTCCTGTCCATATCTAACAACCTTCTTGTAATCATCGATAATTTCGCAAAGAGCCTCTTCATCAAGATCGATATCATACATGATTCCGCGGTCGTGCTTTGCTTTTTCTATGATGTCTTCAAAATTCTTGCCGTCTATCTCCATAACTACGTTTCCGTACATCTGTATAAATCTACGGAAGCTGTCTAGAGCAAATCTTCTATTCTCCGTAAGGTCTGCAAGTCCCTTAGTTGACTCGTCGTTTAGGCCTAAATTGAGAATGGTATCCATCATTCCCGGCATAGAAAATACCGATCCTGATCTTACAGAAACAAGAAGTGGATTTGTTGTGCTTCCAAAAGTCTTGCCTGTTACATTCTCAAGTTCACTCAGCTTTTCTTTGATCTCGGAAATTAGTTCCTCGCCAAGCTTTCCTCCATTGCGATAGTACTCGTTACAGGCCTCGGTTGTAATTGTAAATCCGAAAGGTACTGGAAGTCCTATCTTTGTCATCTCTGCAAGGTTAGCGCCCTTTCCGCCTAGTAGGCTGCGCATATCCTTTGATCCTTCGTTAAACGAGTAAACAAAATGCTTCATGCTGTTGTTCTCCTATTTTTTTGCTTAAAATACAAGCTTTTCTTCGATATAGCTTCTTACTTCTGAAATTGGAATTCTTATCTGCTCCATAGTGTCTCTATCTCTGATAGTTACGCAGCCGTCTGTCTCAGTATCAAAGTCCACGCAGATGCTAAATGGAGTTCCGATTTCGTCCTCTCTGCGGTAGCGTTTACCGATAGATCCTGATGCGTCGTAGTCTACGTTAAAGTACTTTGATAGTTCTTCAAATATAGGCTCTGCAACGACTGAAAGCTTCTTTGATAGAGGTAGTACAGCCGCCTTAAATGGTGCAAGTGCTGGGTGAAGCCTTAGGACAATTCTCGTATCCTCTTTGCCGTTATCGTCAGTTGATAGAACCTCTTCATCGTATGCATCAACTAGGAATGCAAGCGCAACTCTATCAGCTCCAAGCGATGGCTCTATGCAGTATGGAACATATCTCTCATTTGTATCTGGGTCAAGATATGTCATGTCCTGACCTGAAAACTCTGCATGCTTGCTAAGGTCGAAGTCAGTTCTATCTGCGATACCCCATAGCTCTCCCCATCCGAATGGGAATAGGAACTCGATATCTGTTGTCGCGTTGCTGTAGTGTGATAGCTCTTCCTTTTCGTGGTCTCTTGTTCTGATGTTTTCCATCGTCATTCCAAGTGACTTTAGGAAGTCAACGCAGTATGTTCTCCAGTAGTTAAACCACTCTAGGTCCTCACCTGGCTTACAGAAGAACTCAAGCTCCATCTGCTCAAACTCTCTTGTTCTGAATGTGAAGTTACCAGGAGTAATCTCGTTTCTGAACGACTTACCAATCTGTGCTATTCCGAATGGAATCTTCTTACGTGAAGTTCTCTGCACATTCTTGAAGTTTACGAAAATTCCCTGCGCTGTCTCTGGGCGAAGGTAAATCTGTGACTGTGAGTCCTCAGTTACACCCTGGAAGGTCTTAAACATCAAATTAAACTGTCTGATGTTTGTGTAGTTGCTCTTACCACACTCAGGACAAGCGATCTGCTCATCTCTGATGTACTCCTCTAGTTTCTCATTTGACCAGCCGTCGACAGCTTCTTCTGGAAGACCTTTTTCGCTGCGGTAGTCCTCAATTAGCTTATCAGCACGAAATCTTGATCTACATTCCTTGCAGTCGATAAGAGGATCAGCAAAGCCTCCGATGTGCCCAGATGCCTCCCATGTGCGTGGGTTCATCAAAATAGCTGCGTCGAGCCCGACATTGTACTTGGATTCCTGTACGAACTTCTTCCACCAAGCCTTCTTAACATTGTTCTTAAACTCTACGCCCAAAGGACCGTAGTCCCATGTGTTAGCCAAACCGCCGTAAATCTCAGAACCCGGATACACATATCCTCTGTTCTTTGCTAATGCGACAATTTTTTCCATCGTTGCTTTACTGTTTTCCATCTGTAAAAATAACCTGCTTCCCTTGTATTTCAAATTAATTCAAATTGAATTCGGATTTGATTCCGATTATTCTTCTACCTTTTCCTTAACTGTGTCTGCAGCGTCCTTAACAGCATCTGCTGCTTTATCAACTGCTTCCTTTGCAGTCTCTTCTACTGCTTCCTCAGCCTCTTCAATATCGTCTAGATTGATATCATCAGCAAAATCGTTCTTAACAACCTTGCTCTTAGCCTTAGCTGCTACATCAGCTGCAACATCCTTAGCCTTGTTGAGAGCTTCTCCACCCTTGTTAACTAGGTCTGAGTAAACTTCTGGAGCCTTCTCCTTCATGTCAGCATAGAAGTCAGTTCCTTTCTCCTTAGCTGTATCATAGAAGTCATTAGCCTTCTCCGATAGGTCTATAACTGATCCGTCGTCCTTAACAAACTCGATCTTGCATCTAAATCCTAGCGCAGCAACAACACCAGCGATCATTCCCCATGGTGCGATTACTGTTCCTACGATACCTACATTTAGCGGAATGTTTAGGAATGTGTGGTCGTCTCTTGATACTACGATTTTTGAAACATTACCCTTGTCAAACATCTCCTTCATTCTGCCTATCAAAGCATCCTTCTTAGCCTTAGTGCTGTTCTTCTCTGAGCAGTCTATTGTCTCTTCGATTGCAATTATCGCATCTACAACGTTTCCGTTTGCTGCTTCTAAAGCTTCCTTAGCTTCCTTGTAGGTTACCCCTGTGCGATCCCTTACTAATTCAATTTTTTCTAATGTAATTTCCATTGTAAACCTCCTATACAATGCTCGGATATAGCTCGCTCTTTAGCGTTCCCACATCCATATGATATGAAATATATTCTCTTAAAATCTTATAAAGTTCCTCCTCAGTTTCGGCATCAAGCATGATGTTTCCGAAGGCTGAGATTGGTCTTTTGGAGAAATATTTAATTATATTAACTATATCAAATTTAGGGCTATAAATCAATCTCGGCTTTGCCCTAGACTTAGAATTTTGTGCGATTTCCTGCTCTATTTCTCTCATGCATTCATCGCATATCATTCCTCCGTCTTCGACGCTGAAATACCTGAGCCTTTTCCCATCATCTGGCTTTGATCCGCAGACCACGCATTCATCTAGATTTGGCAGCATTCCCACGGCATCAAGCAGCTTGATTTCATAGGCTATGACAAGAGTTATGAAGCCCTTGCTTCTATCCTCTAGCGTTCCAAGAAAATCCACAAGCTCGTTCAAAAGCTTTGGCTGGGGAAGCTCCTCCGGAAGCGCCTTGTCCGTAAGCTCTAGCGCAAACGACGCCGCAAAGTACTTGTCTGGATCCTCTCCTATTCGGAAAAAGCTCTTCACTACCTCTCCGCTGTTGACATTGTAGAAGTCACGGCTCCTAAAAATCTCATAGCGCCCGTAGGTAAAGCGGTTTAGACTCAGCGTCGCCTTGCCCTTGCTGCTCTTTTCTGAGATGCTAGTTCCCGCGCTTATCTTTCCGTATTTCTGAGTGAATATGGAGAGCATCTTCCTGCCCGAGGTTGCATTTATTCGCCTTAAAATGATTCCTGTAGAATCGGCAAGCATGCTATCACCTGTCCTCGCTGTATCCGAAGTTTGAGATAGCAAAGTCTGAGTCACGCCAGTTCTCTTTGACCTTTACAAATAGCTGTAGGTAAACTCTAACTCCTAGGAGCGCTTCTATTTCTAGCCTTGCACTCTTTCCTATGCCCTTTAGCTTCTTACCCTGTTTTCCGATGATGATGCCCTTGTGCGACTTTCTCTCGCAGTAGATGACAGCACCGATTTCGGTTAGCTTAGGGTCTTCCTTATAGCTTTCTATCTCAACGGCAACGCCATGTGGCACCTCTTCGTTTAGGTACATCAAAAGCTTCTCACGAATTATCTCACTCACGATAAAACGCTCTGGATGGTCAGTTACCATATCCTCTGGGAAGAACATTGGTCCCTCCTCAAGATATCCCTGAATCGCCTTGACTAGCCTTTGTACATGAGTTCCCTTGAGAGCTGAAATGCCAAATATCTCATCAAAGATGCCCATCTTTTCATAGACATCATAGGTCTTTTTGAACTCCTCTGGGTCCATGGTATCAACCTTGTTAATAACTAGGAACTTTGGAGTTTCAACATCCTTAATCATCTCTAGGATATAGGTATCGCCTCTTCCCTTATCCGGACTTCCATCTACAAGAAATAGTATTACGTCAACTTCCTTATATGTCTTAATAGCTATGTCATCCATAGCTGCTCCAAGCTTATTATGAGCCTTGTGAATTCCTGGAGTATCGATAAAAACTATCTGGCTTGAGTCTCCATCTTCCGCATGCTCTGTATAAATACCTCTAATGCTGTTTCTAGTTGTCTGCGGTTTATCTGTTGTAATTGCGATTTTCTCGCCCAAAATGGAGTTCAGCAATGTCGACTTTCCGACATTTGGTCTTCCTATAATTCCTGCAAATCCCGACTTCATAATCTAAATCCTTTCGGTAATAGTTCATCGAGACTTGTCACCTCGATATTTTCTTCATCTCTTCCGGTTATAACCTTGAGATTTGGTGCAAACTCAAAGAGAAACTGCCTGCACATTCCGCACGGAATTGCTTGATCTCCTGAATATGTCGCAACAGCAATCGCCTCAAAGTTTCTAAATCCCTCTGAAATAGCCTTTGCACATGCAACGCGCTCAGCGCATATCGTAGCGCCATAGCTTGAGTTTTCGACATTTACACCTGTAAAAATCTCACCTGTAGTCGTCAAAATTGCTGCTCCAACCCTAAAGCCCGAAAACGGTGCATAGGCATTTCTTGCAGCTTTTCTTGCGAGCTTATATAGCTCGACATCTGTTATATTACTCATGACTTCCTCCTCTAAGAAGTATCTTGCTCTAAATTCTCTTAAGCTTAAGCTCAGTCATTACTTCTTCTTCACGCTCTCTCATCTCAGCCTTCTCTTCCTCATCCATGTGGTCATATCCAAGAAGATGAAGAACGCTGTGCGTAAATAGATATATTATCTCACGCTCATATGAATGCCCAAATTCCTCAGCCTGCTCCTTTGCCCTGTCCTCGCAGATTACGATATCGCCAAGGCAGATTATCTGATTCTCAGGAAGCTCGTTAAAATTCTCAAACTGAGGAAATGAAAGCACATCTGTGACCTTATCAACGCCTCTATATGTGCTGTTTAACTCTTTGATTTCTTCCCTGTCCACAAAGCTGACCGAAAACTCGCAGTTCTCCTCAGGAATTCCTTCCTTTTCTAGGCAAAGCCTTGCGCTTTCTTCCATCAAAGCTAGTAACTCCTCGCTGACCACCTGTTCATTCTCAAAATAGATTTCCATTATTTCTCTTCCTTCTTTGGATGATGCTTATAATACCTATCGTAGGCGCTGATTACGCGCTTAACCATCTCATGTCTAACGACGTCCATCTCCCTCAGATAGCAGAATTCTATGCCCTTTACGCCCTTTAGGACTCTCTCGGCATCTATAAGTCCGCTCTTCTTTCCGGCTGGAAGGTCTATCTGCGTCACGTCACCTGTAACCACAATCTTGGAACCAAAGCCCATACGTGTCAAAAACATCTTCATCTGCTCGCAGGTCGTGTTCTGAGCCTCATCAAGTATGATAAAGGCATTATCTAAAGTTCTACCTCTCATGTACGCTAGTGGAACAACCTCTATAAGCTCACGCTCCTTAAGTCTCAGAGCATTATCTCTTCCGAGAAGATCATAGAGCGCATCGTAGACTGGCCTAAGATATGGGTCTACTTTATCCTGAAGGTCTCCCGGCAAAAATCCTAGCTTTTCGCCCGCTTCAACAGCTGGTCTTGTCAGGATAATCTTCTCAACCTCTTTGTTCTTATATGCGCTTACTGCAAGTGCTACTGCAAGATAGGTTTTACCCGTTCCAGCTGGTCCTATGCCAAAGACCATGTCACTCTTTCTCACAGCATTGACATAGCGCTTTTGTCCGACTGTCTTGGCCTTAAGAGGCTTTCCCTTTGCTGTAAAGCAGATAACATCTTTTCCGACGCCACTTTCGCTGTATGAACCGCCCTCAGCCTTGAGCTGAATTACATAGTTCACCTTTTGCTCGTCGAGGAACTCTCCGCTATGCATTATGTCTATGAGTTCCCTCAGCATCTCAATGGCTAGTTCAGGTTTTTCTCCGCGTATCAAAAGCGAGTTGTCTCTTTGCACAATCTGAACGCCTGCTGCATCGCTGATTAGGTTCAGGTTAATATCTAGGTTTCCAAACAGCGCGACTCTATCCACTGTCTCATCTATATCAAAACTTATAAATGCGTTTTCTCTCGCATCGTTTTTGGCTTCTTGTATTGTCAAACAAAGACCTCCATAGCTTGAAAAATAAATTATTATCCAGTGTAATTATATAATTTTTCCTATGTTTAAGCAAGTTTAGGCTGGCAATATCTCCTATTTTGTTATAAGTAATTTTAGTCACTTATGGCGAATGCAAAAATCCACTAAAAAAGGACCGGCGCCCCCTTGACTACCGGCCCATAAACATAGGCTATCTGCTATATTTTCTCTTTTTGGATACGGCTATGAAGAGTAGACCCGAAAGTCCTGCCATCACGCTGTATAGCGCCATTCCGCCATCATCGAAGGTATTAGGCTTTCCGCCCTTCTTACCACCGTTTGGCTTTACTGGCTCCTTGTACGTATTTGTCACTTGGAACTCAGTCTCATCGCCCGTGATCTTGCTCTCGTAGCTTGCTACCGCGTCCTCCTTGACTGTGTACTTAATTAGCTTTCCATCTTTGAACTTAGGCATATTCGCAAATGTGTGCGCCCAGTTATCACCTGCGTTCAAATCTACTTCATCAGCCTTTACACCATCGGCAAATAGCGTGATGTGTACGCTCTGCGGACGCTTTCCCTTAGTATCGTTATCGTCATTCCAGATTTTCTTTACTGGGATATCGATTTTTGCTGGATCATGAGTATTTGTAACCCTTGTTCCATTAACATGAGACGTATATCCTGGAACACCTATCTCCACAACACTATAGACTATTTCGTCACCGTTTTCATCGTATTTTGCTAGGTTTTCGAACTTATATTCCCAGTTTCCTGCCCTTGTTGCCTTGGCAGTCTTTCCTGTGTCTATACCATTTGCGATTAGCTTTACAGTGACTTCATCAGGTCTTATGCCGTCCTGATTATTTGCGTCATTCCAAACTTTATCGCCTTCGAGTTTAATCTTAGGATTAACAAGAGTGTTCTTTACCTTTGCTCCGTCATAGCTTACGACAAACTCCTTATCTCCAAGCTTAATCTTATCGCCTGCATTCAGTGCATTTCCGTCAGCATCAACTTCCTTAACTGTGTAAACGTTCTTTGTATTCACTCCGTTTACTGCGTCAGTATCTGGCAAGTTATCAAATGTAGCCTTAAAGTTATTATCCTTATCAAGAATCTTTTCCTGCGTTGTTGCTACGCCATTCTTGAACAGTCTAACTCTTACGCTTTGCTCATTTGCGTTAGCCTGCGATAGGCCGCTCCACTCCTTTGATACGGTCAGCTTTGTTGTAGCTGGAATCATAGGTGTGAAGGTCAAAGACTTCTTATTTGTAACTGTGAAGCCTGCATCCATGCTTCCGCTTGTCGTCGCTCTGTACCAAGCTCCATCAAGCTTAATGTCATTTGATGCATCTAGCCCCTTTTCTCTTACGGTGTATGCGTAGTCAACTCCTGCTGCATTTGCCTTTTCGAGATTATCAAATGTAACCGTCCAGCCATTTGCTGCTGTAAGCTGCTTTTCTTCTACTACAGCTCCATCTTTTAGGAGCTCTACATCAACGCTTGTAACTGGCGCTGTAATTGCTGTGCCTGCGTGATCCTTCCAAAGCTTCTTAACTGTGATATCTCTTGTTACTGGAGCATCAACATGGAAGCTAACTGCTGCTGGCTCCCTTGTGAGCGTGGATGTATTTCCGCCGATGTTGTAATCTAGTACTGGCGTAATTACGTCCTTTTTCTCGTTATATAGATGAGTTACATCATTTCCAACCTTGTATGTGATATCAACTCGTCCGCCGTCTCCTGGAGCAACTGCAGATCTTGATACTAACATAATCATATTAGCATCTGCAGGGTCTGTAACTATGTCATAGTCTGCTGGCTGCGGTGCCTCATTTATCGGATATGTCTTTCCGGCCTTGAGCTTTATATACTTCACCTCAAAATTAGGTGTCGTCTCAACATTTCTAAGTTCTAGCGGAAGTTCGGTTTTGCCTTCTGGCATAAAGCCTGCTCCGAAGTTCAAATCCTTCTTTAGCAGTGGAACAAAGAGACTAACGCGATCTAGCTGTGATGTCATATTGTTTCTCACAGTGATACGGAGGGTTGCATCGCCTCCTGGTTTTAGAACTGGAGTAGTTGCTTCTTTTGCTGTCTCTGATGTATTGTCGTATACATAGGACTTTCCTGTATCAGGTATCAAAAGTTCAGACTTAGCGCTTACATCATAGGCCTGCGTAATCTTGATTCCTGGACCCTCTGAAAGCGATACCATGTCTTTTCCGGAGTTAACCTTCTCACCAAATGTAGCTGTGTACTTATTAGTGTTCCAGTTGCTTGCATCCCACTTCTCACGCTTTATAACTGCGTCTATGTCCTTGAAGTCCTTTGTTGTAATTCCAAGGAAATCATTGATGTGATATGTCTTGACTCTCGCAGTCTTATCAGTCTTTACATCAAAGGAAATATTCATGCTCTTGATTGAGAAGTCTGTCTGGTATTGACCTCTAGTCTCTTGTCCAACGTCTATTGAATACTTCCAAACTTTGAGTTTGACTCCGTCCTTTTCAAATTCACCAACATAGCTTGGCGAGCTGAGAGTTCCATTTGTCACGGCTAAATTGGAGTACTCAAATCCTTCTGGCATAATCATGTAGATTACTGGCTCCTGGAGTGGATTCCAGTCCCAGTTAGCATCGTTAATTCTTCCCGAAACCTTGAAGCTATCTCCACCGTTTATTTGGGTCTTATTTATTGTTCCGACACCGTTTACGACTCTTGGCTTATCTGCCTTACCTACAACCTTAACTGCATCAGTGCTTGATGGTGTCTGGCCTGTCGTGTAGAACTTAATCGTTGAAACTACGTCTGCATTTGTTCCCTTCTTCCATGATCCGTAGATTCCTGCAGGAATGTATGACCATCCGTAGTATTCGTCTGATACATGAATATTATTTGGATTCCAAGTATCAAGTAGGTCCTGCATAGGTCTTATTCCGTCATATGATGCAGGGATTGAACCAAGGTCTACCTTTAGGGTTTTGATTGAGTCGTTTATACCAAGTCCTAGTGCTTCATTAGTGATTAGAGCTGAAACACTTCCCGATGGCTTAATTACACTTGGGGATGCTGTTCCGCTTCTGCCATCAGCAGTTGTCCAGTAGATATTTCCATATGTCATACCAGCTGCGTAAGGAATTGTCACTCCTCGAATAATTGCAGTGTCTGCATTATCGATATTAAACTCAAGTGTCTTTGGGAGTGTTGGCGTTGTAAGCTCATTCTTTATCAAAAAGCTTCCGAGACGCACATTGTATGTGTCATATTTCTTTAGCGCCCAGTTTGGCATTGTATCAACAAGTCCATAACCCTTGGTTCGCTCGGATGTACTTCCATCCATGATTGTAACTGTCATCCTGGCTTCTTGCGCGTTTGATGTTCTTCCCACGTTAGGATTATCGTTCCAAATCGTTTTGCTGAAGTTTTTGATTACCACATCAAATGTTGAACCATTGGCTCTAGTGCTGTTTGCTGGAACCTTTAGGTGTGGGAAAAATGAAAGTCCACCCGAGTATGAGCCTGGCTCATTCCACTCGACAGTAGCCGTCTTAAAGCCTCCACTTTCTGTTGTTGATACTACTGTTCCGTTTGTATTATATAGTCCTCGTTCCTCTAGGCCAACTAGCTCGATATCACTTGGGTATACAATCTGTACCGTAGTCTTACTTCCGGCTCTAGTTAGTGACTTACCACCTGTGTTATATACGTTTAGCGCACTTGTGGTCTGTCCCTTTGAGACAGCTTCTGTTGGCTGGTTGTTCCAAAATCCATAGTTAAATGTCTCAGTAGAAATAGCATTAAAAGACTTAGCATCAATATCATTTGTAGCATCGGTGCTTAGGCTAAACTTAAACAAATTAGATAGAATTTGGTTTGGATCCTGGTTCAGATAGGCATCATCCAAGGCAAAGCATATCTCACCGACTGATGAAACGTTTGTCAATGAAACCTTGCTCTTGTATTTTAGATCACCACTTCTGGATTTTTCGGAGCCTGCACCCGGGTAACCATAAGGCGATGTGCCCGTTCCTGTCGGTGTCTTTACGAGAGACTCAAAACCTGTCGATGAAATTGGTCCCTCAGCAAATGTTGCTCCTGGAAGTGTCTTAACATATACACCATCCCCAAATCTCAGGTTGAGGTAGGTGTTAGAAAACTGCAGATTCAATGGAACCGAATAGCTCACATTTAGCGCATAGGTTACACCAGTCTTTAGCTTAGGTGTTTCCCCATTTAGCAAGTCTGCTACTACGGTACCTGTTTCAGATTCTACTATCTTAATACTAGTAAACTGAAGTCCTGTGGTCGTTTCTGCATTAACCACTGAGTTTGTCATAGGCGTTATGCCCACAACTACAATTAGAATGGAAAGCAAGCACGCAAAGACCTGCTTCACTCTATTTTTCATAGATATCCCCCCTTACTTATCTATAGTCCCATTAATTGCTTATCTAAGGGTGCCTAATCCAAGATTGGCGCCTACATATCAAGCCTGTCATTCTCCCGTCTGACCACAGCCTGGAAAAGCTATTAATACATACCTTACTATTATATACTTGTTTATGACAGCATGCAATATGTTGACTGAAAACTTGTTAGTTTAGAAAGTGGTTTTTTTATCAAAGAAAGACGCCCTGATTAGTGGGCGTCATAGTGTTGGTATTACTCCAAATATCTTTCTTCTTCGTGATGAATATATCTACTACTTATATAGCTTCACTCCGCTCTGTCACATAGGCTCCATTTCAACATAAAACCATATTACCTATTACATTATCAATTACATTGTTTCAGTCACTTTTATTATAGTAATTTTTGTTTTTTTATACAATAATTTTATTAGCCATACATTTACATCAATAAGCTGCCTGATATACTCATCCCAAGCTGGTGTATCGACTATCCAATGTTTTGTTTTATTGGTTGATAATTTTGTTTGAAAAGTTCTTTGTATAAGTCCTATTTGAGTTAGGCTTTGCTCTTTGAAATTTTGACTTTCATACTTTAATACTGATATTTTTGTACTTTTGTCATCACATGGTTTTGCCACAAGCTAGAGTCTTTATTTGAGTTTACTCCCTAACTCGTTTAGTCGCACGATAAATTCTAATCCATCACTACAATCATAAAATGTTTTATCTGAAAAAACAGTATTTTGATTTATACATACTTCTCTTAAATTTTTACATGATACAAATGCATTTACCTTAACCTTTATCACACTATCTGGAATAAACACAGATTCTAACGAATCACAAGATTCGAATGCTGAATGTTCTATATATTGTACATCATAAGGTATATCGAAATTCTTTTCTATCTTTCCTTGAGGATAATATATTAAATGTGTTCCATCCTTGCTATATAGAACTCCATCTATATCCATATAATTTTGATTTGAACAATCAACATTGATATCAATCAAGTTCTCACATCCTATAAATATATTATTTCCAAGTCCTTCAACACTATCTGGAATAAACACAGATTCTAACGAATCACAAGATTCGAATGCTGATTGTTCTATATATTGTACATCATAAGGTATATCGAAAGTCGTTTCTTTTTTTCCTTGTGGATAACATATTAAACGTGTTTTATTCTTGTCATATAGAACTCCATCTATATCCATATAATTTTGATTTGAACAATCAACATTGATATCAATCAAGTTCTCACATCCTCTAAATATATTATTTCCAAGTTCTTTAACACTTTCAGGAATTCTCATTCTGATTAAATTCTCACAGCCATAAAATGCAGAATCTCCAATATATGTAACACCATTAGGTATTTCTATATTTTCAAGAAATCCACATGATTCAAAAGCATCATTGAGAATCACCTTCGTTGTAATAGGAATTTTGAAGTCACGTATTTTTCTACTAGGAGGATAGCAAATTAGCTTAGTTACATCTTTGTTATATAAGACACCATCAATATCTTTAAAGCATTCATTTGAATCATCAACAATTATATTACTTAGATTTATGCATTTATAAAAAATAGATTCACCGATATCTGTTATACTACTAGGAAACTTAAACTCTGTTAAATTACAACAGTATGCGAAAGCACCATCACCAATTGAGGTTACATTATCTGTGATTTTTATTTCAGTCAGATTTGTACACGACATAAAAGTATTATCATCGATACTATTTATACTTTTGGGAATCACTATTCTAGTTAAACTCTCACAGCCATAAAATGCAGAATCTCCAATATATGTAACACCATTAGGTATTTCTATTTTTTTAATTTTTTTACACTCATAAAATGCACCTATCCCAATTTCCGTTGTATCTTTTGGAATTTCAAATTCAGTTAGATTATGACATTTACGAAAAGAATAATCTCCAATACTAGTAACACCACTCGGAATTTCAATCTTGGTCAGATTATGACACATGCAGAATGTTTCAATTTCAATATTTTCTAACATTTTAGATAAAACAACTTTTGTTAATCTATTACAATTTCTAAAAGCACCATATCCAATATTTTCTACGCTATCTGGTATAATTACATTCTCTATATAAATATTAGATTCAAATGCAGTTGCATTAATAAATTCAATTTTATCTGGTATTATAAATTCTTTGCACCGTCTACCAGTTGGGTAGTATACAAGCTCAGTTTTATTTTTATTGTACATTATGCCATTTGAATCACAATAATCTTGATTAAAACTATGCACAAATATATTCTCAAGAGTTTGACATCCAAAAAAAACCGAATTACCAATATGATTAACACTGCTTGGAATATTAATTTCTTTAAGATTTTTACATTCATAAAAAGCTTGATCACCAATATATGTAACACTTTTAGGTATAGAAATCTCTGTTAATGAATCGCATCCTAAAAAGGCAGATTTACCTATATTAGAAACTCCTTCTTTTATTGAATATTTTCCTTCAATATTTGTATTCTTATATTTATCAGATTTTCTAATGTAATCGAGTTCTTTATCATTATTTAATTCATTTACAAGCGATTCTAGATTTTTATAGTCTTTTATAAATTTTGGTTGCGTCAATTTAAATCTATGTGATAATCTAGCACAGTAGTCATCAATGTCATTTCCAATATGATATGGTGTTCCAGTACTAGGGAATACGAAATTTTTACCAAGTTTAGATGCATAGTTTGATGCACAGGAAAAATATTTTATCCCAACTACTGTTTCCTCATTTTCAGAGCGCACCCATTGAGTGAATAGCTGTGGCATTATGTACTCAGGTGAGTAAGGATCATCATGCATAGCACGAATATACGAACACGCTGACAGTAGCGGGTACCATTTTATGTATTTAATATATTCATCATAAGAAAAATCTTTAACTATTATTTCATCCGGCTTTAAAGACAAATCAAATATTTTCAGTTGACCATTATCAAATTTTAGGGGTTGATCTGAATTTCCAAAAATAGAATTTATTAAAGGGTCAACTTCCATTTCAATTTCAAATCTTGATACACAAAGATAGTCTTGTTTTGGTTCCTTATCAAGTTCCATACAACATAGCTCAATTGATGTCCCAAGATACAGACTCGGAAATCCTGGTATGCTATATCTTTGTGTTGACATTTTAGAACGCATCTTAAAAGGAACATGAAAAATTCGTTCACGTTCTGGCAAACTTGCATTTCCATTATTTACTACTCGATATATTTTTTCATTTTTAAATTCAAAATTATCAACAAGTAAAGGAATTTTATTAAGGATATCCATTACACTTTTGAAACTTTTATATGACTCTATTGGGTACCCTCTGAAACTGTAATCCAAAGCTGTACATATTTTTATACATATATGCTCAATATCGTTACATATGTCTACTTCGTCTTTCAAAATTTCAGTAATATCTTCACAATATGTTTTAAAATGATTGTAAAGTCTCCCATAAAAATCTCTACCTTCCCAGCGAATTGGTAATTGATAAATGTCCTTTGAAAACAATTCTTTAAACTTCTCATTACACATTATACTACCCACCTTTAATTTGATTGTTCCATTATATGAGTATTAATTCTAATCTCAATTAATAATAACACATCTTTCTGAATTGTTATATACTTCATATGTAACAATTCTTTTAAATCTCATATATGATATCTCCAATACTTGTATTTAAATAATAAAAAACACCTTAGTTATGCACTAAAGTGTTTCTTACCTATTATATGAATAATACAATTACATCAAATCAATCAATTTCTTCCGAATCAGACAGATCATAGACCCCAGTTAGCACTTCCCCATCATAGTTCACCGATATACCAAACGGCTCACCTATGCCTAAATCGTTTTCGAGGAATACTATTGCCCATTCCTTGTTTTCATAGAAGGTAAACTGTGGACAGTTGAATGGTAAATCTTTTAGCTTTGACAAGCTATCTGCGTCTTCTTTTGATATACCGAAAAATTCGGGTTCTGAAGTCAGCTTTTCGCGAATGTCTTCTATGGCTTTTGCTCCGTAAGTTTTCCAGTTTTGAGTGATTTCGGCTATGAAGTCAGCGTCTGCTTGGTCTAGTTTTGATGTCTCTAGGATTATGTCAAAGCCTAGCTCGCTTCCTTCTAGCTCACCGTGCCAGCAGTGGATTTGCTCTGGGCTTTCTAGGTATTTTAGTTTGCCTAGTTTTGGGTGATTTAGCGTTTCATCCATGTCTAAATCCTCGTTACATTCTGGTTTAAAGCCGATTCCATTATTACATTCTTTTACTTCCTTAGGGTTCCCGCTAAGATACCATTCTCGAGGTATGCCATCGGGGTATGCCTCACAACAACACTTGTGTGAGGCCCTGTCGTTGTAGCAGTGTTCACATTCCATACAATCTGAAAAAACTACCATCCTATAACTCCTTTGTATGCAAAAGTCTTCTATATCCTTTTACACGTCATTTCTTATAACGTCTTCGAAGGTTTCGCCTTTGACTGCTATGTAGCTTTCGTTTCCGCCTTTGAGCATGATTACTGGTGGCTTTGGCAGTCTGTTATAGTGCGATGCCATGGAGTAGTGATAAGCTCCTGCTGTGCATAGGGCTAGTGTGTCGTAGCGACCTACCGATGCTGGAAGCATTACGTCCTCCTGTATGATGTCACCTGACTCGCAGAGACGGCCTACTACTGAGGCTTTGAAGTCATTTGCTTCGTCCATCTTGTTTGCGAGAAGGCAGGTGTAGTCAGCTTTGTAGAGCGCGTATCTTGGGGAGTCGGTCATTCCGCCGTCTATGGAAACGTAGTTCTTGTAACCAGGGATTTTCTTTACTGTACCTACTGTGTATAGCACCATGCCTGCGTCTGCGACTATGGATCTGCCCGGCTCCATGTGGATTTCTGGCATTTCAATTCCAAAGTCTTTGCAAGCCTTTTTGACTGCTTCTGCTACTTGGCCTACCTTTGTTTCTATGTCAAGGTATGGGTCTGTGTCTACGTATCTTACGCCGTAACCTCCGCCGAGGTCGAGCTCTGGTGTGATGAAACTGTACTTTTCCTTCATCTCCGCTACGAACTTTAGCATTACGACTGCTGCACGCTCAAATACATCCTCTTCAAATACCTGTGAGCCCACGTGGCAGTGGAAACCCATCAGCTCTATGTTTGGCTGCTTGAGGGTGAATGCAGTGATTTCTTCTGCCTGGCCTGTTTCTATTGGGCTTCCGAACTTGGAGTCAACCTTACCTGTGGAGATTGCCTCATAGGTGTGTGGATCGATTCCTGGTGTTAGCCTTAGGAGTATCTTTTGCTTTAGGCCTCTGCGCTCTGCTTCCTTTTCGACTGCGATTACTTCCTCTACATTATCTGCGACGAAGTAGCCGATGCCGTGTTCCATGGCATAGCTGATGTCTTTGTCTGTTTTGTTGTTTGAGTGGAAGTAGGCTTTTGATAGATCAAAACCTGCTTGGAGCGCTGTGTAGATTTCGCCTGAGGAAACCACGTCGATGCCCATCTCCTCTTCTCTCATAATCTCGTACATGCGCTTGAAGCAGTTTGCCTTTGATGCGTAGAGTGGTACTGCCTTTTCGCCGAAGTGCTTTTGGAAGGCAGCCTTATATATTCTACACTTTTCCCTTATTCTATCCTCGTCTAGGAGATAGACCGGTGTGCCGTATTTCTTTGCTAGTTCAACTGTGTCCTGTCCTGCAAACAGTAGGTGTTTGCCATCCTTTGAAACCGAAATGTTTTCGCAGATCATTGTTTATCCTCTCATTTTTAGATTCTATCTAATTTCTTCGTAAATTATACCATAGCTTTTGGAATTTATAGCATTAATATGCGCGTCTTGTCTAGTTTTTCGTTCTGGGAGTCCTGTTTTTTGGACTGCTATATTTCACATGTGCTTACTAGGCCTTTGATGTTTTCATCTGTTACCTCACCTTTGCAGACTACATTTGTCCCTCCTCTTAGGTAGAGGTTTTCTATTTTACCATCCTTTTTCTCTGCATTTACGATTAGTCTTCCGCCCTGCATGTCTACTTTGATGTCTTTTCCATCGCTATCGCCTTTTAGACTTAGGATGCTTACAAGCGAGCCAGTTCCGGTGCCACAGGCTAGGGTGAAGCCTTCTACTCCTCTTTCGAAGGTTCTCTCGTAGTAGTGGCCATCTTCTAGTTTTTCGTAGAAGTTTACATTTGCTCCCTTTGGGTAGTTTTTGTGACTTCTTAGATATGCTCCTATGCGATATAGCTTGCCTTCATCAAAGCTTTTTAGGTTTTGGATTTCTACAACTAGGTGCGGGATTCCTGGGTTTCCAAGCTCTATGTAGGAGCAGTTTAGGATTTCGCCTTCGCATTCTATCTGCTCGTCTAGCCTGATATTGCAGGGTGTGTTTAGCCTGATTTCGTATTCGCTTTTGTTTATGCGTCTTCCTATGACTATTCCGGCTTCAGTTTCTATCCTTTGCTCTTCACCAGCTAAGCCGTTTTCGTAGGCATAGCGACAGATACACCTTGCTCCGTTGCCACACATTTCGCTGGTTGAACCGTCGTTATTGAAAAAGTGCATTTTTAGGTCTGCACCTGAGCCCTCGCTTGCATTTTCGGCTATCATAAGGCCGTCTGCTCCAATGCTGTGGTGCCTTTCGCAGAGAGTTTTAGCAAGGAATGGAAGATCCTTTTGCGTGATTTTTAGCAGGCTGTTATCTATGATTAGAAAATCATTGCCTGTTCCGTTCATTTTCCAAAATTTCATATTGCGCCTTTTCTTGCTTTTATTTCCTTCGATAGTTAAAGCATAAATCGTGCCAGTTTTTATTCGAGCTCTATGCCGTAGCGTTTTATCTTGTCGTAGAAGACGGATTTTGACAGCTCAAGCTCCTGCATTGCCTTCTTTCGGTTTCCGTTATGCTTTATGAGGACTTCCTCAATTATCTTCTTCTCGCCTGCTTCGACGCGGGCTCTGAGGGATATGCCTTGTACTTCTGGCTTTGTTATCATGAGATGCTCTGCGTAGATGTTTGTTCCGTCGCAGAGGGTTATGGCTCTTTCGATTATGTTTTCGAGCTCTCTGACGTTTCCTGGCCAGTCATAGGCTGTGATGAGGTCCATTGCTTCCTGCGAGAATTTCTTTTCGTCCATGCCGTAGGCTGATAGGAGGTTTTTGAGTATGGATTCTGCGAGGAGATTAAGATCCTTTTTTCGCTCGCGTAGTGGTGGCAGTGCGATTGGGAATACATTTATTCTGTAATATAGATCCTGTCTGAAGCTTCCCTTCTTTACTTCTTCTTCAAGGTCTCTATTTGATGCCGTAATGACTCTGACGTCAATATCTATTGGCTTGGTTGATCCCACGCGATATATCCTCTTATCCTGAAGGACGTTGAGGAGCTTTATCTGCATTTCTGGCGGGATTTCTCCTATCTCATCTAGGAATATTGTTCCGCCGTTTGCCTCCTCGAAAAAGCCCTTTTTGCCCTTGGAATCTGCGCCTGTGAATGCGCCTGGAACATAGCCAAAGAGTTCTGACTCTATGAGGCTTGGGGCGATGGCGTTGCAGGCTACTGTTACAAATGGTGTATTTTCGCCTTTGATACTGTGAATCTCGCGGGCTAGCTTGGTTTTACCTGTGCCTGATTCTCCCGTTATGATTACGTTGAATCTTGTGTTTGCTGCCTTGTAGGCAAGCTGCTTGACCTTTTGCATTTTGATGGAGTTTCCGACTATGTTCTTAAGGAATTCTATCTCCTGCATTTCGTCTCTATATGCTGTGAGTCTTGATGCGTTTTCTATCTTTTCTTTTAGGACTGCACCTGCTTTTGCTGCCTTTTGGGCTAGCTCTCTATCACGTATGAAGATATATACGCCGTCGTCTTTTGTGTTCTTCTTTATGCGTATCATTTTGACTAGCATCCAGCGTCTATATATCTCAAGCACCTTTTGGGTTTCGGCTCCGTCTTCTGAGTTTAGAAGTGCTTCTAGTTCTTCTTGGAATTCCTCGCCTCTCAGCACGCGTCTTGCGCTCATGCCTACTGTTGGAACGAGCTCGCTGTTTTCGTCATTAAGGTTCTTTGCTTGGTAGCTCTTGCCTCTTAAGAGTTCTCCTGCTTCTTCCCCTCTATATCCGTAGCCCTTTGCCTGAAAGAATTTGACTTCCTTGGTTTTTCCGTCTAGTACTACTAGGTGTCCTACGCTTTCGAGGTAGTCCATGCAGTAGGATTCGCCTGCTACAGTGATTTTGATATTTCTGCTTTCGCAGTCTAGGGATACTGCGATTTCGAGGCTGTCTAGCTTTGTTTGGAGGGTGATTAGTGGCTCTGGGACATAGGCTCCGAAGGTCTTGTAGACGGGCTTTGATGACTTATCCTTATAGCGTCCTATGGCTAGGACTATGTCGCCTTGGCTGATCCCCTTGTCTTTGATGTTTAGGCACTCGAGGTCCTCTGGTCTCATCATATCATCGTTTCCGAGGTCGTTATCTGCGAATATGACTATGTCGCCTGGCTCGATTTGGCCTGCGTCATGCTTTTGGTGTCCGAGGGTTTTGATACCTAGTATTTCCTTGGCGAGCTCGCTGAAATCGCCGATGATTCCATCCTTATCCACGTAGATGTATCCGGCGTTCATTCCCTTTGCTATGGTTTTTAGTGTTTCTGCTCCGATGCTTTTCATTAGTCTCTCCTTGTATGCGCGTGACGCTTTGCTTTGGCCTTCGGCCTTGACCTTGGCAGGCGTTTTTATTTTGATTAGATGTTCAGGTAGAATCTTAGGATTCCTAGTATAAGTAGGTGGACTGGGTAAAAGGCGTAGTTTAGCCATTTGTACTGCATTCCCCTCTCTCCGTTGTATGTGAGTGTCAGTCCGAAGCCGAGTATGGACCAGAGTTCTTTGATGATTGAGATATACCCGAGTCCTGCCCCGATGATTGGCTTTTGGCGGAAGATATAGAATATGTATGCGACGAGTATTGCGTGGTAGTCATAGTCTAGGCTTAGCCAGGTTGCTATGAAGCATGAAATTCCTAGAATTGGCAGGCTTGTTATGAACCAAAGTAGCGTGCTTTTTAGTTTCGCTCTTAGGCTATCGATTAGCCAGATTACGCCTAGGCACAAGGATAGCGTGAACATCATGTTGTTCCAGTTTGGCTCAAAGAATGTCCTCGAGACGAACATATCAAATGGTACTTCGGAGATAAGTCCGAAGATCAAAAGGCTTGCGAGGTATTTCTTGCGACTTCGTGTTTTGAAGAAGCCTTCGATAAGGAAAAACATGAAGATTGGGAAGGCTATTCTTCCGATTATGGAAAACGCGTTCGATATGTATAGCAGCGCGCCTTTGCCGTTTAGCATGGGCGTGATTAGTGCGTTATTTGTGTGGTCTATGAGCATTGAGATAAATGCGATGTATTTTAGCTTAGCTCCGCTTAGGATTTGGTAGGGTTTTAGTGGGTTTTGGCTTGGCGCGGTGGGTTTGGTTTGGGGCACTGCGTGCTGTGGTGCGATTGCGTTTGTTTTTGTTGTTTTGTTTTGGGGCATAGGGGCTCCTTTTAGACTGTATTAGTTTTAGCAGTCTGAGTTTTCTACTCAAACCAGGCGATTGCTCTGATTGGCGAGTGGCTAAAGTTTTCTAGTTTAAGTGGAAACAGCTATGTAAGACAATCTGTTTTCTTTGATTGCATGTTATATATATTAATTTCATGGTGATGTCCTTAGGGAGATTATAGCATAAAAAATCCTATTTACTTTGGGTAAATAGGATTTTGTGAAAATGTAGACTTTCTTATATATGAATTGTTCTACATATCCTTTATAGTTTTCTTAATATGCTCTTTCTCTTCTGCTGATAGCTTATATTTATTGAAAAGTTGCTCATCAATTTCTGCAACGGTCTTGCTCCAGTCTAATTCTGAATCATATTTAAAATTCTGCATCGGAACAAATTTATAGGTTCCTCTTGTCCCATTCTGATTAGCTTTAGATATTCTGATTAAGTATCTAACAAATTTGGTTTTTAAATATTTCTCGATTCTTTTGCATGACTCAATATCTAAATTTAGATTTCCACCAATAACTAGATATGTTTCCGAAACAATAGATTTAGGTTCACTAATCATTGTATTTAAATTATCGTCTGGTAAATTTGTACCTATATTATTTGCAAAAGGTGTAATAACTTTCCATTTAAAAATCATATCCCTATTTTTTTTAATCGAATCGTTCTCAACATAGCCAAAATTTCCCTTGCTTGCATACATTTTAACAGGATTCACAAGTAGATTCTTATCTCTTTTTAAATTCTCTTTTGCAAATTTTGTACTGAATCCAAAAGGGTTTCTTGCAGAAATAAATGTTATTAACATATCTTGATTATTATCGGATATTGAAATATCTCCATTTTTCAACATTTTTTTAATTATATTGTATGCAATATTGTCAGTGATGAAAATATCCACATTTTCAATTTTCTTGCTTCTAATTTGATCACTTGTCACTTTTCCATATTCAATATTTTTTATTCTTATTCCAGAGATATCGTTGTCATAATTCCTATCAAAAAGAAAATAGTTTACGCCACCTCTTAAATTAACCTGTGGAAACACATCTTGTGATGTTATATAATTCGTTATTAGTTTTATGCCTTTTACATTTAACATATATTCTCTAAAATCATCCAGTCCTTTTCCACCAGTAAACCAAACGCTTGGAACTATCATAGTTACAAACATTGGATTGAGTTTTATTGAAAGCATAGCAAATTTATTATATAAAGGCATGGCACTCCCTTTTCCACTATCGTTATCACTGACTTGATACGGCGGATTGCCAATTACTGCCCCAAATCTCACTGTTTCCTCACCTACCTTAACTTCATCTTCTAACGTTATTTTACTAAATGGCTTTTTCTGTTTTAAAATCCCACTTATTTTCTTATAATCTACTTCGTCTTTATCATCTTTTATATTAATCAAGTCATAAGCATTGAATTCCATCGCAATATTTTCGACATTCAAATCTAATATTTCATAGAACCTTCTCGTAAATTCATATGCGATAGAAGACGTTGGAATAGAATAGATAATATCCCTTATATCTTCGTGTGAATAACCAAGTTCAAATGTCAGTCTCTTATATAAAGAAACTGCGTACTCTCCAGATTTACTTGCAATGTCGAGCAATTTATCTTGATTAGACACAATCTCCTTTAATCCCTCTTCAGGTAATAATCCAACCATTTCATCGCAGATATTCGATGGTGTGATAACCTCTGACTCTGACATTCGATTAAATTTTTTTATTGATGTCATTGCTCTTGTCAGCGGTTCAATGCTTTCATCTGATGCAAGCATCGATATATTCTGTATTTTGTAATCTAATCCACTTCTTTTAAAAGGATCCATCTTTTCACTGATATTAACAATAGCCTTCTTATCTAAATTTAAATTTATCGAAAGTCTTTGGTTCTCATCACTATCTATAACTTTTATGATATCGTCTAATGATGCAACTTTATCTTTGGTTAAAAATGAAAAGAACAGTAACCTCTGATAGTATGTTTTTATCTTGCTCTCAAGTTTCTTTATTTCATTATCATTTATTTTTTTAATATAGTCTTCTGTTTTGTCTTTTACATTATGGCTACCGTCATTAAGTTCACCATCTTCTCGCTCATTTAAATCCAAATCATCTCCACTACCCTTATAAGGATCAATTGATAATCCTTGTTTTGAATTAAACTCACCCTGGCTTTCCATTATTTTTCTGATATCTTCATCATTTAATATTGATAAATCTACCGGAATATCCAATACTTCGTCAGATATACTCCTTTGATTGTTGTACTCGCTGATTGCCTCTAATATATTAGTAGCATCTACCTCTTTAATCTTATTATGATTCATCGTAATAACAGGAGATATTTTAAGCTCTTCAACAATTCTTTCCTTTAGTTTACTATTTCCATTTTCTTCTGTGTTGACATTATAAATTAACGATTTTTGTTCCTGCATTCTAAACAACCTGTCAGGATCAAAATCAACAAGTAGTGTTTGAGGCTTTAAATTTTCTTTAATAAATCCTTTTTCACTTGATAATGTCCTTATATATTGATTTTGCAATCTAAAAATCGATTGGTCATATTCTTGTGGAGATGATGTATCTTTAAAATATAGCATAGTATCCCACTGCTCAACAGTAGATCCAGTAAGCATTCTGTTAACCGTTAATGTTATAGTCTTCTTGTTTAAGTCTTCACACTCCTTCACTTTATTCTTAATATCACTTGGTTTTTTATATATCTTTCCTGCATCAACGCCAGATATGTTTATAATTTCATACTCATTGAGATTTTTAAAAATATCTTTTCGATCCCTTAAAAGTTCTTCCATCGCATCACAGGAAGCACAATATGGAAGCACCATTACCATGTGTCGGCACATTTTCCCTTCTTTGATTTTGTCATAATCCAAGAAACCAAGTAAATTTTCATCTTCTTTTGAACCATCTATAACCTGAAGTAAATCTAATATTTCTTCCTTATTTTTAAACTTTTTATGTCCATTATTTATGGCATCTTTCTTTATAGACTCAGGCTCAAATAATTTGGAGAATGCAAATGTAACTCCACTTTTTTTAAGGGAGTCCATTTTTTCACGTGAAGATTTGTTTGGATTAAATGCAAATCTAACCATTTGGGGAAATCCATAATATGGATTATCCCATTCGTTTATATTATCCTTATAAAGATTATTTTTATCCCATTCTTCCTGTTCCTTCACTATATCTGTGAATTGTACAAACGAGATAATATCATCTTTTTCAAACTCACTCCCCATTAAGATACGGTATGGTGTGCCAGATAGATGTAGTCTAATCCTTGCATTTATTTGTTTTAGTTCCTCTTCTGCTATATTTACGTCAATATTATCATCATCAAGTTTATTAATATTGGATTTATCAGATTTTTCATATCCTGCTTTTTCTAAAATTTTTCCAAAAGATTCAGCTCTTGCTCCGAAATGAGTTTCATCAATTATTAGCAAATCAATTTGTTCTTTAAAAAGTTCTGCATGCTTCTCTTTGATTTCATCACCCTGTAAGTCTTGCAATGTCAAGAATATTACAACCTTATTATGTTCATCTCTATTTGTCTTAATGATGTTTTCGCTTGAAGCTAAATCATAGGATTCTAAAAACACATACTCTGAAAAGTTTCCTGCTCCTTCAACAGTTTTCTTCCACTCATCTTTTACATCAGCTTTCGCCGATACAACTAAAACGATATTAGCTGAAATTTCTAATGCGCAGCAGAGCGAAGTGAAAGATTTTCCAAAACGCATAACAGCATACATCAAAAGATTTTTTCGTCCGTTATTTACAGCATTTATAAAACTATCTACTGCAGCTTTCTGATTTGGTCGTAAATCCCATGCATCTCCACGTTCATAGTGATATGTTTGTGGTAGCCTATTATTAGAACTATAGTATTCGTACTTACCAGAATTTGATATATAGCTACTTTCTATGTCTTTTATAGCATTATCTATATCATTAATATCAGCATCTTTAAAGAATTCATTGCTGTAAACGACTCCGCTGTTCAGCTCTTCACGACGCAGTCTTTCTCTTGACAGATCGTTCTCTAAGTATTTATGAACTGAATAATCTCTGAAATATGTATCTTCATCAATTATAGCTTTACTATCATATTGTTTTTTTAGATTGGGATAAGCATGTCTCCATTCATTTAGTCTTTTAGATACTGGTCTATATGTATCACCAACCTTTAAATAATTTGGAACTTCTTCTGTTGTGAATGCATAGATGTGTGGTTCAACTCTACCTACAATAATTCCGTCCAATACCTCTGTACCTTTTGTTTTAGTATCGTCCATGATTATTCTCCTCTTAATAAATCCTTAAAGGCGATAATTCTCTTTGCTCTCCAGTCCTTTATAATGCAATATGCCTGTTTAGCCTCTTCATTATTAAATATTGAAATCTGCTCGTCAGGATTAACAGGATTGCTATATGGGATTGTATATGTTATACCATCCATCTGCCAAAGATTCCACGATATAATCCTTGCAATTTTTATTAGCTCATTTTCATATGGAGCTCTGCTCATCATATCCTCCATGTAATCACAATATGATGCTAAAAGGTTTTCCCTGGCAATCAACAAACTATCTCCATGGAATTCAAATCCATACACGCTTTGAAATGCTCTTTCCGTCCACTTATGCCATTCTTCATCAGAATCAACATTCTCTTTTACAACTCTCATTTTTCTATCTAAAATACCTATTCGTTCGTATAAATCCAGAGTATTTCCTGTGACAGTATCATACCGACTGACTAAGTAAGGAGCCTCACCGCATGTGATTTCTAATCGCCTATCATCTATGTATTTCTGCCATGACTTACTTTTACTATCAGGAAACTCTATCTTGCCTTTATTGGGTATCCATGTTTTTTCTTTTTCAATATTGAAAACATCGTCTCTTTCAAACCATGAATTATCTACTAAGTTATTTTGAGCATTGCATATCCAGCTAGGAGTGAAAACCTCTGCTTTTTCTTTAGTTCTAGTCCCCTGACTTTCCTTTGTTTTCATGATTCTAGGTTGAATCACATTTGAATTATCACCGGTAATTAATCTAGCTAAAATAGGATAATGCGAATAATATTCTTCACCTAAAACTTCATAGTCATCCGTTCCCCATATAATATTTCTTTTGGTAGTTCTATCTATAAGCAAGGTATCTAAAACTTCCTTACTCCACATCCCTTCATCAACGTCTATTGTAAATGCCATTTATTTATCCACCTTAATATTTTTTTCAACACAGACCAATTCCCCTACATCAACATCTAGAACATTACATATTTTTCCTATGACTGTTAATGAAATGGCTTCTCCTTTTACCATCTTGGATATAGTCGCCGGAGATATACCTGTTAAATTTATAAGATCCTTCTTTTTCATATTATGATCTATTAAGTTTTTCCACAATCCATTATAGTTGAACTTCATAATTATCACCTTAAATTTCATAAAAGTGAATTTTACACTTATTTATTATATCACATTACTCTTACATTAGCGTATTGCTTTCATTTTCTATTATGTTATGAACTGTAGATTAAACGCTCAAGTCATTTTTAAACAGCAAATGTAAATTAATACGGTATTTCATAAACTTGATTACATTTATCATTTTTTTATTTATAAATAAGTCATAAAATCGTCCTTTTTGCTTTTATAAAATTCTTTATGGTAATTGCAATTACTTTACATATACTATAGACTATTTATATCGTTAGAACCTACGAATACTTACACCTATGTTTTGCAGGTAGCATACCGCAATTATGTACTAAAATACATGTGATTTAACATCTACAAAACTATATCAGAAAATAATCAATTAACTTTTTCAATAGATTAAAAACGGATTTCAGTTTAATATATTAAAAAACGGTAGTTAATTAAATATATCGACATATTATTAAGAGGTGAATGATATGACTGTAGCTTATAGTGACGCATTACTACGGTTCAAAACTTTAATAAAATCTGATTATAAAAATCATGACTCAAAAAAGAAAAAAGAAGAAAGGATGAATCTATTAGAGTGGTATGTTCATAATTGTCCATCTAATAGAGGTCCTGAAAAATCAAAAAAATTTGCAGACTATGGTATTAAATCTGGTGCAGATTATAAGGAGTTAAAGAGTCAAATAATTAGTAGTATTGGTCTTAAAAAAAATGATACTTATATATATTGTAGTAATGGAAAAGAAATGGAAAATTTGATTGACAAAATAGAAAATGTTTATTCTTCAAGACGTAAAGCAATTATTTATTTTTCAAATGGTGAATACAAAGAAATGGATTCACTTTATATCAGAATTAGAAATTCATTTGCCCACGGAAATCATTTTAAAATTAGGGATTACTATTATTTGTGGAATGAAACTGGTTCCAAACAGAAAAAGCTTGGCTCCTTCATGGTTCTAAAATATGAACATCTTAAATCAATATATAATGCTCTGGATAATCATTAGCTTGTATTAAATACTAGCATATATAAGTTATACTCCCATCTCATATTTTAGTTAAAGATATTATATATTGGACGCAAATTGTAATAACAAGTTGAACATTGATAACTAAAAATCCATATCATAATTATATGATATAATCATCAAGAATTGAATATTTTGTTTTGTTTGCTTTTATTCTATTGAAAATAAATTTTCTAAATTCTACCGCTTTGTCAATGGCATCTTCAGTTTCATTAAAAGACGGATAATATCCACCATGAACAATTTTATTCCTCATCTTATATGTAGTAGTGTACCAACTATTAACTTCAGTACCCTCTTTAGTTAAATCCCATGTTCCACCAATATATCTTGGTAATTGACGTTTAACAATACTTATAAGGCTTTCATTCTCCAGTTTTTTTTCGATGTCTGTTGCTGTAAAATCTAAAGCAATCAAAACCTCTTTATATACAATTTTAATTATGATTTCGATATTAGTTTGGATGCTGATGATTGCATCATCATAAAAGCCTTCCTTAAATTTTCTAAACGCTTTTAACGCATATGTCTCTGCATGTATAAATGGATTTTTATTCTCATTATAGATGGAATATAGTCTAGAACATTCCCTTACATTTTTAATATTTATAGGATTTTTTTTAGTAGAAAAATTTAAATGGAGATTAAATAAGCTTTTTTCACTTTTAAATTCCCTTAGGTTGACTGAATTCATCAGTATTATAGGGGAAAACATTTCTTTGGTTACTTTGTAACACATTTCATCCTTTGTTTGAGATATATATGCAATAATTTGCTTATTTAGTTCTTCTAGCGCATAATCAAAAAAATAACTTTCCAAGGTTTCTACTGAAGTATCTGAATTGTAGCTTATAGCCATAATAACTGAAGTATGATATTTTTCAATTGGGATATTATCAAGTCCATGTATGGGTTCTTTTATTATTTCCGTTCTATACAAATAATGTAAAATACAGTCACTCATTTTGAAGCTGCATAAAAATTTATCTTCTAAAGCCATTTGGAAAGGTAAATCTATCTTAAATTCTATTACGCTATTAATTTGATTTTTAAATGTATCGTATAACGGTCTAATATCTTTTTCAAATATGTCTTTACCAATAATAAAATTGTATTCCAAATTTTTTAGACAGCAATTTTTGAATTTTTTACCACTACCACATGGACATTTTTCGTTTCTACCAGTTTTCATGAAATTTACCTATAGTGCAAATATTATTTTCTTATCTGCTTTTATATTCGTATCCACCTAAGATTATAGATTCTGAAACACTACAACAATTTCTTTATTATCATTATATATTCATTTAGTATGCTCTACTTATGCCTCTCATACCATTCAATTATCGAATCTCTACCCGAATCAAAGAATTGAGTCGATATATAGATATCTTCACCTTTGAAATTTAGTGGCACAGCACGATATCGAAAAGTCTTCGAACTACCCATATATGCGTTCCTGTCTTCCGAAACTGCAGGATAACTTGTATTTTTGAATACATCTTTTGAATATTCTTTAGTCTTTAGTTTTTCTATTTCTTCCTTATCAATTTCATCGTTTTTGATTAAATCTTCGACAAAATAATAAAACAGTTGTGCTACTTTTGTTCCCTTTCCTGTCCATGTTTTTTTATCATTAATATTAAAGGGTAAGTCCATTAAGTAGACATTGAAATCTTCTGGATTTAATTTCATATATATTATTAGACTCTTAATAAATGAAATTATATTTTCTGCAGACAAATTCGTTTCATAAAATATTCCACTCTTTCCAATTTCCTTAGGCCTTCTCAAAATACGCTGATCATTTGTAATATATATGCGTTTCGCCTTATCTAGCTTATAATTTTCGTTTGCTAATGTCACTAACGCCTCACTATTTAAATCATATACAAGCTCAACAAATTTGCTTAGTAATTCAGCCCAATTATTCGCTTTGATATATTCTCCCATAAATGTGAATCCATTTGGTTTTGTGTCTGTAAAGTCAATACCATCTAGAATTCCAAAACATAATTCATTTGGCTCCTTTGGAATTTCGACATCTTCATATGGAAATTTTTCAATTAAAATGTCTACAAGCTTATTTGCACGCAGTAATATAGATTCTTCATTCCATTTTTCACTATCGATAACATCTTTATTTAAAATATTAGCTTTTGAATTTTCTTTAATGATTTTCTTTTTTTCATTAAATGATTTTGTTCCTAGTTCGCTGTTGTATCCAGTAAATGTTAAATTACCTAGTGTGTGTAAGTATAATTCGTACACCTTATCATAGTCATTTCCTATCTCTTTTTTCCATACTGCTGCATTTTCTTTTTGTGGAAGTATGTGCTCTATTGTAAGATTATCAATATCTATATGCTCTTTTGAAGAGTTTTCAATTACCGATAATACATATTTACATATGTTTTTCGTGTAAAGCGGCTTATATAAAAGTGCATCCCTAAACTCTTTATCAGATGGCATCCTATTATTTGATTTATTTGTATTTAGAAAAACAATAAATCGCTCATAGTATCTATCGTATTTATCCGTTATAACCCTGCCATACATTGATTTCATGAACTTAGCTAGATTTTTATTTATATCACAAGCGTTAATTCTGACAAAGTATGTTAGGAGATATTCTAATACCTTACATAATTCTTCTTCCGTAATTATATTTTCTTCGAAATCATCAAAAATCCTAAATAATAAAGGTATTATTGTTGTCTGCTTAATCGTATTAAAAGCTTTTAAATATGCCATAACCGATTGACTATAAAAAATATTTACACCTACAAACGAACCATAATACTTTGAGGTTCGTTTTAGATTATTCAAAACCTGCTCATGTGATAATGAATTTACGTCACAATACTCTTTGAATAAAGCATATGCATTCTTACTTTTAACATTTTTGCTCACCTGTGAGTTTAGATAATTTATAACGAAATCCCCTAAGTTTGCATATCCTACATTTTTTTCAATCTCAAGCCAGTATTCGTTATATAGTTCATCCTGGTTGTCATCGTCCATTAACAAATAGTTTCTAATTAAATCAGCTAAGCTCAAATCCAATCCTGTTGAATTAATAGATTCAAAGATTTTCTGCGCCTCATCTCCCTGATGTTTATCTAGTATTATTTCTACAAGTTCAAGCTTTTTAATTCCGTTGAGAATATCCCCTAGCTCATTATCTTTTGATATAGTTTCATCGATTAAGTTTTTGAAAATGATATAGTTCTTATATACATTAGAGTTTCTATCCATTTTCTCGATTTTATCATTAACTAAAAGGAGTAATTGTTCATTATCTGACTTGACAGGCTTAAGCTTAACCTTATACTTTTCATCACAATTTCTATTGAACATTACATCTGTAAGTTCATTTTCTATTCGAACTGAAACCCCTTTTGATGCATCATACAAAGCTTTTAAAAGAATATACATGGTTGTAATTCTCTGTTGACCATCTATTATCAGAACTTCATTTAGTCCACTTCCTCCGTTAACATCTTCTATATAAACTACTGTTCCAGTAAAGTGCTGTTTATCGAATTTACTTGCTAACATGATGTCTTCAAATAATTTTTCGCATTGAACACTTGTCCAATCATAATTTCTTTGGTATACAGGAACTTTAAAAACTCGTTTGTTTTTCTCAAGTAAATCTGAGAAAAACCACATTCTGTTTGCTTTCATTTAATTACACCTTAGATGAACATAAAAATAGTTAATTTAAATATAATCACTGTCATACTATTCAATTTTACCATATTTGTATTTGAGCTTAAAGATGAACAAATATAAATTTTATAAATTTCGCACTAATTTTCTTTTAATATAAAATGCACTTCGTCCAATAGTTATTCAACTTGACATAACTTATGTAAACAAAGTGCATTATTAAATTTAATATTTAGAACGTATCTTTCTAATTATTCTAGCGATCTTAACACCTGGATCTTTCATAACATCCAAGCATTTTTCATTTATTATTGAATCTTTTACTGCAATTAAGTCTATATGGTTTGCTATAGCATAGTCATACGCTTTTTTAGTGATTACAGTATTTCCATTGATTCTGATGGAATCAATCCCTTTATCACTCATTTTTATTATCTTTTTTAGAGTTATAAACATATCCGTTGCTCCAGTATTATCTAATGTTTAAGCATAGGTAGCAGAATTGTTACTGTAAATAACAGACCAAATAAGAATCCAGTATTACCCATGATATACATCGATGGTGCAATTTTACCATAGATGAATTTTCTCTCTTCTTCATCTCTAGCAGCACGAGCAGATACTTCAGTCGATACAATACTTATACCTGGGAACAAGAACATAATTCCTACACCCGCAGCAGCTGATAAAATCGGATCATATCCAAAGAATTTACCTGAAATATATCCACCTAGTCCAAGCCCTAATGCAGACAATATAATTAGAGCTACTATTGATGGAAGTACAGATAATACTGCATGAGGCGTTAATCCATTCATTGATGTGAGCAAATATCCTATAATAAGTACTGTTAAAAAGCCCGATGAATTTGCTCTTTCATCAAATAAGTAAAGCCTAAATACACCTAATAAACATCCTAAGATTCCTAATACGAAGCACCATAAGAACGCTGACATTCCAGTAACAGTTTCTAGTGCAACTGCTGCCCATACTGCTAGTGCCATTTCTAAAAGTACTACTCCGTTGCGATCTAGCTCACTTGGAAGTAAAGCTGGTAGGAATGGACTTGGGTTTTCTGCTGAACCATAGGCATCACCACGCTTTGTCAATCTCTCCTCATGCTTCTCATCTACTTTTGCTACTTTTTGTAGCAAGTATGCATCCTCAGCATTTAGTTTCTTAGCATATTTTCTTAATATAAATGAGGCTATCGGTTGTCCTATAGGGTCTACTGTCACAATCATTATGGTTGGTACACCAATAAGAGCAACTAATCCTAGATCATTTAGTTTTGATATCGCAGCGATTCCTGAAATAGCTCCGCCACCACAGCAAGCTCCCGCACCCGCTAGCATGGTATCAAATCCAAAGATTAGACCACCAATTCCTACAGCAAATAGCAGTGCAAAGACTACAGAAAACAACGCCATTACAACACTTTTAAGATTTTTTACATACTCTGCTGGTGCAACGCCTGTTCCAACTCCAACACAAAGCATATAAAAAGCCATATCTCCCATCGTCGTAAATCCGGCTTTTTCTGGATATGTTTGTGGCATGCCACACCAAATCAAAATAAGATAAAGAATTAAAGCTCCTGCCATTGATGGAACAACTGCCTTGGTTAAATATGAAATAACCTCACCAATAGCAACTAATCCAAACACAACACATGCTGCTAACATATAACTAGTCATTTTGTACTCCTTTCTAAAGTGCAATTACTTTACGAGTAAATAAGATAGGTGAAACAGATGGTTCAAATGGAACACTAAAGCTATCTATACTACCATCATATGCATTTGTATGGAATGTAACTGGTGCTGTCACCACTAGCGTATCCATTTTGATATCTTTCATCTTAAAAATATCATAATGATAATGCTCCATATCTTGATCCATTCCTCGGAACATAGCCTTCAATTTATTGCCTTCCCTATGGATAGCGATTTTTCCATAACCAGGATTCCAATACTCTCCAATATAATCGTCTAGTGAATGTGATGGTTTTGTGCCTGTAACAGGCTCATTTGGCATAAGATTGATAACTTCGTCAAGATAAAAACCTCCCCATTTACCTTTCTGCGATTCGAAGAAGGCAGACCAATCGCGTGTTTTTTCGAGGCCTAAAACATTATCTAAGATTGTATATAAGATTGATTGTTCAATTAAAATAGCTGAATTATGGTTATTAATCATAATCATAACTCCTATATTTTTCTTTGGTAAGAAACACATTAATGAGCAGTATCCCTCTATTTCACCTACATGGTAAACCAAGTCATTGCCCCTATAGTAATCCTCTATCCAGCCCATGCTATATCCCTGCATAGGTGGAATTTCATCAATTTGAACACTCCACATTTGGAAAGGCACGGCCCATTTATGCATTTCAGCCATACATTCTTTTGATATCAACTGCTTACCATTCCACTCTCCCATATTTAGATGAAACTGTATCCATTTCATCATATCAGTTATACAAGAGTTAATTGCTGCACAAGGTTCACCTGGGCTAACCGACCAATTCTTGATTTTCTTTATAGAACCATCTTCTTGTCTCCAGTGAGGTTCAGCAATGTTGTTACTCTTTCTTAATTCTGAAATTGATGTATTACTGTTATTCATTCCAAGCGGCTTGAATATCCAATCACGAATCATATCATCCCATTTAAGGCCACTTAATCTCTCAGCGATGTGTCCCGCCAATGTATAAATAACATTATTATATTGCGTGACTGTACGCAGTGGGGCATTTGGCTCAATGTATCTAATACGCTTAAATAACTCTGCTCTATCAATCTCATCTGTATATAATGAATCATGTCCTGGAATACCAGTTCTATGGTTCAACATATCTCGGATTGTGCATTCTCTTGTTGCATATTCATCATACATTCTAAAATCCGGAAGATACTCTCTAATTGGCGTATCAAAATCCAACTTACCCTGATCTACAAGCATGGCAATAAGTGCTGCTGTAAATGATTTTGTGCAAGATGCTATACCAAATAATGAGTCTGAATCTATCTTTGATTTATTTTCAACATCTGCAACTCCATATCCTTCTGATAAAATAATTTTGTCATCTTTAATTACTCCGATTGCCATACCCGGTATATTATGGATTTTCAATTCTTTTTCTACATATTCCCTTGATATTACATCTACATCACGCATTTCGTTACCTCCCTCTGTAATGTCTTTTTATAAGAACATTATAGTACTACCTTGTATTTATTTCAATACTCCTATTAATGCAAAGACATCTTTTATTATTTCTTTTTCTACGTATGTATATTAATTTTATTTTTATGTTCAAGGTTCATTGTGTGAATGATAAATGGATTTTCAAATGTTTACGACATAGATTATAAAAATATCTAGATAATATATTTTCGTATTAATTGTATATAGTAACTTTATACTAGTATTTAAGCCTAATAAATTAGATAATCAAAAATTACTTCAGACTTTTAAACACTCATGTGCTTGAAGCTTTGAAAACATAAGTAATCCAACAGTTTAATTAGTTTGCTTGGTTCTTCATTAACTGGAGGGACAAAATCCTAAACTCGTATCTCAGACCCTATGATGATAGAAAACTATCTAACTCATTCACTGAAAATGTTAACGGAAAACTGCGTACTTATCTGGCAGTATCTAGAGGAATTAGTAATTTTCATCGCTTCAGAAAAAGAGTTATCTATTCGCTTTCTAAAGATGTTCAATATTTCCTAAACAATAGCTTGCACAGTGATAGTGTTCCTAAAAGAAAGAGAGGTACATACAAGAAAATTAGAGAGTGAGCATTCAAAAAGCACTTCAAGCATTTGAGCTTGAAGCGCTCTTGATTTCATTGGTACCCACACGATAATTTAGAGTTCACTTTTTCAAACCCACACGGTAATTTAAAGTCCCTTTGATTTTTTACATGAATTGCTTTTAGTTAATTCAGTAAAGATTATTTAAATTTAATTAAATTTAATGGTTCCAATATAACTTCACAAATAGACAATCTATTTTCTAAAAGTAGTTTGTGAACAAGATTTTCTCCTCTCGCTCTATCAAACATTTTCTCGCCATAAGTCTTTAGTAATTCCATTATTTTTTGAATATTATTATGCTTGCATTTGCTTTTATCTTTATGCAGACTATACTTAAAACATAACTTTATTTCAGAACCATATATATTATAGTAATCAAATAAGCTGTGGAAATAAGAATAATCCGGGTTTGATAGCGAATGTCCATAAAATACTATTTCACTAATATATTTAGGCTCTGGCAGTTGAATAGTCGGTATTTCATCAGCACACTCCATTTTTCTATATGTTTTTGTGAATTGATAAAAACTCTTTTCATTTTGATCAGTTTGATCAATTCCAAATATGATTTTGGATTGATGTGTACCATGAACATTTATTTGCTTAATATCAATATTCACTTTATTATATGACATAGTAACAGTATCTATTTTTGTTGCTCCTGCATTCGAAAATTCGGTGTAGTTAAAATTTAAAAGATATAATTTTTTTGATGTAAAATCATCAGCAATTTCTAGAAGGTGACTCCTATAAATTCTCTTATTTTTATCAATGATTTCTTTAGATATTTTACTTATGTATTGCCTGAACCCTTCTTCAAAAATTTCTAGTTCTTTTTTTAAAACATCTAGATAGTAAATACCTTCATTACCTTTGGGTTTTCGATATCTTTTTAAAACGATTGAGTCACAAATAAATCTAAACCTATCATCTAAACTGAATGATACATATATATCTTCTTTATATATAATATCATAACTAGAAATTTTATTTTTTGTATTTTCGATGTTATAATTGTAGAAATCATCAATTAAATCACTGATGTTGTTAATACACTTTTCTGAACCTAATAGTGTTAAACTAGAAAAATCATTTATAACTTCAGCTATTTGTCCTTCTACATCAGACCAATTATTCATTTTTAAATTTTCTTTTGCATGCCAAAAGTATAAATTCCAAATCGAAATATATGGATTTTTTACAATCGTATTTGTAATATTAAAATCCTTTTTTATACCTTTTCTTAATTCGTCTTCTATTCTCGAATAAGTTTCATTTGGTATTACCCCGCTTAGACTATCATTGATCTTAGATTTCTTCTCCTTATGTAGCAACCCGTATATATAATCAAACTCTATACTATATTTATCATTATAGTAATCAAAGAAATCTTTATATTTAGTAGGTAAATTATTAGCTAAATCAAATCCATTTCCTAAAACAACTAGTTTCATTTTAATATTCTCCATTCATAGAAAATTTATTAGTTGTTATTACATTTGAGATTCTTTATTATAAAAAATCATAACACTCGTATTATATTTATATCTATCAATAATGGAATCATCTTTATATAGAAACTCATTATCTAATCCAAATAAGTAGATTATTTTCTTCGCATGAAATATCGTTAAAGCGTAATATTTCTTTTCCATTTTCAATATAGGCACATTTTAATGTTTTATATTCGTTATTACATATCTTATGATAATCAAATCCCTCTCTACAAAACCCATACGACAGTCCCTTTGATAAGTTTACATTTATATTAACTGAATATTTGTCATTCCATCTAATCCGACTTTCTCCATTTTGAGGATAAAAAACTTTTATTATATCAGGTCCATTTTCTTCTTCAAATAATTTAAAATAGCTACTATACAATATCTCACGGTCACTTATAACCCTATCAAGTTCCCTAATATTGTAACTTTCACTTTTTATTAATAGTTTATTTTTATCAAGCCACTTATCAAGTACTGCAGTTCCCAAAGAAATCGAAAAATCTTTTTCTTTATCGAACTTACATAATTCCATCGCTAAGGACAATATAAAAGTTCTATACATATTATCTTGTATATTGGCAAATAATTGATTTTTAAAATTTATGATAGATAATCGACTAAAAATGTATTTGCCTGTTTCTTCATCGATGCCTTCGGTAGCTTTAATAACTTCTTGGACAATATTGTTCCAAGAAACATCTTTGTTATGTTCAATAATGAATCTTTCAAGTTTCAGACTTAATTTATCAGTAATATTACCAACTGCGCGATTAATAACCTGTGAACCAATAATTTGATTTATAATCATTTTATCCTTCTCGTATATGTTTTCTTAATTGGACAATTTTCTTATATTATTTATAACAATATACTGTTATTCTTTTTTTCTAATAAATCCTTACGACGGTATAATCTAAGTACTTTTAAAGCATCACATATTTTTTTACAATCACATCATCATAATACAATTTAATTCAAGATTTTATAAATTTAAGGGTTTGATTTTGATATTTTTCTTCCTTAATAATTATTTCTCAATTACTATATTCAGCATATAAATTTGACTATATAGCTAAATTAGTTTTATTATTTATATATTTAATTAAACATTGTGGTGTTTCTGCATAATTTGATAAATCCGAAATTAATGTTGCTGTAGATGGATTTAAGCGCATTTTTCTTTTTTTTACAAACATTCTATCATTACATTCAATATTTTTATTTGATTCTACATATATTTTGTTTATCGATGTAGGCATTTTCTCTATAAAATACTTACCTCGTAAAATATTAACTGGATCAGCCATCATACGCTTACATTCTTCCTCTACTTCATATTCTGTAATTTCGATAAACCCTTTAATTTTCGATTTTATATCTGCAATGTTAGAAATATTTATAATATCCTCATATTTTTTTATGGTACTGAGATTGGGTTTTTCCATACCTAATTTATAGGCTTTTTTTATCTGAAGTGAATAACATGCATTACCATATAACATTTCTCTAATTAAATTGTCCCTAAATTCTGTTATATATTTAAATCCTGTATCAAAATCCTTTTTATCATCATCACAATGGTCTGATAGACCCATTTCTCCTTTTAACATATTTTCAATTGCTATATCTGTGAAATATAAATTTTCGATTGAATAAGTCGGTGTAACATAAATATCTTTATCCACATTTTTATTATCATCAAAATCAGCATCAACAAAAAACATTTTAATAATATTGAGATTAGTTGATGTTTGTATTTTTATCATTCTGTGCAAATTTATTACATTTTCTTTTCCATTACAGTCGAATTTTTCATACTTTCTGTTACCTATGACAGTCTGTACTCTTGGACAATAATATTTAAAATCATCTTTTCCTTCGAAAAACAAAAAAATGCAATCCGATGATTTACTTGTAATATAGCTCATAAAAATTGCCTGTATACAGTCTGATTCCTCATTCATTCTATTTATTAATGACATTGTTTATCTCCTATGAATTTCTAATTCCTTGACATATTCCATATATTCATTCTTAAATATAAATGGAGAATGAGTTGTTGCAATTAATAAAGCTACTCTACCCGAGTCATATATATCTTTTAAAAACTCCTTTTGCCATTTAATTGACAATGAGATTTCTGGTTCATCAATAATAAAAATACATTGAGAAGTGACATCCAAATATACCTTTGAAAAGATAGACACTATTTGTTTTTCGCCTGATGATAGGTCATCAAAGTCTATTTTTAATCCATCAGAGTCCAAAACATCAACCGTTAGCATCGTTTCATCATATTCAATTTTTTTCCCAGATAAATATTTTGTACATACTGAAGAAAAACTACTTATTTTACGATCCATAGCTTCCTGTGAATTGTAAATATCCGCTAATTTTTGTAAATAGTAAATTAAAAAATCGATATTTTGATTATTTTCATTTAAGTATGTTTTTCGAGGAAAACTTCTCAATTTATCAATATTGTTTATCCTTTCTTCCCCAATTCTTTTTATAACTACATCGACTTTATGTAAATCAATTTTACCATAATCATTTAAATATGTGTCTATTGGAGCATCTAATAACTCACTTATAATGTTCCCATTCATCTTAATATATGCGGTATTTGCATCCATTCTCATTTTATCTAGTAAATTTTTTATCCTATTTTTTACATCTCCCATCCCAAAACCCATATATTTTGTTTTTAAATCAATATCAACAGGCTTATTTAGTTTATTTGTAAAAACTCTTTCTATTCCCACCTCAACGCGTCTATATGTAGGATAAAAAACAACTTCTTCATTCAGTACAACATCTCTAATTTTATAAAGTACATCATTTATTGCACTGTATCTAATAGATTTAATTCTGTGAACAGTTTGTTCCAATCTATTATTATGAATGCAATCTTCACTAGGCAATTTGTTTAATACTTCATCTAAAATATCAGATGAAACACCTTCATTTTGAATAATATCGTTTTGCATTTTTATAATAAAATTTCTAGGCAAATACTCATCCAAATCATCCAATAAAAACATGATTTTCCTGTCTAGATATTCTATGCTTTCACCTTTAAATATATTTCTATTATGTTTGTCTATACTATATTTTTTCCCTGAAATAACAACCTCAATTCTGTCAAATTGAATATCATATAATACACTTGCATCACATGTTAAAATTGCTACTATAATATTCAAAATTGTGGTTTTACCAATACCATTTTCTGAAACCCAAATTGAAATATCGCGTTCAAAATTGAACTTATAATTGTACTTTCCAAATAATCCTTTAATATATATTGATTCTAATCCAGATTTATTTTTATGATTCTTCTTTATATTAACTTCAAGTTTTTCTAAAAGATTTTTTGTTTTTTTATCATTCAAATCAACAAATTCTCCAAATAAACCTATATTATTCATATAAATATAATTTTTGAGTTGTTCATCTGTTAAAGCATATTGTTTAGATAATTCATCAATCCTAATTATATTATTATTTTTTATTTTATTATCCATAAAACCATACATTCTTTCCGTTTTATTTTATATTTCCTAATTTGTTATTAGATAATACGCATTAAAAGACAACAGTGTATGCATCTCACATTTGAGTTTATTACATACTAACTTTAGTCTTCAAATTCTTGTAAATGAACTGCCTATATCTTTCCTATCGATATTCATAATATTACACCTATACCCAAACCACACATCTTTGTCTTCACGTGTTGTTCAGGTTTACTAGCTTGTCCTGAATCACAAAGCTAACCATTTCACGAAACATACACTCCCACTCGCAGTAGCTCAGGGATTCAAGCTTCGCGCCTCACGCTCGCTTTCGTCTCCTGACCCTTGCTGAGGGGCTACCAGCAGCTCACTCGTCGCTCCGCCTTGCTGTGCTTGAGTTCGCTGGGTAGTCGTAGTTCGAGAGCTAAATCGCTCGAACTACTCCCACTCAATTGTTCCTGTTGGTTTTGGGGTGAAGTCATAGAGGACGCGGTTTACGCCTTTGACTTCGCTTGTGATTCTTTCTACGATATGCTGCATCAGTTCGAATGGGATATTCTCTACTGTTGCTGTCATTGCATCTACTGTGTTTACGGCTCTGATGATTACTGGCCACTCAAAGCTTCTTGCTCCTTCTTTGATGCCTGTTGATTTGAAGTCTGGTACGACTGTGAAGTACTGCCATACTTTGCCTTCGAGTCCGTTCTTTGCGAATTCTTCTCTTAGGATGGCGTCGGATTCTCTTACGGCTTCGAGTCTATCTCTTGTGATTGCGCCTGTGCAGCGTACGCCTAGGCCTGGTCCTGGGAATGGCTGTCTATCTACCATGGCTGATGGGAGGCCGAGTGCTCTTCCGACTACTCTTACTTCGTCTTTGAAGAGGAGTTTGATTGGCTCTACGAGTTCAAACTGGAGGTCTTCTGGGAGTCCGCCTACGTTATGGTGGGCTTTGACGTTACCGCTTTCGAGGATGTCTGGATAGATTGTGCCCTGTGCGAGGAAGTCGATTCCGGAGAGTTTGCGTGCTTCTTCTTCGAATACGCGGATGAACTCGCCTCCGATGATCTTTCTCTTTTCTTCTGGCTCTTCGATGCCTGCGAGTTTATCTAGGAATCTATCGGTTGCGTCTACGTATACGAGGTTTGCATCCATTTCATCGCGGAATACCTGTACTACCTGTTCTGGTTCTCCTTTTCTGAGGAGTCCGTGATTTACGTGTACGCACACTAGCTGCTTTCCTACTGCTTTGATGAGGAGTGCTGCTACTACTGATGAGTCTACTCCGCCTGAGAGTGCAAGGAGTACTTTTCTGTCTCCGATCTGCTCACGCATGGCTTTTAGTTGCTCTTCGATGAAGGCTTCTGCTAGCACCGTTGTTGTGATTCTCTCCATGTTTTCTGGTCTCTTATTGCTATCCATTTATTCCTCCTAATAAGCTTTATTTTTGCTTTTTGTTTCCTGTTTTGTTCCTTAGTGTTTCAATATATAATATCTTGTAAATATTATAACATTTATTTAATTATTTTCGCTATATTTTTTTGACAATCATAAGTACCGGCTTTGTGACGCTTATTTCTTCATCTGATGAAGCACTGCTAAAGCAACGCAAACAAAAGAGGAGCACGCTTGATGCGTTACTCCTCTTTTGATATTTATGTGATTTGTCATCCTGTATGCTTTAGCCGAAGAATAGCTCCATGTCTTCTTCTACTGTTCCGATTCCTGCGATTCCGAAGTTATCTACGAGAACCTTTGTCACGTTTGGTGATAGGAATGCTGGTAGTGTTGGTCCAACGTGGATATTCTTTACGCCTAGGTATAGGAGCGCTAGGAGTACGATTACTGCCTTCTGCTCATACCATGCGATGTTGTATATGATTGGAAGATCGTTGATGTCGTCTAGTCCGAATACTTCCTTTAGCTTTAGTGCGATTAGTGCTAGTGAGTATGAGTCGTTGCACTGTCCTGCGTCTAGTACTCTTGGAATTCCACCGATGTCTCCTAGGTTTAGCTTGTTGTACTTATACTTTGCACAGCCTGCTGTTAGGATTACTGTATCTGGTGCTAGTGCCTTTGCGAACTCTGTGTAGTAGTCTCTTGACTTCATTCTTCCGTCGCATCCGCCCATTACTACGAACTTCTTGATTGCGCCGCTCTTTACTGCGTCAACTACCTTGTCTGCTAGTGCAAATACCTGCTCGTGTGCGAATCCGCCGACAATGCTTCCTGTCTCGATTTCTGTTGGAGGTGGGCACTGCTTTGCCTGCTCAATGATTGCGCTGAAGTCCTTTGTTTCGCCGTACTTACCGTCGATGTGCTTGCATCCTGGGAAGCCTGCTGCTCCTGTTGTCCATAGTCTATCCTTGTAGCTGTCCTTAGGTGGCACGATGCAGTTTGTTGTCATTAGGATAGGTCCGTTGAAGCTCTCGAACTCTTCCTTCTGCTTCCACCAAGCGTTACCGTAGTTACCTGCTAGGTTGTCGTACTTCTTGAATGCTGGGTAGTAGTTTGCTGGTAGCATCTCTGAGTGTGTGTAAACGTCTACGCCTGTTCCCTTTGTCTGCTCTAGTAGCATCTCTAGGTCGCGAAGGTCGTGTCCTGAAATCAAGATAGCTGGGTTCTTTCTAACGCCAATCTGTACTTCTGTGATTTCTGGGTTTCCGTATGCTCCTGTGTTTGCTCTGTCTAGTAGTGCCATGCCTGAAACGCCGTACTTACCTGTCTCTAGTGTTAGGGCAACTAGATCGTCTGCTGAAAGTGTGTCGTCTAGTGTCTTTGCTAGTGCTTCCTGCATGAATGCGTCAACTTCTGGGTCAGCCTCTAGTAGTGCGTTTGCGTGCTTGCTGTATGCTGCAAGTCCCTTTAGTCCGTATGTGATGAGCTCTCTTAGTGAACGAACGTCCTCGTTTTCTGTTGCAAGTACACCAACTCCTGTTGCTGTTGCCATGATTGCGTACTGAGCTCTATCCTCTGTGTACCACTTTGCTGCGTGTGGAAGTACTGAAGCGTCGTCTAGCTGTGCAAGTAGTTCCTGCTTTGTCTTTAGAGTCAAAGCGATTCTATCCTCGATGTACTTATCATCAAAGTTAGCGTTTGTGATTGTTACAAATAGGTTGAATGTAACCATCTGATCTACTTCTGCTGCAATCTTCTTGCCTTCCTTACGAAGTGCTGTTGTTACTGCTGAAAGTCCCTTTGTTGCATATATTAGTACATCCTGAAGCCCTGAAACCTCTGCAGTCTTTCCACAGACACCCTGAACTGTACAGCCCTTACCGCCGGCTGTCTCCTGACACTGATAACAAAACATCTTGTTTTCCATTTTTATCTCCTCTTTTCTATATCTCAAAAGATTTATAAACGATTTCCTTATGTGCCCATTATATGTGCTCCTACATCAAAACTCGGTAACATATGTTACGGTTTGAAAAAAACATATATTTTTATCAAAAATTTTTTCGTGTCTTTTCAATTTGAAAATGAATTTCATATTGACGGTCTTACCGCATGGGTATAAAATGAAAATGGTTTTCAAATTAAGGAGATTTGCATATGAAAGCGAAAGGACAATACAATACGAATCAGCGCAAGGAGCTTCAGAGCTATCTTGAGACAATCGCTGGCGAGCACACCACGGTTGCCGAAATCTGCGGACACTTTAGCGCTCTCGGCAAAAGCATTGGAACCTCTACCGTCTACCGTCAACTTGAGAGAATGGTTGACGAGGGTCTTGTCGAAAAGTACATCGTTGACGCATCTAGTCCTGCCTGCTTTGTCTATGTAGGCGAGCACATGCATGCTCATAACAGACGCCACTATCACTGCAAGTGTGAGAAGTGTGGCGAGCTTTTCCACATTACCTGTGACGCACTTGATTCCTTGGAGGAGCACCTTCTTGCGGATCATAACTTTGCTTTTGATAACATGCGTACCGTTTTCTACGGTATCTGCGGGAATTGCCGTAACTAGTCAGTGCTAAAACTTAATTGATCAAGCCTTGATTGCACGCTTTGATGTGCAATTTATTACGTTTTACTGTTATTTTTGATGGAGGAAATAATGAAAAAAATTATCACTTTAATGCTTGTTGCAGTACTCGCTGTTTTCGCGCTTAGTGGCTGTGGCACTTCCAAATCCGGCGAAGATAAAAATGATAAGAAGATCAAGATTGTTACTACAATCTTCCCAGAGTACGACTGGGTTATGCAGATTTTAGGAGACAAGGCTGACAAGGCTGATGTGACTATGCTTTTAGACAAGGGCGTTGACCTTCACAGCTACCAGCCATCTACTGCTGATATCGCAAAGATTTCAGAGGCTGATGTTTTCATCTATGTTGGCGGCGAGTCCGACGAGTGGGTTGAAGATGTTCTTAAGGAAGCTAAGAATAAGAATCTTAAGGTTATCAATCTCATGGACGTAATGGGCGATAAGGCTAAGGAAGAAGAAGTTAAGGAAGGCATGCAGCCTGAGGAAGAAGAGGCTGAGGAAGCTAAGGACGGCAAGGAAGAGGAAGAAGTCGAGTACGATGAGCACGTTTGGCTATCCCTCAAGAATGCAAAGATTTTCACTAAGAAGATTGCTGATGTTCTATCAGAGGTTGATAAGGACGACGCTAAGACCTACCAGGCTAACTACGAAAGCTATGCTAAGAAGCTAGACGATCTAGACAAGAAGTACGCTGATGCTGTTGCTTCTGCAAAGAACAAGACTTTGGTATTCGGTGACCGCTTCCCATTCAGATATCTCGTAAACGACTACGGTCTAGATTACTACGCTGCCTTCGTTGGCTGCTCAGCTGAGTCAGAGGCAAGCTTTGAGACTGTCACCTTCCTAGCTAAGAAGATTGACGAACTTGGACTAGGCAATGTACTTACTATAGAAGGTAAGAATCACAAGATTGCTAAAACAGTTGTAGACAACACTAAGAATAAAGATCAAAAGGTACTAACTATGGACTCAATGCAGTCCACTACAGCAAAGGATGTCAAAGACGGCGCTACCTACCTCGGTATCATGGAAAAGAATCTCGAGGTTCTAAAAGAGGCGCTCAAATAGGCATCTATAGGAGGAAAAATGGCTCAAATCATCTGTCAAAATCTATCGGTTGGATATGATTCCAAGGTAATATTAGAAAATCTAAGCTTCGAGGTAAACAAAGGCGACTACCTTTGCATCGTCGGAGAAAACGGCTCGGGAAAGACCACGCTCATCAAGAGCATCCTAGGGCTTATTCCGACTATCTCCGGAAAGCTCAAGACGGGTGATGGGCTGAAATCTAACGAAATCGGCTACCTGCCGCAGCAAACTGTCGTTCAGCGCGACTTTCCTGCTTCTGTTAGGGAGATTGTTCTCTCTGGTTGTCAGGGGCGCGTGGGACTTCGTCCATTCTACTCTAAATCCGATAAGCTTTTAGCCGAGGAAAATATGAGGAAGATGGAGATAACTGATCTATCAAAGCGCTGCTACCGCGAGCTTTCGGGCGGACAGCAGCAGCGCGTTTTGCTCGCTAGAGCTCTTTGCGCTACGCAAAAGCTCCTGCTCCTAGACGAGCCTGTTTCTGGCCTTGATCCTAGGGTTACTACGGGCATGTATCAAACTATTAAGTCTTTGAACGAGGAAGGAATCAGCATTATTATGATTTCTCACGATGTGAACGCTGCGGTGAAGTACGCAAGCCATATTCTCCACATCGGACACACTATATTTTACGGAACTACTGAGGAATATATCAACAGTCCTATTGGACAAATATTCCTAGAAAGAGAGGGGCAATCTAATGACTAGCCTTTTTAACGACTTCATGCATTATTTAGAATATCCCTTTGTCAGATATGCGATTATTGTCGGAATCCTGATTGCCCTCTGTTCTTCCCTGCTAGGTGTAACCCTGGTGCTTAAGCGCTTTTCCTACATAGGAGATGGGCTTTCACATGTTGCCTTTGGCGCTATGGCTATCGCTGGAGTGCTCAAGGTGACAAATCAGACTTTGATAATACTTCCAATCACTGTAATATCGGCAATTTTGATTCTTAGGGCTGGACAGAACACAAAGATCAAAGGTGATGCTACCATCGCGATGATTTCCGTCGGCTCCCTAGCCTTTGGTTATCTGCTTTTAAACATCTTTTCGACCTCGTCGAATCTCTCGGGCGATGTTTGCGTTACCCTCTTTGGTTCGACTTCGATTTTGACACTTAAAAGCAGCGATGTTCTCCTATGCGTGGTGCTTTCCATCATAGTTGTAGCGATTTTCATCTTTTTATATAACAAGATCTTTGCAGTTACCTTTGATGAGAACTTTGCGATGTCTGCTGGCACAAATGTCAAGCTTTACAATTTCTTGATTGCAGTTATGATTGCTGTTATAATTGTTCTAGCTATGAACCTAGTTGGTTCTCTGCTAATTTCGGCGCTCGTAATTTTCCCTGCGCTCTCGAGCATGAGGGTATATAACAGTTTCAAGTCTGTTACCATTTGCTCTGCCATCCTATCAGTCGTATGTGCAGTCCTTGGTATGGCTATTTCCATCCTCGGAAATACTCCAGTGGGCTCAACCATCGTCGCAGTTGATGCGTTCTTCTTTGGCGTATTCACTTTGATAGGTAGGATTTCAGCAAGGAGGGCTTAGCTCGGTAGATTACAGCCAAGACTAGCTAGGATAGTAAAATATAGAGAAAAGAGGCAAGGATATGAAGAAGATTTTAGCATGCATCATCTGCCTCACCCTCGCATTTGGCGTAACTGCGTGTGGAAAGGCAAGCGATAAGGATTCTAACGGAGATACCAAGATCATCTCCGATGCTAAGAACAAGCAGGAGAATTCTAAGAGTGATACTAAGAAAGAAGTAAGTAAGAAAGAGGTCGCCGGCGACGCCGGAAAAGGCAAATCCAGCAAGAGCAAGTCTAAGACCAATAGCAATAAGATAGATGTTGACCTAAATAATTTGAACGCTAATGTCGTCTACTCTCAGGTTTTTCTGATGATGACAGAGCCTGATAAGTTCATCGGTAAGCGCATCAGAATGTCAGGTCAGTTCAATGTCTACGCTGCTCAGGAGGGAAACCCAAGCGGTGTTACTGAGTACTATGCGATTATAATTGCAGATGCTCAGGCATGTTGCCAGCAAGGTATAGAGTTCGTATGGCCTGGTCATACTTATCCAGAAGGGTTCCCTGAGGTAAAATCAAACGCCTCTGTGACAGGCATATTTGAGGTTTACGAAGAGAACGGCAAGAAGTACTGTCGTCTAGTTGCTGATTCTGTTGAGCAGCTCTAAGTGGCAATTTGAGGCTCTCGTGCAAATTCATACATTTTGATGAAAAAACACCTATGAGGCGCATCGCTGTGATGCTACTTCATAGGTGTTTTGTATTGCTATTTCTTCTCGAGCAAGTCTGTCATGTTGCGAAGGCTTATCGCAAGCGTTGACGAGTTGTGAAGCAGGGCTGTTGTAGTCGGTGTAAACATACCAAACATTCCCATTCCGATTAGGAAGGAATTGAAGCCCAAAATCTGACGATAGCTTAGCTTGATTCTCTTCATAAGCTTCATGCTTATCTCTCTGAGTTTTACTAGCTCGTCGAGCTCGTCGCTTCCAATCATGATGTCAGCAACCTCTCTTGCGATTGCTGCACCGCTGTTGATTGCGATACCTGCATCCGCCTCTGAAAGTGCTGGTGAGTCGTTAACTCCGTCTCCTACCATGATTACCTTGTGGCCTTTGCTTCGTTCTTCTTTGATGAAATTAGCCTTGTCTTCTGGAAGTACTTCTGAATAGTAGCTGTCCACTCCGACCTTTGCCGCGATAACTCTTGCTGTTCTCTCGTTGTCACCAGTCATCATAACTGCATTCTTGATTCCGAGAGCCTTAAGCTGCTTGATTGCCTTTGCTACGCCTGGCTTGATAGGATCGTCTATCAAAATTACCGCTACGAGCTTCTTATCTATAGCTAGGTATAGATGTGAGTACTCGTTTGGCAGCTCTTCGAAGGCCTGTTTCTTATCTTCGTCTATTGTGCAGCCCTCATCCTCAAATATGAAGTGGTGGCTTCCAATGCAAACCTTCTGTCCATCAAGCATACTTGCAATTCCGTGAGCTACGATGTACTCTACCTTGCTGTGCTTTTCCTCGTGGTCAAGTCCCTTTACCATAGCTTCCTTAACGACAGCGTTTGCTATCGAGTGAGGATAATGTTCCTCTAGACAAGCTGCGATTCTGAGGCACTCATCCTCATTGATATCGCTGAAAGGCACAACCTTGTGAACTTTTGGAACTGCTTCTGTTAGCGTTCCTGTCTTATCAAATACTATAGTGTCTGCCTCAGCTACTGCCTCTAGAAACTTTCCGCCCTTGACAGTCATGCGGTACTCGCCCGCCTCTCTCATCGCTGAAAGAACTGCGATAGGAATTGAAAGCTTAAGTGCACAGCAGAAGTCTACCATCAATATCGATGTCGCCCTTGTTATATCTCTTGTAATGAGATACTGAAGCGCTGTCGCACCGAATGTGTATGGAACAAGTCTATCTGCAAGCTTTGATGCCTTATCTTCTGTCGAAGACTTTAGCTTCTCAGAATCCTCAATCATGGTGATGATTCTGTCGTACTTGCTGTTTCCAAGTGAACCCTCTGCCTCGATGACAATCTCGCCCTCTTCGACTACAGTTCCTGCATATACAAGGCTTCCCTCATACTTACGCACTGGCATTGACTCTCCAGTCATAGAAGCCTGGCTTACGTGAGCCTCACCGCTGATGACCTTACCGTCTACTGCTATGACATTTCCGGTTCTTACAATTACTATATCACCGGCATTAATTGTATTTGCATCTACGAGAAGCTCTGTTCCATCCTCAGCCCTTGTCCATACCTTCTCAACATTGAGAGCCATGGCCTTAGCTAGGTCGCTGATTGACTTGCGATGCGTCCAGTCTTCCATTATCTCACCAACTCCAAGCATGAACATTATGCTTCCTGCGGTTGAGAAATCTCCTCTGAGCATTGAGACTGTAATGCTTGTCGCGTCAAGCACAGATACCTCAAGTTTACCATGTATCAGTGACTTTAATCCCTTTACTATAAACGGAATTGATTTGATAACTATTATTCCAGCTGCTAATGGCATCGGTATAAATAGCTTAGAAAAAACACGTCTGCCTACGTGTAGGCAGAGCTTGTTTTCGAATTCGTATTGTAGCTGTCTATCAGCTATTGTCGTGAGAAGCTCCTGGTTGGATTCATAATCAAAATTAGATAAAGCATCTATGATGTCATCTCTAACATCTCCTGAAAACTCTATGATCGCAACCTTAGTTCTCTCGTGAACCTTTACGCTCTTTACACCGGAAAGCCCGCTGAGGTAGTTATCTAGGATATCCGCTTCTTCAAAGGTCATGCGGTACTGCACTAGCTGCACGCGCATCCTGCCCTTGCTCTCGTGTAATATTCTACACCTCATCCAAATGCCTCCTATATGAAAACTGAAGCACTATTATGCTTCAGCTCCCTCTGCCTTCTCTTCTGCAGCTCTAAGAACTTCCTTAGCGTCCTCAATCATCTTAGCTTCTGCTTCCTGGCAACGCTTCTCGTTGATTTCGTCAGCATCTGCACTGATGTCCTGGCAGTTCTCTCTGATGTTTGTTACAGTCTTCATAACTTCGTCTACTCCGCGCTTTACAGCTGCTGTAGCGTGTGTGTATACCTTCTTAGCGTCTGCAGAAGCAAGTACCTTAAGTCCTGCTGTACCTACCAAAACTCCGCAGCCCAATGTTCTTAGTGTCTTCCATACGTTCATTTTTCTAATCTCCTTTTCTTAAAACTTATAAATTAGGAATATAAATTTTACAAAACATATTCCCCTCAAAACTATCATTTAAAGCCATTTTAATAGTCAATGACTATGTTAGTCAAGTATAAAATTTGTTATACTTATGCAACATTGATTAGTCCCATAAATCTTCGGTTTCAATAGAAGAACCTGCGATTCATTTGCACAAAAAGCAGGTCCTTTATATATGAGTGATTTAGATTACTCTGCTACAGTAGGCGCTGTGTACTGTCTGCCTAGAAGCTCCTGGTTAAGAGCGTATAGTCCCTTAGGATCTCTTCCGAAAAGCTCAAACTTCTTTACTAAATCATCAGCATTCTTCTCTTCCTCTAGCTGCTCTTTAACGAACCAGTCAAAGAACTGCATTGTTCTGTAGTCATCAACATCGTGTGATTCCTTATAGATTTTGTTGATAAGATCTGTGATAAATCTCTCGTGCTGAAGAGCTAGGCGAAGTGGTGCATCCATTCCATCGTATTCCTGAGTTGGATTTTCGATTGCATCAAAGATCATTCTCTCGCCATTGTCTAGAATATAAGTTCTGATTAGCATAGCGTGGTCACGCTCTTCCTTTGCCTGAACCTCATACCAATTAGCAAATCCATCAAGGCCCTGCTCATGGTAGTAGTTAGCAAAATCCAAATAAAGATATGCTGAGTAAAATTCTGCGTTAACCTGCTTGTTTAGTAAATCTGTTACCTTCTTATCTAACATTTCATCTTCCTCCAAAATTTCAAAACGCTTACAGAATATTTATATCCGATTTAATTGTATACTAACATATTATATCGAAAATTTTATGTTTTTATTTTAGAGCATTAGCCCTGCAAAGCTTTTGTTGTTTTACAGGGCTAATATATTTTCTATATTTTCTTCTTGCTATATCTTTCTTCTTACTATCCTGTAGTATTCTCTTGCCGTGAATGCGAAGATTACTGCGTATAGAATTGCGAATGCTAGTGTGCATATAACTGTGCATTCAATTAGAAGTCCGATGTTGAATATGCTAAATATTTCTAGGATAAGCCTTATCATGTTGAAGGCTCCTGCCACATGCAAAACTGCAACTATGAGCGGTGCAAAGAAGACAAAGGTTATTTGCTTTCTTATTGTCTGTCTTACATCTTTTTCCGACATTCCCACCTTCTGCATCATGTCAAACTTGTCCTTATCGTAGTATCCTTCTGAAATCTGCTTGTAGTAGATTATCAAAGCAGCTGCAAAGGCAAAGACAACTCCTAGAAATGCTCCAAGGAACAGGAAGCTATTAGTTAGACCTCCGAGTATTTTATCTGCTTCATATCTTGTTACATTATACGCATTGGTTATTCCTAGGCTTTCTTTCCTATCATTCCAATACTCTGTAACACATTTAGATAGCGCAGCGTACTTTTGTTCTCCTACCTCATCTCTGTTCTCGATGTTTGCTGTCATGAGGAGCGTATTTCCCATTGAGCTGGAATATTTATTTGCTTCGCCTGCAATTGTATCTGCGATTTCATCATCATGAACAATTATTACATACTGACCATAGACAGCTGAGACAGTTGATGCTGGAACCTTAAGATTCATCTGCTTTACATCAAGATTAATTCCAGAGATATCAAGCTTTCCATTTAGCTTTGTTCCTATTGATACAGCTTCGTTCTTTGATACACTTATTTTCTTACCGCTGAATTTCTCATATTGATCTGCTGTTATTACGGTTAGAAATTGCTTATTAGCCGCTTGGATAAAGTTGATTTTTTGATTACTTTCATCAAATTCCACCTTATAGCTTTGGAGTACATATGCATTTGAATCTACTAGCTTGATATCCTGCTTCTTAACCTTTTCTTCGAATAAATTCAGCTCCTCATCTATACGTGCATTAGAAGCCTTACCATCCTCCTTAAGCTGCTCACCGTCTAGTGACACGCTGACGATGACATCTGAAGGTGTTATCTTTTTGATAACATCATTAATTCCAACTCTAAGCGATACAGTAACAGATACCATAACTATAACCATGGTTGAAAGAATGCAGATGTTTGCCATACCTACTGCGTTTTGCTTCATTCTGAATAAAATACCTGAAACACTTGTGAAGTTGGCCTTCTTGTAATAAAATCTTTTGTTCTTCTTAAGTGCCTTTAGAACAGCCACGCTAACTGTCGTAAAAAGTAGATATGTTCCGATGATTACTAGAATTACCGCTCCAAAGAACAGTATTATTGCTGCTAGAGGATCTTTTATGCTGATGGAAATCACATATCCTGCAACTAGGCATGCTGCTCCAATTAGGCTTAGAATAATCTTCGCCTTTGGCTCACGCTCAGGTGCCGATGCTCCTTTTAGCATTTCTATAGGCTTTGATATTCTTATAGATAATATGTTCTTTATCAAAACGAGTGCGAAAACTATAGCAAAGAATACTGCTGTATGCGTAACCGCATGCATATTTACTTCAAAAGCAATTATATATCCAGCACCTATCATCTTCGTTATTACCATTAGAGCTAGCTTGCTGAACAAGATGCCAACGCCTAGACCCATTATGATGGATATACTGGAGCTTATCATGCTCTCTGCTACAAGAACTCTACCTAGATGGCGCTTTTCCATGCCCAGAATATTATATAGTCCAAACTCCTTACTTCTCTGCTTCATCAAAAAGCTATTGATGTAGAAAGAAAATATTATTGCAAAGCCTGATACAATTATATTTCCTAAAAGCATGCTCAGTGTAACGTAGTTTGCGCCTCTAAAGTTTTCTATATCCTTGCTATTACTAAGAAAACTCATTATGTATATAACGGCAATCATGATTATAGATGCTATGATATACGGCATGTAAAGCTTTCTATTCTTTTTCAAATTCGATACGGCGAGTTTTAGTGTGAAGTTTCTAGGCATTTCTCTTACCTCCCACAGATAGGGCTGTCAATGTGTCTGAGATGCTTGCAAACATCTCATCATTTGTCATGTCTCCTCTATATATCTGATGGAAGAGTTCTCCGTCCTTTATGAACAAAACGCGTCCTGCTGTGCTCGCTGCCTTCACGCTGTGCGTTACCATTATAATGGTTTGTCCACCTTGGTTAATTGAGCTGAATAAGTTTAATAGATCGTCTGCTGAGTTTGAGTCTAGGGCTCCGGTTGGTTCATCTGCAAGTATCAGCCTTGGGTTTGTGATTAAGGCCCTTGCAACTGCTGCTCTCTGCTTTTGACCACCCGACACCTCGTAAGGAAATTTATCAAGTATATGCGTGATTCCTAGATACTCAGCTATTAGCTTTAGCTCTGCCTCCATTTGGCTTGGCTTTGCTCCTGCAAGCACCCTTGGCAGGTAGATATTATCTCTTAGGGTGAATGTATCTAAAAGGTTAAAGTCCTGGAATACAAATCCTAGATTGTCACGTCTAAACGCCGAAATTTCTCCATCTCTTATGGCTGAAAGATTCATTCCATCTAAAATAACTTCTCCCGAGCTAGCTCTGTCTAAAGCCGCAAGTATATTTAGGAGCGTTGTTTTTCCTGAGCCTGACTCGCCCATGACAGCGACATATTCTCCTCTTTCCACACTGAAGTTAACGTCGCGTAGTGCAACTACTCCGTTTGTTCCAAGCTTTGATGTATAAACTTTTTTAAGATTTTTTACTTCTACTAATGACATATTGTTCATCTCCCTTCTTGGAACTATTCTATCTAAAAATAAAAGGCAATGCATATACACTACCTTTCAAAATCCTATTCGTATCTTACATTGCTGTAAGGTATATGTATATTTATTTTCGTGCCTTCACCTAGCTTTGATTCAGCCGAAAGTCTATACCCTAGCTTATCAGCGATTTTACGACAAAGATATAGGCCAATGCCCGATGACTTACTGCTAGTTCTTCCGTTATATCCCGTGAAACCGTCCTCAAATATCCTGCTAATATCACTAGCTCTTATTCCTATACCACTATCTGCTATGGATATTATTTTTTCGGAATTCGTGCTCTTAAGACTTACTACAACTCCGCCCTCATTTGTGTACTTTAGGGCATTTGAAAGCACTTGGTCGATTATGAAGCCAAGCCACATCTTATCAGTTACTATATTTTCATCTAGATCATTAAGCTCTATTGAGAGCTTCTTTTTGATAAAGACAATAGACTGAGACTTTACGACTTCCCTTACGAGTTCTTGTATATTATAGCTTTGAAAAACAAAATCTGTATTATCGCTAGCTAGCTTTATGAATTTTAGGAGCATATCGAGATATCCATCTATCCTTGCTAGCTGCATCCACATTTCGTTTTTTTCTTCGATGCTGCTGTTTTGGACTATTAGATATAGCGCTGAAAGGGGCGTTTTTATCTGATGTACCCACATTTTGTAGTAGTCATTAAGTCCGCTTTCTAGGCTTTCTCTTTCCTTTATCGCTTCAATTAGCATGTCGTGGACTTCAGCATACAATCTTTGATATTCCTCATCTATCAAATCTCGTGGTGGCAAATCAGTCCTAGCTGTGTACATTAAGTTTTTCTCACAATCCTTGAGAATATTTATGTATCTCAAAAATCTAGAGTAATCTATAGCGCCTATTATCAAAGCGAGGAATAACTGCAATAGTCCTGCGTAAAGGCTTACTGTCCAAGGAATTCCTGCAAGCATGGTAATGATTGCAAAAATTAAAAGCATGAATATGAAAAAGATGATTACCTTTATTCGACTCTTAATATATTTAGAGAAAATCATTCCACTATATACCCTAGTCCCTTCTTTGTCTTTATCAAATCACTTATTCCATGTTCTGCAAGTTTCTTCCTAAGCCTTGTCATATTCACTGTCAAGGTGTTCTCATCTACAAAGCTATCCGTATTCCAAAGCCCCATCATGAGATTTTCCCGGCTAGTCATCTTGCCCTTGTTCTTGAGCAGAATTTCCAAAATTTTGTACTCGTTTTTTGTAAGCTCAATATTTTCGCCATCAAAGTAAAGGCTTGCGTTTTTCATATTTAAAATTATGCCATCATGCTCTATCACATCAGCCGTTTCTCCCTCACTGAAATCATATGCACGTCTCAGTAAAGCCTGTATCTTTGCCGTTAGCACATTAAGATCAAAAGGCTTACATATGAAGTCATCAGCTCCCATATTCATCGCCATTACAATATTTAAATTATCGCCGGCTCCTGATATGAATACTATCGGAAGCTTTGATATCTGTCTTATGTGACGACACCAATAAAAGCCATCAAAAAAAGGCAGAGAAATATCTAGGAGCACAAGGTCTGCTTCTGACTTTGCGAAATCACTCATGATATCGTGAAAGTCCTTAGCAATTATAACTTCGTAATTCCAGCTCCTAAGATGTTTCTCTACTTGATTAGCAATTACATTATCGTCTTCAACTAAAAATATTTTGTACATAAGCTTCCCTTAGTCGCTCACATCAAGGTCGAGCGTTATTCCTATGGCAAAGTCTGGGAAGGCCGCTTGTACATCCGATAATATGTGCATGTACTCTTCGTTTCTGTTTGGTGAATCAAAGTCGAGGATGATATCAAAATTCATAATCTTCTCCTCGTAGTTGATATAAAAGCCGTGCATCTGAAGTACATATTCGTGTGACATAACTAGATGTCTTACCTTCTCAAAGTCCTTCTTTGCTCTATCGTCCTTGCTATTTCTTGCATAGACACTGATTCCAGCTAAGATTACATTGTTCTTGTCATAGGCAGCCTTCATAATCTTGCGCTCAAGCTCATCAAGTTCTCCTGCTGTGTATGTATCTAGCACTTCTATGTGAAGAGAGCCAATCAAAGTATCGGGCCCATAGTTATGAAGCACCACATCGTATACCCCAAAGACATCATCAAACTCCATGACTGTAGCCTTTAGTTTCTCAATAACTGCCTTATCCATTCTCTTTCCTATAATCTGAGAGAGAGTTTCGCTAATCATCTCATAACCAGCTTTGATAATTACAAGAGATATCAAAGCAGCAAGATATGCCTCAAGGCTAATGCCTGAGAAAATGTATATCAAAGCAGCTACGACAGTTGATGCTGAAATAACTGCATCTAGTCTAGCATCTTCTCCAGAAGCTATAAGTGAATCTGAGTTTAGCTTCTTTCCTTTGCTCTTTACATAGCTTCCGAGCAGGAGCTTGACTACAACAGCTACAGCTACGATTATCAGCGCTATATTCGTGTACTCAGGCTCGCTCGGATCTATAATTTTCTTTACTGACTCTACAAGAGAAGTAATTCCTGCATATAGGACTATCATAGCAATCAAGCCTGCACTTAGGTACTCAACCCTGCCGTGACCTAGCGGATGCTCCTTGTCTGGCTTTCGACCTGCTATTCTCGTTCCGATAATGGTTATTATCGATGATAACACGTCGCTTAGGTTGTTTACTGCATCGAGCGTGATCGCGATGGAATTAGTTAAGGTTCCTATGGCCGCCTTAAATGCAGCGAGGAATAGATTGGCTATTATTCCTATTATACTGACCTTAATTATCTCTTTTTCTCTCATAGAAATCTCCTAGTTCTATGTCTCAAAAGTTATCTAAAATTATTTTATCAGTATTATAGTATATCTATGACCTCTCCCGCAAGAGCTTTGTTCATGCTTCTAACCGCACAGAACTTACCACACATGCTACATGTATCTGAGTGATCCTCTTCAGGCATTCTGCTCTTTCTGATTTCCTTTGCAACCTCAGGGTCTAGAGCCTCTAGCCACTGAGCATCCCAGTCAAGAGCCTTTCTTGCGTCAGCCATTCTGTCGTCTTGATCTCTTGCTCCAGGTATTCCCTTTGCAATGTCTGCTGCGTGTGCTGCAATCTTACTTGCAATGATTCCCTGATGAACATCGTCGACATTTGGAAGTGCTAAGTGTTCTGCCGGTGTTACATAGCAAAGGAAGGCTGCTCCTTGCCATGCAGCTATAGCTCCGCCGATAGCTGCTGTGATATGGTCATATCCAGGTGCGATATCTGTTACTAGAGGTCCTAGTACGTAGAAAGGTGCTCCCTTGCAGATTGTCTGCTGAATCTTCATGTTTGCTGCAATCTGATCCATTGGCACATGCCCTGGTCCCTCTACCATTACCTGTACGTCGCGCTTCCAAGCTCTCTCTGTTAGCTCTCCTAGCATGATGAGTTCCTCAATCTGGCATCCATCTGTTGCATCAGCAAGACATCCTGGACGGCAAGCATCTCCAAGGCTTATTGTTACGTCATATTCTCTGCAGATTTCAACGATTTCATCGTAGTATTCATAGAAAGGATTCTCGTTTCCTGTCATGGACATCCATGCAAATACAAGGCTTCCGCCACGACTTACGATATTCATTTTTCTGCCACCGTTTTTGATCTGATCTATTGTCTTTCTTGTAATTCCACAGTGAAGTGTGACAAAGTCAACACCATCCTGAGCATGGAGTCTTATAACATCTATGAAGTCCTGAGCAGTAAGTGTACCAAGGTCTCTCTGATAGTGAATAACTGAGTCGTAAATTGGAACTGTTCCTATCATTGCTGGACACTCTGCACATAGCTTCTGTCTAAACGGCTGTGTATTTCCGTGGCTCGAAAGGTCCATGATTGCCTCTGCACCTAGGTCAACTGCTCTCATTACCTTCTTCATCTCTATATCGTAGTCCTTGCAGTCACGGCTGATTCCAAGGTTTACATTTATCTTTGTCTTTAGCATGCTGCCCACGCCGTTAGGATCTAGCGACTTGTGGTTCACATTTGCTGGTATAACCATCTTTCCCGAAGCCATCAAAGGTAGCAGTTCCTCTACGCTGCGGTTCTCCTTCTTTGCTACTGCCTCAAGCTCTGGAGTTACAATCCCCATGCGCGCTGCTTCCATCTGAGTTGAATACTTTCTTTCCATGATTATTCCTTCTACCTTTCTTGAAATGAAATCTCTATTTATCTTTGAAAATAAATACTTGTTTGTTTGCCTAGGCACCGGCCTAGCTTTGCTCTATATAAACATGCTCTTTAGGTCAAAGCCGTGATCTAGCGGTCCACTTCCTGCTCCCAGATCCAGTCCTGAAGCAAGGGCTCCGCTTATATATTCCTTCGCTCTTACAATCGCATCTTCAAGCTCCATTCCCTTAGCAAGATTTGATGCAATCGCGCTCGATAGCACGCAGCCTGTTCCGTGAGTATTGCTTGTATCTATTCTCTCGCCCTTGAACCACCTGAAATTGCCATTATCATAAAGCACATCATCCGCATCGCTGATGCTATGTCCACCCTTTAGGAGAACTGCAACTCCATGCTTATCGCCGATTAGCTTAGCAACTCTTTCCATATCCTCTGTCGATTTAATCGTCTCGCCTGATATGTACTCTGCCTCTGGAATGTTTGGAGTTATGACCCTTGCAAGTGGAATAAGCTTTTCTATCAAAACCTCGCAGGCCTCATCTGAAATAAGCTTTGCTCCGCTAGTTGCAACCATAACTGGGTCAACCACAAGATTCTTTGCCTTCCACATGTAAAGTTCTTCTACTATTGTCATTGTAAGAGCCGCATCGCTCACCATTCCTATCTTAACCGCATCTGGGTAGATGTCTTCAAATACTGAGCTTATCTGGTCCTTCAAAAACTTGCTGTCCACATTTAGAATCGATCTGACTCCGACAGTATTTTGTGCCGTCAAAGCTGTGAGAACCGACATTCCGTAGACACCGTTTGCAAGCATGGTTTTAAGGTCTGCCTGAATACCTGCACCACCGCTCGAATCACTTCCTGCTATCGTCAATGCTGTCTTCATAATATCCTCCTATCTTATCTGACGCTTCAGATAATCCAAAACCTTGGTTTTGTCCATTATACCGATCAAAATCGCTGCAATCAGCGTACCACCACAGGTGCTAATCAAAAATGGAAGAACAAATGTAAATGTCGCAACCTTGGCATTGCCCATAAGAAGCAGTGCAACTGGATATGCGAGAAGTCCTCCTATTATTCCTGTTCCGATGATCTCGCCTATGTAGCAGGCCCAAAGCTTCTTGCTCTTCTGGTATATTAAAGCACATAAAAGTGCTCCGACCATGCTTCCTGGAAATGCTAATAGCGATCCAGTTCCCATAATATTTCTAATTACCGAAGTCACAAATGCAGAAAGCACCGCATAGACTGGTCCAAGAAATACCGCAGCAATTACGTTCATCATATGCTGCACCGGAAAGCACTTAGCTGTTCCCACAGGTATTGAAAAGCCTGAAAGCGACACTGTCAGCGCTACAAACATCGCAGCAACCACCATCTTCTTTAGTTCTAATTTTCCCCTATTATTCATAAGTTCACCTTTCTTAATTTCCAAATAGGCTTCTGCTCTTAGTCATCAAAGCATCCGCAGCCGCCCTAACATCTTCCTTTGCAAATAGAGCCGATATAACAGCAACGCCGTCCGCTCCTGAGTCAGAAAGCTTATCCATATTCTCTAGATTTATCCCGCCTATGGCTACCATAGGAATCGAAATATTGTCGCTTATTCTCTTATACTCATCTAGCTCTATTGGCCTTGCATCTAGCTTGGAGCTTGAGCCAAAGGCTGCGCCGACTCCAACATAGTCAGCACCCTCCTCGCAAGCCCTCTTTGCTTCAGCTAGGTTATGCGCTGTCGCACCGATTATGTAGTCATCTCCAAGAAGCCTTCTCGCATCAGTTATAGGCATATCATCCTGACCGAGGTGAACACCATCTGCACCCGCCTCTATGCAGGTTCTCGCATCGTCGTTTACTATGAGCTTTGCTCCGTGCTCATGGCATATCTCAGCAAGCTTTCTCGCTAGGCTCACAAATTCATCTCGCGATGCATGTTTTTCTCTTAGCTGGAGTATCCTTATACCTGCTTCAAACATAGGAATTAGGATTTTCCCCCACGCTTCTTCGCTTCGCCTAACTTCATCCGTTATGGCGTAGACTAACAGATCTTCCTTATTAAATTTCATCAAATATCTCCCCTAGTGTAGCTATGCTCATCGCATCTATCAGACACTGCCTAAAACTTGCTGTTCCAAGAGCGCCTCGCTCCTTCATAAGCTTTATCGCCTTGACAGTATTTAGCTTATAGTCAGCTGCTGCCTTTCTCACGACCTTGACCGCTGGCTCATCCTTGTGCTCTGCAAGTCTTGTGGCAATAAATGCGCTATACATGCAGCCACTTCCTGTGAGCTTTTTCATCAAAGGACTTCCGCCACATATCTCAAACTTTTCGCTCTCGTCAAAGACTAAATCGCTTTCGCCAGTCATGAGAATTACTGAGCCTGTTTTTTCGGCAAGTCCGTGAACTGCTTCATCTGCAAGCTCAAGACTTACGGTTTCTACCCCCTTTGATCTAAACGGAATGCCAAGAAGTGCTGCTATCTCTGACTTATTTCCTCTGATGCAGTCAAAGCTCACATCCTCAAGTAGCTCTCCCAGAATCTGCCTGCGAAACCCCGATGCACCAGCACCGACAGGATCGAGCACGACGGGTATTCCCATCTCGTTTGCCCTTCTTCCTGCAATCAGCATGGCTGTAAGCTTCTTCTCACTAGGCGTCCCTATATTTATCATCAGCGCATCGCAAAGCGATACGACTTCAGCCACTTCCCTCGGTGAATCTGCACATATGGCTGCTCCACCTGCTGCAAGCACAAGGTTTACCGTATCGTTTATGGTCACGCTGTTTGTGATTATGTGAACTAGAGGCTCTTTTTTGTCCATCTCTACCTCCACGGTCTAAAAAAGAAAAAGAGTAGCACCCCTCTGGATACTACTCGTCAAAATACATCCCTACGCTGGCATTATCCAATCAGGTTTAGGGTCTTAACGCATCTCAGCGCTAACTCTCAGCAATTCCGCTCCCCTTGATTCTTTATATTTACTTGTAAAAATTATATCATAGTGCGCATGCTTTGTCCACCAGCCTGTGACTTAGTTAACAGCTCTTTCTCTCGCACTTTATCACTGATTCAATACACGCTAGAAAATCGTAATGCCTTTTGTTGCAAAGATTATTGCTGCAGCTACTGCGCCAGCAATCAAAATGATATTTACTACTATATCGATTCTGACTACCCATATAAGTATCTCGGTTAGGACATTTACGGGCTTACGCTCATCGTTTAGCCCCGTGTCATATACATTATGCTTGATAAATATGTATCTTAGGAGCAGGCCAATTAATAGCCAAAATAGCGATGTTGCCATAACAATATACGGAATGAATGGCAAAATCACATAAAACAATCCCGATACTAGTAGCAGTGGCCAAAGCATCAAAAAGAATACTGCGCCCATATTACCCTCCTTAAAAAACTAGAAAGCGACTAGCCCTTTCATTGCAAACACTCCGTAGATAGCCAGTTGCAGAATTATGGCTATAGCGTTTCCTATGATATCAAATTTGACAAGAACTACAAATAGCTTTGTCAATTTATTTATTGTCACACTAGGTACTTCCCGCCCCATTTTAAATATACCATATTTGATACATAAATGCCTTAAAACTAGTCCGACAATGAGCGAAATCACATTGATTACTAATCGTTTATACGGAAATGTCAATAAATATATTTCAGCCATATTTATCCTCTTAAGCGTCTCTGCACGAATTTGATGCACTCTACAATTGGAATTACAAGTACTGAAAGTCCAAGTGCGATAGCGTATTCTGTAAGACTTACCGATGTAAAGCCAAACATATTAGCAATGAAAGGAACCTCGATTACTAAAGTTACAAATACAAGGCTCATAACCATTGTGCCAAATAGTGCCTTGTTCTGGTAATTTAGTCTAAAGATACTTGCCCTCTGCGAGCGCATGTTGAGACTTTGGAATATCTCGCACATGTTCATCGTCATGAAGGCCATGGTCATTCCATCCGGTGAAAGTCCCTTTGGCATTTCGAAGTAGCCGACCTCCATTGAGTGTCCGATAATATATGATGCTATTGTAAGCACTGTTATCATCAGTCCCTGATAAACTATATCAAAGACCATTCCCCCAGCAAAGATAGAATCCTTGGAATCTCTTGGTGGTCTTCTCATCGTATCAGGCTCTTCCTTCTCTAGTCCTAGGGCAAGAGCTGGGAAGGCATCTGTAATCAGATTGATGAATAGAAGATGTACAGGCTTTAGAAGCGTAAATCCAAGCAGGGTTGCAAAGAATATACCTAAAACCTCACTCATGTTGGAGCTCAAAAGGAACTGTATAGCCTTACGAATATTATCGTAGATTCTTCTTCCCTCTTCTACTGCATTTACGATTGTTGCAAAGTTATCGTCTGCAAGGATCATGTCTGATACGTTCTTTGTTACATCAGTACCTGTGATTCCCATGCCAATTCCTATGTCAGCAGTCTTAATTGATGGAGCATCGTTAACGCCATCACCTGTCATAGCTGTTATAGCACCACGCTTCTTCCAAGCACTTACTATTCTAACCTTATGCTCTGGCTGAACTCTCGCATAAACCGAAAACTCAACTACTCTGCTTTCAAAATCCTCATCGCTTATTTCGTCAAGCTGTGCACCAGTTATTGCAGCCGAAGCATCTTCGATTATTCCAAGGTCCTTGGCAATAGCAACCGCAGTATCCTTGTGGTCACCAGTTATCATTATAGGTCTTATGCCAGCCTTGCGGCACTCTACTATCGCATCCTTAACCTCTGGTCTTATCGGATCGATCATACCCGTAAGTCCAATTAGACAAAGGTCGTGTTCTAGGTTTTCTGAACTGTTATTCTCAGGATTTTCGCTCCAGTCTCTCTTTGATACTGCAAGCACTCTGAGTGCCTTATCAGCCATCGCCTTGTTATCCGCTAGGAACTTAGCCTTTAGCTCATCTGTGAACGGAACTTCTTTTTCGCCATCAAAATAGCTTGTGCACCTGCTCAAGATCACATCAGGCGCACCCTTGGTGAACTGAACAAAGCCCTCTTCAGTCTTATGAATTGTACTCATCATCTTTCTTGATGAATCAAATGGGCACTCGTTCACTCTAGGATATGCTATCTCTAGCTCGTATTTCTTAAGTCCTTGCTTTACAGCAAAGTTCACAAGTGCAGCCTCTGTAGGCTCGCCTTCTGCTTCATCCTTATCGTTAAGGACTGCATCGCAGCACAAAGCCATAGCAGTAGCTATCTGCCTGCCATCACCCACATGCTCTGTTACAGTCATCTTGTTCTGTGTAAGCGTTCCTGTCTTATCTGAGCAGATAATCTGAGTACATCCTAGGGTTTCTACTGCTGTCAGCCTTCTAACAACAGCATTCTCTTTGGACATCTTGGTTACGCCAATTGACAAAACTACTGTAACTACTGTAGCTAGTCCCTCTGGTATTGCTGCAACCGCAAGCGATACAGCTACCATAAATATTTCTAGTATCGATTTAAGGCTCATATCCTTTGATACGAATAAATCAAAAACAAATATGAATACACATATCAAAAGAACTAAATACGAAAGCTTCTTACCAAGCTCGTTAAGTTTAATCTGAAGTGGAGTAAGCTCTTCCTGTGTCTGGTTCAGGGCATCTGCGATCTTGCCCATCTCTGTATCCATACCAGTTGCTGTTATTACTGCAATTCCGCGTCCATACACAACAGTTGAACCCATGTAGCACATGTTCACTCTATCTCCTAGAGGAACATCCTTGCCATCGCTGAGGTTTAGGATATCAATCAGCTTATTTACTGGCACGCTCTCCCCTGTGAGCGCAGATTCTTCAATCTTTAGGCTCGCTGCACTTATTAGTCTTCCATCTGCTGGTACGGCATCGCCTGCTTCGAGAACGACTATGTCACCAGGCACTAGCTCTGCACTAGGTATAACCTGCTGCTTACCATCTCTGATAACCTTGCAGGTTGCTGCAGTCATAGTCTGCAGGGCCTCTATGGCTTCCTCAGCCTTGCTCTCTTGAAGAACTCCAAGTATAGCGTTAATAAGAACTACTACGATGATGATGAAAACCTCTACCATCGATTCGCCAGAAATGATGTTTGTAACTGCTGAAACACCTGCTGCTATAATCAGCATGATTAACATAGGGTCCTTCAGCTGCTCCAAAAATCTCTGTAGCTTAGTCTTCTTATTCCCCTCTGCAAGTTTATTTGCTCCATATTGAGCCTGTCTTCTTGCGACCTCCTCAGATGTAAGCCCGCTCTCTCCGGTATTAAGATCCTCTAGGACCTTCCTCGGATCATGTAGGTATTCTTTTCCCATAATATCCTCTCTTTATTTAAAATAAAGGTATAGCGCTGCTATACCTAAGGTTTATTCACTCCAGTAGAAGTTTTCCCTGCCTGCGCCAAGCTCAAAATGGTATTTTACAATACCCATATCCATCTTTGTAAAGAAACCGACTCCTGGTCTCAGCTTTACTCGTCTTTCGTTATGAACTATGTTGAACCTCTGCTGATTAAGTGCAGTAGGTGCAAGCATGGCCGCTTCTAGGCCTCTTTTGTACCAATCAGGGTCGCTCTCCTTATAATCGCTCACCGACCTAAGCTTCTTGCTCTTATGCGGCGTCCCTTGAGTCTTACCATATCCTATGGTTATAACTGCAGCAAGCTTTTCATTGAGCTCTGCATGATATACTGTTTTGCTCTTCTTAAATGTCTGTCCAACCCAGCATGTGTTTAGTCCAAGGCTCTGAGCAATCATCACTAAATGCTCACCGTAGTATCCACATTTAAATTCTAGGTCTGGAGCCTTAGGGCCAACTAGCGCGATGTAGTTCTTCACACCTTCAAACTTGCCATATTTAGCCATTAGGCAGTCAAAAGCATTCTCGTCATTTTCGATAAACTGCATCCTTAGTCCGCTGATTTTGTTGTATCTATCTATGGCCTTTTGCATTATCAAAACATGCTCTGAGTCGATATCCTTATCAAGATAAAATCTCACAGAATGTCTCTGTCTCATTAAGTCAAACTTGTCCAAGAAAGTACCATCCTTAAAATATTATATGCATTACTATAACATTTTTTCGGCTATTATGCTCGCTTTTTTTCAAAATATTACTAGGCTTTTTCTACATTCTTCCATCAGGGAAAAGCAATGCTCTAACTTCCTGAAAATTGTGTTCGCATAGCTTCCCGTTTTGCTTAATAAGTTCCTCAAATTCTCGGTTTTTCTTGCTGCTTGACGTGAAAAATGCACATCTTTCTATTACTTCATTTCTCATCACCGGAAGAAGCTGCTCAAGTAGCCTGTGTGATGGGCAAACCATTTCCGTAATTGTCTTAAGACATGGTGCATGCTCTACTCCATCTAAGTTTACAAGTCCCTTCATGTTTTCAAGGAATAGGTGCTCGAGTTTTGATTTTGATAGATCTGGTAGTTCTTTAACTCTAGCCATCTGTGACACTTCAGCAACCTTGAGTTCAGTTAGCTTTGCCAGTATGTCTAGATTCTCCATCTTGGTCTGCTTGAATAGATAAAGCTCGCTTATCCTATCATTTCCATATAGTTCAAAGAGATTCTCCGTGTTTCCTCCACTAAGCCCCAGCATTCTCAGGCTCTTAATTTCGTTTATGAAAGCGCATGATTCAAGGCTAATTCCATGTAGTTTGAGTCTCTGTAACTTATTTAGACCTGCTACACACTCTACATTCTTAGAACACCTATGAAGACTTAGAATCTTAAGCTGCGAAAAACGCGTGATATCTTTTAGATCAAAACTTTTGTTCGCAAGGTCTAGTCCAAAGGACTCAAGTCCAATAGGCAAGCTTTCTAAAAACGCCTTATCAGCTATGCTCTTTGCCTCTAAATTGAGACTTTTAAGATTTTCTAGCGAATAAATTTCCTCTATGTTTAAGATTGAAGCTGAGGTTTCGACACTAAGCTTTCTAAGATTAGTCATCAAAGAAATACCGTCAATATCGCAGTCGCCACATGTGTAAATACGAAGCTCTACATCAGGAAAGCTTGCAAAATATTTATCATTTAGTTTTTTGAGCGTAGCTCTGTCAAGTGCCTCAATATTTGTCTGAATACGGTCAATTTGTCCAGCCTTTACAAGTTCCTTAATATCATTATCGCTAAGCTCACCTGTAAATGAGATGTAGTCCTCACAAAATGAAATGCTCATATACCCACCTATACTGACCTTCCTTACATTCTAGAAAAATGTATCATTATATTATCAGAGATAAAATCCATTCCTGCAACCAGTACTCCCATTACAATAAAGAGCACGCCTATGATTCTAAAACCAATGCTTGAATTTGCCATGGTCTTAGCCTCTTTTAACTCTTCAATATAATGCTGGTTCGGAGATTCACCATTGTAAATTACGCTAACAGGAATTTCTCCCTTGCCCTTACATTTGCTAAGGAACCTTGCGCTACTTCCGGACGAAAACTTCGTCTCTGTATATCGATATTCCCTTCCCTTTGGAGTTTTGAATACAAGTTCGATATCACATTCGAATGACCATCTGCTCTTTCTGATGTCAAGAACCCTGATAGTTCCACTTACGGTTTTCTTCTTTCTCTCATTTTCGAAAAGCTCATTGAACTCTCTAAGGTTATTTGACTGAAACGCTCCTACGCGTATCATAAAATAACCAAATACGCATAGCAATATTCCTATTACATACTCCATTTTATCTCCTGTTAAATACAAAAAAGAGAAACTCAAAATGAATTTCTCCTGCTTTGCTTGACTTCTATCCTAAGAACGCCATTACTTGCTTGCGCACTTCGTTGCCATCTGCAAGACCCTTAGTCTTACCCATGACAGCTCCCATGAGCTTACCCATATTCTCCTTGCCGCCTTCGATTCCCATGGATGCTGCGGTCTCTCTTACGATCTCCGCAATCTTCTCAGGGGATAGCTGCTCAGGTAGATACTTCTTTAGTACTGCGATTTCGGACTTATATGCATCGATTAGATCCTGTCTACCTGCCTTCTCAAAGTCAGATAAGGCGTCATTACGCATCTTTACCTGCTTCTGTAGCAATTTTTGGATCCCTGCATCATCAAGTTCTTCTCTGTTGTCTACCTCGTACTGCTTAACAGCTGCACGAGCCAAACTAATTGTATTTTTGGCTGTCTCGTCGCGATCCTTGAGGGCCTGCTTGAAATCAGCCATCAGTTGCTCTTTTAGATTCATGTAAATCACTTCGCTTCCGATATATTAATACTTTCTTGCTTTTTTTCTGGCTGCCTCAGATTTCTTCTTTCTCTTTACACTTGGCTTTTCGTAGTGCTCTCTCTTTCTTACCTCAGCCATTACGCCATCTCTAGCGCAAAGTCTCTTGAATCTCTTAAGAGCGCTTTCCAAGCTTTCGTTTTCTCTGACGATTACCTGTGCCATATCTAATCACCTCCTGCCTCTTCGTAAATTCAGCAGTGTTCAGATTTAACTGTAACGCAAATATTATACTATCTTTTCAATAAACAAGCAAGGAATATTTTTAGCCTGGTGGCCAAAGCATTTTTCTCTTTCCAAGCACGTGGAAATGAAGATGCTTAACCGTCTGGAAGGCATCCTCACCGTTGTTGCTAACTACACGATATCCGCCCTCAAGTCCAAGGCTCTCAGCTATTTCATGTATCTTGAACATGATGTACCCGAGAAGTTCCTTGTCTTCCTCCGAAACATCATCAAGAGATGTAAGATGCTTCTTTGGAATTACGAGAACGTGAACCGGTGCCTGTGGTTCTAGGTCGTGGAAGCAGATAAGTTTATCGTCCTCATATACCACATTTGATGGAATATCGTGCGTTCCTATCTTGCAAAAAATACAATCACTCATCTATTATCACTCCTTTCATTCCGTCCTTATATACCTTATCAAGCTTGACCTTGCAAAACTCATTGAGCTTGCTCTCGTCAGCCTGCGTATAAACTCTAATATAGTTATCAGTGTATCCACACATCAAAGCATCGCCTTCAAACTCCTCAAAAAGCACTGTCCTTATGCTTCCTTCACAGCTTCTCCTAAAGTCTTCAGAAACCTTCTCAGCATGAGCTATCAAAGCCTGGCTCCTCTGGTTCTTAAGTTCACCATGAATTTGATTTTTCATCTCGGCTGCCTTTGTTCCCCTTCTTGGAGAATATTTAAAAGCGTGAACCTTGACAAACTGCGCCTCATCGCATACGGAAATGCTTTCTGCAAAGTCCTCATCACTTTCCCCAGGAAAGCCTACGATTATATCTGTAGTTATACCATAGTGAGGATCAAAACTTCTAAGTTCCTTTACAATATCAAGGTATTCCTGTCTAGTATACCTTCTTGACATAGTTGAAAGCGTATTATCAGAACCGCTCTGTATGGAAAGGTGTAGGTGCGGACAAAGCTTCTTGTACTTAAGAAGGCTTCTTACCTGCTCTTTATTTATAACTGTCGGTTCTAGCGAGCTAAGTCTTATTCTGAAATTCTCCGGCATCGCATCTAGCTCTTCAATGAGAGGCTCTATGCCATCAAATCCTATGTCCTTGCCGTATAGCGCCGTGTTAATTCCTGTGAGAACTATCTCCTTAAAGCCTCTGTCGATAAGTCCCTTCGTCTCAGCCTTAATTTCTGCTAATGACCTACTTCTTACCTTGCCTCTAGCATACGGAATTATGCAGTAGCTGCAGAATCTATCACAGCCTTCCTCGATTTTAATATATGCTCTAGTTCTAGAGTCCATGCCAGTAATAATGCCATCTGAATGGTAGCTATCAAGTCTTTCCCTATCACCAGCACCTTCGACCACTACACCCTTCTCGCTCATGTACTCTTCTATGTACTTAGGGAGCTCAGCCTTTTCGCCAGTACCACAGACAAGACTTACGCCCTCTATGCTTGAAACCTCATCAGGATCAGTCTCTGCATAGCAGCCTGTTACAGCAATCACAGCATCTTCATTCAGGCGCTTTGCCTTTCTTATGAACTGCCTAGACTTTCTGTCCGCCAGGTTGGTAACCGTGCACGTGTTGATTACATATATATCTGCCCTATCTTCGTCGGAAACGATTTCGTAGCCTTTTTGCACGAATTTTTCCTTCAGCGCCTCTGTCTCATATTGATTCACCTTGCAACCCAAGGTGTGAAATGCTATTTTAATACTCATGCTTGAAATTATATCACAGCTTTGTGCAAATATCTCCCATTTTGATATCAAAATAAGCTCATTTTGTACATCAAAGAGCAGTCTTCACCATTTTTTCACAATATATATGGGAAATTTTAAATTTTACTTGTTTAAATTGGCTCTAGTAGTGTATAATCAAATTGTAAACAATTGATGTTTATGAAAAGAGGTATTGATATGGATAAGATTTATGATATAAGAGTTATTGATCGCTTAGGCGAAGAACATAGCATGAGCGAGTACAGGGGAAAAACTCTTTTGATAGTAAATACAGCTACTGGCTGTGGATTTACACCACAGTATGAGGGCCTAGAGAAGCTCTACCGCAAGTACAAGGATAAGGGATTTGAGATTTTGGATTTTCCTTGCAATCAGTTTGGAAAACAGGCACCAGGAACTGCTGAAGAAATTCATGAGTTTTGTCAGCTAAAGTACGATACAAGTTTTCCACAGTTTGCTAAGATTGAGGTAAACGGTGCAAACGAGCATCCTCTTTATACATTCCTGAAGTCGCAGAAGGGCGGCCTTCTAGGAAAGAAAATTAAATGGAATTTCACAAAGTTTTTGATTGACAAAGACGGAAATGTAATCGAACGTTTTGCTCCTACAGTTAAGCCTGAGGACATCGACGATAAGATTTCCGCAATAATATAAGGAGTTAGTATGGATAAGTACGATAATTTAAAGCTAGATAATCAGTTATGTTTTCCGCTTTACGCTGCGGCTAAGGAGATTGTTAGAAAATACAAGCCTATGCTTGATGATCTGAATCTCACCTACACTCAATACATCACCATGATGGTTCTGTGGGAAAGAAAATCAGCAAATGTAAAGGAGCTTGGTTCGTACCTTTATCTCGATTCTGGAACACTAACGCCACTCCTAAAGAAGCTAGAGTCCAAGGGATATATCAAGAGAACTAGGATGGCAAGCGATGAGCGTAACCTTTTGGTCGAGATTACACCTGAGGGTGAAAAACTGAGAGACAAAGCTGTTTATGTCCCTATTCAAATGGGTAATTGCATAAATATGGAACCTGAAGAGATGGCAACTTTATATAAGCTTCTTCACAAGGTTTTAGAAAACACATCAAAGTAATTTAATAGAATATCAACATTATAAATGGAAAATCAGGAGGATATAATTATGTCAGTATTAACAATCACAAACGAAAACTTCGAGCAGGAAGTAATTAAGTCAGATAAGCCAGTTATCGTAGATTTTTGGGCAGCTTGGTGCGGACCATGCAAGATGCTCTCACCTGTTGTAGATCAGCTTGCCGAAGAGCTTGATGGCGTTAAGGTTGGAAAGATCAACATCGACGAGCAGATGGATCTTGCAGAGAAATTCAACGTTAGCTCAATTCCATGCGTAGTTGCATTCAAGAATGGCGAAGAAGTAGGCCGCTCAGTAGGACTTGCACCTAAGCAGAAACTAGTAGACCTTCTTAAATAATAAAATATATAATCACACTATAATACGCAAAATTTAAAGGTTAAGCACGGGTGTACCGACCCCAAAAAGTTAGACCAAAATCTAACGATTAGGAGGTCGGTATTTTTATGGCAAAACATAGTTTTGAATTCAAGAAGAAAGTTGTTTTAGAATATTTGGATGGCAAAGGGGGAACGCAATATCTTTCTAAAAAATATGGACTTGGTTCTAACTCACAGTTACGCAAATGGATTAATGCATATAGTGCGTTCGGTGATGAAGGATTAAGGCGTTCTCGTAATCAAATAAAATACTCTTTCAAAAAGAAGATTTCTGTTGTAGAGTTATATCTATCAAGTGAGATTTCATATCAAGACTTGGCGATTCGAGAAGGGATAAGCAATCCAAGTATGATTGTGAACTGGGTTAACCGATTTCGTGCTGCCGGTCCTGATGCTTTGAGACCTCGCAAGAAAGGTCGAAAGAAAACATTGGATAAACCTAAGATAGATAATAAACCAATAATTCAAGAAAACAGCGTTATCGACACCAGTGCCGAACACGTAAAAGAACTAGAGGATGAACTGCTTAAGCTAAGAATTGAGAATGCCTTTTTAAAAGAACTGAGGAGGTTGCGTTTAGAGGACGAGGCAAAAATGAGAGAACGGCACTCGTCATCAACAGCCTCCGAGGAGAATTCAAACTAAAAGACCTTCTCTCTTATATAGGCATGCCTAAGGCAACATATATGTATTGGCAAAAAAGAATTAATAGAGAAAATCCTGACAAAGAAATCGAGGAAAAGATACTTGAGATTCGAGAACTTAATAAGGATTATGGATATCGTCGAATGTTAGCAGAATTAAGAAATCAAGGCTATAGCATTAATAAAAAGAAAGTACAACGTATAATGCAGAAGCTAGGTTTACAGGTTACATCGTTCACTCGCAAAAGTCGGAAATACAGTTCTTACAAGGGAAAAGTCGGAACTGTTGCTCCTAATCGAATAAAGAGACGGTTTAACACACATATCCCACATCAGAAGATTACAACAGATACTACAGAGTTTAAGTACTATGAAGTAGATTCTAAAGGACATATGACAATGCATAAACTTTACTTGGATCCATTTATGGATATGTGCAATGGAGAAATCCTAAGTTATGGAATTGATAAACATCCTTCAGCTAAGAACATCATGGATGCCTTGGAACATGCAATTGCAATAACTTCTGATTGCCCATATCGAAGAACATTCCACTCTGATCAAGGTTGGGCATATCAGATGAAGGCATACTCGCATCGTCTTAATGAAGAAAGAATTTTCCAAAGTATGTCACGCAAAGGAAACTGTCGTGACAACTCTGTTATGGAAAACTTCTTTGGTCTCCTTAAGCAAGAAATCTATTATGGTGTTGTTTATTATAGTTATGAAGAATTAAAGTTAGAAATAAAACGATACATTAAGTATTACAACGAGCAAAGAATAAAAGAAAAACTAGGATGGATGAGTCCTGTACAATACAGGCAAAGTCTCTTAGCTGCATAAAAAATGCGTAACAGATATTAGAATCTGTTACGCAATAAAAGTCTAACTTTTTGGGGTCACATCACGGGCTTGGCCTTTATTTTTTTCTTGAATTTTGATGCTTGCTGTACTAAGATAGTCTAAAAGAATGAAAACCTAGGAGGAGTTATGCTATATCTAAATCAATTAGAATACCCAGACATAAAGTATCCAACAAATGTTAAGGAGCCAGGTTGTGACCTTGATGTAAACGGAAATATCAAAGACGCTGGCTGCGGAATCTGCTCAGCTTGCATGATGGTAGATAGACTTTGTACAGAGAGCCTAAGCATGGAGGAATGTATTAAGATGTCCATAGATGCAAAGGCTAACCTCGATCCAGGCACTGAGATGAAGTTCCTTGCCCCACCTCTTGCAGAGAGATTTAATCTTGACCTTGTGGAGTCTGATAACTATCACGACATGATTGACGGTCTAAGAAACGGTGGCTGTGCTATCGTAAATGTTGGCGGAGACTACGAGGGACACCACGGTCTATTTACACGCGGTGGCCACTTTATCGTTGCCGTAAGCTATAGAGATGGCGAATTCCTAATCCTAGATCCTTCATGGAGCGAGGATAAGTTCCAGGAAGAAGGTCGTAAGGGTCAGGTTCGCGAAGAAGGATTTTTAATCTATGCAAAGCCAGAGGTTGTAGATGCTGACGCTGCAAATCGTAGCCCACGCTACTACATCTTCACTCGTAAGGAAGATAAGGCTAGCAAATAATAGAGAAAAAAGGGATTTCTGCATGGAAATCCCTTTTTAACATCTTATATATTTTTTATCATAAATTTAGGATTACAGGTTACATTTAATTGTTTGCAGTCGAGACAACTAAATATATCTGGCACATCTTTTTCATCTAGGTATTCGTAACCATATCTAGAGAAAAAATCTGGTGCTTTTGCTGTAATATATATGTACTTTCCTCCAAGTTTTTTTATTTCTTTTTCAGTCACAGACAATAAATTTACACCTATATTAATAGATCTAAACTCTTCCAAGACAGCAATATCATTAAGAATATATTTCCCTTTTCTATAAGTTATGCTACTACCAGCAATAATATTGCCATCAACATCTTTGCAACAAAAAGCTTTAATAAAGCCCCATGGGTGTAAACTATTTTTCTCTAAATTAAATTCAAGTCCTGATTCTTTGAACAGTTTTTCAAATATTATATAGTCTTGAGTTTCTAATATTTCATATTCCATATTGTCTATTCATCTCCTGATAAATAGTTTACATGCTATTATTTAAGTTATCAAGTGATTCTCCAGTAGCTCTATATTGGCAATCAGTCTTTTTTCTTCTTAGTAACAACTATAAATATTATACCTAGCACTGAAGCACCAAGTATTATGCCGTAAAGCTTAATATTTGAACTATCGCCTGTATTTGGTACATACTTTCTGTATATGTGGAAGGTATCTCCATTTGATGCCGTATTTGTCTTAACAAATGTGTATCCAGCAAATTTTTCTGGTCCCTTGGTTCCGTACTCTGGATCCTTGAGATTCTGATTGTCTTCCGTTATCCAGTATGTTCTCACCTTGCTATATACGAAGGTCAAGACATTGGTATCTGTATCTGTTTCTAGGGTCAAGTTCTTGTGTGCATAATCAGCTGCATAGTCAGGAATGCCTCGCGCAGTTGCAAAGAGCACAGAGTATAGATTGTCCTCCCCTTGCGTCGCGTTTGCAAGAACTCTACCTGCTTCATCAACATATCTGATTTCCCACTTGGCCTGAGGTCTACCTATCCACTTCGCATAGATTGTTGTATCCTGAGCTAGGCTTTCGTTTACATCAAAATGCTGTGTGAAGGCTGCATCCTTGAACCAGCCTGCGAACCAGTAGCCAGTCTTTGATGGAATTGTTGGAAGCTCCTTGTGAACGCTTCCCATCATAGGAATATCTATGACACTTGGTAATGCAGATGTCGCGCCGTTTCCTTCTACTGTAACCTTAATATGAGGTTCTTCCCATTTTGCGTATATGAAGATATCCTCTTCACCCATCTTCTGGTTAGGGTCAAGCTTTGTTGCTTCATCCATTCTTGCTGTTGTGTACCATCCTGCAAATACATAGTGCGAAGATATATTTGCTGGCTTTATTGGATTGCTGAGCTCTGTATTAGCATATGATAGTGGTGCTCCGTAGTGGAGTGAAACAGGATTATTGTCCGCATTTATAAAATGAAGCTTATACTGCAATGATGTAACATAAACATGTAAATATGTTTCTCCGTCTCCATCATAGTCGTTGATAGGCTGTTCATTTTTGAGAACGTCTATATGTGCCTCATTAGTATAGGCATTAAGGTTTGGATTTGATGCACTAACATCTGTGGTAAAATCCTCAGCACTATTTGTCCAGTAGTAGAACTTTGCTTCATGTGCATTGTTCTTACTGAAGTATATATAGAAGTTTTTGTAATCATAGGTAGAAAACTGCTTTTTCTCTGTTTGCATGTCTCTAGTCCATGTGCCATCTGGATTCTGGTAATGGTAAACCGTAAAAATTTTCGTCTTAGGTGGCTTGGCCAGAATTCTAGCGTGATATTCCTGATTATAATCGTCAATCATAAATGATGGAATTTTTATAAATTCCCCTGGTATATTTACTCTGCCACTATGTGGATTTGTAGGCGTTGTCCATCTATATTTTCTATCCAGTGAAACTATGCCGTCAGTAGAATGTCCATAAATTCCCCTATAATCTTCTCTATGGTCTTCTATTCCAGTTGTCGTGTCATAGTAAACAAGAGTTATTGTCATAACAGGTCTATCGTAGTAAACATTTACAACCGTAGATCCATCTCCTGCAACTGTCTTACCCATGTTAGCTGCAGTTGTTTTTGCGCTATTGTATTTTCTATAGGTTGTATCTCTATTTGTTGTATCGTATAAAACGGCAGTATTTACATTCTGAACCTTTGTCTCTACATCAAAAAGTGAATAAGTCTTTTGATCATCGGTAAATGTAAGCTCGTCTGTCGCATTTTGATACCAATAGTTTACTGTATAGCTAGCCTGAAATGGGATATCGTACTGCGCGTAAACTGTCATATCCTTTCCTGGCTGAACACCTGGTGTCCAAGTATGTGAAACTCCAGCTTCATCAGCGTACTCCCAGTGAGTAAAAATCTTACCAGGAATATTTGGATTCGCTGGCGTAGACTGATTTGTTCCGTATAAGAATGTCTCATAGAAATCCTGATTTGGATCACCAGTCTTAAAATATGTTGTGAATTCCTTTCTCGCATAATACACAGTTACAGTGATATCACCGCTAGGTGCGATTTCGACCTGTTCTGGTGTAAGCGCCTGAAAGCCTTCATAAGTCTTATTGCCACTAGCTTCGGTCATCTGACCAACGTTTCCTGTTAGAGTCTCATACTCCATCATAGCTGGGTCTTTGTAGCTACCGTCAAGGCTCTGTCTAACATGCCTCACCTTATAAGTCCTCGTAGCTGGAACTGGCTGAGTACTAGGCACTGACTCAGTTGCAAAAACCTCTGCTGGTAAAGCTGTAATCATCATGCCACATATCAAAGTCAGCATGAGCAAACACTTTAGTCTCTTGATCTTCTTCATTTTCCTACTCCCCTTTTTTACAAACCTATAAATATATTTTACTAAAACACAACATAGTTTTCAATACGTACTTGTCTGATAAATGTATATTTACATACAATTTATTGCCTAGTATCAAATAGACAAAAAAAGAGACTCGCTTGGAGTCTCTCGTATATCAAATTAGCTGTGCTTTCTCTTTGCAATTGCAAGAGCCGCTAGACCAAGCGCTGACATAGCAAGCATTGCCTCAAATAGAGCAATGTTTGCGCTATCTCCTGTGTTTGGAACATTCTTTCTATATAGGTGAATAATATCACCGTTCTTTGCTGTATAAGTTCTTATTAGCGTGTAGCCCTCAAACTTCTCTGCTGGCTTTGTTCCATACTCTGGGTCCTTTAGATTATGATTGTCCTCAGTCACCCAGTAAGTTCTAATCTTGCTATATACGAAGGTCAAGACATTTGTGTTGTTAGCCGATGATAATGTTAGGTTCTTACTTGCAAAGTCTGGAGCGTAATCCCTGATGCTTAGTGCATTTTCAAATAGAACTGAATACAGGTTTCCTATACCAGTTACAGAACTTGCTAGCACTCTTCCTGCCTCGTCAACATATCTGATTTCCCAGTTTGTCTGTTGTCTTCCAACCCACTTAGCATAGATTGTCATGTCGTGAGGAACGCTCTCATTTACATCAAAAGGCTGTGTGAAATTTGCATCCTTGAACCAGCCTGCAAACCAGTAGCCGTCCTTTGATGGGATATTTGGAATATCCTTGTGAACGCTGCCAAACTTTGGAATGTCGACAACTGATGGCAGCTCCGATGTAGCACCGTTTCCTTCAACAGTTACCTTGACATGTGGTTCTTCCCACTTTGCATAAATAACTAAGTCGTGATCTGGCATTTTCGCATCTGGACTTAGCTTTGTCTCATCATACATAGAGCCTACAGTATACCAGCCTGCAAAAACATAGTGCGCTGGCACATTAGATGGCTTGATTGGATTATCGAGTTCGTTATGTGCATTTGACAAAGGTGCATCATAGTAAAGCTTAACCAAGTTATTATCTGCGTTTGCGAACCTCAGATTAAACTGGTTTCGGCTAGTATACACATGCAGGTACGACTTTCCGTCTCCATCAAAGTCGTTCTGTAATGTATTATTCCTAATTACATATATTCTATCCCCTTGGTTGTACTTTGTAAGCGCTGGGTTTGTTGCACTTACGTTATCTGTAAACTCTTGTTCTCCGTTAGTCCACTGGTAGTAATCATATGTATATGCAGTGGTATTATTAAAGTAGGCATAGAAGCTGCTGTATGAGTAGGTCTCTAGCTTACCCATATATTTTTCCATATCCATTGACCATGAACCATCTTTATTCTGATAATGAATAACTATGAAGACATCTTTGACACTTGGCGCAGCTAGTACTCTTGCATGATATTCAATATGGTAATCATCTTTCATAAAACGATTATCCTTTACATAAGTCCTAGCTAAATTCATAGTGTTGCTATCTGGATTGTTATATGCTGTCCACCTATACTTCTTCTCTAGTGCTGGAACATCCTTTGTAGAATGTCCGTATATACCTCTATATGACTCCCTGTGATCCTCTACTCCAGTATCTGTATTGTAATATACCTTAGTTATAGTCATAACAGGTCTATCATAGTATACGTTTACAACAGTCTCACCATCTCCGCTTACGGTTTTACCTGTATTTGCTGCAACGGTCTTAGCGCTGTTATACTTCATGTATGTAGATTCACGTGATGTAGTATCATATACAACAGGTGTATTTACGTTTTGGGTCTTTGTCTCTGTATCTACAAGGTCATAAGTTTTTTGGTCATCTGGCAAATCCACTTCATCTGTTGGCTTCTGATACCAGTAGTTAACCCTATACATAGCCTGAAATGGTATGTCGTACTTAGCTGATACAATCATGTCCTTACCAGGCTGCACTCCTGGTGTCCATACATGAGCTACTCCATTCTCATCCACATACTCCCAATTTTGGAAAATCTTGCCAGGAATATTTGGCTGTGCTGGCGTAGACTGATTTGTTCCATAAAGGAAGGTCTCATAAAAGTCCTGATTTGGATCGCCAGTCTTAAAATATGTTGTAAATTCTTTTCTCGCATAGTACACAGAAACCGTTATGTCACCGCTAGGTGCTATTTCTACCTGCTCCGGAACTAGTGCCTGAAAACCTTCATAGTTTCTGTTTGCAGTAGCCTCAGTCTTCTGCCCTACTTTTCCAGTTAGAGTTTCATACTCTGCCATAGATTCGTCATTGTAGGTACCGTCAAGACTCTGTCTGACATGTCTTACCTTGTACGTTCTTGTCGCTGGTGCTGTCTGTATGCTTGGAGCCGAATCAGTTGCATAAACAGCTGCTGGCAGAGCTGTAGCAAGCATGCTGCAAATCAAAGCAAAAGATAGCAATAGCCTAAAACCTTTCTTCTTCATTATTGTCCCCCCTTTAGGTAATAATACATCATAATTATACTAAATTACTATCTCACAATCAACACAAGCTATCTGATAAATTATTCCGTCAATTCAATTTGATGAACTTTTTGAGGCTTATCAAAAAAGGACCTGCTGTCGCAAGTCCTTTGATTGATTATATTAGCTGTGCTTTCTCTTTGCAATTGCAAGAGCCGCTAGAGCAAGCACTGACATAGCCATTACTGCTCCGTAAAGTGCTGCATTTGAACTATCGCCTGTGTTTGGAACGTTTGACTTAGCAGTCTTTGGCGCTTCGATAGTCTCAGCTGGCTTCTGCTTGCTATATACGAATGTCACCGTGTTTACATCATCTGCGCTCAAAAGGCTCAGGTTCTTATTAGCGAAATCCACTGCATATCCCGGGATGTTTAAAGCACTTGTGTAGAGTACTGCATATAGATTATCGAATCCATTTTTTGAATCGGCTAGCGGATTTCCATCCTCATCGACATATCTGATTTCCCAGTTTGCCTGCTGCCTTCCTACCCACTTTGCGTATACTGTAATATCCTGAGTTAGGCTTTCGTTTACATCAAATGGCTGCGTGAAAGCTGCATCCCTAAACCAGCCTGCAAACCAGTTGCCGTCCTTTGATGGAATCATAGAAAGATCTCTGTGGACGCTACCGAGCATCGGAACATCAATTACACTTGGAAGCTCTGAAATCGCTCCATTACCTTCCACTGTCACCTTAACTTTAGGCTGAACCCACTTTGCATATAGGAACATGTCCTGAGTACCCATCTTCATCTCAGGGTTATACTCTGTGCCGTCCTGAAGTCCTGGCGATGTGTACCATCCATCAAATACATATTCTGCTGGGATGTTTGCCGGCTTAATAGGATTGTTAAATTCGGCATTTGCAGATGATAAAGCTTCGCCGTAGTGTAGCTTCACAGGAGTGTTTCCTGCATTTTCAAAGCGAAGGTCATACTGCCTTAGCTCTACATAAACATGCATATATCCTACGCCGTCATTATCATAGTCACCTACAATCTTTCCATTTTGCAAAGTTTGTATCTTCTGTCCAGATGTATATGGCTTGAGCTCAGAATTTGATGGCCCTACATCAGTAGTGAATTCATCCTCTGCATTAGTCCAGTAATAGTAAGCATAATTATGTGCTACATTTGACGTAAAATATGTCGAGAAGTTTAGAAAGTTATAAGTAGAGCTCTGAAGCTTCTTAGACTTCATATCCCTTGTCCAAGTTCCATCCGTGTTCTGGTGGTGGAAAACTACATATATCTCTGAATTTGACGGCGGTGCAAGGATTCTAGCATGAAACTCTATGTGATAATCATCAATCATGAATAATGGTAGTATAGTGAAAATAGTCGGCATTTGCCTTCTACCATTGCTCGCACTTCCTGCAGCTGACCATCTGTACTTAGGATCAAGTCCACCGGTTTCTTCAGTCGAATGTCCGTAAAGCCCCTTTAAATCAACTCTATGGTCCTCGACTCCTGTATCAGTGTTATAGTATACCAAAGTGATTGTCATTACTGGACGGTCGTAGTAAACATTTATGACTGTTGATCCGTCAGCATTTACTAGCTTATTTGCATTTGCAATTCTTGTCTTATTAGCATTAAACTTTTTGTATGTCGTCTCTCGAGTAGTTGCATCAAAGTTAGGTACCGTATTGATATCCTGCACCTTCTTCTCTGTATCGAAGAGTGAATATGTTTTTTTATCATCTGTGTAAGAAACCTCATCAGTCGCATTTTGGTACCAATAGTTTATGGTGTACGAAGCCTGAGTTGGAACATCGTACTTAGCGTAAACCGTCATATCCTTAGCTGGCTGAAGTCCCGGTTGCCAGTTTTTAATCACTCCGTTTTCGTCCACATATTCCCAGTACATGAACATATTACCATTAATATCAAGCGCAGGTGGTGCAGGCTGGCTTTCTTCATAACGGTTTGTCTGGCTGAAGTCCTTAGTAGAATCTGCAGTCTTAAAATATGTTGTATAGCTTTTTCTTGCATAGTAAACGGTAACCGTTATATCACCGCTAGCTGCTATCTGAACCTGCTCTGGAACAAGCGCCTGAAATCCCTCATAGCTTTTGCTTGCCTTTGCCTCAGTCTTATCGCCCACATTTCCTGTGAGAGTTTCGTACTCAGCTAGTGACTCGTCGTTATAGCTGCCATCTAGTGACTGTCTTACATGTCTTACCTTATATGTTCTTGTAGCTGGCGCAGTCTGTGTAGTTGATATGTCATCTGCTGCAAATGACGCAAGCGGCATAGCCGTCACAAGGACACTACATATCAAAGCGAGTACTACTGTAAGCCTTAATCCTTTCTTTTTTTTCATTTCTAATCTCCCCATATATTTCAAATTTTTTCAAATAAAAAAGACAAAATGCACATCCTCTTGGGTGTAGGTTTTGTCTTTTATGTTCCCCCTTAAAAAAAGGACATTGCTGCCCTTTCATTTATATAGATTTAAATCTCAATCTCTATTCCCAAGCTCCCTTTAAATTGTGCACTACTTATATACACTTTGAGAACTAAATTTAATCAAAGTTTTTCAAAAAAATCATTTTATAACTACGCTTATTGCACAGATTACTAGAGCTATTGCCATGACGATATTAACTGCCTTTTGATGATTGATGAATAGATTTCTCAGCTTTGCTCCAGTGAGTAGCCAAATCATATTGCACACAGGTCCAGTGAACGGCAAGAAGCATCCTACGAGAAATAAGCTCATGAATGAATCGCTGTAAGGTGCAACATAGGTTCCTAGTGCTGTGAAGCAAAAGAGTATTACCTTGGCATTTGTCAGCTGGACTATGAGTCCAGTTTTGATGCTATAGTTCACCTGCTTGCTCGTTTCTGGAGACACTGTACTCCTCAGTATATGTATTGCAAGCCAGATTATATATGCTGCTCCGACATAGGCAAAATATGAGATATACTTTCCGAGAACTTCACCGACAAAGTAGATAAGGAAAACTGCTATCATGGCATCTATGAAAAAGCCAATGAAAATTCCCCACCATTGTCTCAAAGCCACCTTTTTGCCCGCGTTAAGACTTGCCGATAGGCTGCATAGGTTTGCTGGACCCGGCGTTATTCCGTTTATATAGCAGTAAAATAGAAATGATGGTATTAGTGCAACTGGCATTAGCCTTCTCCTTTGGTCATACTTAGTTTAGCGCTTTTCCGTCAAGCACGCACTCGATAAGCTTATCCTCTTCATTATAAACTAGCTTGAGCGAAAAGAAATCCTCTCTTTCATCTAAGAGCCTTAAGAAAATCTTATCGCCTTCCCAGAGCTCAAGTTCCATAAGCTTTGATTTAGGCACCCACTCTAGAACGCCCTCGTCGCAGGCCTTTGGTTCTCCTATCACGTTCTGTGCAGTGAAAAGATGCATGTACTCTATGGTTTCCTTACCCTTCTTACCATAAACAAAGGTGATAATCCCCCTAAATCTATAGTCGCAAAGTCTATATCCCGTCTCCTCATATACCTCACGAAGCAGGCATTCTTCTGGACTTTCTGCATGCTCAAAATGTCCGCCGACACCTATCCACTTGTCCTTATTTACATCGTTTTCCTTGAGGACCCTATGCATCATCAGATATTTTTCATCTCGCTCTATGTAGCACAAAGTGCTCATCTTTGATCTTATCTCATCAAAACTTGCTGTCATATTTCCACCTTATCAAAGTAAAAAGGCCGCGATGGGCCCTATTAGTTAAAAATATTTACTCCAACGACGCTTGCAATCATCATAATTACACCTGCAAGCGCAACGCCTAGCGTAACTGAAAGCACCGTCTTCTTAAAATCTATATCAAGTATGCTTGCTGCAAGTGTTCCTGTCCAAGCACCTGTTCCCGGAATAGGAATGCCTACAAACAACAAAAGCGCGATAAATACACCTCTATCGCTCTTCTGCGTAAGCTTGTGTCCAGCCTTCTCTCCTTTGCTCAGGAAGAAACGACACGGCTTCCATATAAAAGGTCTTTCGCATCCCCAGGTTAGAATCTTTCTGGCAAATAGGTAGATAAATGGAACTGGTATCATGTTACCTATCATGCATATGAGTAAAGACTCTATGACTGGCAGGTCGCGCGCCTGAGAAAATGGCACTGCAACTCTAAGTTCAGCCATGGGGAGCATAGACATAAAAAACAAATAAACGTAGTTTTTTAGCATCTTCACTCTCACTGATCTAAATAATACTTAAGAGTATTTTACTTGAATCAGTCGATATTAGCAAGCCAATAAAAATTCATCCCTCATATTGCATGCAAGCTTGATACCACGTGCCTCAAGAACCTTCTGTAGCGCTTCGAGCGTCTGTGCAAGGTCTTCCTTGTTTGCATTTTCGCCCATGTGACCGATTCTAACAACCTTGCCTTTGAGCACATCAAAGCATCCGCTTATCAAAATGCCAAACTCATCTCTAAGCCCGCTCAAAATCTCATCCTCTGTAATTCCTTCAGGAATTTCGATTACTGTCACATTGTTAGAATATCCGCTTTCTAGATAGAGCTTAAGCCCCGCCTTTTCTACTGCATTTCTTGTTGCCTTTGCAAGCTGCTTATGTCTATTCTGAAAATCTGCATCCTCAAGATAATTATCTATCGCAACTCTTAGTCCCATGATGTCGCTTGCCGGCATCGTATATGGGAACCACTGGTTTTCGTAGTAGTCCTTGATAAAAAGGAGGTTTGCATAGAAAGCTTTGATAGGAGTTTTACGGTTTTGCATTGCCTCAAAAGCCCTGTCACTAACCCAAACCATAGTAAGTCCTGGAGGAGCTGAAAGCGCCTTCTGCGAACCCCCACATAGTATATCTATCTTAGAATTACTAAGATCTAGTGGCTCTCCAAACATTCCTGCTACTGAGTCACAGACTGTCAAAATTCCAAACTCATCAAAGAGCTTACTTATGCTTTCGACATCGTTCATAACTCCGCTTGGCGTGTCGCAGTGAACCACGGTTGCATACTTAAAGTTACTATCCTTTGATAGGAAATCTCTAAGCTCATCTACATTAACTGGATTTCTATAGTCACTGCTAAATAGCACTGGCTCTCCGCCGTACATGCTAACAAAATCAGCAAAGCCCTTGCCAAAAATTCCATTATCTATTACGAGTACTCTGTCGCCTTCTTCAGTTAAAGAAGCACAGGCAGCCTCTAGGCCTAGTATTCCTTCTCCACCTAGGATGAAGGCTTTGGTATCAGTGTGCATTGCCTTTGATAGAAGCTCACAAGTTTCCTTATAGAAGTCAAAGAACTTAGGGTCTATATCTGGATTCGTAAACTCCTTGCTTCTTTCTAATCTTACATTTTCTCTGACCTGTGTAGGTCCTGCTGTCATTATCTTGTACATTCTATGCTACCAGGTACCTTCCTTGTTGCTAGCTTCAAAACTGGTGCCACTAGAAGTGCTACAACTATAGCAAATCCAACCTGTGCGATATTGCCAGGCACCGATCCAAATGGGGCTATCCAGTTTCCGGTTAATATAACCTCTGCAAAGTAGTAGCCAACTAGTTTGATAACTAGCGCTAAAACTAGGGAAACAAGGCTATTCGCAAATGCGTTCTTGATTGGCTTTTTCTCTGCGAAATATCCAACTGTATATCCCATGAGTCCAACGATTACGAATGTGAATGGCGCCCATGCACCCCATCCGCTCATTATGTCAAAGAGTCCCATTCCGCAAGCACCTGCTAATGCTCCTGTCCTTCTACCAAAGAGCATAGCTCCAATGAATAGAGGTACGTTGCCAAGGTGGATTAGTCCGCCACTTCCTGCAAGTGGAAGTCTGATATTAATTAGCCATGTTGCAACATAGACCATTGCGATGAAAAGTGCTGTAATTACGAGCTCTTGTGTTGTTATTTTTTTTCTATTTTCCATGTGTATAACTCCTATATATTATATTTAAATCTATTACAATATTATTCTAGCACTAATCTAGATTTATTAAATATGCAATATTTTATTTTTTATAATATACAGTTTAGGATTATATTGGGTTTTGTTCCTACTGTACTTGTTGAAATGTGTTATTTATATATATACAGTTTAGATTATGTACTTAAGTTTTATTAAAATAAAAACAGTAAGCCCTTTATTTGGACCTACTGCTCTTCATTTTTATCTGTCTATTTTATGGTTTGCTTTGCCTTATTATTTTCTAATCATCTAAAAAGAATACATCCTCTACATGGAGCTTGAGAAATTTCGCTATTTTCATTGCGAGCTCAAGTGTAGGATTGTATTTGTCATTTTCAATAGCAACTATGGTCTGTCTGCTGACTCCTAGTTCATTAGCCATATCCTCTTGCCTGAGCCCTGCTTCTTTTCTTAACTGTTTTATTATATTTTTCATAAAGATAAGGTAATCAAAAACACAATCAGTAAACAAGTTAAGGCTGCAATAACAATGGTTGTAATTATTATTTGTATAAATTTATTTGGTTCTTTATATTCATCATCGCCAGCAACCATTTTTCTTTTTATCATACTCATCGAGATATTATGTGCACTAACACCCAATAAAAGAATAAGAACAGGGATCGTTTCCGACTTTGCTCCGTGTACAATTGTCTTATAAGAATTGTACATTATCCATATACTTAGTGATGTCATGGCAACCCTATATCCCCAGCTCTCAGAACGCATACGGATGTTTCTATCCATTTCATCCATCTTTTTCACAGCGTTTCTCCTTTCAGAAATACTAATGCCAGTAATTGAATGTAAAAAGCTCTTTACATTTTTATCTTAATACTTTTAACAAAAATGTCAATAACTTTTTACATTTTGCTTTCACTCTATTCCTGATCAAAGATTCTATATAGCTTATCGTTAGGGTCGCTTATCATTTTAATTTTACTACCTAGCTCAAGCACTTTGCCACTGTTATACGGCTCCCACTCAGGAAGACCCTTGCCATTTGGATTTCCAGTCTTTACAAAGTTAATCCAGTAAGACGTCATAGTTTCGCAAAGCTTCTTGTCACTGCTGTCATATAGATATGGTGCTTTTCCTATGTTTCCATAGGCGTATGGAAGTTCTCCTGTATGGTTAGAGCCAATCGACTTGTTTTCCTTGGTGAAGTAATATCTATATACAGGCTCTCTTTCGCTTGCTAACCTGCTCCATACATCATGCCCATAACCGAAGGTTCCAGCGTTATAGATAATTTTGAAGTTCTTTGCTGCCTCTTCATCCGTCTTTGCTGGGTAAAGCTTTAGGATTTCCTCATAGCCCTTAGGATAGCTTTTCTTAATCTTATCAGCATAGTTATCCTTATCTGTCTTTGATTCAAGGAGCAAGAAGAAGTCGCCATCCTCCTTGTTATATCCAGTCAGCAAGGCCTTCTCATTATTTTCACCGGCCATATAGCTCTCATATGGGGATTTTGTCAAAGCGTACCCATCGTTTGTCATCGCATTAAGCGTTCCATACTTGGTATTTGTGTTTGCAATGTCCTCAGCAGAAAGCTTTCTGAGATCCTTAGGCTTCTTTGCGCCTAGCTCATCGCGAAGAGATTTGCCCTGCTTTATTGCCGTTTTGATATCCATATATGAATGAGGCGGGTTCTTTGCTGTAATCGAGGAGCTCTCAGAGATTGCGTATTTGAACTTGCCTTTTGCCAGTGGTGAAGTGCACATTGCATTTACCGAGGATGAGCCTGCAGACTCACCTGCAATTGTGATATTGTCAGGATCGCCACCGAACTTTTCGATGTTTGCTCTCACCCAATCAAGAGCCTTAAGCTGGTCGAGGAAACCGTACATTCCTGTAGTTCCGTTAGGAGACTCAGAAGCTAGATTTTCATCAGCATAAAACCCGAGCGCACCAAGTCTATAGCTAAAGTTTACAAATATAACGTCATTCTTCGCATAGGATTCACCGTTATAGTCCTCCCACCAAGCCTGACCAGTTGTGAGCGAACCTCCGTGGATATAGAAGACAACAGGGAGCTTTTTTTGCTGTCCTCTAGGCTTCCAAATATTGAGATAAAGACAGTCCTCGCTCATCTTTGGAACATATCTATTCTTTATTGTTCTAGTCACATTGCGGTAGAAGAAAATATCAGTTGCAGATGAAACGACTCTGTTAGTGCGCTTTTGCATGGCCATGGGCTGAAAGTGATCTGCCCTGAGAACACCTTTGTACTTCTCAGGATTTTTCGGTTCCTTCCATCTCAAATCTCCAACTGGAGCCTTAGCATATGGAATGCCTGCATAGACCTCAACTGAGCCATCTTTGTTATATACACCTGTGAGCCTACCCTCTTTTACCTCGATTTTGCCCGTGCGCTTTGCTCCATCATAGGTAGCTGGGACGAGCTTTTCCTTAGGAAGGCTTATGAATGAAATTAAAGCAAAGAGAATAAACATTGCAATTACAGCCCTGCCGCCTTTTCTTGTCTTCTTCCAATAAAGACTTATTATAAAGGCTGTAACCAAAACAAGAATTAGTCCAGACCAAGCGTTTCTGTTCAAAAACATATAGAGTTCAAATACTATTGTCACCAGTATCAAAAAGCTATAAAAAGCAAATTTTTCTTTTCTCATTCCCTTACTCCTTTCAGGACATCAAAGCTAGGCCTTGAAACAAAATTCCTCGATAATTTTCTCAGCAACCTTTATACCATCGCAGGCTGCACTCGTTATGCCGCCAGCATATCCTGCGCCCTCACCTGCAGGGTAAAGCCCTTTGATGCTTCCCTGAAGCCTATCGTCTCTAAAAAATCTAACTGGCGAAGAGCTTCTCGTCTCTACCGCCTTCATCACTGCATTATCATCGTCAAAGCCCTTTAGCTTTCTTCCTAGATATGGCATGGCCTCTCTAATAGACTCAACAGCAAAGCTAGGGAGCGAGTCAATCACAGCCTTCGCATCTTTATCTCCATCTCTGAACTTTGACCAGCAGGTCTTAGGGAAGGCATATCTTCCGCCACTGTTTTTGTAAGCGAGCCTCTCGTACTTTTCCTGAAACTCTACTCCAGCCAGTGCATTATCACTATCAAAATCAGAAACCCTAACATCAACAAGAAGTCCGCTGTTAGCTGTTCCACTGTCACGCTTGTGATTACTCATGCCGTTTGTTACAACACCACCCTCTTGAGAAGAAGACATTATGACCTCACCACCTGGGCACATGCAAAATGTATAAACACCCCTTCCGTTTTCACAGCGATGAGATAGCTTATACTCTGCAGGTGGAAGACCCTTGGTTTTGCCATACTGAGCCTCATCTACCATCTTCTGTGGGTGCTCTATTCTCACTCCTATGGAAAACGGCTTCGCTGACATCTCAATGCCTAGCTCGTGCGCATACCTAAAGGTGTCCCTTGCGCTGTGGCCTATGGCAAGTACTAGATTTTCTGTTTCTAGTGTGTAGCTTTCCCCAGTCAAAACATCCTCAGCTTTGATGGCTTTGATTTTCCCCGATGGCGCGTCTATGCCGACTAGCTTACTCGAAAATCTAATCTCACCGCCGAGTCGAATTATCTCCTCGCGTATATTTGCGACCACATCTCTGAGAAGGTCTGTTCCTATGTGCGGCTTATTCTTGTAAAGTATTTCCTCTGGTGCACCGGCGCTTACAAATTCACTTAGGACTTTATGGATTCTCGGGTCCTTGATTCCGGTCGTAAGCTTGCCGTCAGAAAAAGTTCCAGCACCACCCTCGCCAAACTGAACATTTGACTCTGTGTTTAGCGCTCCGCCATTCCAGAAGTTTTGCACATCCTCAGCTCTTTCGCTCACGCACTTTCCTCTCTCGAGAACTATCGGTCTATATCCCTGCTGAGCAAGTATCAAAGCACAAAAGATTCCGCATGGCCCAAAGCCTGCAATAACTGGCCTATGCTTTAGCTCACGCACGCCAGGCTCAGGTGCTTTATAGCTCATGTCAGGCGCTATAGAAAGAATCTTCTTATGGTCAGGCTTTAGCGTTATTTTCCTTGCGCCCTGCCTTTGCTCTACATCAAAGTCGACCGTATAGACAAATCTGATATCGCTCTTGTCTCTAGCGTCTATCGACTCCTTTACAATCTTATATTCCTTTATCTTTACATTGTTTGAAAGCTTCTTCTCTATTTTCTTTACGAGAAGCTCCTTAGGCTCGTTTAGCGCGAGCTTTATCTGGCTAATTCTATACACACTTAGCTCCTATCAAATTAATTCTATATTATTCGCCTAGCGCCTTTTCTGCAGCAGCACTACCTGCCGTATGACCTGTCGAAAAAGCAATGGTTAGGTTATATCCGCCCGTGTATCCACTTACATCGAGCACCTCTCCACAGGCATAGACACCTGAGATTAGCTTAGATTCCATGGTCTTAGGGTTTATCTCCTTAACTGAGACACCACCAGCTGTAACAAAGGCTTTGTCTAGCGATAGCGTTCCCTCTGCCTGAAACTCCACATTTTTTAAAAGCCCCGCAAACTCCTCAAGCTTTTTCTCTGGTATTTGCTTTAGCTTCTCTCCATCCGAAATTACTGCAAGCTTCAAAATATAGTCAGCGAGCCTCTTTGGGATTTCTGCCCTTAAATAAGTTTTTGGCTCCTTTTCTCCGTTAGTTCTTGCCATGCTTCTAAGCTCATCCAGGATTTCTCCCTTTGATTTTTGCGGAAGTAGGTCGAGGCTAAGTCTTACGGTTTCTAGCCTATCCTTTCGCATTATGCTGTTAACAAAGCCTGAGCACCTGAGCGCAATAGGTCCTGATAGGCCAAAATGCGTGAAAATCAAATCTCCTTCGTGGCTTGATACAAGTTTATTCTTTTTGTTATATACACTGAGCTTTACGTCTTGAAGCGATATCCCACTAAGCTCAGAGAGAAAATCACCATAATTTCTGCAAACTATGGGAACCTCAGCTGGATAAAGCGGACTTATGCTGTGCCCTAAAACCTCCATGAGTGCATAGCCATCTCCATTTGATCCAGTTGAAGAAAATGACTTTCCTCCGCAGGAAACTATTACGCATGGGGAGTAAAACTCCTCACCATGCTTTGTTCTAATGCCAAGAGCTTTCCCTTCTCTCTGCAGAATCTCTGTTACGGCACTTCCTGTCTTTATCTTTACACCATGCTTTTTTAACTTGGCTTCAAAGAGCTCAACTATGCTCTTTGATGAGTCAGTAACTGGGAAAACCCTGCCCTTGTCTTCTACCTTCAGCTTAAGCCCTCCCGATGTGAAGAAATCCATTATATCCTTGTTGTCAAAGCTGGCCATGCTGCTATATAGGAACTTTGAATTTACGGGAATCTTCGCAAGGAGTTCATCCCTGTCTTCTGCATTTGTGAGATTGCACCTGCCGCCTCCTGTTAGAAGAAGTTTCTTACCAAGAGAATCGTTTTTCTCCACCAAAAGAGTCCTAGCGCCGAGGCTCGCAGCCGAAACTGCTGCCATCATGCCAGATGCTCCTGCTCCTATTACTATTACATCAAATCCTTTGACTTTGCTCATTTCTGTCATTTCATCTCCGAATTCAATTTTTCCGTTAACTTTGTTATTTTTTTGACTAGAATGTGATTGAAATATGGTGTCATGGGTACAAAAAATATAGGCTTTTTGCCAAATACATCATAACTTTTTCTAATGTGATACGCAATATGTTTTGATCTAGTAACTACGGAATTATGCACTTTGTATGGTATATTAGATTCTCCAATGCAGAATGTGATATGTGATTAGTCTTTTTAATACTAGTTATAAGAAATCAGATTATTAACATTGTCCTATCACAATTGAAACTGTTTTGATAAACATTTATAATCTAATGTGTAGATTATGTATGTGATTTTGTTCATATAACTTATGTTTTATGTAAAGAAGGAGGAAATTTATGATTTCATTTATCATGGGTGTAGTACTGCTTATTGCGGGTTACTTTACCTACGGAAAGGTTGTCGAAAGACTCATCGGACCAGATGATAGAAGAACACCTGCGTACACTAAGGAAGATGGCGTTGACTACATTCCAATGAAGACTGGTACGTCATTCCTTATTCAGCTCCTTAACATCGCAGGACTTGGTCCTATCTTCGGAGCTCTATCAGGTGCTCTTTGGGGACCAGTAGTATATCTATGGATTGTATTTGGTACAATCTTTGCTGGTGGTGTTCACGACTACCTATCAGGAATGCTTTCAGAAAGAAACAATGGTGCTTCAATCTCTGAGATTGTCGGAAAGTACCTCGGACCAGTAATGAAGACTATCATGAGAATATTCTCAGTTGTACTTCTAGTCATGATTGGTGTAGTATTCATGGTTGGACCTGCACAGCTAATTGCACTTCTAACACCAGATGCATTTGGCGTTCAGTTCTGGACAATCGTAGTTCTTATTTACTACTTCCTAGCAACTCTACTTCCAATCGACAAGATTATTGGTAAGATTTACCCAATCTTCGGTCTTGCTCTTATCGTAATGGCTCTTGGAATCGGTGGTGCAACACTTCTACATTCAGGTGAAAGACCAATGCTTGAGATATGGGATCACTTTGAGAACATGTATCCTGCAAAGGACAAGCTTCCAATTTGGCCTCTAATGTTCATCACTGTTGCTTGCGGTGCTATCTCAGGTTTCCATGCAACACAGTCACCAATGATGGCTCGTTGCCTAACAAAAGAGAAGAACGGCCGTAAGATCTTCTACGGAGCAATGGTTGCTGAAGGTATTATCGCTCTTATCTGGGCATCAGCTGGCGTTGCATTCTACTACAACAGAGGTGGAGATGGTACTGGACTACAGGCTCTTCTAGATATGCAGGGTGGTAACTCAAACACTGTATATCAGATGTCAAGAGCACTTCTCGGTGGTGTTGGTAGCATCCTAGCTATGATAGGTGTTATTGCATGTCCTATTACATCAGGTGATACGGCATTCCGTTCAGCAAGACTTACAATCGCAGACTGGTTCAAGATTGACCAGCAGGATAAGAAGAAGAGACTTCTTCTTTCACTTCCACTACTTCTTGTAGGTTATGGAATTTCTAAGCTAAACTATGCAGTTATCTGGAGATACTTCTCATGGTCAAACCAGACACTTGCTATGATGGTACTTTGGGCTATCGCAGTTTACCTATGCCGTTACAGAAGCAAGATTAGCAGCTGGATGGCATCAATTCCAGCAACATATATGTCAGCTGTAACAGTAGCATATATCTTGCAGGCTAAGGAAGGTTTCAGAATCAATCCAACAATCGCTGATGGTATTGGTATCGCATTTGCAGCTGTAGTATTTGCTTTCTATATGATTAAAGTTTATACAAAGGCTGGAGATACACCACTTGTGGATACTCCACTAGAGGTTAAATAGTAATCTCTAATCAAATTAAATACATAGTGTATAAAGCCCCGTATTGTCTGATACGGGGTTTTCTTATTCATATCGATTAAACGGTTTCAGTTCCTTTTGTGCTTTATTACAGGCTAAATAACCGCACAAAGGTAAGTGAACTTTTGTACATGCAAAATAGCAGCTCTGGCAATATGCCAAGGCTGCTACTTTGGTTTACATATTCTACATTTATCTAAGCTTTTACGCCTTTTAGCTTGCGTTTTCTAATCGCAACGCTATGGAAGCTATCTGCCTCGTGGGTCAGTTCCTTTGCAACTACTTCGAGAATTTCGTCGAGTTTTTCGACATCCTCCTCTGAGAATCTCTCCTTGATGCGGTCGCAAACGATTCCGATATAGTCGTAGACCATACCGTAGTTTTTGGTGTACTTCTCGGTCGCTTCGAGGTAGTACTCTCTGCGGTCGGTTTCACCGCGCTTCTTGTTGATATATCCCTTTTTGATAAGGCTGTTTACTCTGTATGTCGCATTCGGCGAAGACATATGTGCTGCGTCGGCAAATGCGTTTACAGTTGGCTCTTTTAGGGCTGTGATTATCTCCATGCAAATAACCTCAAATGCAGATAGTGCATCATCGTCACTATCATCATTGAATGCCTTATCGTACAAGAGCAGTTTGAATTTGTCATAAACATGCGAAAAATTTTCTTTCAGCATATATCTCTCCCATCATCCTATTGCGAATGAAATCTCCCCACTGCAAGCTACTTCACCATCTACGGTCGCAACTACATTTCCGAAGCCTACGTTACCGCGGCTCTTAATGATTTCGCATTCCAGCGTCAAAACATCCCCCGGAACTACCTGTCTCTTAAATCGGCAGTTTTTGACTCCGCCGAAGAAGGCTAGCTTTCCTTTGTTCTCCTCGGCGCATAAAAGTGCGCAAGCACCAGTCTGAGCCAAAGCCTCGAGGATTAAAACCCCTGGCATGACAGCCTTCTGTGGAAAGTGGCCTAGGAAGTGCATTTCGTTCTGAGATACGCACTTAATTCCCTTGGCAAACTTACCTGGCTCCATATCCGTAATCCTGTCGACAAGAAGGAAAGGATATCTGTGAGGAAGAATTTCTTTTATCTGTTCTGAATTAAGAGTCATCTTAATCTCCTTTATTTTACACTAAACTCTCTTGAAAATCAAAGACGCATTATGTCCACCAAACCCGAGTGAATTTGACATAGCGTATTCGCTGTCAAAAGCTACTCCTTCGTTAGGACAAATCTTTAAATCACACTCATCGTCAGGCACTTTATATCCTACTGTAGGAGGTGCAAATTGGTCTTCTAGAGCCTTAATTGCCATTACAGCTTCAATTGCTCCACTCGCACCAAGAAGGTGTCCTGTCATGGACTTTGTTGATGAGATCAAAAGTTCCTTGCTGTGCTCACCGAAGGCAAGCTTTACTGCCTTGGTCTCACCCTTATCGTTAAGCGGTGTTCCTGTTCCATGAGCATTGATGTATCCAACTTCACAAGGCTCAATTCCGGCATCTCTAATAGCTAAGGTCATGCAGTCAGCAGCTCCACTACCATCCTCAAGCGGTGCAGTCATATGGTTCGCATCGCAGCTAGCTCCATATCCAGCAACTTCGCCAAGAATCTTTGCTCCTCTCTTAACAGCATGCTCATACTCTTCAAGGATTAGGATTCCGCTTCCCTCACCCATAACAAAGCCACTTCTCTCCTTATCAAAAGGAATTGATGCACGTGCTGGATTGTCTGAGTCAGAAAGTGCCTTCATAGAAGCAAATCCACCTATTCCTAGCTCGCAGATACAGCTTTCTGCACCTCCACAAGCCATTACATCCGAGTATCCATCTCTGATATAGTGGAAGGCTGCTCCTATTGAATCTGAAGCTGAAGCGCAGGCTGTAACAACGCAGGTACAGCTTCCCTTAAATCCGAGCTTGATTGCAATCATTCCTGCTGCCATGTTAGTTATGCTTGATGGAACAAATAGAGGTGAAACTCTATCATATCCGTGCTTATCCCCTCTTAGGCATTCACGCTGAATTACTGGAAGTCCACCGATTCCACTAGCAACATTTACACCGCATCTCAGCGCATCCTCTTTTGACATATCAAGACCGCTCTGCTTGAAAGCCTCCTCTGCAGCATAGAGAGCAAACTGCGTGAATCTAGCTGTTCTTCTAGCTTCCATCTTGTCCATGATTTCGCAAGGGTCAAAGTCCTTAACCTCGCCTGCGATTTTTACCTTTGATTCCTCAGTGTCAAACTGAGTAATGAAATCTATACCTAGCTTTCCAGTCTTGGCATTTTCCCACATATTTGAGCTTCCAATTCCTATAGGGGAAACTGCTCCGATACCTGTAACAACAACTCTTCTCTTCATAATTTCCTCCTACATGGCCATTCCGCCATCGACCTTGAGAACCTCTCCAGTGATATATCCTGACTCTTCAGTCGTCAAAAATAGAATTGCACTTGCGACATCTGCTGTAGTTCCAGCTCTTCCCATAGGAATGTTACTCTGGAGCTTTTCTGCTGCCTCTTCTGGGATAGCATCTGTCATTGCAGTGCTAATAAATCCTGGTGCAACAGCATTTACAGTAACGCCTCTGCCTGCCAGCTCTCTAGCAAAGCTCTTTGTCATTCCGATGATTCCAGCCTTTGCTGCAGCATAGTTTACCTGGCCTGCATTTCCAACGATTCCTGTGACAGATGAAACGTTTACTATTCTTCCGAATCTTTTTCTCATCATCACAGACGCAGCTGCTTTGATCATATAGAAAGGTCCGTAGAGATTGGTCTTTACGACGCTATCAAAGTCCTCTGCACTCATTCTCACGCCAAGTCCATCCCTTGTGATACCAGCGTTGTTTACAAGTATATCAAGTCTTCCTAGCTCGCTTATAGCAAGATCTACGATAGCCTTGCACTCCTCTTCATTTGAGACATCACCCTTTGCTAGGATAGCCTTAGCTCCTGCCTCCTCACAGAGTCTCTTTGTCTCTAGAGCAGCATCCTCACTTCTGCTGTAGTTGATTACGACATCAACACCGCTTTGAGCTAGCTTTACCGCAGCCTCTCTTCCGATACCTCTTCCGGCACCTGTAACTATTGCAACTCTATTTCCCATATCGATTACCTTCCTAACTCTTCAATGGCCTGGCGAAGCTCATCAGCTGTAGTAATGCTAATTGTCTTCACCGAGCGATCTACTTTTTTGACAAATCCAGACAGTGCATTTCCTGGGCCTATCTCAACAAAGTTTGTAACCCCAAGCTCTATTAGCTTTCTGATTATCTTCTCCATCAGTACACCAGACTGAACCTGTTTTGATAGAAGCTCTGAGATTGACTCATCTGCCTGCTTCACATCTCCTGTGTAGTTGAACAAAACAGGAAACTCTGCTTTGCCTAGCTTAAATTCCTTGGTCTTCTCAAGAAGAGCATCTCCGACTGGCTTCATGTATGATGTGTGGAACGGTCCTGAAACTGATAGTGGCATAACCCTTCTTGCACCCTTTTCTAGAGCGAGCTCAGATGCCTTAGCTACTGCTGAAGCCTCACCCGAAATTACAATCTGACCAGGACAGTTGACATTGGTTATCTCTGCCTTTTTGTCCCCATTTGATGCCTGCTTGCAGCACTCAGCAAGCGGCTCCTGCTCAAGTCCAAGGACAGCTGCCATGCTTGAATCTACGTCCTTTGATGCCTTAACCATCTCGTTTGCTCTAAACTGAACGAGCTTTAGCGCATCCTCGTATTCAAAAACGCCCGCACTGCATAAAGCTGTGTATTCTCCAAGACTTAGACCTGCTGCAAAATCAGGTTTAACTCCGTTCTCTTTTAGTACGCTGTAAATTCCCATACCGAAAGCCAAGAGAATGACTTGCGTATTTTGGGTCTGAGAAAGTTCCTCCATGCTTCCATCAAATGCGATGCTTCTCTGCTCAGCTGGCAGTTTGTCAAAGCAATTTTTAAATCCTTCAAACTCAGCGTACAAATCTCTGCCCATCCCTGGCTTCTGACTTCCCTGTCCAGCAAATAAAAAAGCTGTTTTCATTTTGTTCTCCTCGCTTAATATTTATTCAAATCCCTTTGACAGTTCATCCATAAGGTCCTTGACTTTAACTATTTTATCTATTCTTCCGCAGTTTTCACCGCTGAAGAAAAGTCCATTTTCTTCGTCTCCATTAAATCCTGCTATCAAAGCTGCGCTTATGCAGTACGGCGTCGTCTTAGGATCGCATGTACTTATGCAATTTATGCAGCGACTTGGCGCTTTTCTACCTTCCTTTTCGACCTGCTTGTGAAGAGCTGATTTAAGTGCTCTTCCTGGAAGCCCTACAGGACTTTGTATGATTTTTAAATCCTCGGCCTTCGCTTTCACGATTTTATCCTTAAATCCCTGACTTGCATCGCACTCTTCACAGGCGATGAATCTTGTTCCTATCTGCACGCCGTAAGCACCACACTTAAGTACCTTTTTGATGTCATCTGCATCAAAGATGCCTCCTGCAGCAAAGACAGGTATATCTCCACAGACATTCACGACATCTGAGACTATCTCAGTTAGAGGCTTATAGCTTTTCTCGAGCAATTCCTCCTTCTTAAAGCCTAGATGTCCGCCTGCTCCCGAACCTTCAACAACTATGAAGTCGGGTTTTCTTTCACATTTTTTATTCCAGCTTCTCATGATCAAAGCTGCCGCCTTGGCACTCGAGACAATCGGAGCTATTAGGACATCTTTGCCATCAACTAGTTCAGGTAGGGCAAGGGGGAGCCCAGCACCTGATATGATCGCATCTATTCCTTCCCTGACAGCAGCCTCGATACATTCCCTATAGTCAGTAGTTACAGTCATAGCATTTATGGCTATCATTCCTCTACCATTAGCAATTTCCTTAGCGATTTGTATCTCTTTTCTAAGGGCACGCACATCAGCCTCTACATGATTCTGATAGAAATCTTCCTCACGAAAGCCGATCAAAGCAGTTGAAATAACACCCATACCACCGCAAGCTGCGACGCTTCCGGCGAGCTTTCCCATGGATATACCAACTCCCATACCGCCCTGAATAACTGGAATTTCGAGCTTATCCCTAAAAACTTTAGCAGACGCTCTATTTGCAAAACTCATTCTTACATTCCTCATATTCTCTCATCATTTGCTCGAAAATACTGCGAAGTGGTTTCACTTCTTTGACGAGCGCTGACACCTGCCCAGCCATCAGTGAGCCTCTCTTGACATCACCTTCGTGGACAGCTCTTCTAAGTGCGCCGAGCGTATATTTTTCGAGCTCCATAAGGTCTGCACCCGCCTTTTCACGCTCTAGGTACTCCTGAGCCATTGGATTTTTAATGACTCTAACAGGGGCTCCTGAGTTTCTGCCAGTAACGATAGTGCTTCTATCCTTTGCCTTGATAACGGCATCCTTATAGTTTTGGTGGATAGGACACTCCTCGCTTGCAAGCAGTACAGTGCCGACCTGAATTCCCGTAGCTCCAAGGATCTCAGAAGCCGCCATCTGACGTCCGCCAGCTATACCACCAGCAGCTACAACTGGAACGCTCACTGCATCTACAATCTGCGGAACCAAAACCATGGTTGTGATTTCGCCGATGTGTCCGCCGCTTTCGCAGCCTTCAGCTATCATGCCATCAGCACCCATAGATTCAAGTCTCTTAGCAAGTGCAACCGATGAAACAACAGGGAACACTTTGATGCCCTTGCTCTTCCAAAGTTCGATATACTTGCCAGGATTTCCTGCACCAGTTGTTACAAGTGATGCGCCAGACTCAGCGATGACATCTGCCATTCTTTCAACATCGGGATTCATCATCATTAGGTTGATGCCAAATGGTCTATCCGTCTTTGCTCTAACAGCATCGATTTCGGCCTTTAACATCTCGGCATTCATAGCTCCAGTACCGATGATCCCCATGGCACCTGCATTTGATACATCGGCTGCAAAAGAACCCGTAGCAACCTGAGCCATTCCTCCCTGAAAAATAGGAAATTCTATATCAAAAATTTTATTTAAATTCATATTCAATCCCCTTATGCCCTAAAAAGCATTCCTCCATAAGTTAGTCCTGCGCCAAATCCAACGCTTACTGCTAGCATTCCGGGCTTAAGAAGGCCCTTGTCCCTCATGTCAGCCATTGCAATTGCAACGCTGGCTGCCGAGGTGTTTCCATATTCCTCTAAATCCATGAAGCATTTTTCAATAGGAACGCCTAGCTTTGAGGCAATACTTCTGATAATGCGCTTGTTAGCTTGATGGAAGATGAAGAAGTCAACATCATCCTTATGCACACCGTTTTGATCTAGTAGCTCCTGAGTTACCTCCGGAATCTTATTTACTGCAAATCTATAGACCTCTTGACCCTGCATGCTGATTCTCTGCTCAAATCTCTCGCAGTATAGGACCTCAGAATCTGAAATTACACCTTCTAGGTGTGCAAAGAAGGCATCCTCTCTCAATGTACATACGGCAGCGCCAGCACCGTCTCCAAAGAGCACATCTGTCCCTCTGTCCTTCATGCTCATGAAGCTGCTTATAGTTTCACTTCCGACCAGCAAAATGTTCTGGTAGCTTCCTGTATGAAGAAGTGCATTTGCTACAATTGCTCCGTATATGAAGCCTGAGCAAGCACCGTTTACATCTGTAGCAAGCACATCCTCTCTTAGCCCGAGCATACCGCAAAGTTCTGTAGCAACTCCTGGAGTTGCCTTATCTGCTGTAAATGTGCATACGATTACCGCATCTATATCGCGAGCAGAAAGCCCTGATTCCTCTATAGCCTTAAGAGATGCTTCGCAAGCGATATCTGCATTGCTTTGCCCATCTGCAAACCATCTGCTTTCGATACCGCTCTTTTCTCTAATCCACTCGTCACTTGTGTCCATGATCTTAGCCAGGTCGTCGTTTAGAACCTTTTTCTTGCCGTGAGCAAGACCAGTTCCTATAAATTTCATAGCAAGCTTTTCTTTCATCATCCTAAATAAGTTCCTTTCCGACCTTACGCAGCCTGTGATATCTCTGCTTTACGATATCCTCGCCACTTATCTTCATAAGTCTTGCGAGATTTCCTGCAAGTGCAGCATCTAGTCTCTTAAATACTGGCTCACTATTTTCGTGTGCACCTTCACCATCCTCTTTGATAACGCAGTCGCAGATTCCCATTTTCTTGAGTTCTGGCGCTGTCATCTTCATGTTCTCGCAGGCTTCCTTCCATCTTGAGGAGTCCTTGTACAAAATCGAGGCAAATCCCTCTGGTGATAGTATTGAAAATACGCTGTTCTCTAGCATTATCATACAGTCGCCAAAGCCTATAGCAAGGGCGCCTCCACTTCCACCTTCACCGATGAATACATTTACAACCGGCACTCTAAGTCTGCTAAGAGTTAGCAAGCAATGAGCAATCGCACTGCCTTGACCGTTTTCCTCGGCTTCCTTTCCAGGATATGCTCCAGGAGTATCAACAAAAGTAATGATGGGAAGTCCGAATCTCTCCGCGTGTTTCATGAGCCTTTCTGCCTTGCGATAACCTTCAGGATTTGGCATTCCGAATCTGTGACTTATCTTCTCATCAAGGCTCTTTCCACGCTCCTGAGCTATAACTACTACAGGTACTCCGTGAAATCTTCCGACGCCTCCAACAATTGAGACATCCTCTCCATGAAGTCTATCTCCTCCAAACTCACAGAAGTCAGAAATTAGTCTATCAATATAATCTCTGCCTGTAGGCCTAGTCTCGATTCTCGCTATCAAAACACGTTCATCTGCACTGCGACTTGAAAGCGTTTCATCCAGTTCTCTAGCTAATTCTTTTTTGTCTGAAGAAGCGAGCTGAGCCTTCTTTCCTTTTTGGTGGAGCGAAATGAGTTTAGCGATGTAGCTTTTCAGCTCTGCTCTTGGAACTACCCTGTCCAAGAGACCGTGCTCATAGAGGAATTCCGCGCTCTGGAAACCCTCAGGGAGCTTTTCGCCGATAGTTTGACTAATGACCCTAGGACCCGCAAAGCCAATAAGCGCTCCAGGCTCTGCAAGCTGAATATCGCCGAGGGAAGCAAAGCTCGCCGTGACGCCACCCGTTGTCGGATTTGTCATAACCGAAATGAATAGCCCTCCCGCCTCGCGTAGCTTACCAATAGCGGCTGAGGTTTTTGCCATCTGCATCAGAGATAGCATTCCCTCCTGCATTCTTGCGCCTCCAGAAGCTGAAAAAATTACCAGTGGAAGTTTTTTCTTGGTCGCATATTCAACAGCCCTTGTAACCTTCTCACCTACAGCCATGCCCATGCTGGCCATCATAAACCTCGAATCCATGACACAGATAACTGCTTTGTGTCCGTCTATCTTGCAGGTTCCGGTGACCACAGCCTCAGGCATATCAGTCTTCTTTTCCATCTCTGAAAGCTTGTTATCGTATTCAGGAAAATCGAGCGGATTATACCCCTTTATCCATCTTCCGAACTCTCTGAAGCTGTCCTCATCGCAGATGTACTTGATGCGCACTCTAGCTGCGATATTCTTATACTTACCGCACTCAGGACATTCGTATAGATTGTCTCTCCACTCGTTCTTTGGCGCCTGAAATCCGCAGCCCTTGCATTCCACTATTTCGTTTTCACTGCGTATCTCCTCAAGCGTCGCTGATGATTTGCTGATTTTCTTAACAAATCTAAGCAGCTTTATCTTGTCGCCTAAAATCTTTTCCATTATTTTCCTCTTATATCAGTAGCAGTCCTCAAAAGTTCTAATAGTGATTCCTGCTCTTTTTCAATAAATGAAGTGTTGTAATTTCCTCTAAGAAATACTCGATTAAATAGAATTAGATACTGTAACAAAAGCGTTGTATCTATTCCCTCGATGATGGTCTCCTCAAGAGCCCTTCTCATCCTTCTCACCGCCTCAACTCTAGTGTCGCCGTAGACGATGATTTTAGCTGCCATAGAATCGTAGTAAGGACTGATGTCGCAACCACTATAAAGCGCGCTCTCGACTCTTACACCGTTCCCTCCTGGGAAGTGAACCATGTTCACATGTCCTGGAGAAGCAGCAAAATCCCTGACCGGATTCTCAGCACAAATTCTGCACTCTATTGCATGACCTTTAATCTTTACATCGCTTTGGTCTATATCAAGCGGCAAGCCCGAAGCGATTCTGATCTGCTGAGCAACAATATTTACCCCTGTTACCATCTCTGTTACAGGATGTTCAACCTGAATTCTCGTGTTCATCTCGATAAAATAGAAGTTATTCTCAGTGTCGAGCACGAATTCAACAGTACCTGCACCCTCGTAGTTACAAGCCTCGGCAGCCTTAACCGCCGCTTCACACATCCTATCTCTAAGTCCCTGATCAAAGGCAAATGCTGGAGCTTCCTCTAGCATCTTCTGATTCTTCCTCTGTATTGAGCAGTTTCTCTCACCTAGGTGAATCGTCTTCCCATAGGAGTCAGAAAGTACCTGTACCTCTATGTGCTTAGGGCTCAAAATAAGCTTTTCGATATATACTGTATCATCACCAAATGCTGCTCTTGCCTCGGCTCTTGCCTCATCAAAGGCTCTTTCTATATCCTCAAGTGAGTTTGCCTTTCGCATGCCTCTGCCACCGCCACCTGCGGAGGCTTTGATCAAAATAGGAAAGCCTATCTTCTCAGCTATGCTCTTTGCCGTCTCGATATCCATAACCGCCCCATCTGAGCCTGGAACCGTTGGTACTTTAGCCTTCATCATAAGCTCACGCGCAGCAGACTTATTTCCCATCTGCTCTATGACACTAGATGATGGACCTATGAATTTGATACCGTTCTCTTCGCAAAGTGCAGCGAATGCTGGATTTTCTGATAGAAAGCCGAAGCCCGGATGGACTGCATCACAGCCCGTTCCGAGCGCCGCCTCTATAATATTATCCATCTTCAAATAGCTTTCCGAGGGTGGTGCAGCGCCGACACAAACAGATTCATTTGCGAGCAGGACGTGCAGCGAATCCTTGTCAGCTGACGAATATATCGCTACGGTTTCTATATTTTTATCCAAGCACTCTCTGATTATTCTCAGAGCAATCTCTCCTCTGTTTGCAACTAGGACACGCTTTAGCATCTGTCTACCTCGTAAATATTTTGATCGAACTCGACCATGTCTCCATTGTTTTGCAGTACATTCTTTACTACTAAATCATATGGCGCCTTGATCTCATTCATCATCTTCATAGCCTCAATTATGCACATAGGCTCTCCAGCTTTGACCTTGCTACCTACCTTAACGAATGGCTCGCTCTCTGGGTTTGCTGCAAGATAAAGAGTTCCGACAAGCGGACTTTTGATGTACTCCTTGTCATTCTCATCTTCCCTAGTCTTTGGTGCTACCTTTACCGCCTTGCTTACTAGATCTGGCTGGCTAGGCTGAATGGCATATACATCAAAGCTTGGATTTGCGTTTGCCTTCTTCAGCTTAAGCTTAAGGCCATCAGCATCAAATTCCATCTCCGAAAGGCCAGAGGTCTCGAATATCTCTATTAATTCCTTGACCCTGTTCTTAACTTCCATGACTATGCCTTATACTGGTCAACGCACTTAACTACGTCTTCTACTGTCTTTAGCTGCTTTAGTACATCGTCAGGTAGCTTGATGTCAAACTCTTCCTCAAGAGTCATAACTAGCTCAACTGCATCTAGTGAGTCAATCTTTAGATCCTCTGCTAGGTTTGATTCTAGCTTAATCTTGTCCTCATCTACGCTAAGTGTTTCAACGATTAGTTCCTTTACCTTCTCAAAAGTCATTATAAATACCTCTCTCTTCTTTAATAATCAAAATTAAACTATTGCTTTTCCCACTCACGTGGCGGGTTTGAAGTAAGTAAAATATTTTATCTAAAAGAATTTAGTTAAAATATTTTATATAATTCTTTGTTAGAATACCATTTTGATATATCTATGTCAAAGGTTTTTTCGTGTAAAAATGTGTTGTTTTTGTGAAATCGTAAATCCTTGCAAATAAAAAAAGCCTGACATTTGAGGCTTTAAACCCTCAAATACTAGGCTTTGATTATCATAATAAATCATATATATAATTTTGCCATCATATATTCATAGGCAAATTACCTTCTTATAACTTACTAGACAGCTTTATTCACAGCTACTATGCTGCACCACTCGCCCAAAATAGCTTTTTCTACTATCTCAAATCCGCATTCTATCATACATTTTTCTACAGCTTCAGATTTCTCTGTTAGTATTCCTGATGTAATAAATATGCCCTTTTCTCCTAGATGCCTTTTGGCATCCTTTGATAGCCTCATGACAATATCTGCAAGTAAATTTGCAACTACGATATTTGCTTTATAGTCAACTCCTGTTGTTAGGTCTCCGACTATAGCCTTTGCCCTATCGCTGACCTTATTTAGCTCGTAGTTTTCATTGGATACTCTAACAGCATCTTCATCGATATCTATGCCAAGAACATCTGATGCACCTAGCTTTGCAGCAGCTATGGAAAGTATTCCAGATCCACTTCCTACATCTAATACCTTATATCCATCAGACATATATTTTTCTATCATTCTTATGCAGAGCATTGTTGTCTCATGAGTTCCCGTTCCAAAGGCCATGCCCGGATCTATCTCTATGACAATGTCCTCCTCATTAGGCTCATACTCGCACCACGTAGGCTTTACTACGATATTATTAGAAAGCTTCGTTGGCTTGAAATACTCCTTCCACTTATCGCGCCAGAGCACATCGTCTTCAACCTTAGCACTAACTGAAAGCTCTCCTAGATTTGCTTCAGCACCATATCTTCCCTCGGCTGCAGATTTAGCTAACTCCTCTATAGCCTTTCTTACATCGTTTGACTTGCTGCGTCCTTCCTCATCATCAGCAAAGAAAACAGTAACTGCAGGCTCAATCATGCTAACGTCCGGTATCTGACTTTCGTCGTACCATTCGCTTGGACCAGGAGTTGCTATCATTGCAAGTATCTCATCTGGATCATCTATCATCGCATCGTTAATTCCTATGTTCATAAGCGCTGCAAGGACTGGATCAATTCCGCTCTTGCTCGTCTTAATCTTCACTTCTATATATTTCATGCCTATGGCTCCTTTTGTTCAAAAACTAAAATAGCTCCGCTTAAAATATATCATTTGCGAAGCTAATTAGCAATAAATATGTCAGGTTCCTTTTGATGTGTATCTAGTCAAAGTTCTTAGAATGACATCTTTGAAATCGCCTTCTTAAGCTGAAGTCCTACTGTTGCTGCTAAGAAACATTTTACAACATCGACAGGCATCTGAATTGAAATTGATGAGAGAAGAAGTACTGAAACTGCCTTATCAGTTTTGATGTAGCAAAGCATGATGATCAGCTTGTAGGTGATTCCTATGGCATAAATCAGAACAAAGCCAACCATCGATGCGAAGAAATATCTTTTAATGCTAGGCGTTCCTCTCTCTGAGATATATCCAACTGCATACGATGCAAAGATGAAGGAGATGATATATCCAAATGTCGGCATTAGCACATAGTTGAAGCCTCCGCCACCAGCGAAAACTGGAACTCCGCATATTCCGAGGACCAGATATATTGTAAGGGAAAGTGCACCTAGCTTGCTACCTAGTACAAATCCCGATAGGATAACGAAGAAGAGTTGCATGGTTACATAGTCCATAAACGGCATCGGTATTTTGATGAATGCACCAACTGATACCAGTGCTGTAAATAGAGCTACAATTGCTAGTCTGCTTGTCTTGTTTTGAAACTTGTCTGTAATCATAATAATAACCTCCGTAGTAAATTACGAAGGTTATTATATCACTATGGATTTCATTGGTAAACTATTTTATAATTTGGTTTACAATACGCTGCTCATGACTAAAAATAAGTCCAGATGCCATGTCAACAGCTTATTTATTAAAAACCAAAGATTTCTTTTACCTTTTGTGCAAAGCCATTTTTCTTCTGATAGCAGTTCTTATCTAGAGCCGCATCCATATCTTCTATGGCCTTGCGCTGCTTTGCGTTAAGCTTTGTTGGAACCTCGAGCTGGACCTTTACATAAAGATCTCCCATTCTACCATTTCTAACATTCTTAACGCCCTTGCCTTTGAGTCTGAAAACAGTCTCTGGCTGAGTTCCTGCTGGAATCTTATATGAAACCTTACCGTCAAGCGTTGGCACTATAATCTCATCTCCTAGCGCTGCCTGAACAAAAGTAATCGGCATGTCTAGGTAAAGGTCATCTCCAGTACGCTTAAAAAGCTTATGCGGTTTTACATCTAGCACGATGTAGAGGTCTCCTGCCGGACCTCCGTTCACACCTGGCTCACCCTGTCCTCTTAGTGGAATAACTGTATCTGTATCGACACCTGCTGGTATCTTAACATCTATTGTTATCGTCTTGCGAACGCTTCCCGTACCGTTACAGTCTGGACATGGAGTATCTATCTTATATCCTGTTCCATTACATTCTGGGCATGTGCTCTGGCTATGGAACTGTCCAAAAGGTGTTCTCTGAACGCTATCTACAACACCTTTTCCGTTACACCTTGAGCATGTGTGCTTTTCTGTTCCAGGTGCATTACCTTCACCACCACATTTTTCGCACTTAACCATCTTGGTAAGTCTTATCTTCTTATTTGTACCGAAAGCAGCTTCTTCAAATTCAATCGTAACATGCTTCTGAAGGTCTCTTCCCTTCTGAGGGCCGTTTCTTCTTCCGCCTCCGAAGCCACCACTAAACATGCCACCAAACATATCAAAGATATCCTCAAAGCCACCGCCAGAGAAACCTCCCTGACCAAATCCAGCGTTTGGATCTACACCTGCATGTCCGAAGCGATCATACTTTTCCTTCTTCTCAGCATCTGAAAGAACAGCGTATGCTTCGTTTATTTCCTTGAATTTTTCTTCTGCAGCCTTATCGTCAGGATTTCTATCAGGATGATACTTCATTGCCAGCTTTCGGAATGCTTTTTTTATCTCATCATCTGAGGCTCCCTTTTGTAGCCCCAGGACCTCATAGTAATCTCTTTTTTCTGCCATATTCTCACCTATATTAACCGCAAACGAGGATTTGCTCTGAAGCAAATCCTCTTGCGAGTCAAGCTAAATCTTTCCTTTATTTATTCTCATCATCTACAACAGTGTAATCTGCATCAACTACATTGTCGTCTGCTGCGCTTCCTGCATCTGCACCTGCGCTCTGACCTGCTCCACCCATGCCTGACATGTCTGGGCCAGCTTCAGCACCTGCCTGCTGATATAGCTTTGTTGAAACCTCAGTGAACTTAGCTGAAAGTGCTTCTGACTTAGCCTTGATGTCCTCTTCATTGTTAGCCTCAAGAGCCTTCTTTAGCTCCTCGTTAGCTTCCTTGATAGCTGATTCATCTGCTGCATCAATCTTTCCTTCTAGATCCTTTAGAGACTTCTCTGTCTGGTATACAAGAGCCTCAGCCTGGTTTCTATTCTCGATAGCTTCCTTCTTCTTCTTGTCCTCAGCAGCATAAGCTTCTGCTTCTCTTACCTTAGCCTGGATTTCTTCCTCTGAAAGCTTTGTTGATGATGTGATTGTAATCTTCTGCTCCTTACCTGTTCCAAGGTCCTTAGCGCTTACATTTACAATGCCGTTAGCATCGATATCAAATGTAACCTCAATCTGTGGAATTCCACGTGGAGCTGGAGCGATTCCTGTAAGCTGGAACTGTCCTAGTGAGATATTATCTGCTGCCATTTCTCTTTCACCCTGCATTACGTGGATATCTACAGCTGTCTGGTTGTCTGCAGCTGTTGAGAATACCTGGCTCTTCTTTGTTGGGATTGTTGTATTTCTCTCGATTAGCTTTGTTGCAACCCCGCCAAGTGTCTCGATTGAAAGTGAAAGTGGTGTTACGTCTAGTAGAAGAACGTCGTTAACCTCACCTGTCAAAACACCAGCCTGGATAGCAGCACCGATTGCTACGCACTCATCAGGGTTGATTCCCTTGAATGGCTCCTTACCTGTAACCTTCTTAACTGCTTCTTGAACAGCCGGGATTCTTGTTGAACCACCTACCAGGATTACCTTCTCGATGTCGCTGTTTGAAACGCCGGCATCTTCCATTGCCTTCTTCATAGGTGCGATTGATCTCTCTACCAGGTCAGCAGTTAGCTGCTCGAACTTAGCTCTTGAAAGATCCATATTCAAGTGAAGAGGGCCATCAGCTGTAACTGTTATAAATGGAAGGTTAATGTTTGTTGTCTGAGCGCTTGAAAGCTCCTTCTTTGCCTTCTCAGCTGCTTCCTTTAGTCTCTGAAGAGCCATCTTATCAGCTCTAAGGTCCACACCGTTTTCCTGTGCGAATGTATCTGCAAGATATGTAACAATCTTGTTATCAAAGTCGTCACCACCGAGCATTGTGTCACCATTTGTTGCTAGTACTTCGAATACGCCATCACCTAGTTCTAGAATTGATACGTCGAATGTACCACCACCCAAGTCATATACTAGAATCTTGTGTGTTCCTTCTTCCTTATCTAGACCATATGCTAAAGATGCTGCTGTTGGCTCGTTAATGATTCTCTTTACATCAAGACCAGCAATCTTACCAGCATCCTTTGTTGCCTGCTTCTGAGCATCTGAGAAGTAAGCTGGAACTGTGATTACAGCTTCATTAACCTTCTCACCTAGATAGCTCTCAGCATCAGCCTTTAGCTTAGCGAGAATCATAGCACTGATGTCCTGTGGTGTGTACTTTTTGTCATCGATTGTAACTGTATAGTCCTCACCCATGTGTCTTTTGATTGAAGTAATTGTTCTTTCTGGGTTTGTTACAGCCTGTCTCTTAGCTGTCTCACCTACAAGTCTTTCGCCGTTCTTTGCGAAGCCTACAATAGATGGTGTAGTTCTGTTACCCTCTGCATTTGCAATTACTACTGGTTCGCCACCTTCCATTACAGCAACGCAGCTATTTGTTGTTCCTAAATCTATTCCTATTACCTTTGCCATATCAAATTCCTCCTAAATATACTTAATTTATTTGCACTAATTACTAGTTATTTACCTTTACCATTGCAGCTCTAATAACCTTACCGTTAAGCGTGTATCCCTTCTGCATTACATCCGTAACCTTGCCGCTCTCATACTGTGGATCATCACCAGTCAAAACAGCATTGTGAAAGTTCGGATCAAAATCCGCTCCTAGAGCCTTTATCTCCTCAAGTCCAGCCTTGTTTAGCTTATCTAGCATCTGCTTGAAAATCATCTGCATTCCGGTCACAAAGCCTTCGTCATCTGTATCATGCTGAAGCGCTCTCTCAAAGTTATCCAAAACCTCCAGAAGGCTTAAAACAAGATTCTCATTAGCGTAGCTTCTGAGGTCATCTTTCTCTTTGGAGACTCTCTTTTTATAGTTCTGAAACTCTGCCATGAGTCTGACATATTTGTTTGCCATATCATCGTCAGCATTTTCTTCTTCCTTAGCTACAAGCTCTTCCTCAGCTTCTTCTGGCTTATCTAGATCCTCAGCCTTATCCTCGCAAGCCTTGCATTCCTCATCCTTGAGCTCGCAAGCCTCTGCGTTCATCTTCTCCTTATTCGCCACTATCGTGTCCTCCCTCTTCTAACTGAAAGCTCTGATTCAAATTATCGGTCAGATACTCCATTATCGAAGTTATTTTGTCATATCTCATTCGCTTAGGGCCGATTACACCAATCTTACCCACCTGCTTACCGTCCACACTATATGTGGCTGTTATCATAGAGTAATCATTCATCTGCTCATCCATATTCTCTTCACCTATGGTTACTATCATACCCTTATCACGGTTTATGACAGTCTTGATAAACTCATCCTTATGACTAAATAAATTGAAGAAGCTCTTAGCACGCTCTATATCGTTATACTCTGGAAGGTCAAATATATTGGTCATACCATCCATGTATAGCTGAACATTTAGCATCTCCTCAAGAGTCTTAAGGAAGTCTGGCATGATATCCTGCTCGAGCTTATCCATAGCTTCGACATCGTTGTGGAAGCACTCGATTATGTTACCTGTCAGTACATCCGTAAGTGTTCTTCCTCTATACTTGTATGTCATCGACTTAGCTAGCAGCTGCAAATTATCATTGCTGCATGGCGAATCTAGCTTGAGCGCCGTATTGCTAACCTTGCCTGTATCTGAAACTATCATCATTACAACCGTGCGTTCATCGACTGGCAAGAGATTTACGAACTTGATTGTGTCATCAGCCGCCGTAGGCGTTACTGCAAATGATGTCAAATTCGTAATCTTAGAAAGAATCTTTGCCGCATGCTCTATAGTCCTATCAAACTCTCTGATATTAGCCTGAAGCTCGCGTGAGATTTCTCTCTTCTCATCTAATGTAAGTTCCTGTCTCTCCATCATCTGGTTTACGTAAAGGCGATATGCCTTATCCGAAGGAACTCTACCTGCCGATGTATGTGGATGCGTCAAATAACCCATCTCCTCAAGATCACTCATCTCGTTTCTGATTGTCGCAGGACTGATGCCAAGTTCAAACTTACGAGATAGAGCTCTTGATCCAACAGGTTCAGCAGATTTAACATAATCGTTGATAATAGCATGTAAAATCTTTAGCTTTCTCTCTGTCATCTCCATCTGCATCATCTCCATTCAGTAACAAGCACCTTCTGTGCCTGCTGCCTTAACTCTAACCAATCTTTGTTATTAGCACTCATTGTGTTCGAGTGCTAATCACTATATATAATTTACTCCTTATCCCATAGATTGTCAACACCTATTTGCAAATAAATTTATTTTTTTCTTGTGTTTTTTTAGTATGCTGAATTTGTTGAATTTGTGTTGGATCATGCTAATCAAGCCAGCACTTTTAGTATAAAAATAAGCAGATATGTAGTCGTATCTGCTTATCCTCTCTGTAAATCCTATCTGTTCCAGCCCATGGTTCTATTGACTGCATCGTGCCAGCCTTCAAGTCTGTAATCACGGCCTTCCTTGTCCATCTTAGGCGAGAATACCTTGTCTATCTTCCAATTGTTTCTAATATCCTCTGTATCCTTCCAATATCCTGTTGCAAGTCCTGCAAGGTACGCAGCTCCAAGAGAGGTAGTCTCTATACCCTTAGGTCTTACAACATCTGCTACGAGAATATCTGACTGAAACTGCAGTAGGAAGTCATTTGCCGATGCTCCACCATCAACTCTGAGGACATGAATATCGCGACCTAGATCAGAAGACATCGCAGCTATAAGATCGTAGCACTGATATGCAATAGACTCAAGTGCTGCGCGCACTATGTGATATTTGTTTGCACCTCTAGTAAGTCCGAAGATTGTGCCCTTTGCCCTAGCGTCCCAGTAAGGAGCTCCAAGTCCAACAAAGGCAGGAACTATGTAAACGCCGTTGCAGTTTTCGACCTTGCGAGCCATTTTTTCGCTGTCTGATGCTTTTTTGAGAAGCCCTAGTTCATCCCTCAGCCACTGAATAACCGCGCCACAGATGAAAACTGAGCCTTCTAGAGCATAAGTAATCTTACCATCTATGCCATAGGCTATAGTAGTGAGGAGGCCGTTCTTTGATTTAATCGGCTCATCTCCCGTGTTCATAAGAAGGAAGCATCCTGTTCCATATGTACTCTTAACAGTTCCCTTCTCAAAACAAATCTGTCCAAATAGAGCTGCCTGCTGGTCTCCTGCTGCACCAGCTATTTTGATAGGTCCACCCCCAAAGAGCTCATCTGTGGTTTCTCCATAAACCTTACTCGAATCACAGACCTCAGGAAGCATAGACTTAGGTATATTGAGAATCTCAAGGATTTCATCGTCCCACTCAAGAGTGTGTATGTTGAACATCATGGTTCTTGAAGCATTTGAGTAGTCAGTGACATGAGCCTTTCCGCCCGTCATCTTCCAGATAAGCCATGTATCCACTGTTCCAAATAAGAGCTTGCCCTGCTCTGCTAAATCTCTTGCGCCTTCAACATTTTCTAATATCCAGCGAAGCTTTGTCGCGCTGAAATAAGGATCGATAAGAAGTCCAGTTTTATCTCTAAACATCTCATCAAGTCCCTGCGCCTTTAGGCTCTCGCAGTAGTCTGCCGTTCTACGGCACTGCCAAACTATGGCATTATATATAGGCTCACCCGTTTCTTTGTTCCAGACGATAGTGGTCTCTCTTTGATTGGTAATACCTATAGCATCGATATCCTTGTGCGTGAGTCTTGCCTTAAGCATGGCCTCGTAGGCGACTGTCATCTGCGATGACCAGATTTCGTTTGCTTCATGCTCAACCCAGCCCTGCTTAGGGTAATGCTGTTTAAATTCTAGCTGTGCAGAACTCATCTGCTTGCCAGTTCTATCATATATGATGCAGCGCGAGCTCGTTGTTCCCTGGTCTAGCGCCATAATAAACTTTTCCATTATTACCTCCACACAAGTAGATTAAAGGATCTACACAAATATCGCCATTATTTTGTTCGAAATATCAAAGCCTCTCTCACTGAGCCTAAGGCCGTTTTCGTCCTCTATCAAATCGCCACTTTCTATGAATGGCTCTATCTCGTCTCTTCTGCCAGCGTAGACATCTGCAAAACGCTTACCAAATAACTGCTCAAATTCATCAAAGCTTATACCAGCAGTGCGTCTTAGCCCAAGAAACACAAATTCTGAAGCCGTATCCATAAAGTCATTCACATGAAACTCGCTGTATTTGTAGTTTGCAAATTCAGCATCAGAAGACTCTATCATATTCCTCGTCTTGCTGTTCTTTAGAAAATCTCTTTCCATCAAAACGCCCTTGCCATAGCCTTCATCAGTTGCATTTGTAAATCTCACACCATCTATATAAGATGAAGCACTTTTCCCAAAACCTATGTAGTCTGATAAGGACCAGTACTTGAGATTGTGTCTGCACTCAAAGCCCGGCTTTGCTGCATTTGATATCTCGTAGTGCTCATATCCAGAAGACTTCAGGCACTCTATTGCCCTGTGATACATCTTCCTATCTGCTTCATCTGTGACCTCTGCAAATACACCATTCTTATACATATCATAAAGCGGAGTTTCCTCCTCTATCTGAAGACTGTAAAAAGATATGTGCTCAGGTGAAAGCTCAAGCATCTGATCTAGCGTGTCCTGCCAGACGTCCTCGTCTGCACCAGGTACAGAGAACATCAAATCGAGATTTATATTATCAAAGCCTGCTGCCCTTGCAGCTGCAAAGCTTTCGCGTGCATCCTTTGATCTATGAATCCTGCCAAGCGTCTTAAGCACATCGTCTGAAAAAGACTGACATCCCATGGAAAGCCTGTTAAAGCCTGCGTCGTGAAGCTTTGATAAATATGCCTCGCTTACCGCTCCAGGATTTGCCTCGAGTGTTATTTCGCAGTCATCTGTCACATCAAAGAAACTTCTTATTGCATCTAGTACTTCTATCAGACTCTCTGCCTTTAGCGTGCTTGGAGTTCCCCCACCAAAGAAAATGCTATCCACCTTGCGATCAGGCCTTTTGGCACTTTCTATCTCCTGCACGAGAAGATTTACGTAGGAACTTTCCTCTTCAGTGCTGGGCCTTCCTGCTGCAGAATAAAATCCGCAGTATATGCACTTACTTATACAGAAAGGGATATGTACATATATCCCTAGTCCTGCATCTATTTTATTTGTCGTCATCATATTTTAGAACCGCTGTGAAGGCTTCCTGAGGCACCTCTACCTTACCGAACTGGCGCATTCTCTTCTTACCTTCCTTCTGCTTCTCGAGGAGCTTCTTCTTACGCGATATGTCTCCGCCGTAGCACTTTGCGATTACGTCCTTACGGTAGGCTCTTACCGTCTCTCTTGCGATAACCTTCTGACCTATGGCAGCCTGAATAGGAACTTCAAACTGGTGCATAGGAATAACTTCCTTGAGCTTCTTGCAAACGAATCTTCCTCTATCGTAGGCAGCACTCTCGTGAACTATCATGGAGAAGGCATCTACCAAATCCTTGTTTAGTAGAACATCCATCTTAACAAGCGAGGACTTCTGATACTTGATGAACTCGTAGTCAAGCGAGCCGTAGCCCCTTGTCTTTGATTTTAGGGCATCAAAGAAATCATATATAACCTCATTGAGCGGTAGCTCATAGTGAAGCTGAACTCTATCCTGAGCTATATATTCCATATGTAGCATAGTACCACGCTTCTTCTGGCAAAGTTCCATGATTGTGCCAACATATTCCTTAGGCGTCATAATGTCAGCCTTAACTATCGGTTCCTCTATATGGTCTATCTCCGTCTGAGGCGGTAGGTTCGTCGGATTCTGTATCATCTGAACGCTACCGTCGTTCATAACAACCTTATATACTACGCTAGGCGAAGTCGTGATTACTCCAAGGTCAAACTCTCTCTCGAGTCTTTCTACGATTATCTCCATGTGGAGAAGTCCAAGGAATCCGCATCTGAATCCAAAGCCCAAAGCAGTAGATGTCTCTGGCTCAAAAACAAAGGCAGCATCGTTTACCTGAAGCTTCTCAAGTGCATCCTTGACGCTCTCGTACTTCTCTCCCTCTGCAGGATAGATACCGCAGTAAACCATGGACTGAACCTTCTTATATCCTGGAAGTACTTCGTCAGCAGGATCCTGAGCAAGCGTCACAGTATCACCTACTCTAGCGTCCTTAACCTGCTTGATGCTCGCGCAGATATATCCTACCTCGCCAGCTCTCAAATACTTAGTTGGAACGTGAGAAGGCGCCATAATGCCAACTTCTGTTACCTCATACTTCTTCTTTGTATTCATCAAAAGGATATTGTCTCCAACTCCAACCTGACCATCAACTATACGAGTGTAGATAACAACACCCTTATAGTTATCGTATACGGAGTCAAAAATCAAAGCCTTAAGCTTACCATCTGGATTACCGCTAGGTGCCGGAATAGACCTAACCACAGCCTCAAGAAGGTCGGTGATACCAATGCCTTCCTTTGCAGATACAAGCGGAGCCTCTGAAGCATCTATGCCTATCATCTCCTCTATCTCTTCCTTAACCTCATCAGGTCTTGAACTAGCTAGGTCTATCTTATTTAGGACAGGAACTATCTCAAGGTCCTCATCAAGTGCAAGATAAACATTTGCCATGGTCTGAGCCTCAACACCCTGAGTTGAGTCTACGACAAGAACCGCACCTTCACAAGCCGCAAGGCTTCTTGAAACCTCGTAGTTAAAGTCGACGTGACCTGGTGTATCTATCAAATTGAATATGTACTCATTGCCATCTTCTGCCTTGTAAACTAGCCTCGTTGTCTGAAGCTTGATAGTTATACCACGCTCCCTCTCAAGATCCATGTTATCAAGGAACTGCTCCTTCATGTCTCTATGAGCGACAAGACCTGTGTTTTCTATAATTCTATCTGCTAGAGTAGACTTACCATGATCTATATGAGCTATAATGCTAAAATTTCTAATATACTTCTGATAATCTTTATTTTCCATGCTTACCTCACGCATCATTAATACCTATATTTTACAGTAAAAGCAGATGCTGTTCAATAAAAAAACATAGCCGAGTTATCGGCTATGTTTAAAAACATTTTTGGCTAGTTCTTACTTAGAAGTGAATTCCTTCTTTGTGATTACCTTACCTGATGCATCCTGGTACTCAACAGCAACTGTGATTCCCTTGATCTTTGTCTTTGTCTCCATCTCAGCTGCTAGGTTCTGGAATGTAGCCTTTGCACTCTCTAGAGCTGTGTCTAGCTGAGTACCCATCTGCTTAATCTGGTCATCTGTCATTGTCTCCTTGTACTTGTAGATGTATGTTAGAGTATTATCCTTAACTGTGATCTCTAGACCATTCTGCTGTGCAACATTCTTAATCTCTGAGTCTAGCTTTGAATCGCTCTTAACATACTCTTCTAGTGTCTTGCTTCCGCAAGCAGCTAGTGCTAGTGCTGAAATTGTCATAACAGCTACCATTAGCAATGCAAAAAATCTCTTATTTTTCATATCTTTCCTCTTTCCTCTCTAAAATTCTTGTGAGTTTATGAAAATAAAAATCCACCTAGATTATTCTACATTATGAAAGCCAAGTCGTCAATTATATTTCTTCATAAATCTCGAAAATAGTTAAAAATATTGAAATTTACTACTTTATAGCATCAAAGCCCTTCTGTAAATCCTCAAGAATATCGTCTATGCTTTCTAGTCCAACTGAGAGTCTAACCATGCCTGGATTGATTCCAGCTTCGGCAAGCTGCTCGTCAGAAAGCTGTCTGTGAGTTTCGCTTGCTGGATGAAGCACGCAGGTTCTGATATCAGCTACATGAACCTCATTTGATGCTAGCTCTAGAGAATCCATGAACTTCATTGCAGTGTCTCTTCCACCTTTGATTACGAATGAAATTACACCGCTTGCACCCTTTAGATACTTCTTGTATAGCTCGTGATATTTATCGCTCTCTAGCGCTGGGTAGCTTACGCTCTCAACTAGATTGTTCTTTTCTAGATACTTTGCAACTGCTAAAGCATTCTCGCAGTATCTTTCCATTCTGAGGTGAAGTGTCTCAAGTCCTAGGTTTAGAAGGAAGGCTGAGTGAGCTGCTGGATATGCACCAAAGTCACGCATTAGCTGCATTCTTGCCTTTAGTATGTATGCTAGATTTCCATATTTCTCCACATATCTTAATCCGTGATATGAGTCGTCGGGCTCTGTCAAATCAGGGAAGTTTCCGTTAGCCCAGTCGAATTTACCGCTGTCTACGATGATTCCTCCGCCCTGTACTGCATGTCCGTCCATGTACTTTGTTGTCGAATGAGTAACGATGTCTGCACCAAACTCAATAGGCTTGCAGAGCATAGGTGTAGCAAAGGTGTTATCGATTACAAGAGGAATCTTGTGTTTATGAGCAATATTCGCAAATCTTTCGATATCAAATACGCTGATTGCTGGGTTTGCAATAGTCTCACCGAATACTAGCTTTGTATTTGGCTGGATCTTAGCTTCGATTTCCTCATCGCTAGCATCTGTAGATACAAATGTGCAGTCTATTCCTAGCTTCTTAAGCGTTACATTGAAAAGATTATATGTTCCTCCGTAGATCTGAGCAACGCTGAGAATGTGATCTCCTGCCTTGCAGATATTCATTACAGCAAACATATTTGCTGCCTGTCCAGAGCTTGTGCACATAGCTGCAATTCCGCCCTCTAGGTCAGCTATCTTTTCTTCAACTGCCATTACAGTTGGGTTTGCAAATCTTGAGTAAATTAGAGCCTTAGTTGGATCATCAAATACGTCTGCAACATCCTGTGTTGAATCAAATACATAGGTTGTGCTCTGCACGATAGGAAGTACGCGCGGCTCTGAATTCTTTGGTTTATAGCCTGAGTGCAGGCATTTTGTTTCGTCTTTCATAAAAGTCCCCTTTTGTTTTTCATCTTGCGATGTTCTTAGTTATATCATATCTTTTCTATTACAAAATTATTTGCTTACTGCGACCTGTAAAACACTATTTGCAACTGGAAGCGCCGTATAGTAAGCTTCACCAGAGTTTTCTAGGCAAACTATAAATGCATAAGGATGATTCTCATCCTTTAGGAATCCAGCAAACCATCCGTAAGGCTTCTTTCCTGCAGACTCTGCAGTTCCAGTCTTAGCATATACATCTAGATTTGGCAGGTTAGAATCTCCAAGATAGGCTTTTTCTACAGTTTTCTTCATCATATCAGAAAGAATTTCGGATGTAGATTCATCTATCATCTGATTTGTCATCTTGGTTATTCTGAAGTCACTCATCAAAATATGAGGAATGGCAGCCTTTCCACCATTTGCAATAGCTCCCATATATACCATCATAGAGCATGGGTTCACAAGGTCATGATACTGACCTACCCCAGACCATCCTAGGTTTAGCTCAGAATCCTTAGGAAAATCAAAGCTTCCCTTTACATTTCTGATTCCATCAATATTGTATGATTTGGTAAGTCCAAGCCTGTTTACATAGTCTTTCATGACTTCTGGTCCCATTTCATCAGCTAGGACCGAAAATGCACCGTTACACGACTGAAGTAGCGCACCACCAAGGTCAACATGTCCGTGTGGGTATGCACAGTTTAAATCTTCACCGTGGATGACTCTAGTTCCATCGCACTCGTAGCTGAAGTTTTGATAGTCTGTGTTTTCAATTGCTGCTGCCGCAGTTACCGTTTTGAAAATCGAGCCTGGCGGTAGCTTTGATGAAAGAAATCTATTCATATATAGACCAGACTGGTCGTCTGCTGAAACGCTTGGCTCATTTTCGGGATCAAATGTAGGTGTGCTCACCATACATATAATTTCACCCGTTTTATAGTTGTAAATTCCTATGCATCCAGCATCGTATTTGGATAGCTGTCTATAGGCCTCCTTGCACACATCGGCATCTAGAGTGAGCTTAAGGTCCTCGTTTTTGCCCTTTAGCTTATATGTACCCGTCAAAAGATTATATCCTATGAGCTTATCCTTATATGCGCTGAGTGCAGATGTTGAAATTTTACCGTTCACATCGCCTACAGCATGGACTGTTGCCTCTCTTATTTCGGGATCGTCGTTGTATTTTATTTCGCCGCCCCCACTCTTTGCTAGGAGAACATCATTTCTATCATAGATGGCTCCACTTTTGAGGACACCGTTTTCATATATGCTTCTATTTCCGTAAAATGTCGCCCACTTGCTTCCGTATTTGACAAAGCGGAACACAAATACTCCTGTACCGATTATCAAAATAGCTGCAAGTGCTAAACAGATTATCGATCTAACTTCTAGTTTTCTCATGCAATCGCCTCCTCACTTGATACCGCAATGCTCGCATTTGCTCTAGTGTCTGAAGCCTTCAGGAAGGCTAAAAGTCCCCAAGATGCAACCATGCTCGTTCCTCCATTTGATAGGAATGGGAAGGTAACACCAGTAAGCGGGAATAGATCCACTGAGCCAAATACATTTAGCATTGTCTGGAATATGAATAGCGACATCGCAGAGCAGGCAGCTATCGTATAGAAGGTTGACCTGCCACTCCAAATAGAGCGAATCGCAAATAGCGAAAGCGTTACTATAGCAAGGATTGCAAGTACAGCGATTATGAGTCCCCATTCCTCGGTAATGAATCCAAAGACTAGGTCAGTTTCAGAAGCTGGTATGGTTTTAAGCCATCCATCTCCGGCACCTACTCCTATGAGTCCTCCGCTTGATGCAGCTGACATAGTTCTAGTCTGCTGGTAGCCCATCTCATCCGCGAATTCCCAAACATGACCCCATGCAGCAAATCTTGCGGCAACATATGCCTTAAACTTGAGAACCATAAGTCCTCCAACAAAGGCAACGCCAACAATCAAAATGAGCTTTGTGAAGTCACCGCTTCGCAGAAATGATATAACCAAAAAGCTAACAAAGAATATCAAAGCTGTACCAAAGTCACCCATCAGCGCAAGACAGATGAAGCAGAATCCTGAAAACAGCATGAATATCAAAGAGTTCCTCTTCTCCATCAGCTCATCTAGTGACGCCGCACCTACCCAGATGAAGGCTAGCTTTACTATCTCCGATGGCTGCACCGAAAGCCCTCCTATGCTTACCCAGTTGGCAGCACCGAACTTTGTTGTACCTAAAAGCAGGTTGAAAATCAGCATGGCTGCAGCTCCTGCGTAGAGGTATTTTTTGATAGCCTTACTTCTATCTAGATTTCTTAGAACCGTGCACATTCCAACAAATAGGAGCACTCCAAAGACTATAGCTATGAACTGCTTGAGCACTGAGTGCGGGAATTTGCTGGCCGTAACCGCAAGGCTTAGAGTTGACAAGAAAAACGCTATCGTCTCCATCTCAAAACTCTTTCTCTTGAGCATTCTCATGGAGATAACATAGACCCACATAAGTATGCATAGACCAGCAAATGCTACTGCAATTTGGCTTGTATATGATTCTCCTAGCGATATATCTAGCTGAATCACTGTCATTAGCTGAAATAGTGTCAGCATCAAAAGCGATGACCATGGTGATAGAAGGAAGGTTTCTTCCTTTCTGAGTTTCTCGTTGTTTCTCTTCTCCTCAAGGCTTATTGGAAGAAGTGTGCATGTGCTTTGGCCGATGAGAATGCTGTCACCTGGCTCTATAGGATACTTCTTGCCCTTGGTGAGTCTTTTTCCGGCACAGATACTGCCGTTGCTCGATCCAAGATCCATATATGACCACCTTCCCTCAGCGTCTCTGCTGAGCGTACCGTGGCTTCGTGAAGCTGCACCGTCTTTTAGTACAAGGTCGCAGCTCTTTGATCTTCCTATTAGGTTTTCCCAGTGAGTTATCGGATAGGCTATGCGATCGTTGACATTGAAATATGCCCACACCTCATTTGGACTCCTGCTTCGCAATAGCGAAACTATGGATTTAACCAGGATGAAGAGCGAGAGAATTATGAACACCCACCTTGCGATGGCCGTGTAAAGCAGGCCGTAACCGTCTGAGAGCGTAAAAAGCTCTTTAAACAGGTCGAATATGCCTATGAAAAACTCTCCTATTTTCGATAAAATGTTTTGTATAACTGACATTTTAATCCCTCAAAATTCGACTATAACTAAACGGCGAATCCGCCATCTACTCCGAGCACCTGCCCGTTTATGAAACTAGCCTTATCGCTAGCTAGGTAATAGACTGCCTCTGCAACCTCTTCAGGAAGCCCTATTCTTCCTAGCGGAGTTTCCTCTGCTAAGGCAGACATATCGGCCTCGCTATATTCGCTGTTCATTTCGGTTGCAATAACTCCTGGCGATACGACATTCACCCTTATTCCCGAAGGTCCAAGCTCTGCTGCAAGGCTCCTAGCAAATCCAATTATTCCTGCCTTTGTAGCCGCATAGACGCTCTCGCAGGAAGCTGCTCTCTGACCCCACATAGATGAGATCATGACAATGCTTCCCTTCTTTGCCTCGACCATGTGTGCTACAGCTTTACGACTCACATTTATGGTTCCAACTAGGTTAATACCTATGAGATTATCTACATCCTCATCGCTCATATCTGTTATGAGTCCCGAAGCTGAAATTCCTGCGTTGCAGACCACTACATCAAAGCTAGGTATTCCAAAATATGTTCTAGCCTGATCAAAGGTCTTTTCTATTTGCTTAGCATCTGAAACATCAGCTTTAATTGCAAGAGCTGAAGTCTTAGCTGCAAGCTTTTGCGCCGCCTTATCATCGCTTCCGTATGCGAAGGCTACAGAAAATCCATTCTTAGAAAAGAGCTCTACGCAGGCTGCTCCGATTCCCCTTGATCCTCCTGTGATAAAAACACTTTTTCTCATCTATACCTCCTTTAGCTTGCTAATCTCTTTAATCAGGCCACTTACAAGCCTTTCAAACTTGTGAGCTACCTTATCTGCGGTAATCTGCACCTCTGAGTGAGTTAGCGGCTGGTCCAGTATTCCTGCTGCCATATTGCTTATGCACGAAATTCCGCAGACCCTAAGACCCATGTGATGAGCTGCAATTGCCTCAACTACTGTGCTCATTCCCACAGCTGATGCTCCAAGCGTTCTAAACATCTTAATCTCTGTTGGTGTCTCAAACTGAGGACCGCTAGTCTGAAGGTATGTTCCCTCTTTGATGTCTATGCCTTCGCTAGAAGCTGCTCTTCTTATGCATTCGCAAAGCTTCAAATCGTAGACTCTGCTCATATCGGGAAATCTAACACCGAGTTCCTCTATGTTTCCGCCAATCAAAGGGCTTCTGATGAAACTTGAGATATGGTCTTCAATCAGCATTAGGTCACCTGGCTCAAAATCTAAATCAATTCCTCCAGCGGCGTTTGTCAAAAGAATATACTTAGCGCCTAGAATTCCCATCGTCCTTATCGGAAGAACGACATCGTCTATTGCATAGCCCTCGTAAAAATGCACCCTGCCCTTCATTGCAACTATTGGAACGCCTTCAACATATCCAAATAAAAACCTTCCGTCATGTCCTTGAACAGTGGACACGGGAAAACCATCAATTTCGCTATATGGAATTTCACAAACGACTTCCATCTTTGATGCATAGCCTCCGAGTCCAGAACCCAAAACCACAGCCATAAGTGGCTCAAAATCCGTTTTGCTTCTAATCTGCTCTAGGCAATGATTTATCTTCTCAAATTCTTTGTTCATGATATACGCCTCCATATTGAATTATACCCCCAAGACATAGTTTTTTAAATAGCTAGATTGAAAAGCTCATCAAATTTACATATAATGTGTATAGCATATATTTATATTAAAATATAGAACATACACAAATAATGGATATAGGAAAGGAAGAAACATGGAAACCAAAAACTTATGGCCAACATATACAGAAAGTGACCTGAAGAAGCTTAACGAGCTTTCAGAGGAATATAAGGACTTCATATCTAGAGCAAAGACAGAGCGCCTCTGCGTTTCAGAAGCTATCAAAATGGCAGAAGCAAGAGGATATGTAGATATTAAAACTTTGATCCAAGAAGGAAAGAAGCTAAAGACTGGTGACAAGTTCTATGCACAGCATATGAACAAAACTATGATTCTTGGAATCATCGGTAAGGATAGCATTGAGAGCGGTACAAATATTCTCGGCGCACACATCGACTCACCACGCCTTGACATCAAGCAGAATCCTCTTTATGAGAGTTCAGAATTCGTATACCTAGACACTCACTACTACGGTGGAATCAAGAAATATCAGTGGGTTACAATTCCACTAGCTCTATACGGAGTTGTAGCAAAGAAGGATGGCACTGTTATCGATATCGCAGTTGGTGATGATGAAAACGATCCAGTCTTCTCAGTTACAGACCTTCTCGTTCACCTTTCATCACAGCAGATGACAAAGAAGGCAAATGTTGTTATCGAAGGCGAAGCGCTAGACGTGCTCCTCGGAAGCAAGCCTTTAGATGCTGGAGATTCAGATGACAAGGAAGCAACAAAGGACAGAGTTAAGGCTGGCATCCTTGCAATACTAAAAGAGAAATATAACTTCGAAGAAGACGACTTCCTATCTGCTGAGATTGAAGTTGTTCCTGCCGGAAAAGCTAGAGACCTAGGCTTTGATAGAGCTATGGTTATAGGCTACGGACACGATGACCGTATCTGCGCATACACATCGCTTGCTGCAATCTTAGACAGTGAAGCTCAGGACAGAACATCTCTTTGCATCCTTTCAGATAAGGAAGAGATTGGAAGCGTAGGCGCAACAGGAATGAAGTCACACTTCTTTGAGGATACATTTGCTGAGATGATGGAGCTTTGCGGAGAGTTCTCAGGGCTTAAGCTTCGCCGCGCACTTAAGAATTCATGTGCGCTTTCATCTGATGTAAGCGCAGGATTTGACCCTACATACGAGAGCGTTTTCGAGCGCAAGAACACTGCTTACTGCGGACATGGTATCACATTCAATAAGTACACAGGCTCAGGCGGAAAGTACGATTCTAACGATGCTAGCGCTGAGTTCATGGCAAAGATTCGCCAGATTCTCGACGATGCAAAGGTAGGTTTTCAGACTGCTGAGCTTGGAAAGGTTGACGCTGGTGGCGGTGGAACAATTGCCTACATTCTAGCAAACTACGGAATGAACGTAATTGACAGCGGTGTTGCCGTTCTTTGCATGCACAGTCCATGGGAAATCGCAAGCAAGGCAGACATCTACGAAGCGTATAAATGCTACAAGGTATTCCTTAAGGACATGACAGTTATTGGCTAAGCATCAAAAGTGGATTGAGCTATGCTAAGTTGAAATATGGCATTAGCTAAATCAGGTAAACTAAAATCGTTGCAGTGTCTCAGTTTAAAGAGATTCTGCAACGATATTTTTGTTTTTGTATTTTGATTAGTGATTTAGCAAAGCCTAAAATCAATCGTTCCAATAAGCGTATCAACCCTTGTACAAACGACATTTACGCTATCGCCAAGCCTTAATTCCCTGCCGTGATTACATCCAACGAGCCTATAGTTTTCCTGATCAAACTCGTAGTAATCATCTATCAAAGTGTCTAGCCTTACAAGACCTTCAACAGTGTTAGGCAGCTGAACAAAGATGCCAAAGCTTGTAATTCCACTGATTATGCCCTGCTCCTCGTAGCCAATCCAGCGCTCCATATACTGAGCCTTCTTGAGCTTTTCTAGCTCACGCTCCATAGAAATAGCTTTGCGCTCAGTCTCTGAAACTATGTCTGAAACCTTCTTCGCCTTCTCGCGATATTTTGACAGCTGCTCATCGCTGAATTCCTCGTGCATTTGATGCTTAATCATCCTGTGAATCCATAGGTCTGCATATCTTCTTATCGGCGAGGTAAAATGGCAGTACTGCTTGAAAGCAAGCCCGTAGTGTCCAAGACACTCTGGTGAATAGAAGGCCTTTTGCATGCTTCTGACCATGACTGCACTGACAAGTGAAAGCTTTCCGTCCTTGTCTGCCTCATCAAGCAAATTCCTCAAAGCTAGAGGATGAATATTCCCCTCGTTTAGTGGAAGCGATAGCCCTATGCCCTTTAGGAAGGCTTTTAGCTCCATCACCTTCTCCGGCAGCGGTTTTTCGTGTACACGGTAGATAAATGGGTACTCCATCCAGAAATAGTGCTCGGCAACCGTTCTATTTGCAATGAGCATGAACTCCTCTATAAGTCTATTTGCCGTACGTCTTTCACTTAGGAATATATCTATCGGAACTCCGTCCTTATCGATTTCAAACTCGGCCTCATCTATATCAAAGTCGATACTTCCAAGTTCTTCCCTTGCCTTTCTTAGGATTTCTGCAAGCTCCTGCATATCCCTAAGCATATCTCCGTGGGCACTTACCTTTGCAGAGCCCCTTCCGTTTTCTAGGAAGTTAGAAACATCATCGTATACAAACCTTGCGCTAGATTTGATTACGGATTCGCTTATTTTGTATTCGATAACTTTACCGCTCTTATCGATTTCCATTATACAGCTCAGCGTAAGCCTATCTTCACCCTCATTTAAACTGCAAAGCTTATTAGAGAGCAAAACGGGAAGCATAGGGACAACATGATCTATCAGGTATATGCTGTTACCCCTGCTCAAAGCCTCTGCATCAAGAGCCATACCCTCTCTTACAAACTCGCTGACATCAGCTATATGAACTCCAAGAACGTAGTTTCCTTTTTCGTTTTTCTTAAGTGAAACGGCATCATCAAGGTCCTTGGAATACGCACCATCAATGGTTACTATTTCCTCTTTTCTAAGATCTAGTCTTTGTCTTTTATCTGTGTACTCAAGCACGAGGTTTGCAACCTTCTTCGTCTCGTTCTCTATTTCCTTGCTAAATTCTGCATTAACTCCGTGTTCAAATATTAAAGCTTTGATGTCCCTATCTGAGTCATTTTTTCTTGCAATGATCTTGAGAACATCTCCCTCGGCAAGTCTATCATCCTGCGGATATTTTCTGATTCTAACGAGGAGCTTATCTCCATCCTTTGCGCCATTAAGCCATTTGCTTGGGATAAAAACATCCTCCTTGATACGCTTTTCCATAGGGATTAGAAAGCCATTTTTTCCACTCTTATCGAGCGTTCCTACAAGCTCTGTGATTGCTCTTTCTTTGATGTTTACGACAAAGCCCTCAGGTCCGTTTTCCCAAAGTGGCATGGGAATCAAAGCAACCTCAGCTATATCACCATCCATGGCATCCTTCATGTGCTTTCTCGCTATGAAAACATCTTTATCAAAAGCATCGCTTTTAAGGAAACCAAAGCCTCCCTTTGCTCTATGTATCTCACCAGTAATTACTTTTTTCTTTGTTTTTGATTTTTTACTCATTTTCTTACCCAAGGCCAGGCCTTAAATTATGGTTATATCTTTAGATATACCATACTAACATTTATTATCTAATTTTGTAAAGCCATTGTATTTTAGGTTGAATTTATCCTAACTATGTGTTATTATAATCTAAAAGAAAGGTAGTGATATATATGAATATAAATACTAATAGTTTGGTTTCTATAACAGAGGCAAACCAAAATTTTTCAAAGGTAGCAAGAAAGGTTGACGAAAATGGCTCTGTAATAATTTTAAAGAATAATCGACCAAGATATCTTCTAGTAGAATTTAACGAGGCAATGGAGTACCAGCTTGCACCTGACGAGGATGTCATGGAAGTTTCTAACAGACTTATAAGCGAAAATCGTGTAGCTTATGAGGTATTATCTAAATGATTCGCTTATCGAAATCTCAAGTATTAAAGCTTCATCTGAGTCTTGTGGAGATAACGGGAGGGGCAGTGGGTATCTGCGACGATAGCATGCTTGATTCTGCACTTAACGCTCCGTTCCAGATATTTGATGATGTTGCACTATTTCCTAGCATCATAGAGAAGGCAGCCCGCTTGTGATTTAAAAAGGAGGATTTCTGCACTCATGCAAAGCATCCTCCAATCTAATTATTTACTTTTAATTAATGCTCAGTTTACAGCATAATTCATAATAAAGGTAAATATATCGTTAAAATATTTCTCCCTCACCTCATCTACATCGTTATAGATTTCGTGTTTGGAATCTTCGTAGTTTATATGCTTAACATTTGATGCCCTCTTAGCAAACTTCTCGTGTCCACTCATATTTACGAGTGCGTCGTTACCAGCCGTCAAAAGAAGAACTGGAGTCTTTACCTTAGAAGCCCTTCTCAAAAGTCTAGCTGTAGCTTTAAAGCTTGCAGCGCCCCAGCCATTTGACATCATATAGGTGTGGTAGTGCTCGTCTGCCAGCCTTTGATTGAAAATATAGTTATATCTCTTCTCAGATCTTGCACTGCTAGTCTCAAAGCTTGGAATGCCATCAAAGCGCTTTCCTCCTGGGAAAGGCAAGTTTTCTTGGTGCAGGAGCCTAATCTTTGCACATAGCAATTTAACGGCTATACTTGGTGTGCTTCCTGTTTTGATGCTGAACATTGGTGAGCTCAAAACCGCCGCATCAAAATACTCAGGATGCTCTTCTAGGAAAAGTGCAGCGATAGCACCTCCCATGGAGTGTGCGTATATTATTTTCGGAAGCTTTCCTGCGCTAGGCATAACAATTTTGTCCATGAATGTCTTTACGTCTGCAATATAGTCCGCATAATCAATAACATGAACCCTGTCCTTGTCATCAATCTGCCTGCCCGAATATCCGTGCCCGCGCTGCTCAAGGAAGAAAACATCAAAGCCAGCCTGCCAGAAGAAATGTGCGACCTCATGAAACTTTCCCCAAAAGCCACAGTAGCCGTGGAGCATGACTATACAGCCCTTAGGCTCTTTCCCCTCGCCCTGGCTAGCGTGGTAGTACCTTAGATTTAGACCATCAAAGGAAGAAAAATCACCTTGCTTTACATATTCACTGCGCCACCTAGAGTTTTCATTTTCCATGTACTCATCATAGTCCGCTTCTTTGATGAGCTTGATACCTAGGTTTTCTAATTTAATATTATTCATTTTTGCTACCTGCCATGCCCTCTATTACTGCAAAGACCTTGTCTGGGCAGTTTGTGATTATTGAGTCAACACCTAGCATGCAGCAAAATTTGACATATTCCTCTTCATCGACAGTCCAGACATTGACCTCAATGTTTTTTTCCTTGCACTCCTTCATGAAACCCTCGTACTGTAAATTGTAGAGTGCTGGATGTAGTGCTTCCATACCGTGAAGCTTTGCATAATCAGGCATGCCAATAGTTCCGTCTGCGTATAAGAAGCCACATTTTGCATCAGGTCTAAGCTCTTTGATTTTTTTAACCGAAAGGTGGTTAAACGAAGAGAAAATAACGCGGTTCATAAAACCGTATTCCTCAGTCAACGCGATGGTCTTTTCCTCTATTCCGCTGTAAAACATTATGCCTGTCTTAAGCTCGATATTTATCGTCATATCTGTATCAGCAAAGAGTTCAAAAACCTCTCTAAGCGTTGGAATCTTAGCACCCTTAAATGCCTCATCTCCATACGAGAAATCAAACTCCCTTAGCTCTGCCAAAGTGAAATCCTTTAGCCAGCCCTTGCCATCAGAAGTTCTATCAATCTTCTCATCGTGGCAAACAACAAGCTCGCCGTCCTTTGTCATCTGTACATCTAGCTCTATTCCATCAGCTCCTAGCTCTATCGCCTTAGCAAAGGCAGTAAGCGTATTTTCTGGGCAGTATGCACTCGCGCCGCGATGCGCCCAAACAAAAGGTCTATTCATCTGTCCATTCATTGCAAATTCTCCTATTTATTTCCCCAAAGCTGCTCGTATTCGATACCAGTTACTCGCTTTAGGACCTTCTTTTCCTCTTCAGTAGCTTCTGAATCGTCCTCGCCCTTTCTTCTTGCGATTTCCTTGTGCACTAGTTCAAATTCCTTCTTAGTAATCGGGAACATGTATCCGAAGATCAAAAGTAGTGTAACGAGAATCACTGGCAAGAATATGAAAATCATCGCTATGCCGTTTTGGGTGTGAAGACTCTGTCTGAGACCAGCCTTTGCAATACCAGCATCGTAGCCGGCAAATGAAATCAGAAGACCGATAACCCAAGCTGAAAGACCTGCTGAGATTTTTCTTGCAAAGGTTGCCATTCCTGAAACAATTCCCGGTCTGCTCACCGAAGTAATCAGCTCATCCACATCTGCCATATCTGCAAGTATAGCGAATATGCTTGTTAAGGTTGCTGCGTTTCCTATGCCCACACCTGCTGAAAGTGCAAGGATTGGAGCAATTGGCGCACCCTCGTATGAGAATGCCAAAAGGCCTAGCGTACAAACTATTCTTATAGGCGCACCTATCAAAATCGTCGCCTTCTTTGATGTCTTAGTCATTATAGGGCCAAACACGAGCATGCCGAGTAGCTGAGAAATTAGAAGAACGCCCATGAGCATCGTTAGATAGCCCTTAGAATATCCGTTTAGCACCTCATCAACATAGTAGATTGCCATGCCTGAGACGAAATCCATGCCGCACTGTCCCGATAGGTAGATTCCGACAAAGATTCTAAAGGATCTGCTTTTGAATACCGAACCAGCCTGAGAGAAGCTATCTCCAATGCTGCTTTTAACAGGTTCCTTGAGCTTTTCCCATGTTCCGGCAAAGCTTATGAGCGAGCTCATGCAGAATAGAATTCCAAAGAGAATACCCACCTTGAGATACATATCAACATGAAGAGTATCTTTGATCATTAGAGTTGGAATGATCCCGGCAGCGATAGCTCCAAGAGTAGACCATATCATACGCATGGTTGAAAACTTTGATCTTATCGCATAGTCATCTATCATGTCAGGAAGAAGTCCGTTATATGGAACCATCAAAATCGTAAATCCCGTAGAGAACAGGCAGTATATCACGATGTAATATACAAAGAGCGCCACCTTGCTCTCGCTTGGAATCGTCGTCCAAAGAAGAACAAATGTCGCTGCTGAAACTATTCCACCAATTAAAATGTAAAAACGCTTAGGCCCAAACCTTGAAGTCGTTCTATCAGTGATGTTTCCCATTATCGGATCTGTCACCGCATCCCAGACCTTGCCGGCAAGAGGAATTGCACCAGCCCAAGCCGCTGGAATTCCGAGAGCCTTCGTCAAAAATACCATGAAGAAGGTATTGATGATTACAAAGGCACCACCTCCGTAAAACTCCGCCATTCCGTAAACCAGTCCCGTAAGCGCACTGGTGCCACGGTACTTTCCCGCTATTTTTTCACCCATATTTATATTCCTTACTTAATAATTTTATTTAACATCATACTATTTGCTCAGCACATCGATAAGCTCATAGAGCTCATGGTCAAACTCTGGCTTCTCTGAGAGCGCACCTTCGATTTCAAAGGCCTGTATCTTGCCATTTACGGTTCCAATTGCCCTGTTTTTGATTCCGTTTTGGATTAGCTCAATTGCCTTAGCTCCGCTTTGACTTGCTAAAAGTCTATCATCTAGCGTTGGAACACCTCCGCGCTGCAGGTATGATAGCACTACTATTCTAGTCTCGCGGCCTGTTACATCAGCAATTTCCTTAGCTAGCTCATCTGAGCTTACGCCAGATCCCTCTGCATTTATAATTATGCTGTTAAGCTTGCCACGACCTGCACCCTGAAGAATCTTTCGGCAAACCCTGTTTACATCTGCCTCAACCTCAGGAATCAAAACGGCTTCAGCACCACCGCCCACACCTGCGTAAAGAGCAATGTCTCCGCAGTGCCTTCCCATAACTTCGATTATGGTGTTTCGCTCGTGAGCAGAGCTTGTGTCTCTGACCTTTGATATAGCATCGAGGACAGTATTTACGGCAGTATCAAAGCCTATGGTGTAATCTGTATAGGCTAGGTCGTTATCTATGGTTCCAGGCAGGCACATAACATTTGCACCGAGCTTTGATAGCTCAAGCGCGCCTCTCATGGAGCCGTCTCCACCTATTACAATCAGTGCATCTATACCAAATGTGTCGAGAATCACCTTGGCTCTCTTAACGCCCTCTTCAGTGCTGAATCTTTCGCTTCTTGCAGTCTTAAGTATGGTTCCGCCGCGGTGAAGAATATCTCCGACACTGCTGAGGTTCATCTGCTCGATTTCTCCATCTAGCAGACCTTCGTAACCTCTCTTTATTCCGTAAACATCCATGCCTGCATCTATACCGCATCTAACCACAGCTCTAATCGCTGCATTCATACCAGGTGCATCTCCGCCACTGGTCAAAACTCCAATCTTCATAGTAACTCCTACGCCAATTAGCTATTTGCAATATGTTTTATCTTGACATTCGCATGGCCTAAAAGCTCAGCCATTTCCTCGGCGAACTCTAGGCTAGGCCTAACTAAAGCCTGCTGCGATAACATTATCTTTCCGTTTCTGAGATATACTAGCACCTGATTATCTCCAGGGTACCTTGCCATTATCCTGCTGATTTCGCTAAGAACCTCTTTTTCCTCTAGCTTAGCAGCCTCTGATATACCCTCACCGCTTTGCGGTATTCTCAGCTTTACAGCATCCGTCAAAGCGCTAGCGCTCGAAATTGCCTTTACTCCCTCATGGGAGGAAGTAGCTTGTGAGTTAGGGCTAGCATTTGCAGAATCATCTTGAGCTCTTGATGTTCTTTGCCCACCTGACTGCCTTCCATTTGACCTTCCAGACTTAACAAGCTCAATTATCCTGTCCGCTTCATCTATTCCGACGATGTGCTCAGCTATTATCTTCGCCTGACCGCTTTCTGCCACATCGGCATGACCGCTCAAAACTATGATATTGTCTTGAGCTAAAAGCTCTGCACAGTTCTCAAATGTCTTAGGGAAAACTATGACCTCAACATCTCCATAAAGATCCTCAAGCTGCACAAAGGCCATCATCTGCCCCTTCTTTGTGACAAGATTTCTGTGTCCCACGATAAGACCTATGATCACAAGCTCCTTACCGTCCTGAATCTCGCTGATCCCGTCCATATTGCCATCTTCCTCAGACTGGCTCTTGCTTCCGAGCTGAGTTGTATTTACGGTCGCTAGCCTATCAATCACATCCTTATACTGGTTTAGCGGATGGTCGCTTATGTAGACGCCCGTCATCTCTTTTTCAAGACTTAGAAGCGTAGCCTTATCAAAGTTAGCAATATCAGGAAGCCTTCCCGAAACACTGCCACTTCCCATCTCTTCGCTATTAAGTTGAAATAGAGACATCTGTCCAGCAATGTTCTTACGCGCATTCTGCTGTGCAGACTCCATCACATCCTCGTAAACGGCTAGAAGTACCGCTCTATTAGGATCTATGCAGTCAAGGGCACCTGCCTTAATAAGGCTCTCCATCGCCTTCTTATTAACCTCTTTGATGTCTAGGTTATTTACAAATTCGAAGATATCCTTAGGCGCCTCGCGTCCAGCTCTTGCCTTTATTATCGCATTTACGACACCCTCGCCGACATTTTTGACAGCCATGAGGCCGAAACGGATTTTGCCTTCTTTTGTTGAGAAGCTATGCTCACTCTCAAGCACTGAAGGTGGAAGAACCTCGATACCGATTTCCCTGCAGTTTGCTATGTACTTTGATATAGCTGCTGAATCGCCCATTACACTGGTCATCAAGGCCGCCATGAACTCAACAGGATAATACCTCTTGAGGTAGGCAGTCTCAAAGGCAAGCACTGCATAAGCCGCTGCATGAGATTTGTTGAAGGCGTACTCAGCAAATGAAACCATGTCATCAAAGATGGCCTCTGCAGCTTCCTTTGATACACCATTTCTGATACATCCAGGAATTTCAATGCTTCCATCCTCTGCAAGCTTACCGTTTATGAACCACTCCTTCTCCTCCATCATAACGTCGGCTTTCTTCTTACTCATGGCACGACGAACGAGGTCAGATCTTCCGTAGCTGTAGCCTGCAAGGTCACGAACTATCTGCATTACCTGCTCCTGATAGACGAGGCAGCCGTAGCTGACATCTAAAATCTCTGCAACCTTTGGCGTTACATACTGAATCTTATCTGGATTTTTCTTGTTCTCTATATACTTTGGAATCGAGTCCATTGGACCTGGTCTAAACAGTGAAATTCCGGCAACTACATCCTCAAAGCAGTTCGGCTTTAGTCTCTTCATGAATGAGGTCATTCCCGAGCTCTCAAGCTGAAATACACCGAGCGTATTTCCGTCAGCAATCATTGAATATACCTTAGGATCTTCATAGCCAATCTTGCTAAAATCTATGTCTACTCCGTGGTTTTCCTTTATCAAGGACTTTGCATTTCGGATCATCGTAAGGTTACGAAGGCCAAGAAAGTCCATTTTGAGAAGGCCAAGCTCTTCTATGGTTGTCATGTTGAACTGAGTCGCAAGGCCCTTATCTGACATGTAGAGCGGCACATACTCGTTCAGCGGAAGCTTAGATATTACTACACCAGCTGCGTGAGTTGAGGCATTTCTAGGCATGCCTTCGATTCTCATCGCCATATCTATAACCTTCTTGACGCTTGGGTCCTCGTCGTACATTCTGCGAAGGTCTGGACTTATGTTCAAAGCCTTCTCAAGAGTCATATTAAGTTCAAATGGTATCGCCTTTGCAATTCTGTCAGCCTCTGCATATGTGAGATTAAGCGCCCTTCCGACATCTCTTACTGCGGCCTTTGCCTTAAGTCTACCGAATGTTATAATCTGAGAAACATTCTCTCTGCCATACTTTTGCTTAACATACTCGATTACCTCACCTCGTCTTTCGATACAGAAGTCTATATCTATATCAGGCATGCTGACACGCTCAGGGTTTAGGAATCGCTCAAAAATCAAAGTATACTTAATCGGATCTATATCCGTTATCTTTAGGCAGTATGAAACAAGGCTTCCTGCAGCTGAGCCTCTGCCTGGACCAACAGCGATATTGTTATTTCTCGCATAATTAATGAAGTCCCAAACTATCAAAAAATACTCTACATAGCCCATATTCTCAATGACATCTAGCTCGTAGTTCATTCTCTCAACTAGCTCAGGTTCGATATTTTCGTATCTATCTCTAAGGCCAGCCTCTACAATCTCACGCAAATACTCTGCACAGGTCTTTCCCTCAGGTGGAACAAACTCTGGCAGATGATACTCACCAAAGGTGAACTCGACATTGCATCTTTCGGCAATCTTTGCAGTGTTATCTACAGCTTGAGGAGCAAAGGAAAAGATTGTCCTCATCTCAGACTCGCTCTTTAGATAAAACTGGTCGTTAGGAAAACGCATTCTCCTCTCATCATCGATACTTGTAGCCGTCTGAATAGCAAGAAGAACATCATGTGCCTCGGCATCTTCCTGCCTAATATAGTGCACATCGTTTGTTGCAACTAGAGGAATGTCAAGTTCCTCAGATAGCTTGAGAAGCTGTTGATTTACGAGGTATTCCTCCTCAAGACCCTGGTCCTGCATCTCTAAGAAGAAATTGCCATGGCCGAAAATCTCGTCTAGCTCAAGTGCCTCTGCACGAGCACCCTCGTAGTCCTTGTTCAAAAGTCTCTGCTGAACCTTGCCCGCAAGACATGCCGATAAAGCTATTATTCCGTCGCTATACTTTCTCAGGACATCCTTGTCAACTCTCGGTTTATAGTAGTATCCGTTTATGTATCCCTCTGATACAATCTTAATCAAATTTCGGTATCCATCGTTGTTTTCGGCAATCAAAACAAGATGATTCTGGTATCTATCTAAATCTGGATCTTTATCCTTCATACTGCGAACAGCCACATAAATTTCGCAGCCTATAAGGGGTTTAACGCCCTGCTTCTTACACTCCTTGTAGAAGTCGATAACGCCGAACATGTTTCCGTGGTCGGTTATGGCAAGGGAGTCCATTCCTAATTCCTTGGCACGCTTAACAACGCCGTCAATTCTTGCGGCGCCGTCCAAAAGGCTATATTCTGTATGTAGGTGAAGATGTGTAAATGACATTTCTATGTCTCCTTGACAGCTTTATTACTTACTAATAAAATTATACCATAGGCGGGTTATTTTTGATAATGAAATATGGAGGTTAATATGGTTAATACCACTACCGAAAACTATAAGTTTTTTCAGCACAAGGATTGTGAATTCTTCCCATGTCACAAGACTAATAAACCGGAGGATTTCAACTGCTTGTTCTGCTATTGTCCTCTGTATGCGCTCGGCGACAAATGCGGCGGAAACTTTCAGTACACTGAAAATGGATTCAAGGATTGTACAAACTGCATGTTCCCACACGTGAGAAGTAACTACGAGAAAATTTTGGAGCGCTATCAGGACATAATCGCTGTAGCTGCAAGAAACAGTGAAAAAAAATAAATTGCTTACATTTCCCGAGCGCTAAGGTTATTGACCTTGGTCTCGGGTTACTTTTTAGGAATAAATATGAAACAAATTGCTGTATACGGTAAGGGAGGCATAGGAAAATCGACCTTGAGTGCGAATATCTCCGCAGCCCTTTCATTAAATAATAAAAGAATACTCCAGATTGGCTGTGACCCTAAGCACGACTCGACAAAGCTTTTGATGCGAGGCCTTTCCATCCCTACGGTTTTGGACTATATAAAGACAAAATCTCCTTTGGAGTACCGCAAAAGCGATATACTCTTTGAGGGCTTTGGAAAAATCGGCTGCATAGAAGCAGGTGGTCCAAAGCCAGGTGTCGGCTGCGCTGGAAGGGGCATAATAACTGCCTTTGAGCTCCTCGAAACCCTTCACATCAAAGATAACTACGACATGATAGTCTACGACGTTTTGGGAGATGTGGTATGCGGCGGCTTTGCAGTTCCGATACGCAGGGAGTATTCCGATAGTATTTTTATTGTCACCTCTGGTGAATACATGTCGCTCTACGCAGCCAACAATATACTGCGCGGCATCCAAAACTATGACGAAAGTCGCCCAAGACTCTTGGGAATACTATATAACAGCCGAAATGTCAAAAATGAAGACGATAGAGTTTACAAGTTTGCAGAAGCAGTTAAGCTTCCCGTATTTGCGCGAATCCCTCGAGACGATATCTTCGCACGCGCAGAAAAAGCTAATGTTACTGTGCTTGAGCTCACCCAAAACGAGGAAAATCCTGTAGCAGATATCTTTAAGGATATTGCGAAAAGGATATGCGAAGGTACTGAGCACTTTGCCGCAAATCCTTTGACAGATGATGATCTAGAGGCTTTGATTCTGTCAAATGAAGGTGCAATTACTAAGGCTAGCCACAGCGCATCTTCTTCGCCAAATCAAGAAGAGGAAGACACTCCTTCCTGTAGCTGTGAGTCCGCAGAGCCTTGCGAAGCATGCACGGGCATCAGCTCTGGCCAAGAAGAAAGCACTAGCGACTATGATGCTCCCTATCTATCAAAGAATGTAATCAGGGATGAGCCTCTTCACGGCTGCGCTTTTAATGGCGCCATGACCATGAGCTCAAATCTCAAGGATGCAGTAATTCTCGCACACTCCCCAAAGAGCTGTACCTATCTTTCCATACAGACGATAAGCTCTGCCGGAAGAAGAACGCTCTTTGAACGCGGAAATATACTGCCTTCATCTTTGATTCCAAATGTGCTATCGACAGATATGACTGAGACAGACATGGTCTTTGGTGGAAGTGAAAATCTTTTAGCTACGGTCAAGAAAATCCTTGATTCACCTGAGCCACCACCAGCCATTGTCATAGTAAGCTCCTGCCCTTCTGGCATAATTGGAGATGATATAGACGATGCACTCAGCCTTTCGACCGAAAGAACTAAGATAGTAACGGTAAAAGCTGAAGGTAACCTCACAGGAGATTACCTTCAGGGAATGCTGATGGCGTACACCTCGCTTGCAAAGCAGATAATAGATAGGAGTGTAGAAAAAAGAGAAAGGACCGTAAACATAGTCTTCGAAAAGGTCGTTGCCCGAAACACGGAGATGAACTTTCAAAGACTTAAAACCTTCCTTGCTCGCATGAACATCTCGGTAAACTGCCGCTTCCTATGTAACACAAGCTACGCTTCGCTGCGTGATTTCTGCTCAGCAAAGCTAAACCTGCTCGCATATCGCGACTATACTGGCAAAATACTCGAAGACTTCTTCATCAAAGAATACGGCGCAAGCTTCTTTGAAAAGCAGTTCCCTATCGGCTTTAAGGAAACCTCCGATTGGCTTCTTGCCCTAGGTAAGCACTTTGATGCAAGCGATGAAGCAAAGAGCATAATATCGGAAAACGAGATCATATATCAAAATAGGATGAAATTAGTAAGGCCCAAGCTCGAAGGCAAAAAACTCATGATTATCACATACAATCACGAGCTCGACTGGATACTGAACGCTGCCCTAGACTGCGGTATGAAAATAGTAAAGATATGCGTTTTAAACTTCTCTCAGGATGAAGGATTCCGCTCCTCTCTTTCCGAAATAGACGGTATCGAGGTTGTAGAAAACTACGATAGAGATGAGAGAAGCTCTGATATCAAAAGGCTAAAGCCTGACATCATCCTCTCAAACTACGAGCCTGTAAGCGAGCAAAGCTATATCACAGACACGATTCCAATGTGTCCAGATAACGGTTTCTTTACAGGGCTTGAAATGGTCGAGCGTTGGTCGAGGCTTTTCAGTAAATCAAAGGAAGGAGAATGGCTCAATGACAGAAAACTATTTGACAAGTATTACTCCAGATAGCATGTCTGGGCTAGTCTTTGCTTTTGAGGGAATATCAAATGGTCTAGTCCTTATGAACGGTCCAACGGGCTGCAAGTTCTATCACTCAGCCACATCTGATAATCAGATGATAAGGCAGCCGGAGTTTGATCCGCTCGAATACCCTGAATTTTGGTATTTCGGACAGCCACGCGTTCCTTCAACCTTCCTAGATAGACGCGATTACGTCTATGGCAGCGAGGATAAGCTTTCTGAGGTAATAGCCTTTCTTGAAAAGGAAATTGACTTTGATCTACTTGCCATCGTAAACACGCCTGGAGCTGCGCTTATCGGTGACGATATAGAAAGAATCGTAAGAGAGTCAAGCAGGGACGAGAAAAAAATCATCTCCATAGGAAGCCCTGGCTACTCCCTCCCTATTTGGGATGGCTACATCAAAGCCTGCCGCATCCTGCTAGAAAAATTCGCAAGGAATGGCAAAAAACTAGCTGGTAAAACCGTAAACATACTTGGACTTTCCATATTTCACAGAGACTTTGCCGGAGATAAGGAAGAGCTAAAAAGAGCTTTTTCTCTCTGCGGTATAGATGTGAACTGTTTCCTATGTGCAGGCTCCAGCATAAGTGAGATAGAAAACATACCTCGTGCAGATCTCAATATAGTCATCGATAGTCTCTACGGACTTGATTCTGCAGAGTTTCTATCTGCGCGCTTTGATATGCCCTATATTGTATGCGATGGTCTCCCCGTTGGATTTAGGGCCATGGAAGATCTTGTAAGTAAGGTTTGCGACATTCTCAGAAGTGATATGAGTTCATATATAGAACAAAGCGAAAGAGCAAGAGCGAAGTGTTTTTCCCACCTCTCTAGGATTCATACTTTAACTGGGCGACCAAAAGGAGTTAAATTTGCCGTACACGGCACGCTTTCCCAGTGCCTTGGATATACGGATTTTATTACAAGCTATTTTGGGATGAGCCCAGATTCCATATCTATTACTGAAACAGATGCACTCAAAGATAAGATTCTAAGTTCCTCTGAGCTTTCGGCGCAGGAAACCAAGCTTAAGGATATTCTAAAGGAGTATGGCTCTAGCGAAGCGCTCGAAAAGAATATTTTTGATACCGATGCTGAGCTTGTCTTTGCAGATGGACAGACCATTGCCATGCTTAGAGCTAAGGGAAAAAGATTCAGCGGAATTGAAATTGCACTCCCATCACTAGGCTATATAGATGTAATTGAAAAATCACATTTAGGTATGGGCGGTGGACTTCTTTTATGTGAGCAAATCCTAAACGGCATGCTCTATTAGAAAGATTTCATAAAAAATAAATCAAAAATATGTTGACACACACATTTTTTGGTGTTAGTATTTATCTAATTTAACAAACCTTTGATGGAGAATAGTAGGCTTAGATGCAGCAGAAGAGAGATTTGCAGATGGTGTGATTGCAGACTGTATGCGCTTTGTTGAATGGCCTCCTGAGGGCAAACTGAACGAATCATCTTTGAGGATTCTAGTAGGGGCGACGGAGAAGATACTTCGTTAACAATATCTGCATATGTTAGTATGCGAAGGAGTGGGCGTTTTACGCCAAGCCGGGTGGCACCGCAGGAGATTTTAACTCTTGTCCCAGCGAATATGGGATGAGAGTTTTTTGTTTTATACATCCTTTCACACTTCGCAAGTTTTGATGAAAAGACAGAAGGAGAAAAAAATGTCAAACAACACAAATAACAAGGCAATACCTTACAAGATTTATCTGCACGAGAGCGAAATGCCAACGCACTATTACAATGTCAGAGCGGATATGAAGAAAAAGCCAGCTCCACTTGTAAATCCAGCTACAGGTAAACCAGTTACATTTGATGACCTAAAGCCAGTTTTCTGTGATGAGCTTATCGAGCAGGAGCTAAATGATACTGATAGATACATCGAGATTCCTCAGGAAATCAGAGACTTCTATAAGATGTATAGACCATCACCTCTCGTTCGTGCATACTGCCTAGAGGAAAAGCTTCAGACTCCGGCTAAGATCTACTACAAGTTTGAGGGAAACAACACAAGCGGAAGCCACAAGCTAAACTCTGCTATCGCTCAGGCCTACTATGCTAAGAAGGAGGGTCTCAAGGGCGTCACAACCGAGACCGGTGCTGGTCAGTGGGGTACTGCCCTCTCGATGGCATGCTCATACTTTGGGCTAGACTGCAATGTCTATATGGTTAAGGTTTCATATGAGCAGAAGCCTTTCCGTCGTGAGGTTATGAGAACATATGGTGCGTCTGTAACACCTTCCCCATCTGAGACTACAGAAATCGGTAAGAAGATTCTCAGCGAGCATCCAGGCACAACAGGAAGCCTTGGCTGCGCTATTTCAGAAGCTGTAGAAGCTGCTACAACTACTGAGGGCTACAAGTACGTTCTAGGTAGCGTGCTAAACCAGGTACTTCTCCACCAGAGCATTATTGGTGAGGAGGCTATGGCTGCAATGAAGAAATACGACATCAAGCCTGATATTATTATCGGCTGTGCTGGTGGCGGAAGCAATGTCGGTGGACTAATGTCACCTTTTATGGGAGAAAAGCTCAGAGGCGAAGCTGACTACCGTTTCATCGCTGTTGAGCCGGCATCATGCCCAAGCCTTACAAGAGGTCGCTACGCTTATGACTTCTGCGATACAGGACGTGTTTGCCCTATGGCAAAGATGTACACTCTCGGAAGTGGCTACATCCCTGCTCCTAACCACGCAGGTGGACTTCGCTACCACGGCATGAGCCCTATCGTATCTGAGCTTTACCACCAGGGAGAGATGGAAGCTGTAAGCTATACACAGACTGAAGTCTTTGAAGCAGCTCGTGACTTTGCTAGGGTTGAGGGCATACTTCCTGCTCCAGAAAGCAGCCACGCTATCAAGGCAGCAATCGACGAGGCCCTTAAGTGCAAAGAGACAGGCGAAGAAAAGACAATTCTATTTGGCCTAACTGGTACAGGATACTTTGACCTATATGCTTACGAAAAGTTCAATGATGGCGTTATGACTGACTACGTACCAAGCGACGAAGAGATTGAAGCAAGCCTTGCTACACTACCAAACATCGAAGGATAACAAGATAAACACTATAATATAAATTTAGCCCCGAGAGCCTAGGCTTTCGGGGCGTTTTTATGCGTATATGATACTATGTGCTCGATGTCTTCCGTTAATTATATTCAAGTATCATAAAGAATAATACTACTGCAATAAAGAGCGCTAGCAGAATCGTTCCTAAGATTCCACTGCTACAGGATGAATTACTGTTTTTACCATAAGATGATGTATCCATTCCATATCTAGATGCATTATTAATACTATTTCTTGCGCGAACAATTTTGTAATATCTACTCAGAGGATCTTCACCGTCAATAATCCTATAATAAAAATCTTCTAGCCATTCTACATCTTCTGTATCACACAGTTCCTCTTCATAAGCATCCGGTTCATGTACTAGCTTATTCCGTATCCTCCTGTAATACTTAAGGTTTTTTAAATCACTTTCCCATCCAGGTACTAGATCCCACCCTTTATCATTTTCATACATTTTATCTATATATGCTGAAATCCGCCTCTCATCTTCAAGCATATCACCGCAGAGTTTTTCTAAACGTTTATATGAGTCCATAAATCCCATAGTGTATTCCGTCCTTTGATGTGTTCACAATATACTACGATTATTAAATATAAAATCAATCCATTCAACCTATAAAGATTAGCATAATCTCCTACTAATACGCAAGAAAAATTTTAAAAGAATTGATAGTTAATTAAGAATTGAATTTTTGTTACATATAATATAAAATATAAGATAGTATGAATCATAGGCAAATTTGATATATTTACTTTTAATTATTATTTAGATACTATTGCAGAATAAGTTACATACTTATTTTAAAATTATTAAGGAGAACGGTAATGAAAAAAACATCTAAACGATTTTTGTGCGTCGCACTAAGCCTTGTCATGGTATTGATAGCAATACCTAGCGCCGTATTCGCTGAGGAAATGCCAAGCGAATACAAAGAGCAGACAAAAGATAATTATTGGGCAGAACTTGTTTGGTACAAAGACAGCGGCTTTCGTGCTGTCATCCCTTCCTACTTGGCAGATTATTTTGCCGGCAGCAGAGTTAAATGGGTTAATACCTTAAATTATGATTATGTTACAGGCTTCCCTAATGCCGGAATTTCCAGTGATCCTAATCTTTCTGAGGAAGTTTCGGAGACCTTGAATAATTTGGATATGTATGCGCAGGATTTACCACATAGGGAACCTCGCGATCCTGCACTTAACAGATGGCAAGGTGGTAAGCAATGGAACCCGTACAACTTTAACTACTCGACTGATCTTTTAACTAAGAATATAACTGATTATAATGTTCGTGGGGATATTACCGAAAGAGGACTATCAAGCACAGAAGTGGCTAAGC